>NZ_JBIAWZ010000019.1:115958-139456 GCF_042896175.1 Streptomyces sp. NPDC001315 | reverse complement strand
CTGCCCGCGCCACCCGCACCGTCTCCGCCGGGATCTCCCCAGATCCCTTCGGCTGCATCGACATCTGCACCCACCCCATACGACAACGTCGGCCTTCAAGACCACAACCGGGTCTTGAAGGCCGACGTCACGCGAGGCCCCGGATTAACCAACAGCATCCGCCACGTACGGGGGCCTCTGCGCTACGACGCGCTACGGCGGAGAGGACAGGGTCAGCCTCCGAACTCGTGCAGACCCTTCAGCGCCTGGTCCAGGAGCGCCTGGCGGCCCTCCAGCTCACGCTCGAGCTTCTCCGCCCTGGCGGTGTTGCCCTGGGCGCGCGCCTGATCGATCTGGCCCCGCAGCTTGTCGACGGCGGCCTGGAGCTGACCGGTGAGCCCCTCGGCACGCGCGCGTGCCTCCGGGTTGGTCCGGCGCCACTCGGTGTCCTCGGCCTCCTGGATGGCCCGCTCGACGGCGTGCATCCGGCCCTCGACCTTCGGCCGCGCGTCACGCGGGACGTGGCCGATGGCCTCCCAGCGCTCGTTGATCGAGCGGAAGCCGGCCCGGGCCGCCTTCAGATCCGTGACCGGCAGGAGCTTCTCGGCCTCCTCGGCCAGCTCCTCCTTCAGCTTCAGGTTCTCCGTCTGCTCGGCGTCCCGCTCGGCGAACACCGAGCTGCGGGCGGCGAAGAAGACGTCCTGGGCGCCGCGGAAACGGTTCCACAGGTCGTCCTCGTGCTCGCGTTGGGCGCGGCCCGCGGCCTTCCACTCCGCCATCAGGTCGCGGTAGCGCGCGGCCGTCGGACCCCAGTCGGTCGAGCCCGACAGTGCCTCGGCCTCGGCGACCAACCGCTCCTTGATCCTGCGGGCGTCCTCGCGCTGGGCGTCCAGCTGCGCGAAGTGCGCCTTGCGACGCTTGGAGAACGCCGAGCGCGCGTGCGAGAAGCGGTGCCACAGTTCGTCGTCCGACTTGCGGTCGAGCCGCGGCAGACCCTTCCAGGTGTCCACCAGGGACCGCAGCCGCTCACCGGCGGCCCGCCACTGGTCGGACTGGGCCAGCTCCTCCGCCTCGGTGACCAGCGCCTCCTTGGCGTGCCGTGCCTCGTCGGACTGTTTGGCCCGCTGCTGCTTGCGCTCCTCGCGCCGCGACTCGACCGTCGCCACCAACTTGTCCAGCCGGCCCCGCAGCGCCTCCAGGTCGCCCACCGCGTGGTGGGCGTCGACCTGCTCGCGCAGATGGTCGATGGCCGTCTGCGCGTCCTTGGCGGACAGGTCGGTGGTCTGGACTCGCTTCTCGAGGAGGCCGATCTCGACAACCAGGCCTTCGTACTTGCGCTCGAAGTAGGCCAGCGCCTCCTCAGGGGAGCCGGCCTGCCAGGAACCGACGACCTGCTCGCCGTCGGCCGTACGCACGTACACGGTCCCCGTCTCGTCGACGCGGCCCCACGGGTCGCTGCTCACAGCGCCTCCTCCACATGATGCCTGCGGGGGGCCTCAGCTCCCCCGGGCATCGTCCACAGTTTCGTCACGGCCAACATAGGCGACCGGCGGGTTGCCTGTCCGCATCCAGCGCGACCGAAATTTCGGAGCTGGCCGTGCTGGTCATCAGGATTTCGTGACGGTCGCCTTGTTGATCACAACGGTCGCGTTGGGAGCCCCGTCACCGGCCCCCGTGTTCTCGCCCGCGGCGGCGATTTTCTTCAGCACCTTCATGCCCGATTCGGAAACGGTACCGAACGGTGTGTAGCTGGGCGGGAGCTGACTGTCCTGGTAGACGAGGAAGAACTGGCTGCCGCCGGTGTGCGCCTGCCCGGTGTTCGCCATCGCGACCGTGCCCGCCGGGTAGACGTTGTCCTTCAGGCTTTTGTCCTTCAGGTTCTCGTCCGGAATCGTGTAGCCGGGACCGCCGCTGCCGCTGCCCGTCGGGTCGCCGCACTGCAGCACGTAGATGCCGCTGGTGGTCAGCCGGTGGCACTTGCTGTGGTCGAAGAAGCCCTTGCTCGCAAGGAAGTTGAACGAGTTCACCGTGTGCGGGGCCGCCGACGTCTTCAGCGCGAGATCTATGTCGCCGCACGTCGTGGCAAGCTTCATCGTGTAATCGGCCGACTTGTCGATCGTGATCGCCGGCTCCTTCTTCCAGCTCAGCGACTTGACCTTGCCGTCGTCGGCCTTCTCGCAGGGGTCCTTCACCGCGCTCGGGCTGGCGGACGGGGACGCGGTCGCGCTCGCGTCGGCCTTGTCGTCGTCCTTGAGGACGCCGGTCGTGTACAGCGCGAGGCTGCCGACCAGGATCACGCCGAGCACCGACGCGATCACCGAGTTGCGAACGCGCGACTTGCGCCTGGCAGCGGTACGACGCTGCTGCTGCCGCAAGAACTTCTCCCGGGCGAGCTGCCGCCGCCGCTGTTCCTGGGTGACCACGGGGTTTTCTCCTCATGCGTCTCGTACGTCTACTGGGACGCGTGCGTCTGGTGTGCCGACCGCCTGCGTGTGCCCCGTACCGTATATGGGTTCGCTGAGTAATCGGCAGCGCCGGTAGGCTTCTGACCACAGCTGCAGCCGCCCGTATCGACACAACGAAGGACGATCGTGCTCATTGCCGGGTTCCCCGCCGGGGCCTGGGGGACGAACTGTTATCTCGTCGCCCCCGCCGCCGGTGAGGAGTGCGTGATCATCGACCCGGGCCACCAGGCGGCCCAAGGAGTCGAGGACGCGCTGAAGAAACATCGGCTCAAGCCCGTCGCCGTCGTCCTCACCCACGGCCACATCGACCACGTGGCCTCGGTCGTCCCGGTGTGCGGCGCGCACGACGTACCGGCGTGGATCCACCCCGAGGACCGGTTCATGATGAGCGACCCAGAGAAGGCGCTCGGCCGTTCCATCGGGATGCCGCTGATGGGCGAGCTCACCGTGGGGGAGCCGGACGACGTCAAGGAGCTGACCGACGGCGCGAAGCTGGAGCTGGCGGGCCTGGAGCTGTCCGTCGCGCACGCGCCCGGCCATACCAAGGGGTCGGTGACCTTCCGGATGCCCGAGACCGCCGACATCCCCTCGGTCTTCTTCTCCGGGGATCTGCTGTTCGCCGGCTCCATCGGACGCACCGACCTGCCCGGCGGTGACATGGCCGAGATGCTCGACTCGCTGGCCCGCGTGTGCCTGCCGCTCGACGACTCGACCGTGGTGCTGTCCGGCCACGGCTCCCAGACGACCATCGGCCAGGAGCGCGCCACCAACCCGTATCTGCGGCAGGTGGCCTCCGGCCAGGGAGCGAACGTGAATACGGCTCCCCGACGAGGAATGTGACGAGAGACTTCCGTGAGCACCTTCAAGGCCCCCAAGGGCACGTACGACCTGATCCCGCCGGACAGCGCCACGTACCTCGCCGTCCGCGAGGCGATCGCCGCACCGCTGCGCAACTCCGGCTACGGCTACATCGAGACGCCCGGCTTCGAGAACGTCGAGCTGTTCGCGCGCGGTGTCGGTGAGTCCACCGACATCGTGACCAAGGAGATGTACGCCTTCGAGACCAAGGGCGGCGACAGGCTCGCGCTGCGCCCCGAGGGCACCGCGTCCGTGCTCCGGGCCGCCCTGGAGGCCAACCTCCACAAGGCGGGCAACCTCCCGGTCAAGCTCTGGTACTCCGGCTCGTACTACCGCTACGAGCGCCCCCAGAAGGGCCGTTACCGGCACTTCTCCCAGGTCGGCGCCGAGGCGATCGGCGCCGAGGACCCGGCCCTGGACGCCGAACTGATCATCCTGGCGGACCAGGCGTACCGCTCGCTGGGCCTGCGCGACTTCCGTATCCTGCTGAACAGCCTGGGCGACAAGGAGTGCCGCCCGGTGTACCGGGAAGCGCTGCAGAACTTCCTCCGGGGCCTGGACCTGGACGAGGACACCCTGCGCCGCGCGGACATCAACCCCCTGCGCGTCCTGGACGACAAGCGCCCTGACGTGCAGAAGCAGCTGACCGAGGCACCGCTGCTGCGCGACTACCTCTGCGACGCCTGCAAGGCGTACCACGAGGAGGTCCGCGAGCTGATCACGGCGGCGGGCGTCGCCTTCGAGGACGACCCGAAGCTGGTCCGCGGCCTGGACTACTACACGCGGACGACCTTCGAGTTCGTCCACGACGGTCTGGGCTCCCAGTCCGCGGTGGGCGGCGGCGGCCGCTACGACGGCCTGTCCGAGATGATCGGTGGCCCGGCGCTGCCGTCCGTCGGCTGGGCCCTCGGCGTCGACCGCACGGTCCTGGCCCTGGAGGCGGAGGGCGTCCAGCTCGAACTCCCCGCGTCCACCAGCGTGTTCGCGGTCCCGCTCGGCGAGGAGGCCCGTCGGATCCTCTTCGCCAAGGTCACCGAACTGCGCAAGGTCGGCATCGCCGCCGACTTCTCCTACGGCCACAAGGGCCTCAAGGGCGCCATGAAGAACGCCAACCGCAGCGGCGCCCGCTACACCCTCGTCGCCGGCGAGCGCGACCTCGCCGAGGGCGTCGTCCAGCTCAAGGACATGGAGTCCGGCGAGCAGGCGGCGATCGGCGTGAACGAGATCGTGGCGGAGCTGGAATCGCGGCTCGGCTAGTCATCCGTACGGGTGGAAGGGCGCCGGGGGCCTCAGTGGCAACCGGCGCCCTTGCCATGGGCGGTCGCTGTCCGGAACCGAACGTTCGGGGACGTCCGCACGTACTCCCTTATACGGAGCGAACGGTGAGCACGCGCACGCGTGCGGCACAATGGCCACTGCCCGGAGAATGTCCAGCTCTCAAGTGACGGAATCGGCGTGATGAGCAAGACGACAGTCAAAAACGTCTCCACCGAGCGCGAGCCGGAGCGCGCGGCTGCCACGCCGCGCACGGTGGGCGGCAGCCGTGCCTTCGCCGTCCTGCTGCTGATCACTGGCGCGGCCGGACTGCTTGCCGCATGGGTCATCACGATCGACAAGTTCAAGCTGCTCGAGGCCAAGGTGGCCGGCACGACGTTCACGCCGGGCTGCAGTCTGAACCCCGTCGTCTCCTGCGGCAGCGTGATGGAGAGCAAGCAGGCCGCCGCCTTCGGCTTCCCCAACCCGATGCTCGGCCTCGTCTGCTACGGCATCGTGATCTGCGTCGGCATGAGCCTGCTCGCAGGCGCCCGCTTCCCGCGCTGGTACTGGCTCACCTTCAACTTCGGCACCCTCTTCGGCGTGGCCTTCTGCACCTGGCTGCAGTTCCAGTCCCTGTACCGGATCAACGCGCTGTGCCTGTGGTGCTCGCTGGCCTGGGTCGCCACGATCACCATGTTCTGGTACGTGACGTCGTTCAACGTCCGCAACGACTTCCTGCCCGCCCCGCGCTGGCTGAAGAGCTTCTTCGGCGAGTTCACCTGGGTCGTGCCCGTGCTGCACATCGGCATCATCGGCATGCTGATCCTGACCCGCTGGTGGGATTTCTGGACCAGCTGACAGGCCGGCGGGATTGTCAGTGCGGTGATTTAGGGTTTCCAGAGTGGAGCCCGATCTGTTCACCGCCGCCGCCGAAGACCGCCAGGAGAAGGACCCCGCCGGAAGTCCCCTGGCGGTCCGGATGCGCCCGCGCACCCTCGATGAGGTCGTGGGCCAGCAGCACCTGCTGAAGCCGGGCTCGCCCCTGCGCCGACTCGTCGGCGAGGGCACGGGCGGCCCGGCCGGACCGTCCTCGGTGATCCTCTGGGGCCCGCCGGGCACCGGCAAGACGACCCTGGCGTACGTCGTCTCGAAGGCCACCAACAAGCGGTTCGTGGAACTCTCGGCGATCACCGCGGGCGTCAAGGAGGTCCGCGCGGTCATCGACGGCGCCCGCCGCGCCACCGGTGGCTACGGCAAGGAGACCGTCCTCTTCCTCGACGAGATCCACCGCTTCAGCAAGGCCCAGCAGGACTCCCTCCTCCCGGCCGTCGAGAACCGGTGGGTGACCCTGATCGCCGCGACGACCGAGAACCCGTACTTCTCCGTCATCTCGCCCCTGCTGTCCCGCTCCCTCCTCCTCACCCTCGAACCCCTCACCGACGACGACCTGCGCGGCCTGCTCCGCCGCGCCCTGAGCGACGAACGCGGGCTCAAGGACGCCGTCACCCTCCCCGAGGACACCGAGGGACACCTCCTGCGGATCGCCGGCGGCGACGCCCGCCGCGCCCTGACCGCCCTGGAGGCCGCCGCCGGGGCCGCCCTCGACAAGGGCGAGACGAAGATCGCGCTCACCACGCTCGAGGAGACGGTCGACCGGGCCGCCGTGAAGTACGACCGCGACGGCGACCAGCACTACGACGTGGCCAGCGCCCTCATCAAGTCCATCCGCGGCTCCGACGTGGATGCCGCCCTGCACTACCTGGCCCGGATGATCGAGGCCGGTGAGGATCCCCGCTTCATCGCCCGCCGCCTGATGATCTCCGCCAGCGAGGACATCGGCCTGGCCGATCCGAACGCCCTGCCGATCGCGGTCGCCGCCGCCCAGGCCGTCGCCATGATCGGCTTCCCCGAGGCCGCCCTCACCCTCAGCCACGCCACCATCGCCCTGGCCCTGGCCCCCAAGTCGAACGCCGCGACCACGGCGATCGGCGCCGCCCTGGACGACGTACGCAAGGGACTGGCGGGACCGGTCCCGCCGCATCTGCGCGACGGGCACTACAAGGGCGCGGCCAAGCTGGGGCATGCGCAGGGCTATGTGTATCCGCACGACCTGTCCGAAGGCATCGCCGCCCAGCAGTACGCGCCGGACGCCATCAAGGACCGCGAGTACTACACACCCACCCGGCACGGCGGCGAGGCGCGCTACGCGGACGCGGTCGAGTGGACCAGGAAGCACCTCGGTCGCAAGGGGTCCTGAGCAACCTGTAGACTCCTTCGGAGCGCTGAGTCCCGTGTCCGGCCCGTCGCAAGAGGGAGCCGGCACCACCAGAACGGGACATCCAGCCGGAACCCCTGCCTCACGGCGGGGATTCCAGGAGCGTCGCGCACCGTCGAAGGTGTCGCGGGCAGCCCACCACCATCCGGATTCCCGGGACAGGTCGGTGGGCCACTCGCGTGCTGCACGTATGTGCCCAGACCAGGGAGCGGCTGCCCGGCCCGTCCACCAGGACGAGGCGGGTTTCCCAGGCTGCGGATGCGACCTCCCTTAACTCTGGTGAGCCGAAAACCAGGAAAGAGAAGAAGACAGTGGCGAATCAGTCCCGCCCCAAGGTCAAGAAGTCGCGTGCCCTCGGCATCGCGCTGACCCCGAAGGCCGTCAAGTACTTCGAGGCCCGCCCCTACCCGCCGGGTGAGCACGGCCGTGGCCGCAAGCAGAACTCGGACTACAAGGTCCGTCTGCTCGAGAAGCAGCGTCTGCGCGCGCAGTACGACGTGTCCGAGCGCCAGCTCGTCCGCGCCTACGAGCGTGCCTCCAAGGTCCAGGGCAAGACCGGTGAGGCCCTGATCATCGAGCTCGAGCGCCGTCTCGACGCGCTGGTCCTGCGTTCGGGCATCGCCCGCACGATCTACCAGGCCCGCCAGATGGTCGTCCACGGCCACATCGAGGTCAACGGCCAGAAGGTCGACAAGCCGTCCTTCCGCGTCAAGCCCGACGACGTCGTGATGGTCCGCGAGCGCAGCCGCGAGAAGACCCTGTTCCAGGTCGCGCGTGAGGGTGGCTTCGCCCCCGACGGCGAGACCCCGCGCTACCTCCAGGTGAACCTCCGCGCCCTGGCCTTCCGCCTGGACCGCGAGCCGAACCGCAAGGAAGTTCCGGTCATCTGCGACGAGCAGCTGGTCGTCGAGTACTACGCCCGCTGATCACCAGCCGGGTGTAGCACCTCAGCCCGCCGTCTCCCCGCCCTTCCGGGTGGGCGAGGCGGCGGGTTTCCGCATGTCGGTGGCACCGCGTGTGGGCCGCACCGGCCCGCGCGGCGCAGGCAGGGCGTTGCGCGCCCGGTCCCGCCCCAGCGCCCGGGCCACCGCCCTGTCCCGGCCCAGCCGCGACCCCTGCCGTACGCACTCCTCGTACCGCTCGGCGCCCAGGTGTTCCCGGGCCGTCGCCTCGCACAGTTCGTGCGGGGCGTTGTAATACGCCGAGCCGAACAGCGGCAGCCCCACCGAGGGCCACATGGCCGACGCGGCGCCCTGCAGCACCGCTGCCTCCGCCACGTCGCCCTCCGTGGCCGTGACAAGGGCCAGCAGCTCCACCGCCAGCACCGAGCCGAGCAGGTCGTGGAAGGTGTGGGCGCCGGCCAGGCAGTCCGTCAGCAGCTCGCGGGCCCGGGCAGGGTTTCCTTCCCGCCAGGCCGCGTACGCCAGGACGTACAGCGCGTAGGAGCGCGTCCACCGCTCCCCGTGGTCCTCGCACACCCGCCGGACGTCCTCGCAGAGTGTCACCGCGTCCGGCAGATCGCCCTGGAACGCCCGGGTCATGGCCAGCTCGACCTGGCCCATCAGGACGTTGCAGTTGAGCTCGCCGATCTCCTGGTACCGCTCGAGCGCGGAGCGCAGCAGCGTTTCCGCACCGGCCATGTCGTCCGTGACCAGGGCCAGACACCCGGTGCGGTGCTCCGCGTACGCCACCGCCGTCGGGCTGGCGACACGTTCCGCCTCTTCCCGGCACTCCTGGAGCGCCGCCAGCGCGGGCACCGCGTCGCCCTGGAGGATCGCGACATGGCCGAGCACCCACAGGGCCTTCAGCCGCGCCTGCTCGTGGTCCGTCTTCCCGGCGTCCGACTCGACGCTGCGCTCCAGCCAGCGGCGCCCCTCCGACAGCCGGCCGCAGCCGGCCCAGTAGAACCACAGGGAGCCCGCCAGGTACTGGCCCAGATGTGCCTCGTCCGGCTCGGTCAGGCAGTACTCCAGGGCGCGGCGCAGGTTCGGCAGCTCCGCCTCGATGCGCGCGGCCACCTCTTTCTGCCGGGGTGAGAACCAGTCCAGCTCGCACCGGGTCGCCAGGCCGACATACCAGTCTCGGTGCCGTCGCCGCAGCCGGGTCGCGTCGCCCATCGCCTCCAGCCAGTCGGCGCCGTACGCCCGGAGCGTGCCCAGCATGCGGTAGCGCACGCCCGTCGCGGTCTCCTCGCGGGCCACCACGGACTGGGCGAGCAGCTCCGACAGGACGTCGAGGACGTCGTCGGCGTCCAGGCCGTTCCCGCTGCACACGTGCTCGACGGCCGCCAGGTCGAACCGTCCGGCGAACACCGACAGCCGCGCCCACAGCAGCCGCTCCCCGGGCGTGCACAGCTCATGGCTCCAGCCGATCGCCGTACGCAGGGTCTGATGGCGTGGCAGGGCGTCCCGCGAACCGCCGGTCAGCAGCCGGAACCGGTCGTCGAACCGGTCCAGCAGCTGTCCGGGGGACAGCACCCGCAGCCGTGCCGCCGCCAGCTCGATCGCCAGTGGGATCCCGTCCAGGCGTCGGCACAGCTCTCGTACGTCCTCGTCGTCGCCGACCGTCAGCCCCTGCTCCGCGGCCCGCTCGACGAACAGATCCACCGCCGCGTCCTCGCCGAGCGGGGCCAGCGGGAACAGTCGCTCGCCGGCCACCCCGAGCGGCCTTCGGCCGGTGGCGAGCACCGTCAGGCCCGGCGCGTGCCGCAGCAGGTCGCTCACCAGCGCGGCACAGGCCGCCACGAGATGCTCGAACCCGTCGAGGACCAGCAGCAGTTGACGCTCGGCGAGATGGGCGAGCAGCGTCTCGCGGGGCCCCCGCGTGGTGTGATCGGTCAGCGCCAGAGCCTCCACGACCGCGTACTCGACGAACTCGGGATCGCGCAGCGGTGCCAGGTCCACCCGCCACACCCCGTCGTCCGGCGCGCACCGCGCCGCCGCCCGGACCGCGAGGCGCGACTTGCCGACCCCGCCGGCACCGGTCACCGTCACCAGCCGAGCGGCATCGAGCGCGCCGACCAGCCCGGTGAGTTCGCCCGCCCGCCCCACGAACGCGTTGGTCTCCAGGGGAAGGTTGCCGTCCGACGGGCGGTCTTCGCGCTGATGAACTCGCATGGCATACGGAGCGTACTGATTCGTGTGCAGTCCGTACAATCGCTTCGCGCAAACTCCAGTGGCATGGGCGGTAATCCGGTACGGAGCGGCATGCCCGGCGCGATAGGCTCGGTACACGACTTTTTCGATGTAGAGGCACGTTTCAGGGAGCGGGTGCGCAGTGTCCGGTGGAGAGGTGGCCGGGATCCTGGTGGCCGTCTTCTGGGCGATCCTGGTCTCCTTCCTCGCCGTGGCACTGGCGAGGCTGGCCCAGACGCTCAGGGCGACCACCAAGCTCGTCGCGGACGTGACCGACCAGGCCGTCCCGCTGCTGGCCGACGCCTCCGCCGCGGTGCGCTCGGCGCAGACCCAGATCGACCGGGTCGACTCGATCGCGTCGGACGTCCAGGAGGTCACGTCCAACGCGTCGGCGCTGTCGACGACGGTCGCCTCCACCTTCGGCGGCCCCCTGGTCAAGGTCGCCGCCTTCGGCTACGGCGTCCGCCGGGCCCTCGGCAGCCGCCGGGACGACGACGTGCCCGCCAAGGCCCCCCGGCGTACCGTGATCGTGGGCCGCACGGTCCCGGCCGCGCGGCGGGAGAAGCGGAACGCCCGCGGAAAGAAGGACTGACCGAGCGATGTTCCGCCGTACGTTCTGGTTCACCACGGGCGTCGCCGCCGGTGTGTGGGCCACCACCAAAGTCAACCGCAAGCTGAAGCAGCTGACGCCCGAGAGCCTCGCCGCGACCGCGGCGAACAAGGCACTCGACGCCGGTCACCGGCTCAAGGACCGCGCGGTGGGCTTCGCGCTCGACGTCCGCGACAACATGGCCCAGCGGGAAGCCGAGCTGGGGGAGGCGCTGGGGATCCACGAGGACCCCGAACTCCCCGCTCCCCGGCGCTTCGCCGCCATCGAGAACCGCAACAACCCGAAGTACGTCGAGAGGTCGACGTACTCGTACAACCGGAATGAGGACCACTGATGGAGTCGGCTGAGATCCGCCGCCGCTGGCTGAGCTTCTTCGAGGAGCGCGGGCACACCGTCGTCCCTTCGGCGTCGCTCATCGCGGACGACCCGACTCTGCTCCTCGTCCCGGCCGGCATGGTGCCCTTCAAGCCCTACTTCCTGGGTGAGGTCAAGCCGCCGTATCCGCGCGCCACCAGCGTGCAGAAGTGCGTGCGCACGCCCGACATCGAAGAGGTCGGCAAGACCACGCGCCACGGCACCTTCTTCCAGATGTGCGGCAACTTCTCCTTCGGCGACTACTTCAAGGAAGGCGCCATCAAGCACGCCTGGGAGCTGCTCACCAGCCCCCAGGACAAGGGTGGTTACGGCCTTGAGCCGGAGAAGCTCTGGATCACCGTCTACAAGGACGACGACGAGGCCGAGCGCATCTGGCAAGAGGTCGTCGGCGTGCCGAAGGAGCGCATCCAGCGCCTCGGCATGAAGGACAACTTCTGGTCCATGGGCGTCCCCGGCCCCTGCGGCCCCTGTTCCGAGATCAACTACGACCGCGGCCCCGAGTTCGGCGTCGAGGGCGGCCCCGCCGTCAACGACGAGCGGTACGTGGAGATCTGGAACCTCGTGTTCATGCAGTACGAGCGCGGCGAGGGCATCGGCAAGGACAACTTCGAGATCCTCGGCGACCTGCCCAGCAAGAACATCGACACGGGCCTCGGCCTGGAGCGCCTCGCCATGATTCTGCAGGGCGTGCAGAACATGTACGAGATCGACACCTCCATGGCCGTCATCAAGAAGGCCACCGAGCTGACCGGTGTCGAGTACGGCGAGGCGCACGCCTCGGACGTCTCCCTGCGCGTGGTCACCGACCACATGCGTACGTCCGTGATGCTGATCGGCGACGGCGTCACCCCCGGCAACGAGGGCCGCGGCTACGTGCTGCGCCGGATCATGCGCCGCGCCATCCGCAACATGCGTCTGCTCGGCGCCACCGGTCCGGTCGTCAAGGACCTGATCGACACGGTCATCGCGATGATGGGCCAGCAGTACCCGGAGCTCGTCACCGACCGCGAGCGCATCGAGAAGGTGGCCATCGCCGAGGAGAACGCCTTCCTCAAGACGCTGAAGGCCGGCACCAACATCCTCGACACCGCCGTGACCGAGACCAAGGCCACCGGCTCCACGGTCCTGCCCGGCGACAAGGCCTTCCTGCTCCACGACACCTGGGGCTTCCCGATCGACCTCACCCTCGAGATGGCCGCCGAGCAGGGGCTTTCCGTGGATGAGGAGGGCTTCCGGCGCCTGATGAAGGAGCAGCGGGAGCGCGCCAAGGCCGACGCCCAGGCCAAGAAGACCGGCCATGCCGGCCTCGGTGCCTACCGCGAGATCGCCGACGCCGCCGGCGCCACCGACTTCATCGGCTACACCGACACGGACGCCGAGTCGACGATCGTCGGCATCCTCGTCGACGGTGCGTCCTCTCCGGCCGCCACCGAGGGCGACGAGGTCGAGATCGTCCTCGACCGCACCCCGTTCTACGCCGAGGGCGGCGGTCAGATCGGCGACACCGGCCGCATCAGGGTGGACTCCGGTGCCGTCATCGAGGTCCGTGACACCCAGAAGCCGGTCCCGGGGGTGTACGTCCACAAGGGCGTCGTCCAGGTCGGCGAGGTGACCGTCGGCGCCAAGGCCCACGCCTCGATCGACGCCCACCGCCGCAAGGCCATCGCCCGCGCCCACTCGGCCACCCACCTCACCCACCAGGCCCTGCGCGACGCCCTCGGCCCGACGGCCGCCCAGGCCGGTTCGGAGAACCAGCCCGGCCGCTTCCGCTTCGACTTCGGTTCGCCGTCCGCCGTGCCGACGGCCGTGATGACCGACGTCGAGCAGAAGATCAACGAGATCCTCGCCCGCGACCTCGACGTGCGCGCCGACGTCATGGGCATCGAGGAGGCCAAGAAGCAGGGCGCCATCGCCGAGTTCGGCGAGAAGTACGGCGAGCGTGTCCGTGTCGTGACCATCGGCGACTTCTCCAAGGAGCTGTGCGGCGGCACGCACGTGCACAACACCGCCCAGCTGGGTCTGGTGAAGCTGCTAGGCGAGTCGTCGATCGGCTCGGGTGTACGCCGTATCGAGGCCCTCGTCGGCGTGGACGCCTACAACTTCCTCGCCCGTGAGCACACGGTCGTCGCCCAGCTCCAGGAGCTGATCAAGGGGCGTTCGGAAGAGCTCCCGGAGAAGGTCTCCGCCATGCTCGGCAAGCTGAAGGACGCCGAGAAGGAGATCGAGAAGTTCCGCGCGGAGAAGGTGCTGCAGGCCGCCGCCGGTCTCGTCGAGTCCGCCAAGGACATCCACGGCGTCGCGGTCGTCACCGGTCAGGTGCCCGACGGCACCACGCCCGACGACCTGCGCAAGCTGGTCCTCGACGTGCGCGGCCGCATCCAGGGCGGCCGGGCCGCCGTGGTCGCCCTGTTCACGGTCAACAACGGCAAGCCGCTCACGGTCATCGCCACCAACGAGGCCGCCCGCGAGCGTGGCCTCAAGGCCGGCGAACTGGTCCGCACGGCCGCCAAGACCCTCGGCGGCGGCGGTGGCGGCAAGCCGGACGTCGCCCAGGGCGGCGGCCAGAACCCGGCCGCTGTCGGCGAGGCCGTCGACGCCGTCGAGCGGCTGGTCGCCGAGACCGCCAAGTAAGAGACGGCCGAGAGTATGAGAAGAGGACGTCGACTCGCGATCGACGTCGGGGACGCCCGTATCGGGGTCGCCTCGTGCGACCCCGACGGGATCCTCGCCACTCCGGTGGAGACCGTCCCCGGGCGTGACATCCCGGCAGCTCACCGCAGGTTGAAGCAGCTCGTCGAGGAGTACGAACCGATCGAGGTCGTCGTCGGACTCCCTCGCTCCCTCAAGGGGGGCGAGGGCCCGGCCGCGGTCAAGGTCCGTGGCTTCGTCCAGGACCTGGCCAAGGGCATCGCCCCCGTTCCGGTGCGGCTCGTCGACGAGCGGATGACCACGGTGACGGCCAGTCAGGGACTGCGGGCCTCGGGGGTGAAGTCCAAGAAGGGCCGGTCGGTCATCGACCAGGCAGCCGCTGTGATCATCCTTCAGCAGGCGTTGGAATCCGAACGGGTGTCAGGTAATCCACCCGGAGAGGGCGTCGAAGTGGTCATCTGATCGCGATACGGTAACGTTCCGCGCGATGCTGCGGTGTTCGAACAGCCGCCGCACAGAGAGAGGCGGAAGGTCAGCCGGCCCGCAAGCCACGTGACTGCCGCCTCGCGGCTCTAGGGGATCGATGACTGAGTATGGCCGGGGCCCAGGCTCCGAACCGTGGCATCCGGAGGACCCGTTGTACGGGGACGGCGGATGGGAAGGGCAGCAGGGCGACGTCGGCCATCAGTCTGCCTACGGCGGCCAGCCGCAGCACTATCCGCAGCAGCCGCAGCAGCAGGAGTACGGCGACTGGGGCAACGGCGGCCAGCAGGCCGCGTACGGTCAGGCGCAGCAGTACGACCAGCAGTACGACGCCCAGTACCAGCAGTACGGCCAGCAGCACTACCCGGACCAGTCCCAGCAGCAGTACCAGCAGGGCGGCTGGGACGGCACCGGCACGCACGCGCACATCCCCTACGCCGCCGACCCGGGGGACCCCTACGGTCAGCAGGCCATGGCGTACGGCGCCGAACAGCCCGACCTCTACGGCACTCCCGAGGCGTATCCGCCGCCGGAGCCGCCCAGCCGGCGGCGCGCCGAGCCGGAGCCCCGTGTCGACTGGGACCCGGGCCCCGACCAGGGCGAACACGCCTTCTTCGCGGGTCGCGACGACGATGACGACGACGCCGGCGCGGACGACCCGGACGGCGGGCGCGGCCGTGGCGACCGCCGGGGCAAGGGCGGCGGCAAGGGCAAGAAGCGCCGCAACGGGTGTGCCTGCCTCGTGGTCGTCCTGGTGTTCGGCAGCGGTCTGGCCGGAGTCGGGTATTACGGCTACCAGTTCTACCAAAATCGTTTCGGCGCGGCGCCGGACTACGCGGGCGACGGCACCAGCGAGACCGTGAGCGTCGAGATCCCCAAGGGAGCCGGCGGCTACGACATCGGCCGCAAGCTGAAGGACGCGGGCGTCGTGAAGAGCGTCGACGCCTTCGTGTCCGCGCAGCAGCAGAATCCCAAGGGGAACTCGATCCAGGCGGGCGCGTACATCCTGAACAAGGAGATGTCCGCGGCAAGCGCTGTCAAGATGATGCTCGACCCGACGAGCCAGGCCAATGTCGTGGTCACTCCGGGCGAGCGGAATGTGCTCGCCTACAAGGCCATCGACACCAAACTCGGCCTTTCCTCGGGCACCACCAGGAAGGTCGCCGAGAAGGAATACAAGAGCCTCGGACTGCCGAAGTGGGCGAACACCGACCCTGACATCAAGGACCCGCTGGAAGGCTTCCTCTTCCCGGGCACCTATCCCGCGGCCAAGGGCATGAAGCCCGAGACGGTCCTGAAGCAGATGGTCGCGCAGGCCAACGAGGTGTACGGGAAGTACGACCTCACGGCCAAGGCCAAGACGTTCGACCTGGACAACCCGCTGCAGGTCATCACGGTCGCCAGCCTCGTCCAGGCCGAGGGCAAGACGCACGACGACTTCCGCAAGATGGCGGAGGTGATCTACAACCGCCTCAAGCCGACGAACACCGAGACCAACCGGCTGCTGCAGTTCGACTCGACCTTCAACTACCTGATGAACGAGAGCAACATCCACATCAGCGCCTCGGAGATCAACAGCAACAAGGACCCGTACAACACCTACACCAACAAGGGCCTGCCGCCCGGTCCCATCGGCAACCCCGGCGAGGACGCACTGAAGGCGGCGCTGAATCCGACCGACGAAGGCTGGATCTACTTCGTGGCGACCGACGGTCAGAACAACACCGAATTCGCCAAGAACTTCGACGACTTCCAGAAACTCAAGGACAAGTTCGATGCCAGCACGGGCAACTGACGCCCGCCGGGCCGCCGTACTCGGTTCGCCCATCGCCCACTCCCTCTCCCCGGTGCTGCACCGCGCCGCGTACGCGGAGCTGGGGCTCGTCGACTGGACGTACGACCGGTTCGAGGTCGACGAGGCCGGACTGCCCGGGTTCTTCGGTGACCTCGGACCGGAGTGGGCGGGGCTGTCGCTGACCATGCCGCTCAAGCGGGCAGTCATTCCGCTGCTCGACGAGATCAGCGAGACGGCGGCCTCGGTCGAGGCGGTCAACACGGTCGTGTTCACCGAGGACGGCCGTCGTGTCGGCGACAACACCGATATCCCCGGCATGGTCGCCGCCCTGCGCGAGCGGGGCGTCGAACAGGTCGACACCGCGGCGGTCCTCGGCGCCGGCGCCACCGCCTCCTCCGCGCTGGCCGCGCTGTCCAGGATCTGCACCGGCGAGGTCGTCGCCTACGTCCGCAGCGAGTCCCGGGCCGCCGAGATGCGGCAGTGGGGCGAGCGCCTCGAGGTGGACGTCCGTACGGCGGACTGGGCGGACGCGGCCGAGGCGCTGCGCTTTCCGCTGGTCGTCGCCACCACTCCGGCCGGTACGACGGACGCCCTCGCCGCCGCCGTACCCGAGCGGCCCACCACCCTCTTCGATGTCCTCTACGACCCCTGGCCCACCACCCTGGCGGCCCGCTGGTCGATGTACGGCGGGGCCGTCGTCAGCGGGCTCGACCTGCTGGTCCACCAGGCGGTGCTGCAGGTCGAGCAGATGACCGGCCGCGCCCCGGCCCCCGTGGAGGCCATGCGCGAGGCGGGCGAGCACGCCTTGGCCGCCCGCTAGCGCGTCCTGCCCCGCGTCCGCCTGATGGACCTGCGGCCGGGTTCGTCCCACGGACGTGGGAGGATCGGAGGTGGCGGGCCGGGGCCGCGCACCTGGTCGCGCCGTCGCCGTACGCGAGGACGCGCGTACGCAGGGCAGTTACGAGGGCGCGAGCACTGAGGAGCACCGTTGAGCAGGCTGCGTTGGCTGACCGCGGGGGAGTCCCACGGTCCCGCACTCGTCGCGACGCTGGAGGGCCTTCCCGCCGGCGTGCCGATCACCACGGAGATGGTGGCCGACCATCTGGCGAGGCGGCGGCTGGGCTATGGGCGCGGTGCGCGGATGAAGTTCGAGCGTGACGAGGTCACGTTCCTCGGTGGCGTCCGGCACGGCCTCACCATGGGCTCCCCGGTCGCGATCATGGTGGGCAACACCGAGTGGCCCAAGTGGGAGAAGGTCATGGCGGCCGACCCCGTGGACCCGGCGGAGCTCGCCGAACTCGCCCGCAACGCCCCGCTGACCCGGCCGCGCCCCGGCCACGCCGACCTGGCCGGCATGCAGAAGTACGGCTTCGACGAGGCCCGGCCGATCCTGGAGCGCGCCTCCGCCCGGGAGACCGCGGCCCGTGTCGCACTCGGCGCGGTGGCCCGGTCGTACCTGAAGGAGACGGCCGGCATCGAGATCGTCTCGCACGTCGTGGAGCTGGCCGCCGCGAAGACGCCCTACGGCGTCTACCCGACCCCCGCCGACGTCGAGAAGCTGGACGCCGACCCGGTGCGCTGCCTGGACGCGGACGCGTCGAAGGCGATGGTCGCGGAGATCGACCAGGCCCACAAGGACGGCGACACCCTCGGCGGCGTGGTCGAGGTGCTCGCGTACGGCGTGCCGGTGGGCCTGGGCTCGCACGTGCACTGGGACCGACGCCTGGACGCGCGCCTGGCCGCCGCCCTCATGGGCATCCAGGCGATCAAGGGCGTCGAGGTCGGCGACGGCTTCGACCTGGCGCGGGTGCCCGGTTCGAAGGCACACGACGAGATCGTCACCACGGACGAGGGCATCAAGCGGGCCACCGGCCGCTCCGGCGGTACCGAGGGCGGCCTGACCACCGGTGAGCTGCTGCGCGTCCGCGCCGCGATGAAGCCCATCGCGACCGTGCCGCGGGCCCTGCAGACCGTGGACGTCGCCACCGGCGAGGCGGCTCAGGCCCACCACCAGCGCTCCGACGTGTGCGCGGTCCCCGCGGCCGGCATCGTCGCCGAGGCGATGGTCGCACTGGTGCTGGCGGACGCGGTGGCGGAGAAGTTCGGCGGCGACAGTGTCGCCGAGACCCGCCGCAACGTGCGGTCGTACCTCGACAACCTGCGCATCCGATGAGCGCGCCGCTGGTGGTCCTGGTCGGGCCGATGGGCGTGGGCAAGTCCACCGTCGGGCAGCTGCTGGCCGAGCGGCTCGGCGTCACCTACCGGGACACCGACGAGGACATCGTCGCCGAGCAGGGGCGGAGCATCGCCGAGATCTTCGTCGACGAGGGCGAGGACGCCTTCCGCGTGATCGAGAAGCAGGCCGTGCGGCGGGCGCTGGCGAGGCATGACGGTGTCCTGGCACTGGGCGGCGGCGCGGTCCTCGACGCCGAAACACGCGGCCTGCTGGCCGGACTGCGTGTGGTCTATCTCTCGATGGACGTCGAGGAAGCCGTCAAGCGCACCGGCCTCAACGCGGCCCGGCCGCTGCTCGCCGTCAACCCGCGCAAGCAGTGGCGCGAGCTGATGGAGGCCCGCCGGCACCTGTACGAGGAGATCGCCACGGACATCGTGGCGACGGACGGCCGTACCCCCGAAGAGGTCACCCAGGCCACCCTGGACGCACTGGAGTTGAAGGAAGCATGAGCGAGTCTGTGACGCGGATCCAGGTCGGCGGCAGCGCGGGCTCCGCGCCGTACGAGGTCCTGGTGGGTCGTCAGCTGCTGGGCGAGCTCGGCGGGCTGGTCGGCGACAAGGCCAGGCGGGTCGCCGTCATCCACCCCGAGGCGCTCGCCGAGACCGGCGACGCCCTCCGGGCCGACCTGGCCGAGCAGGGCTTCGAGGCTGTCGCCATCCAGGTGCCCAACGCGGAGGAGGCCAAGACCGCCGAGGTCGCCGCCTATTGCTGGAAGGCCCTGGGCCAGTCCAACTTCACGCGCTCCGACGTCGTCGTCGGCGTCGGCGGCGGCTCGACCACGGACCTCGCCGGGTTCGTGGCCGCGACCTGGCTGCGCGGCGTGCGCTGGATCGCCGTCCCGACCACCGTGCTCGCCATGGTGGACGCTGCCGTCGGCGGCAAGACCGGCATCAACACGGCCGAGGGCAAGAACCTCGTCGGCGCCTTCCACCCGCCGGCCGGCGTGATTTGCGACCTGGCCGCGCTGGACTCGCTCCCGGTCAACGACTACGTCTCCGGGCTGGCCGAGATCATCAAGGCCGGCTTCATCGCCGACCCGGTGATCCTGGACCTCATCGAGTCCGACCCCGAGGCCGCGCGTACCCCCGCGGGCCCGCACACCGCCGAGCTCATCGAGCGCTCCATCAAGGTCAAGGCCGACGTCGTGTCGTCCGACCTGAAGGAGTCGGGCCTGCGCGAGATCCTCAACTACGGGCACACCCTCGCGCACGCCATCGAGAAGAACGAGCGTTACAAGTGGCGTCACGGCGCGGCGGTCTCGGTGGGCCTGCACTTCGCCGCCGAACTGGGCCGACTGGCCGGCCGCCTCGACGACGCCACGGCCGACCGCCACCGCACGGTCCTGGAGTCGGTGGGCCTGCCGCTGCACTACCGCTACGACCAGTGGCCCAAGCTGCTGGAGACCATGAAGGTCGACAAGAAGTCCCGCGGCAACCTGCTGCGCTTCATCGTCCTCGACGGACTGGCCAAGCCGACCGTCCTGGAGGGCCCGGACCCGGCGGTGCTGCTCGCCGCGTACGGCGAAGTGGGCGAGTAGGTACCACAGCACCCCATCCGCCCGATTCGCTGTGCACACAGGGCACTTCGGACCGCCCCCGGTCGTTCACCAAACGACGGCCGGGGGCGGTACCGTTCGGTAGCGACGGGGTTTGCACCCCGTGCCATCGCCCATTGCCTGCCGCGAGTGAGCCGAAGGGGCGCGTCGGCGGCGAGAGGGCGAACGCGCGGAGGCCCGAAGGGCTGAGCACGATCGCCCTCTCGAGACCGACTCAGGCGGCCCGGAGGCGAACGAGCCAGAAGACACGAGACGGAGTGGCACCGGATGCAGCACGCAGTGGGTTCTCCGCTGCCGCCGCCCCACCAGCCGGGGCACGGTCCGGACGCCGGCTGGTCGCCGGCCGCACAACACCAGGGACCGCACCACCCGGGTACGCACCCGGGACCCACCCCGGTGCCGCCCCCTCCTCCGGCACCGGGATTCTCCGGCGCTCCGACGCCAGGACCTGTTCCGCCCGTCCCGCCCGCGCCGCCCCACGCCGTGCCGCAGCACCCGTCGGTCCCGCCGGCCCCGGACACCACCGGCCATGTTCCGCTGCCACCCGGCGGCCCCGTCGGCATGCCCAGCGCGCCGCCCGCGGCCACGGCCGCGTCCGACCCGACGACCACCACCCTCGCGGTGCTGCTCATCGGCCCCGCGGGCGCCGGCAAGACCAGCGTCGCCAAGTTCTGGGCCGACCACCGCCGCGTCCCCACCGCGCACATCAGCCTCGACGACGTACGCGAATGGGTCCGTTCCGGCTTCGCCGACCCGCAGTCGGGGTGGAACGACAACTCCGAGGCGCAGTACCGCCTGGCCCGCCGCACCTGCGGCTTCGCCGCGCGCAACTTCCTCGCCAACGGCATCTCCTGCATCCTCGACGACGCCGTCTTCCCCGACCGCCCGGTCGTCGGCCTCGGCGGCTGGAAGCGGCACGTGGGACCCGGCCTGCTCCCGGTCGTCCTCCTGCCGGGCCTGGACATCGTCCTGGAGCGCAACGCCGAACGCACCGGCAATCGCCGCCTCACCGACGAGGAGGTCGCCCGCATCCACGGCCGCATGGCGGGCTGGTACGGCTCGGGTCTGCCGATCATCGACAACTCCCAGCTGGACGTACCGGCGACGGCGCGCGTCCTGGACGATGTCCTGGCGCGGTCGATCGCCAGCCCGCCGCAGTGGTAGACGGAGTGTTTCGGGGCCTGCGCGGTGGAGCAGGTCGCGGAGAGGCGCCGATGGCTGACAGCCGCTGGTGAGCGGGGGCGTGAGGTGCCCCCGCCCGAGCGAGGCCGAGACAGGGAGACTGCGTGCCGGACCCCGCGTCTGCGGCATGATCCACCGGACAGGACCAAGGGACCCCGGAGGGAAGTCCCCCGAACGGCGCCCGCCCACTCAGACCTCCCAACCGGCGAGATCCGGCCATCGCTCGTACGCTCGGCTCATGTCAGAGGTGTACGCGGCCCGTCGGACGCGGCTACGGGAGCGCTGCAACGCGGGCGGCAGCGCGGCGGCACTGGTCTCCCGTGCCGCCAATGTGCGATATCTCGCGGGCGCGACCCCGCGGGGCGCCGTCCTGTTGCTGGGAAAGCGCGAGGACCTGCTGGTCTGCAGCGGCCCGCCGGACGAACGGCCGGAGGAGGGCCGGCCCGACGAGACGCTGCGTGTGCACGTCCTGCCCGGACCCGGCGGTGATCCCGCCGTCGCGGCCGCCGGCGTCGTCGCGGCCCAGGGCGCCGACTCCCTCGCCGTCGAGGAACACCACCTCACCGTGGCCAGGCACCGCGCCATCCGCTCGGTGGCCCCCCGGCTGCGGCTCGCCGACCTCGGGGGCGCGGTCGAGCAGCTCAGGGTCGTCAAGGACGAGGAGGAGATCTCCTGCCTCCGGATCGGCGCCGAGATCGCCGACCAGGCGCTCGGTGAACTGCTGGAGTCCATCCTCGTCGGGCGCACCGAGCGCCACCTCGCCCTCGAACTGGAGCGGCGCCTCGTCGACCACGGTGCCGACGGCCCCGCCTTTCCGACCTCCGTCGCCACCGGCCCGAACTCCGGCCGGCGC
This sequence comes from Streptomyces sp. NPDC001315, assembly GCF_042896175.1. NCBI lineage: Bacteria > Bacillati > Actinomycetota > Actinomycetes > Kitasatosporales > Streptomycetaceae > Streptomyces > Streptomyces sp. NPDC001315. Next base: position 117,750 of record NZ_JBIAWZ010000019.1, on the reverse strand, counting down.
ACCCACGCGCCCACCGACCGCCGGGTCGAGGAAGGTGATTTCCTCTCCGTCTGCCTCGGCGCCACGTACCGCGGCTACCGGTGCGAGATCGGGCGCACGTTCGTCATCGGCACGTCCCCGGCGGACTGGCAGATCGACCTCTACGACCTCGTCTTCGCCGCCCAGCGCGCCGGACGGGAGTCGCTGGCGCCCGGCGCGGCGTACCGCGACGTGGACCGCGCCGCACGTCAGGTACTGGACTCCGCGGGGTACCGCGAGCGCCTGTCACCGCTCACCGGGCACGGTGTCGGACTCGAAATCGACGAGGACCCGCAGCTGGCCCCCGCGGCCATGGGTAAACTGGATGCCTGCGTGCCGGTCACCGTCGAACCGGGGGTCCACCTCCCGGGCCGGGGCGGTGTCCGGATCGATGACACGCTCGTCGTACGCCCCGAGGCGGACGGCGGACCCGAGCTACTCACCATCACGACCAAGGAGCTGCTCGCACTATAGGCAAGGTGCGTGCCCCGTGGTCGTCCACGTCAGTCCAGGAGATTCCGCAACCGTGGCTTCCACGAACGACCTCAAGAACGGCCTGGTGCTCAAGCTCGAAGGCGGCCAGCTCTGGTCCGTCGTCGAGTTCCAGCACGTCAAGCCCGGCAAGGGCCCGGCTTTCGTGCGCACCAAGCTGAAGAACGTGCTTTCCGGCAAGGTCGTCGACAAGACGTTCAACGCCGGCGTCAAGGTCGAAACGGCCACTGTCGACAAGCGCGACATGCAGTTCTCGTACATGGACGGCGAGTACTTCGTCTTCATGGACATGGACACGTACGACCAGCTGATGATCGACCGCAAGACGGTCGGCGACGCGGCCAACTTCCTCGTCGAGGGCTTCACGGCCACCGTCGCGCAGCACGAGGGCGAGGTGCTCTTCGTCGACCTGCCCGCCGCCGTCGAGCTGACCATCGCCGAGACCGAGCCCGGCGTCCAGGGTGACCGCTCCACCGGCGGCACCAAGCCCGCCACCCTGGAGACCGGTCACCAGATCCAGGTCCCCCTCTTCATCACCACCGGTGAGAAGATCAAGGTCGACACCCGCACGAGCGACTACCTCGGCCGGGTGAACAGCTAACCGTGGCTGCCCGCAACACGGCCCGCAAGCGCGCCTTCCAGATCCTCTTCGAGGGCGACCAGCGCGGCGCCGACGTCCTGACGGTCCTCGCGGACTGGATCCGGCTCTCGCGGGCCGACACCCGGCAGCCGCCGGTGAGCGAGTACACGATGCAGCTGGTCGAGGGCTACGCGGAGCACGCGCGGCGCATCGACGACCTGATCGCCCAGTACTCGGTCGGCTGGACGCTCGACCGGATGCCGGTCGTCGACCGCAACATCCTGCGTCTCGGCGCCTACGAGCTGATCTGGGCCGACGACATCCCGGACGCCGTGGTGCTGGACGAGATGGTGCAGCTGGCGAAGGAGTTCTCCACGGACGAGTCGCCCTCGTTCGTCAACGGCCTGCTCGGCCGTCTGAAGGAGCTGAAGCCCTCGCTGCGCCGCGACGAGGCGTAAGAGGCACCGGAAGACCGGAAGCCATGGCGAATGCCGGAGGGCCCGCAGCGCGACTGCTGCGGGCCCTCCGGCATTCGCCGTACTCCGGTGTGCACCCGTGAGGCCCCTGAGACCCGCAGAAAGCCGCCGGGGTGGGCGGGACCCGGTAGTTACGGGCCCCCCCGCGGGCCGGTTATTGTGTATCGGGGGGCCCCCCACCCCAGCACGGGGGGGGCCCCCCGGGGGGCGGCCGCCGCGCGAACCC
>NZ_JBIAWZ010000019.1:0-115948 GCF_042896175.1 Streptomyces sp. NPDC001315 | reverse complement strand
CCCCGGCCGCGCGGGGGGGGGCCCCCCGCCCCTCCGGGCTTTCGGGGGTGGCCCCCCGTGCCCCCCCCCCCCCCCCCCCCCCGGGGGGGGGGGGGCCCCCCCCGCCCCCCCCCCCCCCCCCCGGGCGCCACGTTTCTGCTGAAGCTGGGTCCCGCTCAGCTCTCCTCGTGGGAGACCGCGCGGCGCGCGTCCGCGTCGAGAACGCCCCAGCTGATCAGCTGCTCGGTGAGGACCGAGGGCGACTGGTCGTAGATGACGGCGAGGGTGCGCAGGTCGTCCTGGCGGATCGAGAGCACCTTGCCGTTGTAGTCACCGCGCTGCGACTGGATCGTGGCCGCATACCGCTGCAGGGGGCCCGCCTTCTCGACCGGCACATGGGCAAGGCGCTCCAGGTCGAGCACCAGCTTCGGCGGCGGCTCGGCGGCGCCGCCAGGGGTGGTGCCCGGCAGCAGCTCCTGTACGGGAACGCCGTAGAAATCCGCCAGCTCGGCAAGGCGCTGTACGGTCACGGCACGGTCACCGCGCTCGTACGAACCGACCACGACCGCCTTCCAGCGTCCCTGGGACTTCTCCTCGACACCGTGGAGGGAAAGGCCCTGCTGGGTGCGGATGGCCCGGAGCTTGGCCCCGAGCTGTTTGGCGTATTCGCTGGACATATAGCTCCCCGGCACTGGGTCGACGCGGCTGGCTTTGATTCCATGCCACGCAGTTGGTAACTCACTGTGAGGTTACGCAGCGTGATTCTTCTGCGTCAAGCCGAATGGTCCACACCGACGCTTCCGTGGTATCGACGATCGGTTACGCCAGGGGGGTGATCAGGGGTGTCGTCCCGGCCTGCTACCGTGGATGGCGCAATCCCGACGTCCTTTAAGGTCCGTCCCGTGAGGCGGAGAAGGAGGTCCGTTTCATATGGACACGCAAGCTTCCGATGCCCGGCCCGTTCTCGAAGGCCCCGACATCGCGCGGGTACTGACCCGCATCGCCCACGAGATCGTCGAGCGCGCCAAGGGCGCCGACGACGTGGTGCTCCTCGGCATTCCGACCCGGGGCGTCTTCCTCGCCCAGCGGCTCGCCGTCAAGCTCGAGGAGATCACCGGCCGAAAGATCCCGGTCGGCTCCCTCGACATCACCATGTACCGCGACGACCTGCGCATGCACCCGCCGCGTGCGCTGGCCCGCACCGAGATCCCCGGTGACGGCATCGACGGCCGCCTCGTCGTCCTCGTCGACGACGTGCTCTTCTCCGGCCGTACCATCCGTGCCGCCCTCGACGCCCTGAACGACATCGGGCGCCCGCGCGCGGTGCAGCTCGCGGTCCTCGTCGACCGCGGCCACCGCGAACTGCCCATCCGCGCCGACTACGTCGGCAAGAACCTCCCCACGTCGCTGCGGGAGGCGGTCAGGGTCCAGCTCGCCGAGGAGGACGGTCGCGACACCGTGCTGCTCGGTGCGAAGCAGACCGCCCCGGGCGAGCAGTAGCCACACGAAGGCGTACGTCTGCGGCGTACGCCCTCTCGGCGCGCCCCTGCCTGCCCGGAATCTCCCGATACTTGAACTGCCTTACGGAGCCTGAAAGATGCAGCGTCATCTCATCTCGGCCGCCGACCTCACCCGCGACGACGCCGTCCTGATCCTCGACACCGCCGAGGAGATGGCCCGGGTGGCCGACCGTCCGATCAAGAAACTGCCGACCCTGCGCGGCCGCACCATCGTCAACCTCTTCTTCGAGGACTCGACCCGTACCCGGATCTCCTTCGAAGCCGCCGAGAAGCGACTGTCCGCGGATGTCATCAACTTCTCCGCCAAGGGGTCGAGCGTGTCCAAGGGCGAGTCCCTGAAGGACACCGCCCAGACGCTTGAGGCGATGGGCGTCGACGCCGTCGTCATCCGGCACGGCGCCTCGGGCGCCCCGTACCGCCTGGCCACCTCCGGCTGGATCGACGCCGCCGTGGTCAACGCCGGCGACGGCACTCACCAGCACCCCACCCAGGCCCTGCTGGACGCCTTCACCATGCGCCGCCGCCTCGTCGGCCGGGACGCCGGGATCGGCCAGGACCTCGCCGGCAAGCGGATCACCATCGTCGGCGACGTCCTGCACAGCCGGGTCGCCCGCTCCAACGTCGACCTGCTGCACACCCTCGGCGCCGAGGTCACCCTCGTCGCCCCGCCCACCCTGGTGCCGGTCGGCATCGAGACCTGGCCCTGCGAGGTGTCGTACGACCTCGACAGCGCGCTCCCCAAGTCCGACGCCGTGATGATGCTGCGCGTCCAGCGCGAGCGCATGAACGCCGCCTTCTTCCCGACCGAGCGCGAGTACTCGCGGCGCTACGGTCTCGACGGCGACCGCATGGCGAAGATGCCCGAGCACGCCATCGTGATGCACCCCGGCCCGATGGTCCGCGGCATGGAGATCACCGCCGAGGTCGCCGACTCCGAGCGCTGCACCGTCGTCGAGCAGGTCGCCAACGGCGTCTCCATCCGCATGGCCGTCCTCTACCTGCTGCTCGGCGGCAACGAGCCCGCCCTCAACCACGCCCGCACCACCGAGGAGAAGTAAGAACGATGAGCAAGATCCTGATCCGTGGTGCGAAGGTGCTCGGCGGCGAGCCGCAGGACGTGCTGATCGACGGCGGAACGATCGCCGAGGTGGGCGTCGGTCTCGGCGCCGACGGCGCCGAGGTCGTCGAAGCCGACGGCAAGGTGCTGCTGCCGGGCCTGGTCGACCTGCACACCCATCTGCGCGAGCCGGGCCGCGAGGACTCCGAGACCGTCCTGACCGGCACCCGGGCCGCGGCCTCCGGCGGCTACACCGCCGTGTTCGCCATGGCCAACACCTTCCCGGTCGCCGACACCGCCGGTGTCGTCGAGCAGGTCTACCGGCTCGGGCAGGAGCACGGCTACTGCGACGTGCAGCCCATCGGTGCCGTCACGGTCGGCCTGGAGGGCAGGAAGCTGGCGGAGCTGGGCGCCATGCACGAGTCGGCCGCCGGCGTCACCGTCTTCTCCGACGACGGCAAGTGCGTCGACGACGCCGTGATCATGCGCCGGGCGCTGGAGTACGTGAAGGCCTTCGGCGGTGTCGTCGCCCAGCACGCGCAGGAGCCGCGGCTGACCGAGGGCGCCCAGATGAACGAGGGCGTCGTCTCCGCCGAGCTGGGTCTCGGCGGCTGGCCCGCGGTGGCCGAAGAATCGATCATCGCCCGGGATGTCCTGCTCGCCGAGCACGTCGGCTCGCGCGTCCACATCTGCCACCTGTCGACCGCCGGGTCCGTCGAGATCGTCCGCTGGGCCAAGTCCCGCGGCATCGACGTCACCGCCGAGGTCACCCCGCACCACCTGCTCCTCACCGATGAGCTGGTGCGCTCGTACAACCCGGTCTACAAGGTCAACCCGCCACTGCGCACCGAGCGGGACGTGCTCGCCCTGCGCGAGGCGCTCGCCGACGGCACGATCGACATCGTCGCCACCGACCACGCTCCGCACCCGCACGAGGACAAGGACTGCGAGTGGGCCGCGGCCGCCATGGGCATGGTCGGCCTGGAGACCGCACTGTCGGTGGTCCAGGAGACGATGGTCGACACCGGACTGCTCGACTGGGCGGGCGTCGCCGACCGCATGTCCGTCAAGCCGGCGCAGATCGGGCAGGCCAAGGGCCATGGACGACCCGTCTCGGCAGGTGAGCCCGCGAACCTCGTCCTCGTGGACACGGAATACCGTGGGCAGGTGGACCCCGCGGGCTTCGCCTCGCGCAGCCGCAACACTCCCTACGAGGGCCGCGAGCTGCCGGGCCGTGTCACCCACACGTGGCTCCGGGGCAAGGCCACCCTCGTCGACGGGAAGCTCACGTGACACCTGTAATCCTGCTGGCCGCCGAGAAGAAATCGGCCGAGGTCACCGACTGGGCCGCCCGCGCCGGCTGGCTCGTCGGACTCGCGCTCTTCGTCGCGCTCGTCTACTGGCTGATGCGCGAGGGCTGGAAATGGCGTGGCACGCTCCAGAGCGACCTGCCCGAGCTGCCCAGCGCGCCGGAGGAGCCCGGCCCGGTGAGACTGGGCATGAGCGGCCGCTACCACGGCTCCACCACCGCCGGGCAGTGGCTGGACCGCATCGTGGCGCGCGGCCTGGGCACCCGCAGCCGGGTCGAGCTCACGCTGACCGACGCGGGCCTGGACGTCGTACGCCCCGGGGCGAGCGACTTCTTCGTTCCGCTCGGGGCCCTGCGCGAGGCACGGCTCGACAAGGGAATCGCCGGCAAGGTCCTCACCGAGGGCGGCCTGCTGGTCGTGACCTGGGCGCACGGCGACAAGCTGATCGACTCCGGGTTCCGCTCCGACCGCGCGGCGGAGCACAACGAGTGGGTCGACGTCATTAACTCAATGATCAACAAGACGGAAACGGAAGGCGCACGATGACGACCTCCACAAGGGGAACCGGCAAGGTTCCCGCGGTACTCGTCCTGGAGGACGGCCGGGTCTTCCGCGGCCGTGCCTACGGGGCCGTGGGGGAGACCTTCGGCGAAGCGGTGTTCTCCACCGGCATGACCGGCTACCAGGAGACCCTCACCGACCCGTCGTACGACCGGCAGATCGTCGTCGCGACCGCCCCCCAGATCGGCAACACCGGCTGGAACGACGAGGACGACGAGTCCAGCCGCATCTGGGTGTCCGGTTACGTCGTCCGCGACCCCGCACGCGTGCCCTCCAACTGGCGCGCCAAGCGCTCCCTCGACGACGAGCTCGTCAAGCAGGGCGTGGTCGGCATCTCCGGGATCGACACCCGCGCCCTCACCCGCCACCTGCGCGAGGGCGGCTCCATGCGGGCCGGCATCTTCTCCGGTGAGGCCATCGCACCGGAATCCGAGCTCCTCGCGCGCGTGCAGGCCCAGCCGCACATGAAGGGCGCGAGCCTGTACGAGGAGGTCGCCACCGAGGAGGCCTACGTCGTCCCGGCGGTCGGCGAGAAGAAGTTCACCGTCGCCGCCATCGACCTCGGCATCAAGGGCATGACGCCGCACCGCATGGCCGAGCGCGGCATCGAGGTGCACGTGCTGCCCGCGACGGCGACCGAGGAGGACGTCTACGCGGTCGCCCCCGACGGGGTGTTCTTCTCCAACGGACCCGGTGACCCGGCGACCGCAGACGGCCCCGTGGCGCTGATGACCGCGGTCCTGAAGCGGAAGACGCCGCTGTTCGGCATCTGCTTCGGCAACCAGATCCTCGGGCGCGCCCTCGGCTTCGGCACCTACAAGCTGAAGTACGGCCACCGCGGCATCAACCAGCCGGTCCAGGACCGTACGACCGGCAAGGTCGAGGTCACCGCGCACAACCACGGCTTCGCCGTGGACGCGCCGCTCGACAAGGTCAGCGAGACGCCCTTCGGCCGCGCCGAGGTGTCCCACGTCTGCCTGAACGACGACGTCGTGGAGGGGCTGCAGCTGCTCGACCAGCCGGCCTTCTCCGTCCAGTACCACCCCGAAGCGGCAGCGGGACCGCACGACGCCGCCTACCTGTTCGACCGCTTCGTATCCCTGATGGAGGGCCAGCGTGCCTAAGCGCACCGATATCCAGTCCGTCCTGGTCATCGGCTCCGGCCCGATCGTCATCGGCCAGGCCGCCGAGTTCGACTACTCCGGCACCCAGGCGTGCCGCATCCTGCGCGCCGAGGGCCTGCGGGTCATCCTCGTGAACTCCAACCCGGCGACGATCATGACCGACCCGGAGATCGCCGACGCGACCTACGTCGAGCCGATCACCCCGGAGTTCGTCGAGAAGATCATCGCCAAGGAGCGCCCGGACGCGCTGCTGCCCACCCTGGGCGGTCAGACGGCCCTCAACACCGCGATCTCGCTGCACACGAACGGCGTCCTCGAGAAGTACGGCGTCGAGCTGATCGGCGCCAACGTGGAGGCCATCAACAAGGGCGAGGACCGCGACCTGTTCAAGGACGTCGTGGAGGAGGTCCGCCGCAAGATCGGGCACGGCGAGTCCGCCCGCTCCGTGATCTGCCACACCATGGACGAGGTGGTCGCCGGCGTCGACGAGCTCGGCGGCTACCCGGTCGTCGTCCGCCCGTCCTTCACCATGGGCGGCGCCGGCTCCGGCTTCGCGCACGACGAGGAGGAACTGCGCCGCATCGCCGGCCAGGGCCTGACTCTGTCGCCCACCACCGAGGTGCTCCTGGAGGAGTCCATCCTCGGCTGGAAGGAGTACGAGCTGGAGCTGATGCGCGACAAGCACGACAACGTCGTGGTCGTCTGCTCCATCGAGAACTTCGACCCCATGGGCGTGCACACCGGTGACTCGATCACCGTGGCGCCCTCGATGACGCTCACCGACCGCGAGTACCAGATCCTGCGCGACATCGGCATCGCCGTGATCCGCGAGGTCGGCGTCGACACCGGCGGCTGCAACATCCAGTTCGCGGTGAACCCGGTGGACGGCCGCGTCATCGTCATCGAGATGAACCCGCGCGTGTCGCGGTCCTCGGCGCTCGCCTCCAAGGCGACCGGCTTCCCGATCGCCAAGATCGCGGCCAAGCTCGCCGTCGGCTACACCCTCGACGAGATCCCGAACGACATCACGCAGGAGACCCCGGCCTCCTTCGAGCCGACGCTCGACTACGTGGTCGTGAAGGCCCCGCGCTTCGCCTTCGAGAAGTTCCCGTCGGCGGACTCGACACTCACGACCACCATGAAGTCGGTCGGCGAGGCCATGGCCATCGGCCGCAACTTCACCGAGGCGCTCCAGAAGGCGCTGCGCTCGCTGGAGAAGAAGGGCAGCCAGTTCACGTTCGTCGGCGAGCCCGGCGACAAGGCCCGCCTTCTGGAAGAGGCCGTCCGGCCGACCGACGGCCGGATCAACACGGTCATGCAGGCCATCCGCGCGGGCGCCACGCCCGAGGAGGTCTTCGAGGCCACGAAGATCGACCCGTGGTTCGTCGACCAGCTCTTCCTCATCAAGGAGACCGCGGACGAACTGGCCGCGGCCGAGCGCCTGGACGTCGACCTGCTGGCCGAGGCCAAGCGGCACGGCTTCTCCGACCAGCAGATCGCCGAGATCCGCGGGCTGCGCGAGGACGTCGTGCGCGAGGTGCGGCACGCCCTGGGCATCCGCCCGGTCTACAAGACGGTCGACACCTGCGCCGCCGAGTTCGCCGCGAAGACGCCGTACTTCTACTCCTCCTACGACGAGGAGACCGAGGTCGCGCGCCGCGAGAAGCCCGCCGTGATCATCCTGGGGTCCGGCCCGAACCGCATCGGCCAGGGCATCGAGTTCGACTACTCCTGCGTCCACGCCTCCTTCGCGCTGAGCGACGCCGGCTACGAGACCGTGATGGTCAACTGCAACCCGGAGACCGTCTCCACCGACTACGACACCTCCGACCGCCTGTACTTCGAGCCGCTGACGCTGGAAGACGTGCTGGAGATCGTCCACGCCGAGTCGCTGGCCGGTCCGATCGCCGGTGTCGTGGTCCAGCTCGGCGGCCAGACCCCGCTGGGCCTGGCGCAGGCGCTGAAGGACAACGGCGTGCCGGTCGTGGGCACTCCCCCCGAGGCCATCCACGCGGCCGAGGACCGGGGCGCCTTCGGGCGCGTGCTCGCGGAGGCCGGCCTCCCGGCCCCGAAGCACGGCACCGCCACCACCTTCGACGAGGCCAAGGCCATCGCGGACGAGATCGGCTACCCGGTCCTCGTCCGGCCCTCGTACGTCCTGGGCGGGCGTGGCATGGAGATCGTCTACGACGAGACCCGGCTGTCGTCCTACATCGCCGAGTCGACCGAGATCAGCCCCACCCGGCCGGTCCTGGTCGACCGCTTCCTCGACGACGCGATCGAGATCGACGTCGACGCCCTCTACGACGGCGAGGAGCTGTACCTCGGCGGCGTCATGGAGCACATCGAGGAGGCCGGCATCCACTCCGGCGACTCGGCGTGCGCCCTGCCGCCGATCACGCTGGGCGGCTTCGACATCAAGCGCCTGCGGGCCTCGACCGAGGCGATCGCCAAGGGCGTCGGCGTGCGCGGTCTGATCAACATCCAGTTCGCGATGGCGGGCGACATCCTCTACGTCCTCGAGGCCAACCCGCGCGCCTCGCGCACCGTCCCCTTCACCTCGAAGGCGACCGCGGTGCCGCTGGCGAAGGCCGCAGCCCGGATCTCGCTGGGCGCGACCGTCGCCGAACTGCGGGCCGAGGGGCTGCTCCCGGCGACCGGTGACGGCGGCGAGCTTCCGTTCGACGCGCCGATCTCCGTCAAGGAGGCCGTGCTGCCCTGGACCCGCTTCCGGGACACCTCCGGCCGTGGCGTGGACACCGTCCTCGGCCCGGAGATGCGCTCCACCGGCGAGGTCATGGGCATCGACTCCGTCTTCGGCACGGCGTACGCCAAGTCGCAGGCCGGCGCGTACGGCCCGCTGCCGACCAAGGGCCGCGCCTTCATCTCGGTCGCCAACCGCGACAAGCGCTCGATGATCTTCCCGGCGCGCGAGCTGGTCGCCCACGGCTTCGAGCTGCTCGCCACCTCCGGCACGGCCGAGGTCCTCAAGCGCAACGGCATCAACGCCACCATCGTGCGCAAGCAGTCCGAGGGCACCGGTCCGAACGGCGAGAAGACGATCGTCCAGCTGATCCACGACGGCGAGGTCGACCTCATCGTCAACACCCCGTACGGCACCGGCGGCCGCCTCGACGGCTACGAGATCCGTACGGCGGCCGTGGCGCGGTCGGTCCCGTGCCTGACGACGGTCCAGGCGCTCGCCGCCGCCGTCCAGGGCATCGACGCCCTCAACCACGGTGACGTGGGTGTCCGTTCGCTCCAGGAACACGCGGAACACCTGACCGCGGCCCGCGACTAGCAGCCCTGAGGGGGACACCGGAAACGGTGTCCCCCTCTTCGTGAGGACACTGAATCATGTACAAGCTCTTCTTCCAGCTCGTCTTCAAACGGATGGACCCGGAGCAGGCCCACCACCTGGCCTTCCGCTGGATCCGGCTCGCCGTCCGCATCCCCGTGCTGCGTACCTTCGTCGCGGCCGCCCTCGCACCCCGCTACAAGGAACTGCGCACCGAGGCCTTCGGGCTGCGGATGCACGGCCCGTTCGGGCTCGCGGCCGGCTTCGACAAGAACGCCGTCGCCGTCGACGGGATGTCGATGCTCGGCTTCGACCACGTGGAGATCGGCACGGTCACGGGCGAGGCGCAGCCGGGCAACCCCAAGAAGCGGCTGTACCGCCTTGTGGCGGACCGGGCGCTGATCAACCGCATGGGCTTCAACAACGAGGGCTCGGCGGCCGTGGCGGCCCGCCTGGCCGCCCGTGAGGCGGTCTTCAGGACCGTCGTGGGCGTGAACATCGGCAAGACGAAGGTCGTCCCGGAGGCGGAGGCCGCCGGCGACTACGTGAAGTCGACCGAGCGGCTGGCGCCGTACGCCGACTACCTGGTGGTGAACGTCTCCTCCCCGAACACCCCGGGCCTGCGCAACCTCCAGGCCACCGAGGCGCTGCGCCCCTTGCTGAGCGCCGTGCGCGAGGCCGCCGACCGTACGGTGACCGACCGCCGTGTCCCGCTGCTGGTGAAGATCGCTCCGGACCTTGCCGACGAGGACGTCGACGCCGTCGCCGACCTGGCCGTCGAGCTCGGCCTGGACGGGATCATCGCCACGAACACCACCATCGCGCGCGAGGGGATCGGTTTGAAATCCGAACCCTCGCTGGTCAAGGAGGTCGGCGGTCTGTCCGGCGCCCCCCTGAAGGCACGCTCCCTGCAGGTCCTGCGCCGCCTCTACGCGCGCGTGGGCGACCGGATCACCCTCGTGGGCGTCGGCGGCATCGAGAACGCCGAGGACGCCTGGCAGCGCATCCTGGCGGGCGCCACGCTGGTCCAGGGCTACAGCGCCTTCATCTACGAGGGGCCCTTCTGGGCACGCGCGATCCACAAGGGGCTCGCCGCACGCCTGCGCACGAGCCCGTACGCCACCCTCGCCGACGCGGTCGGCGCCGACGTAAGGAAGGCCGCATGAGCTCTCTGGAACCCTTCGGCGCCCGGCTGCGCCGCGCGATGGACGAGCGCGGCCCGCTGTGCGTGGGCATCGACCCGCATGCCTCCCTGCTCTCCGAGTGGGGCCTGAACGACGACGTGGCCGGCCTGGAGCGGTTCAGCCGCACGGTCGTCGAGGCGATGGCGGACCGCGTCGCCGTCCTGAAGCCGCAGAGCGCCTTCTTCGAGCGCTTCGGCTCGCGCGGTCTCGCCGTCCTGGAAAAGGCGGTCGCGGAGGCCAGGGCGGCCGGTGCGCTGGTCGTGATGGACGCCAAGCGTGGCGACATCGGCTCGACGATGGCCGCGTACGCCGAGTCCTTCCTCCACAAGGACGCCCCGCTGTTCTCGGACGCGCTGACCGTCTCGCCGTACCTCGGCTACGGATCGCTGAGTCCGGCCGTCGCCCTGGCGCGCGAGAGCGGTGCGGGTCTGTTCGTGCTCGCCCTGACCTCCAACCCGGAGGGCGGCGAGGTCCAGCACGCGGTGCGCGCGGACGGGCGGAACGTGGGTGCGACGATGCTGGCCCACCTGGCGGCCGAGAACGCGGGGGAGCAGCCCCTGGGCTCCTTCGGGGCTGTGGTCGGCGCCACGCTGGGCGATCTGTCGTCGTACGACCTCGGCATCAACGGTCCGCTCCTCGCGCCCGGCATCGGCGCCCAGGGGGCAACCCCGGCCGACCTTCCCGGGGTCTTCGGTGCCGCGGTCCGCAACGTCGTGCCGAACGTCAGCCGGGGTGTGCTGCGCCACGGTCCCGACGTCGGCGCGCTGCGTGTCGCCGCGGACCGCTTCGCGGAGGAGATCCGGGCGGCTGTGGCAGCCGCCTGAGGCCCTTCGGGGACCTCCGGCGAGTGCCTCCTGGTCGGCTTGAGGCTGGATACATCCTCAAATCCGGGGCAGTATGTCTGAAATATCCAGTCCTGACAGAGGCTGACCAGGACTTTTCCTCTGTTCTCGCTGACTCTGGCGGACTTGGCCGCTAGTCTCCGACGAGTGGGGGCACCTCCCACGCGTTTGAAGCAGTGGGGGAGAACGGGCAAGCGTGTTGCTCGTAGCTCCTCAGGTGTGGGGCGACTAGGTTCCTCACCGGTCCGTATCCGACAGTTCGACATCCGAGGTGACGTAGGCGTGGCTCTTCCGCCCCTTACCCCCGAACAGCGCGCAGCCGCGCTCGAAAAGGCCGCCGCGGCTCGCCGGGAGCGGGCCGAGGTCAAGAATCGACTCAAGCACTCCGGCGCCTCCCTTCACGAGGTCATCAAGCAGGGCCAGGAAAACGACGTCATCGGCAAGATGAAGGTTTCCGCCCTGCTGGAGTCCCTGCCCGGCGTGGGCAAGGTCCGCGCCAAGCAGATCATGGAGCGACTCGGTATCTCCGAGAGCCGCCGCGTGCGTGGTCTCGGTTCCAACCAGATCGCCTCCCTGGAGCGCGAGTTCGGCAGCACCGGCTCCTGAGCACCGGGTCGTCCGGGACTGGCGTCCCGGGCACCCCAGGATTGCTGGAATAATCGCTGCATGGCTGCAACACCCCGGGGGACGACCCCCGTACCCCCGGACGTACGTCCGCGGCTGACCGTGCTCTCCGGCCCCTCAGGGGTCGGCAAGAGCACGGTCGTCGCCCATATGCGCAAGGAATACCCCGAGGTGTGGCTCTCGGTGTCGGCGACGACCCGCAAGCCCCGCCCCGGCGAGAAGCACGGAGTCCACTACTTCTTCGTCACCGACGACGAGATGGACAAGCTGATCGCCAACGGCGAGCTGCTGGAGTGGGCCGAATTCGCCGGCAACCGCTACGGCACGCCCCGCCAGGCCGTGCTGGAGCACCTGGAGGCCGGGGTGCCGGTCCTCCTGGAGATCGACCTCCAGGGCGCCCGGCAGGTCCGCGAGTCCATGTCCGAGGCCCAGCTGGTGTTCCTGGCTCCTCCCTCCTGGGAGGAGCTCGTGCGCAGGCTCACCGGCCGGGGCACCGAGCCGCCCGAGGTGATCGAGCGCCGCCTGGAGGCGGCGAAGATCGAACTGGCGGCCGAGCCGGAGTTCGATGTGACCCTGGTCAACACCTCCGTCGAGGACGTGGCGCGCGAGCTGCTAGCCTTGATGGATGTTGTGTGATCACGAGCGTGTGATCACGACCGATCTTTTCCCATCCATCGGAAGGTAGAGCGTGTCCTCTTCCATCTCCGCGCCCGAGGGCATCATCAACCCGCCGATCGACGAGCTCCTCGAGGCCACCGACTCGAAGTACAGCCTCGTGATCTACGCGGCCAAGCGGGCCCGCCAGATCAACGCGTACTACTCGCAGCTCGGCGAGGGCCTCCTCGAGTACGTCGGTCCTCTCGTCGACACCCACGTCCACGAGAAGCCGCTCTCGATCGCCCTGCGCGAGATCAACGCGGGGCTGCTGACGTCCGAGGCCGTCGAGGGCCCGGCGCAGTAGTATTTTCAGCTTGCGGTTGGCTTTTCCACAGGCCCGGCAGCGCGACTGCCGGGCCTGTGGTGTGTGATGGAGTCGTGCGTCAGCGCACGTGAGCCGAGTCCGGGGAGAGACGGTGGACAAGCCGAAGGTCGTTCTGGGGGTCAGTGGTGGCATTGCCGCGTACAAGGCCTGTGAGCTGCTGCGCAGACTGACGGAATCGGGCCACGACGTGCGAGTCGTCCCCACCGCGTCAGCGCTGCACTTCGTCGGAGCCGCCACCTGGTCCGCCCTCTCCGGCCACCCCGTCTCGACCGAGGTCTGGGACGACGTCCACGAGGTCCCGCACGTCCGCATCGGCCAGCACGCCGACCTGGTGGTCGTCGCCCCGGCCACGGCCGACATGCTCGCCAAGGCCGCCCACGGCCTGGCGGACGACCTGCTCACGAACACGCTCCTCACCGCCCGCTGTCCCGTCGTCTTCGCCCCCGCGATGCACACGGAGATGTGGGAGCACCCGGCCACCCAGGAGAACGTGGCCACGCTGCGCCGCCGGGGCGCGGTCGTTATCGAGCCGGCTGTGGGCCGCCTCACCGGCGTCGACACGGGCAAGGGCCGGCTGCCCGACCCGGGCGAGATCTTCGAGGTCTGCCGCCGGGTGCTCGCCCGGGGCGTGACGGAGCCGGACCTCGCCGGCCGCCATGTCGTCGTCAGTGCCGGCGGCACGCGCGAGCCCCTCGACCCGGTGCGCTTCCTCGGCAACCGCTCCTCGGGCAAGCAGGGCTACGCCCTCGCCCGGACGGCCGCGGCGCGGGGCGCCCGGGTGACGCTGATCGCCGCGAACACCGGCCTGCCCGACCCGGCGGGCGTGGATGTCGTCCAGGTCGGCACGGCCGTGCAGCTGCGCGAGGCCGTGCTCAAGGCTGCCGCGGACGCCGACGCGGTCGTGATGGCGGCCGCGGTGGCCGACTTCCGCCCGGCGGCGTACGCGGCCGGAAAGATCAAGAAGAAGGACGGGCAGGACCCGGACTCCATCGTCCTCGTACGGAATCCGGACATCCTCGCGGAGATCTCCGCCGATCGGGCGCGCCCCGGCCAGGTGGTCGTCGGCTTCGCCGCCGAGACCGACGACGTCCTCGCCAACGGCCGCACCAAACTGCGGCGCAAGGGCTGCGACCTGCTCGTGGTGAACGAGGTGGGGGAGCGCAAGACCTTCGGTTCCGAGGAGAACGAGGCCGTGGTGCTGGGCGCCGACGGCACCGAGACACCCGTGCCGTACGGCCCGAAGGAGGCCCTGGCCGAGACCGTGTGGGACCTGGTGGCGCAACGCCTGGGCTGAATGTTTCATTCAGCACAAGGATCGCTTCCGCCCCGCACATTCGGGCGTGGCGGCCCTGGTCAAGCCCGCTCGGCATTGGGCAGAATGCCCGTGCCGCAGGTCACAGCGCTCCCGAGAGGCGAGACAGGTGGGGCCGTGGCCGAGCGCGACCGATAAACTGTCTCTCGGACGACGCCAGGCGCAGCCCTGTCCCGTCCGCCAATGATCAGCCAGCAGCCGCTGCAACCCCAGGGAGCGTTGTGTCCCGTCGCCTGTTCACTTCGGAGTCTGTGACCGAGGGTCACCCCGACAAGATCGCTGACCAGATCAGCGACACCATTCTCGACGCGCTTCTGCGCGAGGACCCGACCTCTCGGGTCGCTGTCGAGACCCTGATCACCACCGGTCTGGTGCACGTGGCCGGAGAGGTCACCACCAAGGCCTACGCACCGATCCCGCAGCTCGTGCGCGAGAAGATCCTCGAGATCGGCTACGACTCCTCGAAGAAGGGCTTCGACGGCGCCTCCTGTGGCGTCTCGGTGTCGATCGGTTCGCAGTCCCCGGACATCGCGCAGGGCGTCGACACGGCGTACGAGTCCCGGGTCGAGGGCGACGAAGACGAACTGGACAAGCAGGGCGCGGGCGACCAGGGCCTGATGTTCGGCTACGCGAGCGACGAGACGCCGACCCTGATGCCGCTGCCGATCTTCCTGGCGCACCGTCTGTCGAAGCGTCTGTCGGACGTCCGCAAGAACGGCACCATCCCCTACCTGCGCCCCGACGGCAAGACGCAGGTCACCATCGAGTACGACGGCGACAAGGCGGTCCGCCTGGACACGGTCGTCGTCTCCTCCCAGCACGCCAGCGACATCGACCTGGAGTCGCTGCTGGCCCCCGACATCCGCGAGTTCGTCGTGGAGCCGGAGCTGAAGGCGCTCCTCGACGACGGCATCAAGCTGGACACCGAGGGCTACCGCCTGCTGGTCAACCCCACCGGCCGCTTCGAGATCGGCGGCCCCATGGGCGACGCCGGCCTCACCGGCCGCAAGATCATCATCGACACGTACGGAGGCTTCGCCCGCCACGGCGGCGGCGCCTTCTCCGGCAAGGACCCGTCCAAGGTCGACCGCTCGGCGGCGTACGCGATGCGCTGGGTCGCCAAGAACGTCGTCGCCGCGGGCCTTGCCTCCCGCTGCGAGGTCCAGGTCGCCTACGCGATCGGCAAGGCCGAGCCCGTCGGCCTCTTCGTCGAGACCTTCGGCACCGCCAAGATCGACGCCGAGAAGATCGAGAAGGCGATCGACGAGGTCTTCGACCTCCGGCCGGCCGCCATCATCCGCGACCTCGACCTGCTCCGCCCGATCTACGCCCAGACCGCGGCGTACGGCCACTTCGGCCGTGAGCTCCCCGACTTCACGTGGGAGCGCACGGACCGAGTGGAGGCGCTGCGGCAGGCTGCGGGGCTGTAGACCCCAGGCTGTGGCTGTGTGTCCGGGCCCGGCTCTCCTCTCTCGGGAGAGCCGGGCCCGTGTCATGTTCGGGCGCCGGAGACCGCGCAGCGCAAGGGAGCGGAAACGACTGGCGGCGCAGGGGAGCGGATTCGTACGCTGGTGACCTCCCGGTGCGAAGGCCGCGGTTCCTTCGGTGGAGTGCGCCCATGGGCGCGCGGTGAATCTGGAATGGTGTTGCCGCTGCCAGGTGGATCTCGGGAGGCCCTGGGGGCTCGGGCGCCGTCGTTCGTCAGTCCCGTGTTGTCAGTCCCGTTTGGTAAGAATGCAAGGGTGAGCAGCGAGAACGAGACGGGGACGGGCGGGGCCGAGGGGGCGCCGCCCGAGCAGCTCGCGTTCATTCGGGAGAGCGTGCGCAACGCCAAGGTGCCGCGGGCCAAGCCGCGGACATGGCGGGGGGCCGCGTTGGCGAAGGAACTGCCCGTTGCGCGGGTGCTCGTCGACAAAGGCGTCCTGCATCTCGACCGGTACTTCGACTACGCCGTTCCCGAGGAGCTGGACGCGGATGCGCAGCCCGGCGTGCGGGTGCGGGTGCGGTTCGGGGCCGGGCGGCATCGGGTGCGGGAAGGGCGGCGCGAGGGCGGGGGACTCATCGGCGGGTTTCTCGTGGAGCGGCGAGCCGAGTCCGACTACTCCGGGCCGTTGGCCGCTCTTGCCCAGGTCGTTTCGCCCGAGCCCGTTCTGAGCGAGGAGTTGCTGAGGCTGGCGCGGGCCGTGGCCGACCGGTACGCCGGGAGTCTCGCCGATGTGCTCCAGCTCGCCGTGCCGCCCCGCAGCGCGAGGGCCGAGCAGCGGCCCTCACCGGCTCCGTTGCCGCCGCCCGGTGCGCCCGAGGCGGGCTCCTGGTGCCGGTATGAGCGGGGGGCCGCGTTTCTGGACGCCCTGGCCTCGGGAGAGTCGCCGCGCGCCGTGTGGAACGCCCTGCCAGGGCCCCAGTGGAGCGAGGAACTGGCGCGGGCCGTCGCCGCGACGCTCGCCTCCGGGCGGGGGGCGCTCGTCGTCGTGCCGGACGGGCGGGCCGCATCGCGTGTCGATGCCGCGTTGACCGCGCTGCTGGGGGAGGGGCGGCACGCGCTGCTCACCGCCGACGCCGGGCCCGAGAAGCGGTACCGGGAGTGGCTCGCGGTGCGACGGGGATCCGTACGGGCCGTGGTCGGGACGCGGGCCGCCATGTTCGCCCCCGTGCGGGATCTCGGGCTGGTGGCCCTCTGGGACGACGGCGACGACAGCCACAGCGAGCAGCACGCCCCCCAGCCGCATGCGCGTGAGGTGCTGTTGCTGCGGGCGGCCCAGGACAAGTGCGCCTTCCTGCTGGGGAGCTGGGGCTGCACCGTGGAGGCGGCGCAGCTCGTCGAGAGCGGATGGGCACGGCCGCTTGTCGCCGGGCGCGAGCAGGTGCGGCGCGTCGCTCCGCTCGTACGGACCGTCGGGGACCTGGATCTGGCCCGGGACGAGGCCGCGCGGGCCGCCCGGCTGCCGACCCTGGCCTGGCAGGTGGCCCGGGAAGGACTGCGGCACGGCCCGGTGCTCGTGCAGGTGCCCCGGCGCGGGTACGTGCCGCGGATGGCCTGTGCGCAGTGCCGGGCGCCTGCGCGGTGCCGGCACTGTGCCGGGCCGTTGGAGGCGCGGGACGGCGGGACGCTGTGGTGCGGGTGGTGCGGGCGCGAGGAAGGTGCCTGGCACTGTCCGGAGTGCGGGTCGTTCCGGTTGCGGGCCCAGGTCGTGGGGGCGCGACGCACCGCCGAGGAACTGGGGCGGGCGTTTCCGGCGGTGCCGGTGCGGACCTCCGGGCGTGAGCATGTGCTGGACACCGTGCCGGGGACACCCGCGCTGATCGTGAGCACACCGGGGGCCGAGCCCGTCGCCGAGGGCGGCTACGCGGCGGCCCTGCTGCTCGACGGCTGGGCCATGCTCGGGCGACCCGATCTGCGGGCCGGCGAGGACGCCCTGCGCCGGTGGATCGCCGCGGCCGCGCTCGTGCGGCCGCAGGGCGCCGGCGGGGCCGTGGCCGTCGTCGCCGAGCCGACCCTACGGCCCGTGCAGGCGCTGGTGCGGTGGGACCCCGTCGGCCATGCGGTGCGGGAGCTCGCCGAGCGGGCCGAGTTGGGCTTTCCACCGGTGTCCCGGATGGCGGCCGTGTCCGGCCCCGCGGAGGCGGTCTCCGGGTTCCTGGGTTCGGCCGAACTGCCTCGGGAAGCCGAGGTGCTGGGGCCTGTACCGGTGCCCGGCACGGTGGCGGGACGCTCGCGGCGGCCGGGGGCGCCGCCGCCGGGGGAGCACTGGGAGCGTGCGTTGATCCGGGTACCGCCGGGGAGCGGCGCCGCGCTGGCGGCAGCGCTGAAGGCGGCGCAGGCCGCGCGGATGGCTCGGGGCACGGGCGGGGGAGGCGGCGGAGACAGCGCCGGAGGCGAACCGGTGCGGGTGCGGATCGATCCGCCCGACATCGGGTGAGGGCCGCGTTTCCCGGTGGAGGGTCCTGCTCCTGCGGTGAGGCCCGGGTTCAGCCGGCGGGACTCACGGTCGGACCGGGGCGCTCCGGGAGAGGGTTCCATGAGACCGGGCAGCATGCGGCTGCCCTCCCGGGGCTTGCCGGGAGGGCAGGGTGAAGGTGCGTCAGCCGTTGCGGGGGGCGGGGAAGACCGTCGGTCTGACCTCGTCGCGCAGTGCGGGGCTGCCCGCCGTCGGCTGGGTCGGCATCGAGCGGGCCGCGGGGACCGTCGGCACCGCGGCGATGCCGGTGGCGGTGGCGGTGCCCACGTTGACCGTGCGGGCGGCCGAGGGGTCCGCGGTCCGTTCGGCCTCGGCGGCCGCCTGGGCCGCGGCGCGACGGGCGCCGTAACGGCGGTGGACCGCCTGCTTGGTGACACCGAGTGCGGAGCCCACAGCGTCCCACGAGAAGCCGAGCGAGCGGTCGAAGTCGACCGCGGCCGTGACCAGGGTCTCGACACTGTCCCGCAGTTCCTGGGCGAGACGGACCGTCGGGGCGGGGGCGCGTCCGTACACGACGAAGCCCGTGGAGGGGCCGGAGCGGCGTGGACGGTAGACGTTGCCCAGCTGCGCGGTGAGCGTACGGAGCGCGTCCACCTGGCGGCGGACCCGCTCGATGTCCCGCACCAGCAAGTGCAGGCTGGCCCGGGCCTGGGCGTCGTGGGTTGCGTGGTCGGCCATGAACAAGCCTCTCGAACCGGCGTTGAAAGGAATTGGGCCGCTCAGGCGGCCCGTTGTGGTCAACTCTTTCTTGACCAACGCGCATGCGCTCCGCTGGTCACGGTGTGGGGGCGTAGGGGCATATGCGTACGCCCCCGGCGTGCGGGTGTGTTGTGCGCCCGGGCCTTCGGCCGGGCGCTCTTCTCTCCCACCCGCGCACCACCTGTTTCCAGTCGGACGAAGAGGCCGGGCTCTCCCGTGGGGGGTGCAGCCGTCGGCGGCCGTTCCTGCGGGGTCATAGACTTGTGCGCTGCCGTTGCCCATCCCGCCCGAGAGGCCCGATCCCACCCATGAAGCTCGTCTTCGCCGGTACCCCCGAGGTCGCCGTTCCCGCTCTGGACGCCCTGATCGCCTCCGGGCGGCACGAGGTGGCCGCCGTCGTCACGCGGCCGGACGCGCCGGCCGGGCGCGGGCGCAGGCTGGTCGCGTCGCCCGTGGCCCAGCGGGCGGAGGAGGCCGGGATCGAGGTGCTGAAGCCCGGGAAGCCGCGCGACCCGGAGTTCCTGGAGCGGCTGCGGGAGATCGCGCCCGACTGCTGCCCCGTCGTCGCCTACGGCGCCCTGCTGCCCAAGGTGGCCCTGGACATCCCCGCCCACGGCTGGGTCAACCTGCACTTCTCGCTGCTGCCCGCCTGGCGCGGGGCCGCGCCCGTGCAGCACTCCATCATGGCGGGGGACGAGATCACGGGGGCCTCCACCTTCCTCATCGAGGAGGGGCTCGACTCCGGGCCCGTCTACGGCACCGTCACCGAGGTCGTCCGGCCCACCGACACCAGTGGTGACCTGCTGACCCGGCTCGCCTTCGCGGGCGCCGGGCTGCTGGCCGCGACCATGGACGGGATCGAGGACGGAAGCCTGAAGGCGCTGCCGCAGCCGAGCGAGGGCATCACCGTCGCGCCGAAGATCGCCGTCGAGGACGCCCAGGTCGACTGGGCCGCCCCGGCGCTGCGGGTCGACCGGGTCGTCCGCGGCTGCACGCCCGCGCCCGGTGCCTGGACCGTCTTCCGCGGCGAGCGGCTGAAACTCATCCATGTCACGCCCCTGCCGGAGCGGACCGACCTGGCCCCGGGCGCCCTGGACGTCGGCAAGAACAACGTCTACGTCGGCACCGGCTCGTACGCCGTCGAGCTGCTGTGGGTGCAGGCTCAGGGCAAGAAGCCGATGCGGGCGGCGGACTGGGCGCGGGGCGTGCGGATCGGGGACGGGGAGAGCCTCGGGGAGTAGCGGGGCAGGAGCGTGGGGCGGAGGCCGGCAGGAACACCGGAGAGGAGCGCCGGGACCGGTGGGACGTACGCTTGGGGCGTATCCCATCTGACATCCGGAGCACCTTTTTCGTGAGCGACACCTCCCGTCGGCCCCGCAAGCCCGGCAAGCCCTACCGACGGCCCCAGAAGGACCCCGTCCGCTTCCTCGCCTTCGAGGCGCTGAGAGCCGTGGACGAGCGGGACGCGTATGCCAACCTCGTTCTGCCGCCGCTGCTGCGCAAGGCGCGGGAGAAGGGTGACTTCGACGGGCGGGACGCCGCCCTCGCCACCGAGCTGGTGTACGGGACGCTGCGGCGGCAGGGGACGTACGACGCCGTCATCGCCGCCTGCGTCGACCGGCCGTTGAGGGAAGTCGATCCGCCGGTGCTGGACGTGCTGAGCCTCGGCGCGCATCAGCTTCTCGGGACACGGATTCCGACCCACGCTGCTGTCTCCGCCTCCGTGGAACTCGCCCGGGTCGTGCTCGGTGACGGGCGGGCCAAGTTCGTCAACGCCGTGCTCCGGAAGGTCGCGCAGCACGATCTCGACGCGTGGCTGGAGCAGATCGCGCCGCCTTACGACGAGGACCCCGAGGACCATCTCGCCGTCGTGCACTCGCACCCGCGCTGGGTCGTCTCCGCGCTGTGGGACTCGCTGGGCGGCGGGCGGGCCGGGATCGAGAACCTGCTGGAGGCCGACAACGAGCGGCCCGAGGTGACCCTGGTCGCCCGGCCCGGGCGTGGCACCACGGACGAGTTGCTGCGGGAGGAGGCCGCCGTGCCGGGGCGCTGGTCGCCGTACGCGGTGCGCCTCACCGAGGGCGGCGAGCCCGGCGCCATCGAGGCCGTGAAGGACGGCCGGGCGGGGGTGCAGGACGAGGGCAGCCAGCTGGTCGCGCTCGCGCTCGCCAACGCGCCGGTCGAGGGGACGGACGAGAAGTGGCTCGACGGGTGTGCCGGGCCCGGCGGCAAGGCCGCGCTGCTCGCCGCCCTCGCCGCCGAGCGCGGTGCGATGCTGCTCGCCTCCGAGAAGCAGCCGCACCGGGCCGGCCTCGTGGCGAAGGCCCTGGCCGGCAATCCCGGGCCCTACCAGGTCATCGCCGGCGACGGCACCCGGCCGCCGTGGCGGCCCGGCTCCTTCGACCGGGTGCTGATGGACGTGCCGTGCACGGGGCTGGGCGCCCTGCGGCGGCGACCCGAAGCGCGGTGGCGGCGCCGGCCGGAGGACCTGGACGGCTTCGCGCCGCTCCAGCGGGGTCTGCTGCGTACGGCCCTCGAGTCGGTGCGGGTCGGCGGTGTCGTCGGCTACGCCACCTGCTCGCCGCACCTCGCCGAGACCCGCGCCGTGGTCGCCGACCTGCTCAAGCAGTTCCCGGAGACCGAGCTGATCGACGCCCGGCCCCTGCTGCCCGGCGTACCGGCGCTGGGCGACGGTCCCGACGTACAGCTGTGGCCGCATCTGCACGGGACCGACGCGATGTACCTGGCGCTCATCCGGCGGACCGGCTGACGCTCGTCGCACACCTGGTCCGCGGGGCGGCGTGCCAAGGACGGGACACGCTCTCGCAGCCGCCCCGCACGGCCCACCGGGCCCGGACGGATCATCCGATGAACGTCCCAGGTCTGTACCGGCGCGAACAACCGGGCCCGGGCATGGCAGGCTTGGGTCATGGCCGCACAGATCAACCCCAGCATCCTCTCCGCCGACTTCGCCCGCCTCGCGGACGAGGCGAAGGCGGTCGAAGGAGCCGACTGGCTCCACGTCGACGTCATGGACAACCATTTCGTCCCGAACCTCACGCTCGGTGTGCCGGTCGTGGAGTCGCTGGCCCGGGCGACGGACACTCCGCTGGACTGCCATCTGATGATCGAGGCCCCCGACCGGTGGGCGCCCCAGTACGTGGAGGCGGGGGCCTCCTCGGTCACCTTCCATGTCGAGGCGGCCGCCGCGCCGGTGCGGCTCGCCCGCGAGATCCGCGCCAAGGGCGCCCGTGCCTCCATGGCGCTCAAGCCCGCGACGCCCATCGAGCCGTACGAGGATCTGCTGCCCGAGCTCGACATGCTGCTGATCATGACGGTGGAGCCGGGCTTCGGCGGCCAGGCGTTCCTGGACATCATGCTGCCGAAGATCCGGCGCACGCGGGAGTTGATCAGCAAGCACGGTCTTGAGCTCTGGCTCCAGGTCGACGGCGGCGTGTCGGCCTCGACGATCGAGCGGTGCGCCGAGGCCGGCGCGGACGTCTTCGTCGCCGGCTCGGCGGTGTACGGGGCATCCGACCCGGCCGAGGCGGTACGTGCACTACGCACCCAGGCGGAGACGGCCACCGCCAAGGCTTCGTGGGCGTGCAGCCACTGAACGACGGGAACGTGAACGGCGGCCGGCAGGGCTGATCAAGTGCGCCGCATCTGCAAGGATGAACGGCGAATCCAGAGTGTGAACAGCAGTGAGGAGATCGCCGTGTCGGGTATGTCGGCGGGCCGGTCAGCAGTGCGGATGGGACCCGCTGAGCTGGTGCAGGCGGCGGCCATGGCCCGCCGCTTCTACCTCGAGGGCAAGTCCAAGATCCAGATCGCGGAGGAGTTCGGCGTCAGCCGCTTCAAGGTGGCCAGGGTCCTGGAAACGGCCCTCGAACGGGATCTCGTACGCATCGAGATCCGTGTGCCGGCCGAACTGGACGCCGAGCGCTCCGACGCGCTCCGTGCCCGGTACGGCCTCAGGCACGCCGTCGTGGTCGAGTCCCCGGCGGAGGCCGAGGAGACGCCCGACCCCGAGAACCTGGGAGAAGTGGCTGCCGACCTGCTCGGCGAGCTCGTCAACGAAGGGGATGTGCTGGGGCTGGCCTGGGGCCGGTCCACGATCCACATGGCGGCGGCCCTCGACCGGCTGCCACCCTGCACGGTGGTGCAGCTGACGGGTGTGTACGACGCCGGGACCGCCGAGCGCGGTTCGGTGGAGGCGGTGCGGCGCGCCGCCCAGGTGTCGGGCGGCGACGCCCACCCGATCTACGCGCCGATGCTGCTGCCGGACGCCGCCACCGCGGCCGCGCTGCGCAACCAGACCGGGATCGCCCGGGCCTTCGAGTACTTCGACAAGGTCACGGTCGCCTGCGTCTCCATCGGCTCCTGGGAGCCGGGCATCTCGACGGTGCACGACATGCTCAGCGACGAGGAGCGGGCGCACTACGCCTCGCTCGGTGTCGCCGCCGAGATGTCCGCGCATCTCTTCGACACCGAGGGCCGCCGGGTCGGCCGCGACCTGGGCGAGCGGTGCATCACCGTCAAGGCGGACCAGCTCCGCCGTATCCCCGAGGTCGTCGCGATCGCGGGCGGACAGCGGAAGGCGGCCGCGATCGACGCGGTGCTGCGGTCCGGCCTCGTCACCAGCCTGGTGACGGACACCTCCGCGGCGGACTACCTCATGGCGGCGGGTCCCACGCCGAGGCCCGCCCTCAACCGGGCGGACCCCGATGGCCCCTGACAGGCCCTGACAACAGGTCATGAGGGGACGGCCGTGACAGCATCGTCGGTATGCTGCTGCGGTTCGTCCCCCGCGTGCTTGCGGGGGTACTGGTCTGTCTTGCCGTCCTGCTGACCGGTTGCTCGCCGACGGAGACCCGGGCGAGCGCCGCCACCCCTTCGTGGGTCGGCTCCATGGCCACCGTCCAGGAGTCGCGGCTCCCGGCCGAGGCCAGGCAGACGCTCGCCCTCATCGACCAGGGCGGCCCCTTCCCGTACGCCAGGGACGGCGTGGTCTTCGGGAACTTCGAGCACCTGCTGCCCCAGCACAAGCGGGGCTATTACCACGAATACACGGTCAGGACGCCGGGCTCGCACGACCGCGGGGCCCGGCGCATTGTCACCGGGCAGGGCGGCGAGTTCTACTACACCGATGATCACTACAACTCGTTCCGGGCGGTACTGAGATGACCGATGACCTGACGAGTCGGCTCGTCGTCACGCTGGACCTCGACGGGGTCACGGACAAGGCGGCCCTGATGGACCGCGTCGCCCGCGCCCTGCGACTGCCCGCGTGGTTCGGCCGTAACTGGGACGCGCTCGCCGACAGCCTCTGCGACCACTCCGTCTGGCCCGAGGACGCCGTCGAGAAGGGGCTGCTGCTCGTCGTGCGGGGCTGGGAGGCGTACGCCGAGGCGCGGCCCGAGGAGTGGAAGACCGCGCGGGAGGTGTTCGCGGAGGCGGCGGACCGCACTCCGGCGCTCGCCGTGGCGCTGGGCCTTGGAGGTTCCTCTCAAGGGCCCTCCGGCGAGCCTGGATGATCTGATGGGGTATGACGTCCCGGTCCCCATGGGACAATGAGGTACGTGCTCTTTCCCCCTGGCTGACCTGTCCGGGGGCCACCTCTGATCGACTGGGATGTGCAGCACGTGCGTTTCCTCAACGACATCCAGCCCTCGTACGACCTGACGTACGACGACGTCTTCATGGTGCCGAGCCGCAGCGCCGTCGGCTCGCGACAGGATGTGGACCTCAGCTCCCCGGACGGCTCGGGCACCACGATCCCGCTGGTCGTCGCCAACATGACCGCCATCGCCGGCCGTCGCATGGCCGAGACGGTGGCCCGGCGCGGCGGACTCGTGGTCATCCCGCAGGACATCCCGATCGACGTCGTCACCGAGGTCGTCTCCTGGGTGAAGAGCCGCCACCTGGTCCTGGACACCCCGATCGTGCTGGCCCCGCACCAGACCGTCGCCGACGCCCTCGCCCTGCTGCCCAAGCGCGCGCACAACGCGGGCGTCGTCGTGGACGAGGAGGGCTGCCCGGTCGGCGTCGTCACCGACGCGGACCTCAGCGGTGTGGACCGCTTCACGCAGCTCTGCGAGGTCATGTCCAAGGACCTGCTGCTGCTCGACGCGGACATCGACCCGCGTGAGGCCTTCAACCGCCTCGACGCGGCCAACCGGCGCTACGCCCCCGCCGTCGACGAG
Source organism: Streptomyces sp. NPDC001315 (assembly GCF_042896175.1). Taxonomy (NCBI): domain Bacteria; kingdom Bacillati; phylum Actinomycetota; class Actinomycetes; order Kitasatosporales; family Streptomycetaceae; genus Streptomyces; species Streptomyces sp. NPDC001315. The sequence continues at coordinate 91,291 of NZ_JBIAWZ010000019.1, read as the reverse complement.
GACGGAAAGCTCGCCGGCATCCTGACCCGCAAGGGCGCCCTGCGCGCCACCCTCTACACGCCCGCCACCGACGCACGGGGCCGGCTGCGCATAGCCGCCGCCGTCGGCATCAACGGCGACTTCGCGGGCAAGGCCAAGCAGCTGCTGGACGCGGGTGTCGACACGCTCGTCATCGATACCGCGCACGGCCACCAGGAGTCGATGATCAGCGCGATCAGGACGGTCCGCGCGCTCGACCCGCAGGTTCCCATCGCCGCCGGCAACGTCGTCGCCGCCGAGGGCGTGCGTGACCTCATCGAGGCCGGCGCGGACATCGTCAAGGTCGGTGTCGGCCCCGGCGCCATGTGCACCACCCGGATGATGACCGGAGTCGGCCGGCCGCAGTTCTCCGCCGTCCTGGAGTGCGCAGCCGAGGCGAAGAAGTACGGCAAGCACGTGTGGGCCGACGGCGGTGTCCGCCACCCGCGCGACGTGGCGATGGCGCTCGCGGCCGGTGCGTCCAACGTGATGGTCGGCTCGTGGTTCGCGGGCACGTACGAGTCCCCGGGCGACCTCCAGCAGGACGCGAACGGCCGCTTCTACAAGGAGTCGTTCGGCATGGCGTCCGCGCGTGCCGTGCGTAACCGCACGTCGGACGAATCGGCGTACGACCGCGCCCGCAAGGCCCTGTTCGAGGAGGGCATCTCCACCTCCCACATGTTCCTCGACCCGGCCCGCCCGGGCGTCGAGGACCTGATCGACTCGATCATCGCCGGCGTCCGCTCCTCCTGCACCTACGCCGGTGCGGGCTCCCTGGAGGAGTTCGCGGAGAAGTCCGTCGTCGGCATCCAGAGCGCCGCGGGCTACGCGGAGGGCAAGCCGCTGCACGCCAGCTGGAGCTGAGGCAACACCCCTCTCGCAGCGGCCCCCGTTCTCCCGTCGCCGGGAGATCGGGGGCCGTCGGCGTACCCGCCGCCGTTCGAGGCGCTGACCAGGCCCTCGGCAATGGTCGACAGGCCCCGCTGGTCAACATCGCCGTCGTGATACTCCGCCGGACCCGCCCGGAGACGCCCCGCACCTGCCGTGTGCCGCCGTCGCCCCTCATGCCGGCCCTGGGCTTCGGCTTCCGCGTCCGGATGGTGGGCAGCCGCTCGGCCGTCACCTGGGTGGTCTTCGGAGTCCGGATGGCGGTCGGGCTCGTGTTCTACTTCGTGTGCGGCCATCGCCGCTCCCGACTCGCCACCCCAGAGAAGTGATCCACCCGCAGTGCTGAACGATCTCGACGAACGCATCGTGCACGCCCTCGCCGAGGACGCCCGCCGCTCCTACGCGGACATCGGGCAGCTGGTCGGCCTGTCCGCGCCCGCGGTGAAGCGGCGCGTGGACCGGCTGCGCGCCACCGGCGCCATCACCGGCTTCACCGTACGGGTGGACCCGGCGGCGCTCGGCTGGGAGACCGAGGGGTTCGTCGAGATCTACTGCCGGCGCAACACCTCGCCGGAGACCATCCAGCGGGGCCTGGAGCGCTACCAGGAGGTCGTGGCCGCGTCCACCGTGACCGGGGACGCGGACGCCGTCGTCCAGGTCTTCGCCTCCGACATGCGCCACTTCGAGCGCGTGCTGGAGCGGATCGCGGGGGAGCCGTTCGTGGAGCGGACGAAGTCCGTGCTCGTGCTGTCGCCGCTACTGCGGCGGTTCTCGTCGGGGTCGCCGACCTGACGGGTTGCGCGCGGAGCGGCGGCGGACCGCCGACAGCAGGCGCCGCATGCCGACCACATGCCCGCCCGTGCCGATGACGAGCCACCGGTACAGCCCGCCCAGCGGGCCCGGGAAGGACGCCCGGCTCTCGGCGCGCAGCCGGGTGCGCCCGGGCCCGACCGCCTCGAGGCGGAAGATCAGGGCGTACGTCGAGAAACGGTGGCGCCCGACGAGGACCAGCTCCCGTCCGGGGTCGGCCGACGCCACCCGGAAACCGGGGTAGACCGACCCCGCGGCCACCGGCCGGGGCCCGGCCGCCGCCTGGTCGGCGCAACCGACCAGGCGGGCGTAGCCCACCGCGCCGCGGCCCGCGAACGCCCCGTCCAGGGACTCGCCGAGCGCGCACCAGGCGGCGCCGGGCTCCGCCGCCACGACGGTCGCGTGCTCGTCCAGGTACGGCAGCCTGTCGATCATCATGCGGCTCCCCTCAGCCAGGACGTACTCGCCGTGGGCGAACACAGGCGGTGTCATCGTAGAGGCGTTGGGTGACGGACGGACAGTCAGGCCGACCTGTGGACCGCCCGCCTCGACCCACGCCGTACGGCCTCGACGGGTCCGACCTCACCGTTGCCGCACCTGACATGACCCAGAGTTACCTTGGGCAACCATTGCGGTCCGGGTGGGACATCCCGTAAGTTGAGCGCCCGCCCGCTACCCGCGGGTAACACTGAGGGGTAACCACCGTCGCCCGGCCACCCGACCGTCCTGCCGCTCTGGGGAGTCCATGCGCTGGCCCTTCGGCCGTCCCACCACCGTACGCGCGCGCATCGTGGCCCTCGCGCTCGCTCCGGTAGTTGCCCTGATGGGCCTCTGGGCCTTCGCCATGGTGTCGGTCACCGGCGAACTGCGCGCCCTGATCCGGCTGCAGGGGGTGTACGACGACTTCGGCACGCCGGTCGACACGGCGGTGGGGCAGATCCAGATCGAGCGCCGGCTCTCGGCCGCCTACCTGGGCACGGACCACCGTACGGCGGCCGCCCTGGACCTGATGACGCAGCAGCGGCGCACCGACCGCGCCGTCGACGCGATGCGTGAGGCGATCAGGAACGGGGACCGCGACCGGCTCTCCGACCGGCAGCGGCAGGTCCTGGACGCCATGGCCGCCTCCGTCGGCGGGCTGGACGGGCTGCGGGAGCGCGTCCTGTCCCGCGACCTCTCCTGGGATCGGGCGGTCACCGAGTACAACGCCCTCGTGGAACCCGGCTTCGACGTCGAGTCCACGCTCACCGCGCTCCAGGCGGGGCAGCTGGCGCGCGAGGCCCAGGTCGTCATCGAGCTCGTACGGGTACGGGAGTTCGTCTCGCGCGAGGACGCCCTCGTCGCCGGGGCGCGGGCCGCGGGCACGCTGACCGACACCCAGTACGACATGCTGACGGCGACGATCGAGGACCGCCGGGTCTTCGAGCGGACGTACGTGCCCGACCTGCCGTCCGACTCGCGGACGCTGTTCCAGGAGTTCCAGCGGGGGGACCTGCACCGGCAGCTGACACGCAGCGAGGACGCCCTGCTGCGGGCGGGGGCCGGCGGGGCGGGAGGGGCCGTCGCGGCCGACTCCTGGCGCACCACCACCGACCGGGCCGTCAAGCGGTACATGCAGTTGTGCACCCGGTCGGCGGAGAACTCGGCGGCGCGCGGGCGGGAGTTCGCCTATCGGGAGCTGGCCAAGGCCGCCGTCGTGGCCGTACTGGGGCTCGCCGCCGTGGCCCTGTCGCTGTGGTTCGCGGTGCGTGGCGCCCGCCGTGTCTCGCGCCGACTGGAGACGCTGCGGGACGCGGCCGATCTGCTGACCACCCACCAACTTCCGTCCGTCATGGAGCGGTTGAGTGCCGGCGAGGAGGTGGACGCGGTCACCGAAGCACCGCCGCTGGCGGACGGGGAGGCGGGCGCCGACGAGATCGGCGATGTCGGCAGGTCCTTCAACACGGCGCGGCTCGCGGCCGTCGAGGCGGCCGTGCAGCAGGCCACCCTGCGGCGTGGGCTGTTCGCGGTGCTGCTCAACATCGCCCGCCGCAATCAGGCGTTGGTGCACCGCCAGTTGAAACTCGTCGACACGCTGGAGCGGCGGACGGAGGATCCGGACGTCCTCCAGGAGCTGTTCCGCATCGACCACCTCACCACCCGGATGCGGCGCCACGCGGAGAGCCTGATCATCCTCTCCGGAGCGGCGCCCGGCCGTAGATGGCGGCGTCCGGTGCCGGTCGCCGACGTGGTCTCGTCCGCGGTGAGTGAGATCGAGGACTACGCGCGCGTGGTGGTCCCGCCGATGGAACGCATCGGCGTCGCCGCGGACGCCGTGGCGGACGTGGTCCACCTGATCGCCGAACTCCTCGAGAACGCGGCGGCCTTCTCGCCGCCCCACACCCAGGTGACCCTGCGCACCGGGCGGGCCCGCGGCGGCTTCGTCCTGGAGATCGATGACCGCGGCCTCGGCCTCGCCCCGGACCAGCTCGAGGAGGCCCACCGCACCCTCACCCGCCCCGACGCCTTCGACCCGACCCGTCACGACCGCCTCGGCCTGTACGTGGTGAGCCGCCTGGCCGCCCGCCAGGGCATCGAGGTCACGCTGTGCCGGTCGCCGTACGGAGGGACCACGGCGGTGGTGTTGCTGCCGGGGACGGTGTTGGCGGAGGGTGTGCCCACTCCGGGTGAGCCCACTTCGGCGGGAGCCGCCATGGGGAAGCCCGTCCGTGATGAGCTTGCTCCCATGGCGCCCGGGTTCGGTGAGCCCACCGTGGGTGGGGCCGCTTCGACAGAGGCTGCTCCCGCGGAGGCTGCGCGTGCGGAGCCGGCAGGGCCCCCTCCCGTGGAGCCCGCTCGTGTTGAGCGCGCTCGGCTTGTTCGGTCGGCAGGGAGTGAGCTGCCTTCCACGGAGCTGCCTTCTCCGGAGCCGGCCCCCGCGGAGCAGGCCTGCCCCGAGTCCGGCCGCCGCGAGCCGGCCCGAGGTGAGTCCGCTCCCGCCGAAGTCACCCCTCCCGAGCCCACCCCCACGCAAGCCGCACCCCCCGCCTTCGCCCTGCCCACGCGGGTGCGTCAGGCGGCCCTCGCCGCCGAGTTGCGCCGCGAAGGCCGGGCGACCCCCGACGGGCCCCCGGAGCGTGAAGTGAGCGCCGAGGACATGCGGGCGATCTTCGGCGCCTTCCAGCGCGGCCTGGACCGGGGACGCAGGGGCGTCGAGCTCGGGCCGGCGCACCCCCACACCCGCAGTGAGCGAACCGACAGCGAGCACCCCCGCGCCCGCAGTGAGCGAAACGACAGTGAGCGAACCGGCACCGAGGAAGGGAGGGACGCCGACGATGCGCCCTGACAAGATCTCCGAACAGCCCGGCACAGACCTCGGGTGGCTGCTCGACGACCTCGTCGCCAGGACCGACCACGTCCGTCAGGCCGTACTGCTCACCGCGGACGGGCTCCCGCTGTGCTGCTCGGAGGGGATCCGCAGACGGGACATCGAGCACCTGGCCGCCGTCTGTTCCGGGTTCCACAGCCTGGCCCGTTCGGCGGGGGAGCGGTTCGACGCGGGGAAGGTGCGGCAGACCATGGTCATGCTCGACGACGCGTACCTCTTCATCACCCCGGCGGGCAACGGCAGCCGCCTCGCCGTGCTCAGCGAGGCGGAGACCGACGTCGGCCAGCTCGCCCACGAGATGGAACTGCTCGTCCGCCGTGTCGGCCGGCATCTGGACGCCGCCGTGCGCGAGGCCGCCGCCCCCGCCGGTCCGACCGGCGCCTGATCCGCCGGTGGCCGACGACCACTGGTACGAGGACGAGACGGGGCCGATGGTCCGCCCGTATGCCGTGACGCGCGGTCGTACCCGGCCCTCCGGCGGACCTGCCATCGAGCTGATGTCGCAGGTCACGGCCCTGTGGCCGGACGACTGCGGGCCCGCCCTCGACCACGCCCGGGCCTCCCTGCTCGACCTGGTGCGCCGCGGACCACGCCCGGTCGTCGAGCTCGCCGCGGATGCCGACCTGCCCCTGACCGTCCTACGCGTGCTGCTCGGCGACCTGACCGAAGCCGGTCTGGTGCGCGTGGACGAGGCGCGACCGGGCCTGTCGGACCCGGCCACCGACCCTGAGCTGCTGCGAGAGATCGTGGAGCGCCTTCGCGAGCTGTAGCGGAGATATGACCGGCAGGACGACGGGCGGCATGAACGAGGTGCGACCCAGCGGCACGAGCGAGGTGCGACCGGGCGGCACGAGCGAGGCGCGACCGGAGGCACGAACGAGGCACGATCGGGGACGTGACCGGCCGCGCGCAACGAATCGCCGCCCGCCCCGCATCCGACGCAACGATCCGCTCACCGGCGCGCAACGGCTCCTCCTTGTCCGGCCCGCTCGGCCGCCCGTACGGTCTACGTGGCCCCCAACCCCCTCCGTACCGGTGAGGAACACGCATGCGCACCGCCCTGCTCCAGAGCTCCGGCCGCCCAGGCTCAGTCGCCGAGAACCTCAAGGTCCTCGACGAGGCCGCGGGCCGGGCCGCCGCCGCGGGTGCCGCGCTGCTGGCCGCGCCGGAGATGTTCCTGACCGGGTACGCGATCGGCGACGACATCGCCCGCCTCGCCGAGCCCGCCGACGGCGACTCCGCGGACGCGGTCGCCGAGATCGCCACGCGACACGCCCTCGCGATCGCCTACGGCTACCCCGAGCGGGCCGGCGAGGCCGTCTTCAACTCCGCCCAGCTGATCTCCGCCGACGGCACCCGCCTCGCCAACTACCGCAAGACCCACCTCTTCGGCTGCTTCGAGCGCGACCACTTCACGCCGGGCGGGTCGCCGGTCGTCCAGGCCGACCTGAACGGCCTCCGCGTCGGGCTCATGATCTGCTACGACGTCGAGTTCCCGGAGAACGTCCGCGCCCACGCCCTCGCCGGCACGGACCTCCTGGTGGTGCCGACGGCGCAGATGCATCCGTTCCAGTTCGTCGCCGAGTCCGTCGTGCCGGTGCGCGCCTTCGAGAACCAGATGTACGTCGCCTACGTCAACCGCGTCGGCCAGGAAGGGGAGTTCGAGTTCGTCGGGCTCTCCACCCTCGCCGGCCCCGACGGAGTCGCCCGCACCCGCGCCGGCCGCGCCGACGAGCTCGTCCTCGCCGACGTCGACCCCGCCTTCCTCGCCGCGTCCCGCGAGACGAACCCGTATCTGAAGGACCGCCGCCCCGGCCTCTACGGGTCTCTCATCTGAACCCTTCTCGGCCCTCCCCCTCCCAGCACCTCAGCTCTTTTCGCGCAAGGAGTCCGTACCCCATGACGTCCACCGTGCCCAACGCCGTCGAGCACGCAGACGAGCAGCAGCCGCCGATCACCATGTTCGGCCCGGACTTCCCGTACGCGTACGACGACTTCCTCGCCCACCCGGCGGGCCTCGGCCAGATACCCGCGACCGAGCACGGCACCGAGGTCGCGGTCATCGGCGGCGGTCTGTCCGGCATCGTGGCCGCGTACGAGCTGATGAAGATGGGCCTCAAGCCGGTCGTGTACGAGGCCGACCGGATCGGCGGCCGGCTGCGCACCGTCGGCTTCGACGGCTGCGATCCCTCCCTCACCGCCGAGATGGGCGCGATGCGCTTCCCGCCGTCGTCCACGGCGCTCCAGCACTACATCGACCTGGTGGGACTGCAGACCCAGCCCTTCCCCAACCCCCTCGCCGAGGCGACGCCTTCGACGGTCGTCGACCTCAAGGGCGAGTCGCACTACGCGACCAGCGTCGACGACCTGCCGCAGGTCTACCGCGACGTGATGAACGCCTGGAACGCCTGCCTCGAAGAGGGCGCCGACTTCTCCGACATGAACCAGGCGATGCGCGAGCGCGACGTGCCGCGCATCCGCGAGATCTGGACCAGGCTCGTCGAGAAGCTCGACAACCAGACCTTCTACGGCTTCCTCTGCGACTCCGAGTCCTTCAAGTCCTTCCGGCACCGCGAGATCTTCGGCCAGGTCGGCTTCGGGACGGGCGGCTGGGACACCGACTTCCCCAACTCCATCCTGGAGATCCTGCGGGTCGTCTACACCGAGGCCGACGACCACCACCGCGGCATCGTCGGCGGCTCCCAGCAACTGCCACTGCGCCTGTGGGAGCGCGAGCCGGAGAAGATCGTCCACTGGCCGTACGGGACCTCGCTGAAGTCCCTGCACGTGAACGGCGAGCCGCGCCCGGCCGTGACCCGGCTGCACCGCACCGCCGGCAACCAGATCACCGTGACGGACGCGAACGGCGACATCCGCACCTACCAGGCGGCGATCTTCACCGCCCAGTCCTGGATGCTGCTCTCGAAGATCGCCTGCGACGACTCGCTCTTCCCGATCGACCACTGGACGGCGATCGAGCGGACTCACTACATGGAGTCCTCGAAGCTCTTCGTCCCCGTCGACCGGCCGTTCTGGCTCGACAAGGACGAGGAGACCGGCCGTGACGTCATGTCGATGACGCTCACCGACCGCATGACGCGCGGCACCTACCTCCTCGATGACGGCCCGGACAAGCCCGCCGTCATCTGCCTCTCCTACACCTGGTGCGACGACAGCCTGAAGTGGCTGCCGCTGTCCGCGAACGAGCGGATGGAGGTCATGCTGAAGTCGCTCGGCGAGATCTACCCGAAGGTCGACATCAGGAAGCACATCATCGGCAACCCGGTGACGGTCTCCTGGGAGAACGAGCCCTACTTCATGGGCGCGTTCAAGGCCAACCTGCCCGGCCACTACCGCTACCAGCGGCGCCTGTTCACGCACTTCATGCAGGACCGGCTGCCCGCGGACAAGCGCGGCATCTTCCTCGCCGGCGACGACATCTCCTGGACGGCCGGCTGGGCCGAGGGCGCGATCCAGACCGCGCTGAACGCGGTCTGGGGCGTCATGCACCACTTCGGCGGAACGACCGACGCGACCAACCCGGGGCCGGGCGACGTCTACGACGAGATCGCCCCCGTCGAACTCCCCGAGGACTAGGGCGACTCAGACCCCTGCCGCGCGCGCCTTCTCGTACACCTCGGCGGCGACCTCCTTGAGCTCCTGCGCGTCACGCGTGCCGGCCTGGAGGTCGACGAGGATCTCGTCGAGACCGACCTCGGCGTGCGCGACCAGGTCGTCGACGATCTGGTCGACGCTGCCCTGGAAGGGTGCGCGGTCGGCACCGGCGTAGCCCTTGGCCTGGTACTGGGCGTTGGTGCGCAGCACCGTCTGGATCGGTTCCGTGCGCCCGCGCTCGGCGGCCAGTTCCTGGAGCCCGCGCCACTGCGCGGCGAGCGCCTGGGCGCCCATGCCCACCGGCAGCCAGCCGTCGGCGTGGTCGACCAGCCGGCGCTGTGCCTTCCCGGAGCCCGCCGCCAGCAGGATGGGGATCGGCCGGGCGGGCTTGGGGCCGACAAAGGCCGGGGCGAGCTTCGTGAACCGCCCGTCGTACGACACCGGGTCCGGGCCCCAGACCGCGCGGCACACGCCGATCAACTCGTCCAGGGCCGCGCCGCGCTCCTCGAACGGGCGCACCGACGCGGCCGCGTACTCGTCGGTCGACCAGCCCGTGCCGAGGCCCGCGATCACCCGGCCGCCGCTTGCCGCGTCCAACGTGGCGAGGGTCTTGGCGAGCCGCAACGGCACGTGCAGCGGCGCGATGAGCACGCTGGAGCCCAGCCGGGCCCGCTCGGTGGCCGCGGCGGCGAGTGTGAGGGTGACCAGCGGCTCGGCGACCCCGCGGTACGAGTCCGGCCAGGGGAGGCCCTCGATGCCGTACAGGCCCTGGGTGGCGGGCTCGGGGACGAGGAGTCGCTCGTACACCCAGAGGCTCTCGTAGCCGATCTCCTCGGCGGTGCGCGCCACGTCGGGCACGTCCCGGCCGAGGTCGTACCGCTTGTTCTGGGGAAGGCCGAGTCCGAGCCTTGTCGCCATGCCCACTGCTCCTTTGACAGATGGTGCGGTCCTGTCGAACGTACAACGTTCACAGAGAAGTCCAGAGGAGCGGCGGTGGGAACCGGCCACCGGCGTGGCGGATCAGTCCGGGAGCGGCGTGAGCAGCATGCGGCCCGCGAAACCGACCGCCGTGTCGAGACGTTCGGTGAACTCCTCTGCCAGGTCCGGCAGTCGGCGCAGCGCCCACAGTGCCCGGGCCGCCGACCAGGCGGCGTCCCGGGCGCGTTCCAGGCTCCAGGAGCCGAGCAGGTGCGTCAGCGGGTCGGCGATCTGGAAGAGGTCGGGGCCCGGCATCAGGTCTTCGCGGATGCGCTCCTCCAGCGAGACGAGTAGATCGCCCACCCGGTCGAACTCGTCCTCCAGCTCAAGGGGTTCGCAGCCGAGCGTACGACAGGCGTCCACGACGGCGAGCGCGAGGTCGTGCCCGATGTGCGCGTTGATGCCCGCGAGCGCGAACTGCAACGGCCGTACGCCGGGATGACGGCGGAACTGGAACAGCGGCCGCCAGCAGGCCGGTGGGCGCCCCTCGTCCGCCACCGCGTCGACCGCCGCGAGATAGCGCTCCGCGAACCGCACGTCCAGCGTGATCGCCGCCCGCGCGTCCGTGAACTCCCCGGCGTCGATGTGCCGGTCGACCTCCTCGGTCACCGCGAGGTAGACGCGGTTGAAGACCGCGATCCCGTCCCGCGCGGGCAGTTCCGCGGCCAGGGCACGCATGCGGGAGACCACCGCGTCCACGGGAGTGGTGAACTGTTCCAATTGCGCCATGGGGGCAGGGTCCCAGTCCTAGGCTTTCCGGAGTGCCGACGGGCCCGACGCTTCCCCGGAACGGGGGAACGATCCCGTCGCACGGGAGGGGGAACGGCACTGTGGCAGGCTTACGCGCCCAGCGCCTGGCCGCACGCCGGGCCAGGCACAGGCGCGCCGTCGGGCGCGGCGCCATGGTCGCGGCCGCGTCCGTGGTGGTGGCCGTCGGCACCGCGACCGGGATGATGTCCGCGCTCGACGACGGCCGGGGTTCCGACGAGGCCCGGCCCGACGTGACCAGTTCGCCGCGCCTGGATTCGTTGCCGGCCGTGCCCTCGGTCGCGCCCTCGGCGACGAAGGTGTCCCCTTCACCCTCCCCGAAGGAGAAGGCGAGCCCCACCGCCTCCCCGGCCAGGACCGGGAGAGGCCGGCCGGCAGCCACCGTGTCCCGGCGCCTCTACCACCATTCCGACTCCCAGGTGGTCGACTGGGTCCGCGACCACCCGGAAGATCCCCGTGCGGCCGTCATCGAGTCCCGTATCGCCGACCAGCCGGCGGCGGTGTGGTTCACCGACGCCGACTCCGCGACCATCGCGCCCCGGGTCCGCGCGGTCACTTCCTCGGCCGCCGCGCAGGGCCGGGTGCCGGCCGTCGTGGTGTACGCGATCCCGGACCGCGACTGCGGCGGGGCGTCCGAGGGCGGGGCGTCCGACCTCGACGCCTACGATCGCTGGATCGACGGCTTCGCGGCCGGGCTGGGCTCCGGCGAGGTCATGGTGATCCTGGAGCCCGACTCGATCGCGCAGGCCGACTGCCTGTCCGCCGCGGACCGCGCCGCCCGGTTCGCCTCGCTGGCCCGTGCGGGCCGCGTCCTGAAGGCCGCGAACCCGAAGGCGCGTGTGTACTACGACGCCGGGCACTCCGCCTGGAACCCGCCCGCGCAGCAGGCGGCCCTGCTGAAACAGGCGGGCGCCGCCTCGGCCGCGTCCTCCGACGGCATCTTCAGCAACGTCTCCAACTTCCACCGCACGGCCGACGAGATCACCTACGACCGGGAGGTCCTCGACGCCCTCGGTGGCCGGGCGGGTCTCGGCGCGGTGATAGACACCAGCCGCAACGGCAACGGCGCCCCGGCCGACGGGGAGTGGTGCGATCCGGACGGACGGAAGATCGGCCGGGCGCCCACGCTGACCACCGGAGAGGCACGCATCGACGCCTACCTGTGGGTGAAGCTGCCGGGGGAGTCGGACGGGTGCAAGGGGGCGGCCGGCACGTTCACGCCGTCGTACGCCTACGACTTGGCGGGCGGGAACTCCTCGTCGTAGGCCGACACGCCCTCGTCGAGCAGGGGCCCCTGCTCCTTGAGGTGTGCGGGCGCGAAGGCGCGCAGCGCGTGGTAGCCGGTGATGACGACGAGCGTGCCGAGCGCGATGCCGCTCAGGGAGAAGTTGTCGGTGAACTTCATGGAGACGCCGCCGACGCCGATGATGATGCCCGCCGCGGCCGGCACCAGGTTCAACGGGTTGCGCAGGTCCACCTTGGCGTGCAGCCAGATCTGGGCGCCGAGCAGGCCGATCATGCCGTACAGGATGACGGTGATGCCGCCGAGCACGCCGCCCGGGATCGCGGCCACGACCGCGCCGAACTTGGGGCAGATGCCGAACAGGAGCGCGAAGCCGGCGGCGGCCCAGTAGGCGGCCGTCGAGTAGATGCGGGTTGCCGCCATCACGCCGATGTTCTCGGAGTACGTGGTGTTGGGCGGGCCACCGACCGCTGTCGACAGCATGGAGGCGACACCGTCCGCCGAGATCGCCGTGCCGAGCTTGTCGTCCAGCGAGTCCCCGGTCATCTCGCCGACCGCCTTGACGTGTCCGGCGTTCTCCGCGACCAGCGCGATGACGACGGGCAGCGCGACCAGGATCGCCGACCACTGGAAGGACGGGCCGTGGAAGGACGGCAGCCCGATCCAGTCGGCCTTGCCGACGCCGGAGAGGTCGAGCCGCCAGTGGTCGGTGACCTTGCCGCTCGCGTCCACCGAGTGGATCTTGCCGAAGATCCGGTCGAAGGCCCAGGAGATGGCGTACCCGAAGACCAGGCCCAGGAAGATCGCGATGCGTGACCAGAAACCACGCAGACAGACGACGGCCAGACCGGTGAAGAGCATGACCAGCAGGGCGGTCCACTGGTCCTGCGGCCAGTAGGTCGACGCGGTCACCGGGGCGAGGTTGAAGCCGATCAGCATGACGACCGCGCCGGTGACGATCGGCGGCATCACCGCGTGGATGATCCGTGCCCCGAAGCGCTGCACGGCGAGACCCACCAGGAACAGCACGACGCCGACGACGAAGACCGCGCCGGTCACGGTGGCGCTCGTGCCGCCCTGCGCGCGGATGACCGCGGCGACACCCACGAAGGAGAGCGAGCAGCCGAGATAGCTGGGTACCCGGCCGCGGGTCGCGAGCAGGAAGATCACGGTGGCGACCCCGGACATCATGATCGCGAGGTTCGGGTCCAGGCCCATCAGGACGGGGGCCACGAAGGATGCCCCGAACATGGCCACCACGTGCTGGGCGCCGAGCCCGACCGTGCGGGGCCACGAGAGCCGCTCGTCGGGCCGGACCACCGCTCCAGGCGCCGGGTTGCGTCCGTCGCCGTGCAGTTTCCAGCGGACGCCAAGATCCATGGTGCGGTTTCACTTTCGTCGTACGTGCGGATGTACGCACCATTGTCGGGGACGCGACTGAGCAGGGCCCTCCCGGGTCCGGGCTGACCAGGGCCTTCCGGGTCGGGGTTGACCAGGACCGTCCCGGCCGAGGCTCCTGAGCGTCCGCTTAGGATGGACGTAAGCGTCTCATCAGTGTCAGGAGCACCACCCGTGACCGCCGAAGCCCCGATGACCCCCGCCCTGTCCTACGGCCGGCTCATCCCCGTCACCGTCCACTTCGACGACCTCGATGCCCTGGGCCTGCTGCACAACGCCCGCTACCCCCTGATGGTCGAGCGGGCCTGGACCGAGCTGTGGCAGGAACACGGCATCCGCTTCGACGGCGACTGGGCAGCGGCCGGCGACGCCTGCAACGCGGTCAAGGAGCTGCACATCACGTACGAGGCTCCGGTCACCCGGACCGGCACGTACGCCGTCCACCTCTGGCTGGCACGGCTCGGCAACACCGGCCTGACGTACGGCTTCCGGTTCTGTTCGGCCGACGGGGCGGTGACGTACGCGCAGGGCACCCGGGTGCTGGTCCGGCTCGACGCGGCCACCCTGCGACCCGCGCCGTGGAGCGAGAAGTTCAGGGCCGCGGGTCGGGAACTGCTGCGGCCTGCGGACTGACCTTCGGCCGGTCGCGCTCTCCGGCGCGCAGCACGCCCCCGAACACCGCGAGTCCGCACGCCAGCACGGTCACCAGGCAGAACGACACCATCAGGCTGGTCGCCTGCGCCACCCCGCCGATCAGGCTCGGCGCGATCAGGCCCGAGGTGTACGTGATCGTGGCGACGCCCGCGATGGCCTGGCTGGGGTTGGCACCGCTGCGGCCGGCCGCCGCGAAGCACAGCGGTACGACGACGGCGATGCCGAGGCCCATCAGCGCGAAGCCGCCCATCGCCGCCGCCGGGTGACCCGCGAGCACGATGAGCAGCCCGCCGAGCGCCGCGAGGACACCGCCCGCGCGGACCGTGCGCACCGCGCCGAAGCGGTTCACCGCCGCGTCCCCGGCGAGCCGGGCCACCGCCATGGTCAGCATGAAGCCCGTCGTCGAGGCCGCCGCGAGACCCGCCGACGCCTCAAGGCGGTCACGCAGATACACCGCCGACCAGTCCAGGCTGGCCCCCTCCGCGAACACCGCGCAGAAGCCGACCGCGCCGATCAGCAACGCCGACCGCGGCGGCAGAGCGAACCGTGGCGGCGGTTCCTCGTCCTCCGCCGGTTGCAGGTCGAGTACCCAACGGCAGGCGAGCACGCCGAGCAGAGTGAGAGCCGCGGCCGCCAGGGCGAAATGCAGACGCGCGTCCGATCCCAGGTGCGCGGCGAGCGTGCCGGCCGCCGAGCCGATCAGTGCCCCCGTGCTCCACATTCCGTGCAGACCGGACATGATCGACTTGTCGAGCAGGCGCTCGACCTCGACCCCCAGCGCGTTCATCGCGACATCCGCCATACCCGCGCTGGAGCCGTAGACGAACATCGCAAGACACAGCGTGTACAGGTTCGGTGCCAGTGACGGCAGGATCAGGGACAGCGTCCAGAGCGCGATCAGGCCGCGCAGGGCCGTGCGACTGCCGAAGCGGTGACTGATCCAGCCGGCCAGCGGCATGGAGCAGGAGGCGCCGAACGCCGTGAAGGCCAGGGCGAACCCGAGTTGGCCGGTGCTGAGCGAGGCATGGTCCTGGATCCACGGCACCCGGGTCGCGAACGACCCCGTGACGGCGCCGTGCACGGCGAACACGGCCGCCACGGCGTACCGGGCGCGCCGCACCTCCGACGCCTCGTAGACCACTTCCCTCATCGTCCCGTCCCTCCCGGACCGTGTTCCCCGCAACGCAAACGCTGCCGTAAACTATCAGGGACCCTGCCTGATAGATAGGGGATCAGAGGCCACGCGGCACGAAGGCGGCGCAGGTCGCCCGCCGTGCGGTCCCGCCGATCTGGGAGGATTCCCGGCATGCCCGCATCCCCGAGCACCGCCCGGGCCATCAACGACCGGCTCGCCCTGCGGCTGTTGCAGGAAGGCCCGTTGACGGCAGGGCAGTTGAAACAGCTCACCGGCCTGTCCCGGCCGACCGTCGCCGACCTCGTCGAACGCCTCACGGCGTCCGGCCTGATCGCGGTGGTGGGGGAGTCGGGCGAGCAACGGCGCGGCCCCAACGCGCGGTTGTACGGCATCGTCGCCGACCTCGCCCATCTCGCGGCCCTCGACGTCCGCACGGAGGGTGTCGCCGTGGTCGTCTCCGACCTGCTCGGCGAGGTGCTCGCCGAGGCGTCGGTGCCGATCGGCGGCGACACGGGCACAGAACCGGCACTGGAGCAGGCCGTCGCGCTGGTCGAACGGGCGGCGAAGGAGGCGGGCGCCGACCGGTTGCACACCGTCGGCATCGGCGCACCCGGCCTCATCGCCCCGGCCACCGGCGAACTGCGGGACTCCACGGGCCTGCCCGAATGGCACCGCCGACTGGTGGCCGCCCTCCAGGAGCGGTTCCCCGACGCCCGGGTCATCGTCGAGAACGAGACCAACCTCGCGGCACTGGCCGAGCAGCGCGACGGCGCGGCCCACGGCCGTGACACCTTCGTCCTGCTCTGGCTCGGCCACGGCACCGGCGCGGCCGTGATCCTCGACGGCGCCCTGCGCCGCGGCGCCTCCGGCGGCACCGGTGAGATCGGCTTCCTTCCCGTCCCGGGCACGGACGGGCTCCCCTCGGCCACGGGGTGCGAGGGCGGCTTCCACTCCCTGGCGGGGTCGGCTGCGATCACCGACCTCGCCAGGGAGTACGGCATCCCGGTACCGCCGGCGGGTCACGAACCGCAGGCCGCCGTCATCGTCCGTGAAGCGGTGACTTCAGCCGGCACCGCCGCCGCCCGCTTCCTCGACGCCCTCGCCGACCGCGTCGCCGTCGGCGTCGCCTCCGTCGCCGCCGTGCTGGACCCCGGCTGCGTGGTCCTCGGCGGCGAGGTGGGGCAGGCCGGCGGCGAGGTGCTCGCCGCCCGGGTCGAGGCACGGATCCGCCGGATGTCACCGCTGCCCACGGAGGTGCGGTGCAGCACGCTGGGCGGTGGGGCGGTCCTGAGGGGGGCACTGCTGACGGCTCGGGAGTCGGCTCAGGGGGAGCTGTTCGGGCCCGGGGAATCGGGTGTGCCGGCGGAGTACCCGCACCTCGTGCCCGTCCCCCCGTAGCCGCCCGGTGACGAGCCGTCCGAGGGTTCCGGTACCGCCGGTCACCAGGATCGTGGCCATACTGTTCAGCCCCTTCGGACACCGGGCGCTCCCGGCCGGAGCGCCCTTCGTCAGCTCAGACCGAGCAGCCCCGCGAAAAGTGACAGGCGCTACGGCCGGCTGAGCTGACGCCGTAGGAAGTCCAGCTTGTCGGGGTTCACCACGGCCCGCAGCTGGGTGATCAACCCGTGGCGCAGCTCGAACGTGACCACGCCGACGAGGCTGTCGCCCGCCCACGCCGCCAGCGCGCTCGCGCCGTTGACCTCGGCGACCGTGAAGTCGAGGCCCGCGGTGAACCTCTGGGCCCCGCCCACCAGGAACCGGACGACCTTCTCGCGCCCCCGCACCGGCCGTCGGGCCGCCGTGACCTTTCCACCGCCGTCGCCCCACCAGGTCACGTCGGCGGCGAGCAGCTTCTCCAGGCCGGCCAGATCGCCTTCCCGGGCCGCCGTGATGAACGACGTGACCAGCTCCGCCTGCCGCTCGGGGGCGGGCGCGAAACGGCCCTCCGGCGCCGTCACGCGCTGCACCGCCCGCCGGTACAGCTGGCGGCAGTTGGCGTCGCTCAGTTCCAGTACCTCGGCGATCTCCCGGTGCCCGTACCCGAACGCCTCCCGCAGCACGTACACGGCCCGCTCGGTCGGTGTGAGCCGCTCCAGCAGCACCAGCAGGGCCATGGACACGGCGTCCCGCTGCTCGGCCGACTCCAGTGGGCCGAGCGTGCCGTCGGAGGTGGCCACGGGCTCCGGCAGCCAGGTCCCGACGTACTGTTCGCGCCGGGTTCTGGCGGAGGTCAGCCGGTTGAGACAGAGGTTGCTGACGACCTTGGCGAGCCAGGCCCCGGAGTGCTCGATCTGCGTGCGGTCGGCGCCGCTGAAGCGCAGATAGGCGTCCTGGACCGTGTCCTCGGCCTCGTCGGCGGAGCCCAGCATGCGGTATGCCAGGCCGAACAGTCGGGGTCGGTGACTCTCGAACTCCTCGGCGATCGCGGTCGTCATGCCTTCACCCTGCCAGAACGGGGGCGGAGGGGAATGGGGGCCCGGCGGCGGGCAAGGGCCGTCGTCACCGCCGCCGGGCCGGCCTGTCCTTCCCGGGGGCCGGGCGCGAATCCACGTCTGCGTGCGACCCTAGATAGGACTAGACCAATGCGTCAATAGGTATGGATCAATCTCAAGTGTGTGCGGGCGTACGGGAGTTGGGTCCGGCGGGGCGGTCCGTCCGAGAAGTCCAGCGACGCGGCCTGTGAGCCACCCCACACCGTTCGCCCGTATGGATGCCTATCAGGCGTGGCACACTGGCCCTGTACCTAAAGCAGCGCACTCCGGGGTCGGTGAAAGTCCGAACCGGCGGTTATAGTCCGCGACCCGGTCGCTTCCAGTGACCGGTTGACCAGGTGAAATTCCTGGACCGACGGTTAAAGTCCGGATGGGAGGCAGTGCGCGGCGGGCGGGCATTCGTGCGCGCCGCCGTATGTGCTCATCCATATGGATGAGTCTGTCCGGCGTCGCCCCCGGTGTCGTAGCCCGTGATTACTGTCGTCATCGACAGGCCCCGGAGTCCGTGCCCCAACGTGGCAGGAGGACCCGGGAAGTGTTCACCGGAATCGTCGAAGAGCTGGGTGAGGTCACCGCCGTCGAGAATCTCGGCGACGCCTCCCGCTTCCGGCTGCGCGGCCCCGTCGTGACCGAGGGCGCGAAGCACGGCGACTCCATCGCCGTGAACGGAGTCTGTCTCACCGTCGTCGAGCACGAGGGCGACGAGTTCACCGCCGACGTCATGGCCGAGACACTCGACCGCTCCAGCCTCGGCGCCCTGAGCGTCGGCTCCCGCGTCAACCTCGAACGCCCCACCGCCGTCGGCGCACGCCTCGGCGGGCACATCGTGCAGGGCCACGTCGACGGCACCGGCCGGGTCCTGGAGCGCAAGCCGTCCGAGAACTGGGAGATCGTGAAGGTTGCCCTCCCCGCGGACCTCGCGCGCTACGTCGTCGAGAAGGGCTCCATCACGGTCGACGGCATCAGCCTCACCGTCGTCGACGCCGGCCCCGACTACTTCACCGTCAGCCTCATCCCCACCACCCTCGCCCTGACCACGCTCGGCCTCAAGCAGCCCGGCGACCCGGTCAACCTCGAGGTGGACGTCGTCGCCAAGTACGTCGAGCGCCTGCTCGCGGCCGGTCAGGGGGCGACCAAGTGAACTGGCTGAACTCCGAGGCCTTCGTCCTGTTCGACCAGCACATCAAATGGTCGGACATGATCGGCAACATTATTGGTCTGATCGCCCTGGCCTTCGGCTGGCGGCGCTCCATCTGGAGCTGGCCCGCCCAGTTCGTCTCCGGTCTCATCCTCTTCGCGGCCTTCGCCACCGCCCACCTCTCCGGCAGCGCGGGCAAGCAGATCGTCGTGATGGTCGTCGCCGTGTACGGCTGGTGGCAGTGGAACCGAGGCAAGGGCCAGGGCGAGGACGGCCACATCACCGTACGCTTCGCCAGCTGGCGCGAGCGCGCGGTGCTGGTCGCGGCCGCCGCCGTCGGCACCGTCGTGGTCGCCCTCCTGTTCAAGGCGTACCCGTCCCTGTCCTGGGACCCCTGGCCGGACGCCTACATCTTCGTCGGCACCATCGTCGCCATGTACGCCCAGGCCCGCGGCATGGTCGAGTTCTGGTTCGCCTGGCTGCTCGTCGACGTCGTCGGCGTACCCCTGAACTTCGCCAACGGCTTCGCCTTCTCCGGCTTCGTCTACATCATCTACGGCGCGCTCGTCCTGTGGGGCATGCGCGACTGGTGGCTGCGCTCCCGCAAGGGTCCGCAGCCCGCTCTGGAAGGAGCGCCGGCATGAGTGCGGCACCGATCCTGTACAGCACCGACGGCTTCGAGGACTTCGCGCTCGACCCGATCGAGCAGGCCATCGCCGACATCGCGGCCGGCCGCCCGGTCGTGGTCGTCGACGACGAGGACCGCGAGAACGAGGGCGACCTCGTCATCGCTGCCGAGAAGGCCACCCCCGAGATCGTCGCCTTCATGATGAGCGAGTGCCGCGGCCTGATCTGCGCCCCCATGGAGGGCGACGAACTCGATCGGCTCCAGCTCCCGCAGATGGTCGAGGACAACACCGAGTCCATGAAGACCGCGTTCACCGTCTCCGTGGACGCCTCGGCCGCTCACGGAGTGAGCACCGGCATCTCGGCCTCCGACCGCGCCACCACGCTCCAACTCCTCGCGACCGGTACGGCGGAGCCGACCGACCTCGTCCGCCCCGGCCACATCTTCCCGCTGCGCGCCAGGAGCGGCGGAGTCCTGGTCCGCAACGGCCACACCGAGGCCGCCGTCGACCTGGCTCGCCTCGCGGGCCTGCGCCCGGCCGGCGCGATCGTCGAGATCGCCGGCGAGGACGGTCGCATGCTGCGCCTGCCCGAGCTGATCCCGTTCGCCCGCAAGCACGGCCTGACGATCGTCTCCATCGAGGACCTGATCACCTATCGCCGCACCTCGGAGCCCACCGTCCGCCGCGAGGCCGAGGTCCACCTGCCCACCGCACACGGCTCGTTCACGGCGTACGGCTACCGCTCCACCGTCGACGGCGTCGAACACGTCGCCCTGGTCCACGGTGAGATCGGCGACGGCGACGACGTCCTGGTCCGCGTCCACTCCGAGTGCCTCACCGGCGACGTCTTCGGCTCCCAGCGCTGCGACTGCGGCCCCCAGCTGGACGCCTCCCTGGAGCGCATCCAGAGCGAGGGCCGGGGCGTGGTGGTCTACCTGCGCGGACACGAGGGCCGTGGCATCGGCCTGCTGTCCAAGCTGCGCGCGTACGAACTCCAGGAGCGCGGCCACGACACCCTCGACGCCAACCTCGAACTCGGCCTGCCCGCCGACGCCCGCGACTACGGCGCAGGCGCGCAGATCCTCGAGGACCTCGGCGTCCGCAGCGTGCGTCTGATGACCAACAACCCCGACAAGACCGACGCGCTGCTGCGGCACGGGCTCAAGGTCACCGGCCGCGAGCCGATGCCCGTACAGGCGGGTGAGCACAACCTCCGCTACCTGCGCACCAAGCGGGACCGGATGGGCCACGACCTGCCCTGGCTGGACGCGCCCACCGCGTCCACCTGCGGCAACCAGTAAGAGAGAGCACTGAGGAGAGACGTGAGCGGCAAGGGCGCACCGGAACTGTCCGTACGCAATGTGGGTGACCTGCGGGTCGCCGTCATCGCGGCGCAGTGGCACGAGAAGGTGATGGACGGTCTGGTGGACGGCGCGCTGCGCGCCCTGCACGACCTGGGTATCGACGAGCCGACCCTGCTCAGGGTCCCCGGCAGCTGGGAGCTCCCGGTCGTCGCCAAGGTCCTCGCGGGCCGCGGCTACGACGCGATCGTCGCGCTCGGCGTCGTCATCCGCGGCGGCACCCCGCACTTCGAGTACGTGTGCCAGGGCGTCACCCAGGGCCTCACCCAGGTTTCCGCCGAGACCGGCGTCCCCGTCGGCTTCGGCTTGCTGACCTGCGACACCGAGGAGCAGGCCCTGGACCGGGCGGGCATCGAGGGCTCCAACGAGGACAAGGGGCACGAGGCGGTGACCGCGGCGGTGGCGACCGCGGCCATCCTCCGCTCAGTATCTGAACCCTGGCGCTGAGGTACCGCCCGGACCGCGTAGGGTGAGACCACCATGTCCAAGAAGACTTTCGAGGAGCTCTTCACCGAGCTCCAGCACAAGGCCGTCAACGGCGACCCCGCCACCTCCCGCACCGCAGAGCTGGTCGGCAAGGGCGTCCATGCCATCGGCAAGAAGGTCGTCGAGGAGGCCGCCGAGGTCTGGATGGCCGCCGAGTACGAGGGCAAGGAGGCGGCAGCCGAGGAGATCTCGCAGCTGCTGTACCACGTCCAGGTGATGATGGTCGCCCGCGGGATCTCCCTGGACGACGTCTACGCCCACCTCTGAGCCGTACCCGCACCCATATTTTTTCGCACGAACAAGCAAAGGAAGCCGACCTCATGCTGCGCATCGCCGTCCCCAACAAGGGTTCCCTGTCCGGCCCTGCGGCGGAGATGCTGCATGAGGCCGGCTACCAGCAGCGCCGCGAGTCCAAGGAACTGCGGATCGTCGACCCGGCCAACGAGGTCGAGTTCTTCTACCTCCGCCCCCGCGACATCGCGATCTACGTCTCCTCCGGCCGCCTCGACATCGGCATCACCGGCCGCGACCTGCTGATCGACTCCGGCGCCGAGGCCGAGGAGATCCTCCCGCTCGGCTTCGCCCGCTCCACGTTCCGTTTCGCCGCCAAGCCCGGCACCGCGAACGGCATCGAGGACCTCAAGGGCAAGACGGTCGCCACCTCCTACGAGGGCATCGTCGCCGGACACCTCGCCGACAGCGGCATCGAGGCCTCCGTCGTCCACCTCGACGGCGCCGTCGAGACCGCCATCGAGCTCGGTGTCGCCGAGGTCATCGCGGACGTCGTCGAGACCGGCACCTCGCTGCGCAACGCCGGCCTGGAGGTCTTCGGCGAGCCGATCATGAAGTCCGAGGCCGTCGTGATCCGTCGCACCGGCGCGGACACGGAGGACCCCAAGGTCCAGCAGTTCCTGCGCCGCCTCCAGGGCGTCCTGGTGGCCCGGACCTACGTGATGATGGACTACGACTGCCGTGTCGAGCAGCTGGAGAAGGCCGTCGCGCTGACTCCGGGCCTGGAGTCCCCGACCGTCTCCCCGCTGCACAACGAGGGCTGGGTCGCCGTCCGCGCGATGGTCCCCGCCAAGGAAGCCCAGCGGATCATGGACGACCTCTACGACATCGGCGCCCGTGCCATCCTGACCACGGCCATCCACGCCTGCCGCCTCTGAGTCCGAGGAAGCCGCACAGTGATGTCCGACCAGCCCAGCCTTCCCGTCACCTTCCGGCCAGGACGCACCCGCGCGGTCCTGCTCACCGCCGGTGTCGCGATCTTCGTGGTGATATCCGCTGTCGCGCTGCTGCTGGAGCAGCTCGGCCCGGGGGAGCGACTCAGCTTCATCGTCACCGGGGCCCTCGTCTTCTGGGTGCTGGCCCTGCTCGCCCGGGTGAAGGTCGTCGCCGACGAGTCCGGCGTCACCGTCGTCAACATCGCGAGCAGACGGCGCCTGGACTGGGCGGAGATCCTCCAGGTGAACCTGCGTCCCGGCGACCCCTGGGTGTTCCTCAACCTCAGCGACGGCACCAGCCTGCCCGCGCTCGGCATCCAGCCCGGCATCGCCAAGGAGCGTGCCATCGCCGACGCGCGCACCCTGCGGACGCTCGTCGAGGCCCGTGCCATACGCGACCCCGAGCAACATCAGGGGTGACTCGGGGCCGCCCACCCTGCCGCAGAGGCCGGTGTCTTGATTAATCTGTTGGCGGAGGCGTTTTTCGCTGCGCCTCCGCCCCTGTGGTGCCGCCCCGGCGCACAGGGGTTCCTGCTACCCGAGGAGTGACCCTCTCCGGCGATGGACGGATCGTCCTGCAGTACCTGCGCCGCCCCCTCCCGACATAGCGCGGACCACGCACAGGTCCGCGTGAATGCGGAGGCGGCGGCATCATGACCACCCCCCTGCTGCTCCTCGGAGCCGCGTTCCTGCTCATCCTCGCCAACGGCTTCTTCGTGGCGGCCGAGTTCGGCCTGGTGACGGTCGAGCGCCCGGAGGCCGAGAAGGCCGCTGCCGAGGGCGACCGACGGGCCGTCACGGTCGTCGAGTCGCTCAAGGAGCTGTCCTTCCAGCTCTCCGGCACCCAGCTCGGCATCACCATCACCTCCCTCGTGGTCGGCATGCTCGCCGAACCGGCGCTCGCGGAGCTGCTGCACGGACCGTTCGCCGCGATCGGCATTCCCGAAGGGGCGGCGTCCGGCGTCGCCGTGGTCGTCGGCATGCTGCTGGCGGCGGCCGTACAGATGGTGATCGGCGAACTCGTGCCCAAGAACTGGGCGGTCTCCAAGCCGATGCAGGTCGCGCGCTTCGTCGCGGGCCCGCAGCACGTGTTCGCACGTCTGTTCAGGCCGGTGATCGCCGCGCTCAATGCCGTCGCCAACCGGCTCGTCCGCGCCCTGGGCATCGAGCCCGCCGAGGAGCTGGCCTCTGCCCGCACCCCCGGCGAACTCGTCTCCCTGGCCCGCCACTCCGCCCAGGCCGGCGCCCTGGAACAGGACACGGCCGACCTCTTCGTACGGACGTTGTCGCTGGGCGAGCTGACCGCACAGCACGTCATGACCCCGCGCGTGAGGGTGAGCGCGCTGCAGTCGTCGGCGACCGCCGAGGACGTGGTCAACCTGACCCGTGCCACCGGCCTGTCACGCTTCCCCGTCTACCGGGAGAAGATCGACGAGATCGTCGGCATGGCCCATCTCAAGGACGCCCTGGCGATCCCCGCGCACGACCGACTGCGTACTCCGGTCGGCCGCATCGCCCGCCCGGCGCTGCTCGTCCCCGAGACATTGCCCGTACAGCCGCTCCTCGCGCGCCTGCGCAGCGAGCAGCCCATCGCGGTCGTCGTCGACGAGTACGGCGGCACGGCCGGCGTGGTCACCCTGGAGGACATCGTCGAGGAGCTCGTCGGCGAGGTCCGCGACGAGCACGACGGCCAGGACGTGCCCGAACTCGCCGCCGCTCCGCCGGAGGACGGCAAGCCCGCCTGGGACGTCGACGGCAGCTGCCGCGTCGACATCCTGCAGCGCATAGGCCTCGACGTGCCGGAGGGCCCCTACGAGACCGTCGCCGGCCTCGTCGCCGACCTCCTGGGCCGTATCCCGGCCCCGGGCGACCGGGCGGAACTGCCGGGCTGGCGGCTGTCCGTGCGCCAGGTCGGTCACTACCGTGCCGAACGGGTCCGCCTGGTCAGGACCGCCGCTGTGATGGAGGCGGCCCGGTGAGCGTGCTCCAACTCGTCTTCGCCACGCTGCTCGTGCTCGCCAACGGCTTCTTCGTCGGCGCCGAGTTCGCGCTCGTGTCCGTCCGCCGCAGCCAGATCGAACCGCTCGGCACCGCCCGGGCCCGCCAGGTGCTCTACGGCCTGGAGCGGCTGCCGCAGATGATGGCCGCCGCCCAGTTCGGCATCACCGTCTGCTCGCTGACCCTGGGCGCGGTCGCCGAGCCTACGGTCGCCCACCTGCTGGAGCCGGTCTTCGAGGCGATCCACCTGCCGCACGGCATGATCCACCCGCTGGGTTATGTCTTCGCGCTGGCGGGCGTGGTCTTCTTCCACCTCGTCATCGGTGAGATGGTCCCGAAGAACCTCGCGATGGCGGCCCCCGAAAAGGCCGCGCTGTGGCTCAGCCCCGGCCTGGTCGCCTTCGCTCGCGTCTGTCGGCCGATCACGGTGTCTCTGGGTGCCTGCGCCCAGGGCATCCTCAAGCTCTTCCGTGTCGAGCCCAAGGACGAGGTCGAGGCCGCCTTCACCAGTGAGCAGCTCAACCGGCTGGTGGAGGACTCCGGCCAGGCCGGCCTCCTCGACCCCGAGGAGCAGGAGCGACTGGAGGACGCCCTCGAACTGGGCTCCCGCCCGGTCATGGACGTGCTTCTGCCCCGCGATTCCCTGGTGACGGTCAGCCCGTCGGTCACCCCGGGGAAGATCGTCGAGCTCACCGGCCGCACCGGGTACTCCCGTTTCCCGATCGCGGCCGAGAACGGTGCCTTCATGGGGTACCTGCACGTCAAGGACGTACTCGACCTGGAGGAATCCCAGCGGGCCGTGCCGCAGCACATCTGGCGGCCCATGACGACCCTGCGGTCCGAACTCCCGCTCGACGACGCGCTGACGGTCATGCGGCGGGCGGCGACACACCTGGCGCAGGTCGCCGACGCTTCCGGGAAGGTGCTCGGCCTGGTCGCGCTGGAGGACGTACTGGAGCTGTTGGTCGGCGAGGTACGGGATCCGGCGCACCGCGAGGTCCCGGAGGTCAAGGTGACGGAACCGCGGGTGAGCGACGAGCCGGAGGGGGCGCTGGCGAGCTGATCCGGAGGCGGGGCCGCGGGATTCGTCACATGGCCGACGGATCCTGCGGCCCCCTCCCCGACAGCACCTCCCCGTACGCCTGCATCAGATCCGGCAACCGCAACGTCGACAGGTCGTCCCTCGTCAGCATCCCCGGATACATCGACAGCCGCAGATCCCGATACGCACAGCTCTTCTCGTACAGCGTCCGCAGGAACCGCCCGTTGCCCAGCTCGTCGATCCACCCCTGCTCGACCACGTGCCCGGCGATGGAGCGCAGCTCGTCGAGTGTCTCCTCGTCCCACACATCACCGTTCTCGGTGGCCAGGACCTCGCCGATCGAGGTGAGTTCGAGAGGGCGGTACGAAGGAAAGTCGACGCGGGTGGTGAAGCGGGACGACAGCCCGGGATTGGCGGCCAGGAGGCGGTCCATGCCCTCGGGATAGCCGGCCAGGATCACCACCAGGTGGTCCCGGTTGTCCTCGGCACGCTTGAGGAGGACCTGCAACGCCTCGTCGCCGTACGCGTCGCCCTTGCCGTAGCCGGAGTTGGAGAGGGAGTAGGCCTCGTCGACGAAGAGGACGCCGCCGAGGGCCGAGTCGATCAGTTCGTTGGCCTTCACGGCCGTCTGGCCGAGGTACTCGCCGACGAGGTCGGCCCGCTGGGCCTCCACGAGGTGGTCGCCACCGAGCAGACCAAGGGCGTAGAAGACGCGGCCGAGGATGCGGGCCACCGTGGTCTTGCCGGTGCCGGAAGGGCCCGAGAAGACGAAGTGACGTTTGGGTGGTTGCACCGGCAGGCCCTGCCCGGCCCGCAGCCGGGCCATGTTCAACTGCGCCGACAGCGCCTTGACCTGGCGTTTGACCGGCTCCAGGCCCACCATGCGCTCGAGCTCGGTGAGTGCCTCCTCGAGTAACCCGGGGTCGGTGGGCCCGGCGGGCATCGGGGACGAAGGGACGACGGTCTTCTCGCGCACCGCCGGGTCGGTGGCCGACGGCAGGGGACCGGCCGGCGGCAGGTCGGGCCCGGGGAACTTCAGGTCCCGGCCCTCGGTGCCGAAGAGCGGGTCGAGGACGTCCGGGCCGTCCACGGTGTCCTGCCCGGACCCGGTGAGCGTGATCGCCGCGAGGTCGGTGTGGTCGTCGTAGCCGTCGCCCTCGGCGATCGCCGCGAGCCGGGCCGACGTGTCCATGAAGGCCGGGTCGACGCGGTGCACGGCCCGGTAGAGGGGGAGCGCGGCGGCCGACCGGCCGGTGCCCTCGTGAGCCCGTGCCAGCCAGTACCGCAGCTCCTTGCGCTGCGGCTGCTCGCTGCGGCAGCGCATCAGGGCCGACGACAGCAGTGGTTCTGCCTGCCCGTACATCTCCAGGCGAACCCGGGCCATGCCGCCGAAGAGGCCGGCCTCGATGCCGAGCATGGGGTCGTCGATCAGCGGCTCGGTGTGCCGGACCAGCTGCTCCCAGTCCTTGACCAGGTAGGCGCGGCAGGCGTGCAGGAAGCGGACCTGGGGGTCGGTATCGACGGGCGGGAGTCCGGCGAGCGCTCGGTCCAGCTCCGGGACATGGCGGCCGTCGAGCCAGTGGGAGGCATGCGCGAGCAGCAGGTCGCGCGGGCTCTCCAGCACCGGCTGCACCCACCAGCCCAGCCAGTACCAGGAGTTGAGCGTGCGCCGGTGCCGGGCACGCTGTTCGCCGAAGCGCTCCCGGTGGCGGAACATCCTGAGCAGCGCGGTCGTCGTGTCGACGCGCAGCGCGTGCAGGCCGAGCCACCCGTCGGCCATTCCGGGGTCGATCCGCACCGCGGCCCGGAACTCCTCCTCCGCCTGCGGATAGGCCCCCATCGTGTAGGCGTCCACGCCTCGCAGCCAGGCGAGGTCGGCCGGGGCCTCCGGGCCCTGCGTGCCGAAGTCCATCACGTCACGTCCCCCACAAACCGTGCCCCCGTCGGTATGCCGCCGAGCCGTCGCCCGGCGGTTGCCCTGGTCGAACCGCTGTGCCGCGGACCGGAGTTGCCAGGTGCGCGAAGCAGCCGTCCGTAGGTCGCACCGAGGGCATCGTACCTGCGGGGGTGTCGCCCGCCGAAGGGTGCGGTACCGGACGTTTGGCGAGGTGGGAGCAGATGGGGCGGGCCAGGGTTGGTGACCGAGGGTGAGCGAATCACGCCTCGCGGCCGCTGGGAGAAGCCCGGAAAACGGCGAGAGGGCAGAACGAAGCCCCCGATCACGGGGGAACAACCGGGGGCTTCGCGTGTGTGGGGCGGCTTCGAATGCCGCACATTGAGAACGTAAGTCCTGTACGGGCCCCCGGTCAAGCCGAGTTGAAACACTCTCGGAAGTTCACGCGCAAGGGTCTTCACGAGTTCAGCACACTGCGGGCGGTCCCTCACCGTGCGTGATCCTCTGGTCCGGTCCAACCGTTTCGGCGGGCCCCGGCAGCACCTCGTACCCCTCCTTCCCCTGAAGCACCAGAAGATCCGCGAAGGGGCGAGAGGGGTCATCGGCGAAGTGCCGGCGCTCCGCCTCGACCCATCCGTCCCAGAAGTCCCGCTGTTCCTCCCCGTCCCGCGACCGTCCACGCGCCCAGGACTCCGCTCCCGGCAACTCCATCCACAGCAGGTGCGCCAGATGCGGGCGCAGTGCGCGGCGGCCGGCGCCGACCCCCTCGATGAGGATCACAGGGGCCGGTGGCAGGGCGCGCGGTGGTCCAAAGCGCCGGCTGCGCCAGTCGTACGGGGCGTAGTGCGCGCTCTCGCCGCGGCCGAGCGGCTCGATCACCTGGCTCAGCAGCCGCCCGGTCCAGGCGAACAGCTCGTCGTGGCTGGCGATGTCGTCGAGGTGCAGCACCGGCGCCCCATCGCAGGAGTCGGCCAACTGCCCGGCGAACGTGGACTTACCGGAACCGGCGTGCCCGTCGATCGCGATCAGACGGACCGGGCCGCAGGACGGGGCGAGGCGGCGGAGCCGGGAGGCGAGGTGCTGGATGGCCGTTCCTGGGGTGTGGGGGAGCGGGTTTCGCCGAAGAAGTCTAATGGCGTCCCCTGCCCTGCCGGTCACTCGCGCCGTCGATTCCCGCCGCAGGTCATGCCAGTGGTTGAGACCAATATTCATGGGCGTGGCATGGCCCGAAGTGCTGGCAGGAACATGCCGCCTGCGGTCATAGTGGGCGCACAGTCGTGCATTGATCCGCCCCGACTCGGACACCCTGGAGTCATCCGCCCATGAGCAGAGCCGAACAGCCGTCCCGGAGAACCGTCCTGGCCGCAGCGGTCGCCGCCGCCGTTGCCGGTAGCGCGGGCCCGGCGGTCGCCGCCACCGTACCCACCGACGCCGCCGAAGGAGCCCCGGCCCGTTTGGTCGACAACCGCGCCTGGACCACGTACCGCGAATGGCGCGGCGGCGCCGCCGAGGGCACCCGGGCCGTCGCGGGCGTCCGTCCGGGCCTCGTGATCGGCACCGCCGCCGGCACCAGCGACTACACGGACCCGCACACCGGCACCACCGCCGCCTGGGAGTACGGGACCTGGACCTCCCCGGTCCACCAGCTCACCGTCCCCGCCACCGAGGTCATCGCCTCCTGGAACGCCCGCACCCCGGCCGGCACCTGGCTCCAGGTCGAGCTCCAGGGCACGTACTCCGACGGGACGGACACCCCCTGGTACGTGATGGGCCGCTGGGCCTCCGGCGACCAGGACATCAGGCGGACCTCCGTCGACGACCAGACCGACGGCAAGAGCACCATCTGGACGGACACCTTCGCGATCGACGACTCGGCGTCGGGTCTGCGCCTGGTGTCGTACCGGCTGCGGCTGACCCTCTACCGCAAGCCCGGCACCGAGCTCACGCCCAAGGTGTGGCGGCTCGGCGCGATGGGCTCCGACATTCCCGACCGCTTCACGGTCCCCGCCTCCACTCCCGGCCTGGCCAAGGAGCTGATCGTCCCGCGCTACTCGCAGGAGATCCACGCGGGTCAGTACCCCCAGTACGACAACGGCGGCGAGGCGTGGTGCAGCCCCACCTCCTCGCAGATGATCATCGAGTACTGGGGAGGCCGGCTCACCTCCGAGCAGCTGGCGTGGGTCGATCCGTCGTACACGGACCCCCAGGTGTGCCACGCGGCCCGGTCCACGTACGACTACCAGTACGCCGGCTGCGGCAACTGGCCGTTCAACGCCGCCTACGCGGCCACCTTCAAGGGCCTGCAGGGTGTGGTCACCCGGCTCGGCTCCCTCACCGACCTGGAGACGCTGATCGCGGCCGGCATCCCGGCCATAACGTCTCAGTCGTTCCTCAAGACCGAGCTGACCGGGGCCGGTTACGGCACCTCCGGGCACCTGATGACGGTGATCGGCTTCACCGCCGACGGCGACGTGATCGCCAACGACCCGGCCTCGCCGGGCGACGAGGCGGTGCGCCGCGTCTACAAGCGGTCCGAGTGGGAGAACATCTGGCTCAGGACCAAGCGGTACAACGCCAGCGGCAAGATCGTCTCCGGCACCGGCGGCGTCTGCTACCTCTACTTCCCGGCACATCCGACCCCGCGCCAGCGCAAGGCGCTCGAAGCGGTCGGCGTCTGCTGAACCCTGGCTGAACCCGGGCTGGGACCCGGCTCCGACGGCCCCCGGCGACACCGGGGGCCGTCGACGCTGTGACCAACGTCTCCGCCCGCAAACGCCACTGCCGGTGGCAAGGTGGACAGACCGGTCGGGGAGCGATACGGACCGGTGGGGGAGTCCCCATACGTCCGACAGCAGTGAGAAGCCATGACCGCACACTCAGCCACCGCCGCCCGCGCCCGCACCGGCGGCCCCCGGGAAGACGGCCCGAAGGTCCTTGAGCACATCATGGGCTGGACCCTCGTCGTGGTGATCGCGATGCTCGTCACCCAGCTCGGATTGCTGTGACCTGAGACATACCCGACCTGCCATACTGCGGATGTCCCGCCGCCCGCAGGAGACCAGGGTCGAAATTGAATATCAGTCAACAGCGCGCTGCCGCCGCCCGTCCCCGGGCGCGCGGCACCGAGCGCTCGCTGGCGCGCCGCGCCGAACTCATCGCCATCGGGCGAAGACTGTTCGCCGACACGTCGTACGACGCCCTCTCGATGGACGACATCGCCCGGGAGGCGCATGTCGCCAAGGGACTGATCTACTACTACTTCCAGTCCAAGCGCGGCTACTACCTGGCGATCATCCAGGACTCCGTCGCCGACCTGGTCTCCTATGCGGGGAGCGGCCTCGAACTGGCCCAGGTCGACCGGGTCCACCGCACCATCGACGGTTATCTGCGCTACGCCGAGAACAACCAGGCCGCCTACCGCGCGATCGTCAGCGGCGGTGTCGGCTTCGACACCGAGGTGCACGCCATCCGGGACGGGGTGCGCGAGGCGATCGTGGCGACCATCGCCGACGGGGCGTACGGCCGCAATGACATCGAGCCGCCGGCCCGTATGGGCCTGGTCGCCTGGGTGTGCAGCGTCGAGGGCGCCACCCTCGACTGGATCGACCGCCCCGAGCTGTCCCGCGAGACCATGGGTGAACTGCTGGTCAAGACCCTCGGCGGGACTCTGCGCGCCATCGAGGAGCTCGACCCCTCCTACCCGGCGCCGGCACCCGCCCGCCGGGACGGCTGACGACCGGACGGCTGAAGGAACGAGGGGCGGAGGGTCGTGGTTCTCCGCCTCGAGTTCCCATGGGCTCCGCCAGATGATCGCCTTGATCAGCTCACCGTTCGCGGTGCCCCCATGCGGCTCGCGGAGGAACGTGCCGCCCGATGGATCGGACCGATATCGGGGAATTCGATCAAGGTTGCAATTTCTTGAAGTAAGCGGTCGTTAACTGGTGACTGGGTGCCTCCGATCGGGCATACTCACAGCGCACAGCCGCTGGTCAGCAGCTTCCGTGACCCGGGAGTGCGAGCATCGGCCGGACTCTAGGAAGACCTGGCGGAGCCGCCCACACCCAAGGCGCACGTCCGCCGATGTGCCCGACAGGGAGGAGAGCGTCGCCATGCCCGACCGCGCCCCGCAGCCGGTGGAACGGCAACTGCCCACGGACGAGGCCCGCGATCTGATCTCGCTCGTCCGCGACATCGCGCAGCGCGAGATCGCACCGAAGGCGGCCGAGGAGGAGGGCGCCGGACGCTTCCCGCGCGAGATCTTCACCCTGCTCTCCGAGTCCGGCCTGCTCGGCCTGCCCTACGACTCCGAGTACGGCGGCGGAGACCAGCCCTACGAGGTCTACCTCCAGGTCCTCGAGGAGCTCGCCGCGGCCCGTCTGACCGTCGGCCTCGGCGTCAGCGTGCACACCCTGTCCTCCTACGCCCTCGCGGCCTACGGCACCAAGGAGCAGCAGGTCGAGCACCTGCCCGCGATGCTCGGCGGCGGCCTGCTCGGCGCCTACTGCCTCTCCGAGCCGTCGTCCGGCTCGGATGCCGCCTCCCTGCGCACCAGGGCGGTGCGGGACGATGGGGGCCCCTCCCGCTCGAGCGGAACCGAGCGTGGTGGAGGCTGGCTGATCACCGGTACCAAGGCGTGGATCACCCATGGCGGGGTCGCCGACTTCTACACGGTCATGGCACGCACCGGCGAGGAGGGGCCGCGCGGGATCACCGCGTTCCTGGTGCCCGCCGACGCCGAGGGTCTGAGTGCCGCGGCGCCGGAGAAGAAGATGGGCATGAAGGGCTCGCCCACCGCGCAGGTCCACTTCGACGGCGTACGCGTCTCCGACTCCCGGCGCATCGGCGAGGCGGGCCAGGGCTTCGCCATCGCCCTGTCCGCGCTCGACTCCGGACGGCTCGGCATCGCGGCCTGCGCGATCGGCTTGGCCCAGGCGGCACTCGACGAGGCGGTCGCGTACGCCACCGAGCGGCAGCAGTTCGGGCGGCCGGTCGCCGACTTCCAGGGGCTGCGCTTCATGCTGGCCGACATGGCGACGCAGATCGAGGCGGGCCGGGCCCTGTACCTGGCGGCGGCGCGGCTGCGGGACGCCGGACGGCCGTTCGCCAAGCAGGCGGCCATGGCCAAGCTGCAGTGCACCGACACCGCGATGAAGGTCACCACCGACGCCGTCCAGGTCCTCGGCGGGTACGGCTACACCGCGGACTTCCCGGTCGAGCGCTACATGCGCGAGGCCAAGGTCCTCCAGATCGTCGAGGGCACCAACCAGATCCAGCGGATGGTCATCGCCCGTCACCTCGCGGGTCCGGAGACCCGCTGAACTGACCCGGCCGTACCTGCGGGGCCGCCAGCCTGACCCACTCCGGGTCGTGGCGGCCAGGCAAGGCGCGGCCCCGGTCCGCCCAGGTACGCATCAGAGCACGGTAGATGGGCGGGTCCTGGGGCTGTGGGGGCGCGAGCGGAACCGATTCCGCCGGCGCCGGGACGAACACGCGCCGCAGACGCCCGGGCGCTGACTGAGTGGGGGTCATACCCGGGCAACGCGGCGACGGGTTGACAGGTCACCTGCCCGCGTAATCGACCGTGAGTTCGCGCTGTGCCCCGGGTTCCGGGCCGTCGCACGGGCTGGCCGCCGAAGCAAACCTGACGTACCGTCAACTTTGTTGCTTCCAGAGAGGTGCGCCATGGCCGACGACCGTCCGGTGCCGCTCGACGAGTACCCCGTCCACCAGGTGCCCCTGTCGATGAAGCACGTCGCGACCGGGGACCGGAACGCCTACGACCGCTGTATCTTCCACGTCTTCGACCATCAGGGACGCGCCCTGCTGATCCTGGGACTCGGGGTGTACCCGAACCTCGGGGTGATCGACGCCTACGCGACGCTGCGGACCGGTGACGTGCTGCACGCGGTACGGGCCTCCGACGCCCTCGGCGACGACCGGATGCGGCTCGCGGTCGGACCGCTGCGCATCGAGGTCGAGGAGCCGCTGCGCCGGCTGCGCCTCACGTGCGACGACTCACTGTCGTACGACCTCGCCTGGACCGCCGACTTCCCCGCCCTGTGGGAACCCCACCATGTCCAGCGGCGCGGCGACCGGCTCACGCTCGAAGGCCGCCGCTTCGTGCAGGCGGGCAGCGCCGAGGGCGTGATCCGCGCCGGTGGCGAGGAGTTCCGGGTGACCGCCGCGCAGTGGACCGGCACCCGCGACCGCAGCTGGGGTGTGCGGCCCGTCCCCGGTGAGGACGGGGGGCGGCTCGCGCAGGACCACGCGACCGAAGGCTTCCACTGGATCTGGAGCCCGGTCCGCTTCGAGGACCGCTTCCTGATGGTCATCATCCAGGAGGACGCCGACGGCTACCGCTCCCTCAACGACGCCACCGTCGTCCACCCCGGCCATCGCGACCGCCAACTCGGCTGGCCCCAGGCCGAGATCACCTACCGCTCCGGCACCCGCCACCCCGAGCGTGCCGCCATCCATCTCGGCGACCCGCGCAAGCCACTGGAGCTGGAGGCGGAGATCCTGACCTCTTCCCCGCTGGCGGTCGGCGCGGGCTACCCTCCGGCCGACGACTGGCAGCACGGCACCTGGCGGGGACCCGGCTGGACCGACAGCCGTACCTACGACCTCTCGGACCCCTCCGCGTACCCCCTCGCCGCCTACGGGGTCACCGACCACGCGGCCCGCTTCCGGCTGGACGGCCAGGTCGGGTACGGCATCTTCGAGCACGGCTCCTTCGGCCGCCACGACCCGAGCGGCTTCACCGGCTTCGACTCGGTAGCACCGTAGGGGGGCGACCACATGGCGACCAGACCCCGCCCCCGCACGACCACCCGCGACCCGGAGGATCTCGCCCGCCGCCTCACCACCTGGCTCGGCACCCGCCTGCCCGGCGCCAAGGCCACCGGAGTCACCGCCCCCGCGTCCAACGGCATGTCCAGCGAGACCCTGCTCTTCGACATCGAGCACCCCGAACCGCCCCTCCGTTCCTGCGCGTTGAGACTCGCGGCGGATCCGGCGGCGTACACGGTGTTCCCGGTGTACGACATGGCCCGTCAGTACCGCACGATGCGCCTGGTCGCGGACCGCACGGACCTCCCGGTGCCCCGAGTGCTGTGGCTGGAAGAGGACCCGGGCCCGCTCGGCGCGCCCTTCTTCGTCATGGAGCGCGTCGAGGGCCGCGTGCCGCCCGACGTCATGCCGTACACGTACGAGGGGAACTGGCTGCACGCGGCGAGCGACACGGAGCGAACGCGCCTGGAGGCCGCGACGGTCGGGCTGCTGGCCCGGCTGCACGACCAAATCCCCTTGGAACACGCCGAGTTCCTCGCGTCGCCGGGGCAGGGCGACGCGCTGCGCCGCCATGTGGCGGCACAACGCGCCTACTACGAATGGGTTGTCGACGGCCTCGCCCGCTCACCGCTCATCGAGGACGCCTTCGACCGGCTCGAGGAGCTCTGGCCCCGCGAACCGGGCACACCCGTGATGAACTGGGGCGACGCCCGCATCGGAAACGTCGTCTACGACGGCTTCGAACCCGCGGCCGTGCTCGACTGGGAGATGGCGGCGCTCGCCCCGCGCGAGGTGGACCTCGGCTGGACGATCTACCTGCACCGCTTCTTCCAGGACCTCACGGTCGCGTTCGGACAGCGCGGGCTGCCGGACTTCCTGACTCGCGGCGGGGTGGAGGAGCGCTACGCCGAACTCACCGGCCACACACCACGCGACATGGACTTCCACACCCTGTACGCGGCGCTCAGGCACGCGATCGTCATGCTGCGCGTCGCCTACCGCCAGGCGTACTTCGGCGAGGTCGCCGTCCCGGCGAATCCGGACACACTGATCCTGCACCACGGCAGCCTGCGTGCCATGGTGCAGGGCAGCTACTGGGACTGAGCGAGGCGGCTCAGGCGGCCCGGCGCATCGCCGGCACGCGCATCGGGCGCGAGCCCGGGCCGCCGACGTGCGAGAAGGGCTGCGTCCGCCAGTCGAGTCCCTGAGGGAGCGTCAACAGCAGGGCGGTGTCCTGCTCCTGGAGCTCGACGGACTCGTCCGCGGGCTGCGCCGCGGAGGCCTCGCGGCCCGTACCGGCGCACACCGTGAGCCCGAACGGGTTCCACGGCGAGGCACACAGCGCGTGCTCCGGCAGGACCTCCTCGTCCGCCAGCAGGGCGATGGGCTGGGCGCAGTCCGGGCAGATCACCCGGTACATCTCGAAGGTGTCGTACGCGTCGAGCTCGTCGGCGTCGAAGTCGTCGGGTTCGACGCCCTCCGGCGTGGACTCGACAACCGGCTGCTGCCGCTTGGGAACGGTACGACCAGGGCGCTTAAGACTCTGCATGGGATTCTCCCCCTCGGGCTGGGCCGTGAAGGCGCTGCGGCCTCGACCACAGCAAGCACTTCCCGCCCGGTCTCGGCGGTAATCACGAGAACATCACGGACACGGCCCACATGCTGTGGCGTTCGTCACATGCCGCCCGCAGGTGCCCCGTGCGGTGGATTTGTCCCCCAGGTGGCTCACAGGCAGCTCTCGGCCACATCACGAACCGGGTATGACCTGGGCCGCTCAGGTATCGGAGGAGATCAAGGGCCCTGTAGGTTCTTGCGCCATGGAGGAGCTCGACCGTCAGATCGTGCAGCTGCTCGTCAAGGACGGGCGGATGAGCTACACAGACCTCGGCAAGGCCACAGGCCTGTCCACGTCGGCCGTGCACCAGCGGGTACGCCGGCTGGAGCAGCGCGGCGTCATCCGCGGCTACGCCGCCGTCGTCGACCCCGAGGCCGTCGGGCTGCCCATGACCGCCTTCATCTCGGTGAAACCGTTCGACCCCAGCGCTCCGGACGACATCGCCGACCGCCTCGCCGGCGTCCCCGAGATCGAGGCCTGCCACAGTGTCGCGGGCGACGAGAACTACATCCTCAAGGTGCGGGTGGCGACCCCGCACGAACTGGAGGAGCTGCTGGCGCGGCTGCGGTCGCTGGCGGGGGTGTCGACGCGGACGACGGTGGTGCTCTCGACGCCGTACGAGGCACGGCCGCCGCGTATCTGACCCACCTGCGTGCGGGGACGCCGCGGTGACGCGCGAGACTGTCCCCATGAGTGAGCGCACCGCCGAACCGAAGACCGTCCTGCTCCGCCGCGGAGAAGTCCACAGCCCCGCCGATCCGTTCGCGACCGCGATGGTCGTCGAGCGCGGCCAGGTCGCCTGGGTCGGCTCCGAGGGCGCGGCCGACGCCTTCGCGGACGGTGTCGACGAGGTGATCGACCTGGACGGTGCCCTGGTCACTCCGGCGTTCACCGACGCGCACGTGCACAGCACGTCCACCGGGCTCGCGCTGACGGGCCTCGACCTGTCCTCGGCTCCCTCCCTGGCGGCGGCACTCGACCTGGTACGGGACTTCTCCGCCGCCCGGCCGAACGACCGGGTCCTGCTCGGTCACGGCTGGGACGCCGCCCGCTGGCCGGAGCGGCGGGCTCCCCGGCGGGAGGAGCTGGACGAGGCCACCGGCGGCCGACCGCTCTACCTCAGCCGGATCGACGTCCACTCGGCCGTCGTCAGCACCGCCCTGCTGAAGTTGGCGCCGGACGCACGGGCCAAGGCCGGCTTCGCGGACAGGGAACCCCTCACCCGCGACGCCCACCATGTCGTCCGCGCCGCCGCCTTCGCAGCCGTGACGGCGCAACAGCGCATCGAAGCCCAGCGCGCTGCCCTCGCTCACGCCGCCTCCCTGGGCATCGGCTCCGTCCACGAGTGCGGCGGGCCGGAGATCTCCTCCGAGGACGACTTCACGGGCCTGCTGCGGCTCGCCGCCGAGGTGCCGGGACCGCGCGTCGTCGGCTACTGGGCCGAACAGGATGTCGAGAAGGCGCGGGAGCTGGGCGCGATCGGCGCCGCCGGGGACCTGTTCGTCGACGGCGCCCTCGGCTCGCACACCGCCTGCCTGCACCAGCCCTACACCGACGCCGACCACACCGGCACCGCCTACCTCGACGCCGCCGCGGTCGCCGCGCACGTCACCACCTGCACCGAGGCGGGCCTTCAGGCGGGCTTCCACGCGATCGGCGACGCCGCGGTGACCGCCGTCGTCGAGGGCGTCCGGGCAGCCGCCGAGAAGGTCGGCCTGGCCCGCGTCCGCGCCGCCCGCCACCGCGTCGAGCACGCCGAGATGCTCACCCCGGAGACCGTCGCGGCCTTCGCCGAGCTGGGCCTGACCGCCTCGGTGCAGCCCGCCTTCGACGCGCTGTGGGGCGGCGAGGACGGCATGTACGCCCACCGCCTCGGCGCCGAGCGGGCCCGGACGCTGAATCCGTTCGCGACCCTGCTGCGTGCCGGTGTTCCGCTCGCTTTCGGCTCCGACAGCCCGGTCACACCCCTGGACCCGTGGGGCACGGTGCGGGCCGCCGCCTTCCACCACACCCCCGAGCACCGCGTCTCCGTGCGCGCCGCGTTCACGGCGCATACGCGCGGCGGCTGGCGGGCGATCGGACGGGACGACGCGGGCGTTCTGGTGCCGGGCGCACCCGCGGACTACGCCGTGTGGCGCACCGACGAGCTCGTCGTCCAGGCTCCCGACGACCGGGTCGCGCGGTGGTCCACCGACCCCCGCTCCGGCACCCCGGGCCTGCCCGACCTCACGCCGGGCGCCGACCTCCCCGTGTGCCTGCGCACCGTGGTGGGCGGGCGGACGGTTTTCGTACGGCCGGGCGAGTGATCTACCGGGGCCGCCCGGCGCCGGTCGCCTGCCGCCGACCGTTGCGCGACCTGCGCATCCTCCGCGCTGACCAGCATGTTCTGGGAGAACTCGCAGGTCGAACGGCTGTTGACAGCCGACGGCGGGGGGCCGGTAGGTTCGGCCGAGTCCACCACCGGACGCCCGACCGGGGAACGTCCGCGTACTCGCCGCAGCGCCGCTGGGTCAGGGACGGTGTGCCGCACCGGGGCACCGCCACTGGGAGCCAGGCTCAGCGTCCGCGCCGACGGGGGAACGTTCCGGCCGGTCGGCAAGGTGTGACCCGGGTGGGGCCCGGTGCTCAGTAGACAACGGCTTTCGGTCGACCCGCAGCCAGCGGGTCCCAGGTCGGCCCGAAGGGCGCCGGGCCCCCATCCGCCGGACGCGCGTGTACATACGAGCCCAAAAGCGCGTTCTTACCCCGCTCTTGTGGAATCAACACCACCATACGCACGTGCTGTCACGTCACCGCAGGCCGCGGCCACTATGGTGGACCTCTGCGTATGGACATGAAGGGGCAGCAGTGAACGACGGCGACGGGACCCTCGCGGGACAGGCCCGAGGCAGGCAGTTCGGTCCGCTCGGCACGGCCTTGGTGATCATCCCGACCTACAACGAGGCGGAGAACATCAAGACGATCGTCGGCCGGGTGCGAAAGGCGGTCCCCGAGGCGCACGTGCTCGTGGCCGACGACAACAGCCCCGACGGCACGGGCAAGTTCGCGGACGAACTGGCGGCCGCGGACGATCACGTCCACGTGCTGCACCGCAAGGGCAAGGAGGGCCTCGGCGCCGCCTACCTCGCGGGCTTCCGCTGGGGCCTGGACAACGACTACGGCGTCCTGGTCGAGATGGACGCCGACGGCTCCCACCAGCCCGAGGAGCTGCCCCGTCTGCTGACCGCGCTCAAGGGTGCCGACCTCGTCCTCGGCTCCCGCTGGGTGCCGGGCGGCCGGGTCGTGAACTGGCCCAAGTCCCGCGAGTTCATCTCCCGCGGCGGCAGCCTCTACTCGCGCCTCGCCCTCGACCTGCCGCTGCGCGACATCACCGGCGGCTATCGGGCCTTCCGCCGTGAGACCCTGGAGGGTCTCGGCCTGGACCAGGTCTCCTCCCAGGGCTACTGCTTCCAGGTCGACCTGGCCCGCCGCGCGGTCAAGGCCGGCTACCACGTCGTCGAGGTCCCCATCACCTTCGTCGAGCGTGAACTCGGCGACTCCAAGATGAGCCGCGACATCCTGGTCGAGGCGCTGTGGCGGGTCACCGCGTGGGGCGTCGGGGAGCGGGTCGGCAAGATCACGAGCCGGGGCGGATCGGCGCAGCGGCCACAGCGGTAGCCGCGCCACTTGGTCACAGGGGTGGCCGTGCCAGTTGGCAGGGGGGCGGCCGCCGGGTCACGGCGGTAGCTGTGGACGCGGCCACAGCAGTGGCCGTAGGACCTCGCAGGCGCTGTTGATCAACCCCTTATGCCGCACTGAGACCGGCCCGGGCACACTGGAAGCATGACGACAGGCGCTCCGACCCCCTCCACCTCCGCCCGGCCTCCGCGTTCCCGCCTGCGGACCTTCCTGCCGCTCGGCATCGCGGCGTGGCTGGTGCTGGAGATCTGGCTGCTGACCGTGGTCGCGGGCGCGGCGAGCGGCTTCACGGTGTTCCTGCTGCTGGTCGCCGGGTTTGTGCTCGGCGCGGTGGTCATCAAGCGGGCGGGCCGACGCGCCTTCCAGAACCTGAACGAAGCACTGCAGCGCGGCGGCTCACCGTCGAAGGGCAGCGGCAACGGGCTGATGATGCTCGGCGGACTGCTTCTCATGATCCCCGGTCTGATCTCGGACGCGGTGGGTCTGCTCCTGCTGATCCCGCCGGTCCAGAAGGCCCTCAGCCGCTACGCGGAACGCACCTTCGACCGCACCCTGAGCCGGGCCACTCCCGGCACCCTCGGCGACACCTTCCAGCAGGTCCGCATCCACCGCCCGGACGGCAAGGTCGTCCAGGGCGAGGTCATCCGGGACGAGCCGGACACCGCGTCACAGGAGCCGCGGCCGCCGCTGACGGGCTGAGCAAGGGCGCGGGCGGCCCGCACAGCGCGGCACGCGCACAGCTGACAGGCTGAGCGCGGGAGCGGGCGACTGAGTTCGGGCGGGGCGACGGGCTGAGCACCCGCACCGACGCTCGCTGAGTACCGGCAGGGGCGTCCCGCTGTGCACCGGCGGGGGTCCCGCCGTGCACCGGCAGGGGCGTCCCGCTGTGCATCGGCACGTGAATGACCGCGGGCGCCGTACGGAAACTTCCCGTACGGCGCCCGCGGTCATTCACGTGCGCTGTAAACCCGCCCAGACCCCGCAGGGACTACGCGGACTTGCGGCTGTCGCGGGGATGAACCGCCAGGTTCATCGCCCCGGACCGCAGAACGGCCAGCCGCTCCTCGAGGACCTCTTCGAGTTCCTCGCGGGTGCGCCGCTCCATCAGCATGTCCCAGTGCGTACGCGCGGGCTTGGCCTTCTTTTCCTCAGGGCCGTCGCCGTCCACCAGGAGTGCAGTGGCCCCGCAGACCTTGCACTCCCACTCCGGCGGGATCTCCGCCTCGACCGAGAAGGGCATCTCGAAACGATGCCCCTTCTCGCATGCGTACTCCACGGCCTGGCGCGGGGCCAGGTCGATACCGCGGTCCGTCTCGTAGCTGGTCACCACGAGGCGCGTGCCGCGAAGAGCTCGCTCACTCATGAATCGTGCCTCCCGGGCTTGTCGCCCACAGGACAGGTGTCGCTGTCGTCGTCATCCGGTCAACGTCCGGTCGGCGGTAAAGATTCCCGTTCCGGGTCCCGTTCCGGGTCATGCGTCGCCGTCGTAGCCGCCCCTTGTTGTACCCACCAGCGCCCGGTTTGTCACATCTGCTAGCAGATGTCACCCAGCGTTTCGGCATCTTTGACGCGCAGTAACGGTACGCCTGGCAGGCCAAACGCGTACACTACCGCCCTTTCGTGTTGAGCGCTAAATCTTCTCGGGTACCGGATTGCCCGCGTCGCCGATCGCCCGCCGTACCGGAACCCGTGCAAGCAGCATGAACCCGATGACGAAGAAGATCACCAGAGAGATGATCGCGTCCCGATAACTTCCGGTCAGCTGGTAGGTGATCCCGAACAGGAGCGGACCCAGCCAGCTCATGCCCCGGTCGCTCATCTCGTACGCCGAGAAGTACTCGGCCTCCTTGCCGGGCGGGACGAGATGGGAGAACAGCGAGCGGGACAGCGCCTGGCTGCCGCCCAGCACCAGTCCGATCGCGGCCGCCAGCGCGAAGAAACCCACCGGCGCGCCCGCCGGCAGGAAGTACCCGGCTCCCAAGGTGACCGTCCAGGCCACCAGCGAGCCGAGGATCGTCCGCTTCGCTCCGTACGTCCGGGCCAGCCGTCCCATCGCCAGGGCGCCCGCCACCGCCAGCACCTGGACCAGCAGCACGGCCCCGATCAGCGTCGACTGCCCGAGTCCCAGCTCCTCGGAGCCGTAGACCGACGCCTGCGAGATCACCGTCTGGATGCCGTCGTTGTAGATGAGGTAGGCGAGCAGGAAGGACAGGGTCAGTGGGTGGCGGCGCATGTCGCGGACGGTCGCCGCGAGCTGCCGCAGCCCGGGAGCGGTGGCCTCCCGTGGTGCCGAACGGCGGTCGCGCAGCCGTCGCAGCGGTACGAGCGTGAAGGCGCCCCACCACAGGCCGGCCGATGCCAGACAGATGCGTACGGCAGTGGTCTCCGAGACGCCGAAGGAGTCGTGGGCCAGGTACAGGACCAGGTTCGCGATCAGGACCAGGGAGCCCGCCGCGTACCCGAAGGCCCACCCGCGCGAGGAGACCGCGTCGCGCTCCTCGGGCGTGGCGATCTGCGGCAGGTAGGAGTTGTAGAGCATCATCGCCACGGACTGCGCGGCATTGGCGACGATCAGCAGGACCCCGCCGAGCAGATACCGGTCTCCGTCGAGGAAGAACATGCCCGTCGTCGCCGCGGCCCCCACGTACGCGGCCGCGCCCAGCAGGGGCTTCTTGCGGCCCGTGCGGTCTGCGGCGGCACCGACCAGCGGCATCACCAGGACGGCCACGATCACCGACAGGGACACCGAGTAGGCGAAGAACGACCCGGCGCGCACCGGGACGCCCAGGGGATGGACGTACCCGCCGGTATCCGCCGCCGCCTTCGCGACCGATGTCAGATAGGGGCCCAGGAACACGGTGAGCACGCTCGTCGAGTAGACGGAGCACGCCCAGTCGTAGAAGTACCAGCCACGCTGCTCGCGCCGCCGGTCGGCGGCCTCGTCGGCAGTCGCCGTCCGCACGGTGTCGGTGCCCACCCGTGCCCTCGCTTCCCCGCTGAACGTGGCGTGCGAAGGGGGGTGGCCCCGGTGCTCCGGGCTCAGACCCAGACGCCCCGGTCCTCCATGACCTTGCGCAACGTGTCGATGTGATCGGTCATGATGCCATCGACTCCCAGGTCGAGGAGGCGGTGCATCCGATCCGCCTCGTTGATCGTCCACACGTGCACCTGCAGCCCGCGCGCGTGGGCGGCGCGCAGGAAGCGGCGGTCCACCACCTGGATGCCCGACTGTGACTCCGGTACCTGGGCGGCGACGGCGGAGCGGCGGAGCGCGGCCGGTACGCCCCACGAGCGCAGCCGCAGGTTGAGCACCCCCCGGGTGCCGTACGACGTCGCGAGCCGGGGCCCGGCCAGCCGCTGGGCGCGCGTGACGCGCGCCTCGGAGAACGAGCCCACGCAGACCCGGTCCCAGGAGTCGGTCCGGGCGATCAGGTTCAGCAGAGGGTGCAGCGCCGGCTCCGCCTTGATGTCGACGTTCCAGCGCACCTCGGGGAATGTCTCCAGGAGCTCCTCGAACAGCGGCACCGGTTCCTTGCCGCCCACGCGCGCGTGCCGTACGTCCTCCCAGCGCAGGTCCGCTATCCGGCCCGCGCCGTCGGTCACCCGGTCCAGCATCGCGTCGTGGAAGGCGACGAGCTTGCCGTCCCGCGTGGCGTGTACGTCGGTCTCGATGTACCGGTAACCCGTCGCGACCGCGCGTCGGAACTGCGCCACGGTGTTCTCCAGACCGTCCGCGGCCCCGCCGCGGTGTGCGAAGGCGAGCGGGCCGGGGTGGTCCAGGTACGGGTGGCGTACGAGCGTGGTCACGGACGCAGTATCGCTCCATGGGGTGTCCCGGCGGCAACCACCGTGCTGCCGTCGGATGCCGGCGGAACGGCGAACACGCGCAGGAAGAGCTGGGCGAGAGGGCCGATCGACACCGCGTACAGGACGGTGCCGACACCGATGGTCCCGCCCAGGGCGAAGCCGCTGACGACGACCGCCACTTCGACGGCCGTCCGCATCACGCGGATCGATCGGCCCGTACGGCGGTGCAGACCCGTCATCAGCCCGTCGCGGGGCCCCGGTCCGAACCGTGCGGCGATGTAGAGCCCGGTGGCCGCGCCGTTGAGCAGGATGCCGGTCAGCAGCAGCGCGATGCGTACGGCCAGGCCGTCCGCCTCGGGGACGAGTGCGAGGGTGCCGTCCATGGCGAGGCCGACCACGAACACGTTGGAGACCGTGCCGAGGCCGGGGCGCTGGCGCAGCGGGATCCACAGGAGCAGCACCGCCGCGCCCACGACGATCGACACGACGCCGATCGTCAGGCCCGTGAGCTCCGCCAGACCCTGGTGGAGCACGTTCCAGGGCTCCAGACCGAGGCCCGCCCGCACGAGGAGCGCGGAGCTCGCGCCGTACAGGGCCAGGCCAGCGTACAGCTGCATCAGACGTCGCCCGAGACGCCGTGATGTGGACAAGAGGTCCCCCCAGTGGTGGTAGTGGACTGACGCATGCCACTCTGTGGCTTGGGAAGAAAAGCCATCCAGGGCCAATTCGAGGAAGGTGGACTGGTAATCATGGCGCAGTGGACCTCTGCGGTGGGTGCGGCTCAGCTCGCCCGGCTGCTCAAGTCGCAGCAGGAGCGCCCGGCGGGACCCGGCACGCGTCGTCCGCCCGCCTATCGCGCATTGGCCGACGGTATCCGGCTGCTGGTGCTGGAAGGCCGGGTGCCGGTCGCCGCCCGCCTGCCCGCCGAACGGGAACTGGCCCTCTCCCTGGCCGTCAGCCGCACCACGGTCGCCACCGCCTACGAGGCGCTGCGCACCGAGGGCTTCCTGGAGTCCCGGCGCGGCGCGGGCAGCTGGACCGCCGTACCGGCCGGAAACCCGCTTCCCGCACGTGGCCTCGAGCCCCTGCCGCCCGAGGCGTTGGGGTCGGTGATCGATCTCGGCTGCGCGGCGCTTCCCGCTCCCGAGCCGTGGCTCACGCGGGCCGTGCAGGGGGCCCTGGAGGAGCTGCCGCCGTACGCCCACACGCACGGCGACTATCCGGCCGGTCTGCCCGCGCTGCGCGCGATGATCGCCGAGCGCTACACCGCGCGCGGGATCCCGACGATGCCCGAGCAGATCATGGTGACGACCGGTGCCATGGG
Organism: Streptomyces sp. NPDC001315; assembly: GCF_042896175.1. Taxonomy (NCBI): domain Bacteria; kingdom Bacillati; phylum Actinomycetota; class Actinomycetes; order Kitasatosporales; family Streptomycetaceae; genus Streptomyces; species Streptomyces sp. NPDC001315. The sequence continues at coordinate 46,938 of NZ_JBIAWZ010000019.1, read as the reverse complement.
GGCCATCGACGCGATCTGTCACCTCTTCGGGGGCCGCGGCGAACGCATCGCGGTCGAGTCGCCGTCGTACGCCAACATCCTCCAGCTGATGCGGGAGGCGGGCGCCCGGCTGGTGCCCGTCGCGATGGCGGAGGGGCTTGCCGGGTGGGACATGGACCGCTGGCGGCAGGTGCTGCGGGAGGCCGCGCCGCGCATCGCGTACGTCGTCGCCGACTTCCACAACCCGACCGGCGCCCTCGCCGACGAGGACCAGCGGCGGCGACTGGTGGAGGCGGCCCGCTCGGCGGGTACCGTGCTCGTCGCCGACGAGACGATGAGCGAGCTGTGGCTGGACGAGGACGTCGAGATGCCCCGGCCCGTGTGCGGCTTCGACACCGCCGGGTCCACGGTGATCACCGTCGGGTCGGCCAGCAAGGCGTTCTGGGCGGGGATGCGCATCGGATGGGTCCGGGCGGCTCCGGACGTGATCCGCAGCCTGGTCGCCGCACGCGCGTACGCCGACCTGGGCACCCCCGTGCTGGAGCAGCTCGCCGTGAACTGGCTGTTCAGCACCAGCGGGTGGGCGCAGGCCGTGGAGCTGCGGCGGGCTCAGGCCCGGGACAATCGGGATGCGCTGGTGGCGGCGGTACGGCGGGAGCTGCCGAGGTGGGAGTTCGAGGTCCCCAAGGGCGGGCTCACGCTGTGGGTGCGGGCCGGCGGACTGTCCGGTTCACGGCTCGCCGAGGCGGGCGAGCGGGTCGGGGTGCGGGTGCCGTCGGGGCCGCGCTTCGGCGTGGACGGAGCCTTCGAAGGGTACGTGCGGCTGCCGTTCACCGTGGGGGGAGCGGTGGCGGAGGAGGCCGCCGTGCGGTTGGCGGCCGCGGCGCGGCTGGTGGAGAGCGGCGCGACGGCGGGGACGGAGGCGCCGCGTACGTTCGTGGCGTAGTGGCGTAGTGGCGTGGGGCGTGGTGGGGTGACGGCGGGCGTGACCGTGGGCGGGCAATACCGACCGCCCGCGGTCACGCCTGCTCCACCACCGTCTTCGTCGGAACCGGTTCCGTCGGAACCGGCACCGTCCTGGGCTCCGCGTCCGCCGACGCGGAGCGTGGCGGCAAGAGGTCCACGACGGCTTGGCGGTGGGCGTCGGAGGTCGCTTCGTCGTAGGGATCCGGTGTCGCCGGGACCTGGAGGCGGTGCACCGGGCCCGCGCCCAGGCGGGCGTACCCGCGGCCGGGCGGGACGTGGGCGACGGGGGTCGTGTGCGGGGGAGCGCCGAGAACGGCCTCCAGTTGCTGGGCCGTCGCCGGACCGAGGACGGCACGCGCGCGTGTGTGCTGGCGTACCGCGTCGGTGAGGGTGTCCAGGCTGTCGAACTGCTCGGCCACGACCACCGTGACGTTGGCCGCGCGGCCGTGCCGCAGCGGTACCTGGAGCAGCGACTGGGGGTCCTCGCGGCCGTCGGCGGCGGCGAGGTGCGTGAACGCGCTCGGGCGATCGAGGATGATCCACAGCGGCCGCTTGGTGTCCTCCGGCGGCGGGTGGCCCTCCTGGCGGGCGCGGTTGGTGGAGATCAGGCGGCGTTCCGTCTCGTGGGCGGCCCACTCCAGGCCGGACAGGGCCCCGGCCAGCCCGCACTCGACCGCCAGGACGCCGTCCCGGCCGGTGAGGCAGGCGTACTCGCCGGTGCTGCCGCCCTCGACGATGAGCACGTCGCCGTACTGGAGGGCCTGCAGTGCGACGGAGCGCAGCAGGGTGGAGGTGCCGCTGCCGGGCTGGCCCACCACGAGCAGGTGCGGTTCGGTGGAACGGATGCCGGTACGCCAGACGACCGGAGGCACGTCACGCTGTTCCTCGCCGTAGCCGAGCGGGAGCGTGCGCTGGACCTGGGTGGGGTCGGTGAAGCCGAGGACCGTCTCGCCCGGTGCGGTGACGAAGCGCTGGGCGGCGATGTCGGTGGGGAGCGGGGCGAGGACCGTGACCGTGACCTGGTTGCCCTCCTCATCCCACGCGAAGTGGTACTCGCGGCCGCGACCCGACTTCGTGGTGAGCAGGTGCTCGATCCGTGCGCGGGACTCGGCCTCGCCGTCCGTGAAGTACGCCGGGTAGCGGATCACGAGGTGGGTGATGCGGCCCGTGTCGTCGAATTCGAACGACGGGAAGGTCTTCTCCCAGTCGCCGCCGTGGGCGTACAGCGGGGAGGGGTCCTCGGCGGTCGAGAAGTACGGGACCAGGGCCTCGTGCAACGACTGGAGGCGCTGCGTCTGGGCCTCGTCGGGGCCGTCGGGCTCCGACGGACCGCGGTCCCGGCCCTGCCAGGCTGCCGCCGCCATCAGGGTGATGACGGCGAGCAGCGGGCCGTACGGCACGAGTGCCACGACCAGGACCGCCGAGGCCACCAGGAACAGCAGCGGCCCCCGCTTGTCCTTGGGGGTCTCGGCCACCTTGCGCCGCCCGGCCGAGGCCAGCCGGCGCAGACCGCGGGTGATCGTGATCAGCGGGTGGAGGACGTCGGTGGCGCTGTCGGCCGCCGTCCGGGCCAGCTCCCGGCTCCGGGCGATCTGTGCGCTGCCGTTGCTCAGAATGCGAGGGAGGGGGCGCCGGGCCACTGCGGTCTCCTGAAGGTACGTGCGGACGACGGGGGCGGGGTCAGAACTTGATGCCGCCGAGGAGGCTCGCCAGGCTTTCGCCGCCCGCTGTGATGCTCGGGGCGATCGCGGTGCTCGCCAGGTAGAAGCCGAACAAGGTCGACACGAGGCAGTGCGACGCCTTGAGGCCGTCCTTGCGGAAGAAGAGAAAGACGACGATGCCGAGCAGGACCACGCCTGACATGGACAGGATCATTTTGGGTCTCCTGGTTCGCGGGGACAGTCACCATGAGTACTTCCAGGATCACAGGATGTATCCATACGATAAAAGGTGCAACTGGGTGAATTCCGTCTGATTTCCCTCGTGTGGCGGAAGGTCTGGTGGCCTGCCTGAGCAGGAGTGTTGCGTCGAACGGGTCTCGTGGTGATCCTTGCCTCGGCCGGGTCCCGTCATGTGCGCGCCGAGCCAGTACGCTGGCGATTCACCCATACGGCTGCACTTCTCGCGGCCGTACGCTTGCTTCCCACAGTCCCCACAGTTCCCAACGTTCGAAGTGTTCGTAGCGAGAGGCGGTCCGGCCGATGACTGATGCCCCCGACCCCGAGGTCGTGGAGCTGGCGACCAAGATCTTCGATCTGGCTCGGCAGGGGCAGACGGAGGCGCTCGTGGCGTACGTCGACGCGGGCGTTCCGGCCAACCTCACCAACGACCGTGGTGACTCCTTGGTGATGCTCGCCGCGTATCACGGCCACGCGGAGGCGGTGCGCGCGCTGCTGGCCCGCGGGGCCGAGGCCGACCGGGTCAACGACCGAGGCCAGACCCCGCTCGCCGGAGCCGTCTTCAAGGGCGAGGCAGAGGTCATCAAGGCCCTCCTGGAGGGCGGCGCCGATCCGGCCGCCGGAACCCCCTCGGCCGTCGACACGGCACGCATGTTCGGCAAGGCCGAACTGCTCGAGCTGTTCGGTGCGAGTTGAGCCGAGCGCTCTGAGCAGGCAGCACAGACTTCCTGATCAGGTACGACAGACAACACGGGGGAGGCGGAACGGGGCCGCCGGAAATTTCGGTCGCGGCAGACTGAGCTGCCGAGTCATCATGACGTCGTGCTTCACGGACGCGATGGCTGGGCAGGTGTTGCCGCACCGCGCGGGCCGTGATGCGGTCCGCATGGGCCACCGACGAGAGGCAGAGGAAAATGGTCTACAGCAAGCAGGAAGCGGCGGGCGCCCCGACGTGTTGTCACGCGGCCAGGTAAAGCACGTCCCCGGTTGCGTCGACGCTTGATGTGAGGCTGTTTCCCATGTTCGATCCGGTCATAGCGCCCAGCGGTACGCTGCTCGGCCTGCTCCAGCGGGGCCGCGGCGATGGCACACTGCACGCGCTCACCGCCCCGCGCGCCGAAGCGCTCGCGGCCCTGAACCAGTGTGTGCTGCGCGATCCCCGCCACGACTGGCAGGTGGAGAACCGCTCCCTGTACTACGCCCGCCTGTACCTCGATCTCGGTGGCGACCTGGACGAGATCGAAGCGCATCTCTTCGACGTCGAGGACGTCTTCGACACCGAGGAGTCACGTACCGGGCTGGCCCTCGCCGTACTCGGACACCTCGCCTCCTACGGCAGGCAGGACGCCCTCGAACTGCTGCGCAGGTACGCCGCCTCCGGCTCCAACTGGGCCTGGGCCCTGGACGAGCTGGCGTTGCGCGACGACGACGCGGGTCTGCGCGCGCTGGCCGCCCCCGTACTGGCGCGGTTCGCGACCGACGCCGAGGGCGAGGCCGAACTGGCCGTCGTGGTCCGCGACGCCTTCGAGCCCCGGCCCTGGCGGCTGTGGGCGGAGGATCCGCGCGAGTACGTCTCCACGCGCGTGCGTGCCGCCCAGGAGGCCGGCTGCTTCGACCGCTGGCAACGGCAGATGCGCCCGAGCGGACCCCGTCCCGGGTGGAGCGTGCGGGCTGTCTTCGAGTGGGCCCAGCAGGGCATCGAGCGAGGTGCCGCGCTGCATGTGCCGGCCGCCCGCTGCCTCGTCGCCGTGGCAGGTCCCGAGGACCGCCCCGAGATCGTCCAGGCCGCCAGGGACGGCGACGACGGAGCCCGCTGCACCGCCCTGCGCTACCTCGCCGACAGCAACGATCCCGACGCCCTCGACCTCATCGAGGGGGCCGTGGCCGCCGGCTCGGCGACCGTCGTGGAGGCCGCGGTCGACGCCTTCGAACGCATGCGCAGTATCGCGGCCGTCGACCGGGCACGCGGCTGGGCCCGTCGGCCCGATCCGCTCGGCGCCGCCGCCGGACGCGTGCTTGCCTGCCGGGGCGGAGCCCAGGACAGCGACCTGGTCCTCGGAGCCCTGCGCGAAGCCGTACGCGGCGAAGGCCCCGACGCGCCGACGCTGTGGACCCTCGTCGACGGCACCGGACGGCTCGGCATCGCCTGCGCCGCCCCCGTCCTGCGCCACATCTACCGCGAGACGGCCTCGTCCCACCTACGGGGACGCTGTGCCCGGGCCCTGGCCGCCACCGACCCCTCCTTCGCCGCCGGATTCGCTGTCGAGTGCCTCTGGGACTGCGAGGAGTCCACCCGCGAGGTCGCCGCCCGGCACGCCGAGACAGGTGACGCCCGCGTGGTGGAGCGACTGCGCCGGCTCGCCGCCGACCCGGCCGAGGAGGACGAGGTCCAGACGGCCGTACGCAGCCGGATCGGACCGGACGCCCCCACAGTGTGAACACGGGATGACCCACGGGTCAGGCGGGCATGGACGCGGCCTGACCTGCTCGGGTGTGCACCGCAACGCTCATGGGACGTTCCTCGTCCGGAAAGATCCACGTTGACGCGACCACGTCCAGTACGGCGACAACACCCGTATGCGTGTCGTCATCGTGACCGAATCCTTTCCCCCCGATGTGAACGGCGTGGCCCACTGCGCGCTCCAGACCGCCCGGCACCTCGTCGATCGCGGTCACGCTCCCCTCGTCGTCGCCCCGGCCACCGCGGCCGGCAACGGGCCCGACGCCCTCGCGCCGTGCCCCGTCGTCCGAGTCCCCTCCCTTCCGCTCCCCGGCTACCACCAGGTCCGCGTCGCCCTCCCCAGCCGACGCGTCGCCGCGGCCATCACCGAACACCGCGCCGACATCGTCCACCTGGCCAGCCCCTTCGTCCTCGGCGTCCGCGGCATGGCGGCAGCCGCCCGGCTCGGCCTCCCGGCCGTGGCCGTCTACCAGACCGATCTCGCCGGATACGCCCGTACGTACATGGGCGCGGGCGAGGCCGCGGCCTGGCGGCGCATACGCTCCGTCCACGCCGCCGCCGACCTCACCCTCGCCCCGTCCAGCGCGGCCCTGCACGACCTGGAGGCCCACGGCGTGCCCAGGGTGCAGCTGTGGCCGCGCGGTGTGGACACCGTCCGCTTCCGCCCCGAGCACCGCGACGAGGCACTGCGCCGCGAACTCGCCCCGAACGGCGAGCTGATCGTCGGCTACGTCGGGCGGCTCGCGCCCGAGAAGCAGGTCGAACTCCTGGCCGGTGCCTGTGGCCTGGAAGGCGTGCGGGTCGTGGTGGTCGGTGACGGGCCCAGCCGGCCGAGTCTCACCGACGCGCTGCCCGGCGCGGTCTTCCTGGGCCCGCGCACCGGCCACGACCTCGCCCGGATCTTCGCCTCACTGGACGTCTTCGTGCACACCGGCCCCTTCGAGACCTTCTGCCAGACCGTCCAGGAGGCCATGGCGAGCGGCGTGCCGGTCGTCGCGCCCGCCGCCGGCGGTCCGCTGGACCTCGTGGCCCACGGCCGCACCGGGTTCCTGGTGCCGCCGCGCGACACCATCGCCGTACGGGACGCGGTGTGGTCCCTGGCCGCCGCTCCCGCCCTGCGCGACGCCTACGGGGCAGCCGGACGTGCCATGGTCGAGGGGCGCACCTGGGCGGCCGTCGGCGACCGCCTCATCGGGCACTACGCGGACGTCCTCGCGGCGCGGAAGCGGAAGCCGGTGGTGGCGGCATGAGTGCGTTGCGCATCGTGAGGCTCGCCAACTTCGTCGCCCCCGCCTCCGGAGGACTGCGCACCGCGCTGCGCGAGCTGGGCAGGGGCTTCAAGGCCGCGGGACACGAGCCCGTTCTGATCGTCCCCGGCGAGCGGCACACCGACCACGAGACCGAGCAGGGCCGTGTGATCACCCTGCCCGGGCCGCTGCTGCCCGGCACCGGCGGCTACCGCGTGCTCACGGACAAGGGGCGCGTGGCCCGGCTCCTCGAGGAGCTCGGGCCCGACCGGCTGGAGGTCTCCGACCGTACGACCCTGCGGTGGACCGGCAGGTGGGCCCGGCGCGCCCGGGTCCCCGCCGTGATGGTCTCCCACGAGACCGCCGACGGCGTGCTGCGGACCTGGGGACTGCCGGAAGGGGCGGCTCGTCGCGCTGCCGACGCCCTCAACGTCCGTACGGCGCACACCTACGCGCGCGTGGTGTGCACCACCGAGTTCGCCGAGCGGGAGTTCGTACGGATCGGGGCCCGCAACGTCGTACGGGCCCCGCTGGGCGTCGATCTGGTGGAGCGGCACCCCGCGCTGCGCGACCCGGGGTTGCGGGACCGGCACGCACGCGTGGACGAGACGTTGCTGGTGATGTGCTCCCGGCTGTCCGTGGAGAAACGGCCCGGCACGGCGCTGGACGCCCTGGACGCGCTGCTGCGGCGAGGCCGGCGGGCGGTGCTGGTGGTGGCGGGCGACGGGCCCCTTCGGTCCCGCCTCGAACAGCGGGCGCGGGAGCGAGGACTGCCGGTCACCTTCCTCGGGCACGTCGCCGACCGCTCTGCCCTGGGCGCGCTCCAGGCGTCCGCCGACGTGTGTCTGGCGCCCGGACCTGCCGAGACGTTCGGGCTCGCCGCGCTCGAGGCGATGGCGTGCGGCACGCCGGTCGTGGCGAGCGCCTCGTCCGCGCTGCCCGAGGTGATCGGGCCGGCCGGCGCCACCGCGGCCGATCATGGCGACGCCTTCGCGGACGCGGTGGAGATGCTCCTCGCACGATCCGAGGCGCAGCGGCGGGGAACGGCACGCGCGCGTGCGGAGTGTTTCGGATGGAGTGCCGCGGTCGAGGCGTTCCTGGCCGCGCACGACGCGCCGGTACCGACGGTACGGGTGCGTCCCGTCGTGCCGGAGGGCCCGTCATGAGATCCGTCCGGTTCGTGGCACTCGGGGACTCGCTCACCCAGGGGGTGGGCGACCCCGTGGGGGAGGAGTGGCGTGGCTGGGCCGCACTGCTCGCCGAGGGCCTCGCCGCCGGGCCCGTGGCGTTCACCAACCTCGCGGTCAGCGGGGCGCAGACGCGTGACGTGCTGGCACGGCAGACACAGGACGGGCTCGCGCTGAGCCCGGACGTGGTCTCCGTCGTCATCGGCGTCAACGACACCCTGCGCTGCACCTTCGACATCCACGCCGTCGCCGCGCGGCTCGACAAGGTGTATGCGGCCTTCACCGAACAGGGCGCGGTCCTGCTCACGGCGTGCCTGCCCGACCCCGGGGCGATGCTCGGACTCCCCGGAGCCCTGGCACGGCCGCTCGCCCGGCGGCAACGGGCGGTCAACTCCGTGGTGCACGCGCTGTCGGAGCGGTACGGGGCGGTGCACCTGCACGCGTCCGAGGGCGCGTGGCTCACCGACCGCGCCATGTGGAGCGCGGACCGGCTGCATCCCGGCGAGCGGGGGCACCGGCAGTTGGCCGTGCGCTTCCACGCGCTGCTGGCGGAGGCGGGCATCGCGACGGGGGCGGCGCCCTCGCCGGAGCCCGAGTTCCCCGCGCCGACCAAGTCGGCGAGCCTGTGGTGGATGGCCACCGCGGGTACCGGCTGGGTGGCCCGGCGGTGCACCGACCTCCTGCCTCAGCTGCTCACCCTCGCAGCCGACGAGATGCGCCACCGGGCCCGGGGCACGAGCGCCCGGCTCGACCTGCGGGCCTCCGCAGCGGTCTCCACGGCACTTGCCGCGCTGTCGGCGCCGGAGCAGGTGGATGTCCCGTAGGACTGGACGTTCCGTAGGACTGCTGGGGTGGCCCGCGCCGAGCGGGTTGTGGCGGGCTTCGCCGGTGCCCCTCGCCTGGGCCCGGGGGCCGGGTTCGGGCGGTGTGTCACTGCTTCAGCGGCATGCCATCGGCAGTGCCCGACTGCCGATGCTCCGGTGGCAGGGTGCCGGTGGCGTGCGAACGGCACCGCTCGGCGAGGCCCGGTCCGGACGGGACGGCTCGGCGCCCTGTGACCGGGCCGGCCCGCCGGCGGCTCGGCTCAGCGACGGCGTACGGTCACGAAGCGAACCGGGGTTCCCGGCAGGGCTTGCGCGGCTGACGGGACGTCGGCGGCACGGACGACGCCGATCACCGGGTAGCCCCCGGTGGTCGGGTGGTCGGCCAGGAAGACCACCGGGCGGCCGTCCGGGGGGACCTGGACCGCGCCCAGGACCATGCCCTCGCTGGGGAGTTCGCCGGGGCGGGCCCGCTCCAGCGCGGGGCCCTCCGTGCGCAGGCCGATGCGGTTGCTCGCGGGGGAGACCCGGTAGGCGCGCGACGTGAAGGCTCGTACGGCCTCCGGTGTGAACCAGTCGTGGCGCGGGCCGAGCGTCACACGCAGCACCAGTTCCGTCGGCGGCCTCGGCTGCGGGGCGGTGTCCACGCGCGTGTGCGGGCCGACGACCGGTCCGAGGGGCAGTACCGAGCCGTCCGTGAGCGGCGGTGGGCCGAGACCCGACAGCAGGTCCGTGGAACGGCTGCCGAGGACCGGCTCGACGGCGATGCCGCCGGACACGGCAACGTAGCTGCGTACGCCGGCCATGGCCGTTCCCACGTCGAGGAGCGCCCCGGCGGGTATGCGTACGGGCGCCCCCCAGGCGACCGGCCGTCCGTCCACCGTGACCGGGCAGGGCGCGCCCCCGATCGCCACGGTGATCGTTGAACGAGGACGCAGTCCGCAGCCGTTGAGGGTGGTCTCCAGGACGGCCGCCTCCGGCGGATTGCCGACCAGCCGGTTGACGAGCGCCGCCGCGGGCCGGTCGAGTGCCCCGGAGTGGGGCACGCCGAGGTGGGCGTGCCCGGGACGCCCCCGGTCCTGCACGGTCGTCAGCGCCCCGGCCCGTACGACGGCGAGCGCACGGTCCGTCATGTGCCCCCCACCGCTACGAAGCGGACACGCGTGCCGGGCGACAGCAACGCGGCCGGCACGCGCGTGTGGTCCCACAGCACCGTGTCCGTGCTGCCGATCAGCTGCCAGCCGCCGGGCGACGAGCGCGGGTACACGCCCGTGTACGGGCCCGCCAGCGCCACCGCACCGGCCGGGACCACCGTGCGCGGGGTGGCCCGGCGCGCGACGTCGTAGCGGCGGGGCAGGCCGGTGAGATACCCGAAGCCGGGGGCGAAGCCGCAGAAGGCGACGCGGAACTCGGTGGCCGCGTGGATACGGGCCACCTCCGGTGCACGGACGCCCCAGTGGGAGGCGACGTCGGCGAGGTCGGGGCCGTCGTAGCGCACCGGAATGTCGACGACGTCCTGAGCGCTCGGGGCGGCGGACGGCACCTTGGCGGAGGTCAGTTCGGATGACAGACGGTCCGGGGAGTCGACGCCGTCGAGGAGGACCGTACGGGCCGCCGGAACGATCTCGCGGACGATGAGCAGGCCCTCCGCGCGGCGGCGCAGCAGCTCCGCATGCAGGGCCTGGGCCTCCTCTCCCGAGGAGACCTCCACGAGCAGGGCGTCGTCACCGACGGGCAGCACCCTCATACGAAGGCCTCCACCCGGACGCCCGACTCCTGCAGGCGCCGGCGGACCCGCCGGGCCAGCTGCACCGCGCCGGGCGTGTCGCCGTGCAGGCACAGGGAACGCGCGCGTACCTCGATACGCGCCCCGGAGCGAGCGGTGACTGCCCCGAAGCGGGCGAGACCGAGCGAGCGCTCCACGACGGCTTCCGGGTCGGTGACCACGGCGTCGTCCTGGCCGCGCGGCACGAGCGTGCCCTCCTCGGTGTACGCGCGGTCCGCGAACGCCTCCGTGACGGCCGGCAGTCCCGCCTTCCCGGCCAGGTCCAGCAGACGTGAGCCGGGCAGGCCGAGAACCGGCAGCGTGGCATCGGCGAGGAGCACGCCGTCGACGACCGCGCCGGCCTGCTTCTCGTCATGCACGACGCGGTTGTAGAGCGCGCCGTGCGGCTTGACGTACGCCACGCGTGCGCCTGCCGCACGCGCGAAGACCTCCAGGGCGCCGATCTGGTACGCCACTTCGGCCGCCAGCTCGGCGGGCGGCACGTCCATCGCGCGCCGCCCGAACCCGGCCAGGTCCCGGTAGGAGACCTGGGCGCCGATCGTCACGCCGCGCTCGGCCGCCAGCTCGCACACCCGGCGCATGGTGACCGCGTCCCCGGCGTGGAAGCCGCACGCCACATTGGCGCTGGTGACGACGGACAGCAGTTGTTCGTCATCGGTCAGCCGCCAGCGGCCGAAGCCCTCGCCGAGGTCGGCGTTCAAATCGATGGAGGTCATGGATCCTTCGTGTCTCCTGGTCAGGCAACGCGGTACTGCTCGTCGCGGGCGTCGGTGAGGAACATCTGTCCCGGGGCGTGGGTGATGGCGAACGGCGGCCGCGAGGCCATCACGGCCGCCTGCGGAGTCACCCCGCAGGCCCAGAACACCGGGATGTCGTCCGGCTCCGCTTCCACCGGGTCCCCGAAGTCTGGGCGGCCGAGGTCGTCGATGCCGAGCCCCGAGGGATCACCGCAGTGGACGGGGCTGCCGTGCACGGCTGGGAGCAGACTGCTCTCCCGGATCGCGGCCGCCAGGTGCTCGGGCGGCACCGGACGCATGGACACCACCAGGGGGCCGTGCAGCCGCCCCGCCGGGCGGCACTGGCGGCTCGTCACATACATCGGGACGTTGCGACCCTGCTCGATGTGGCGGACCGGGACACCCGCCCCGGCCAGTGCCCACTCGAAGGTGAAACTGCAGCCGATGAGGAACGACACCAGGTCGTGGCGCCAGTGCGCGCGTACGTCCGTCGGTTCGTCCACCAACTCGCCGTCCCGCCACACCCGGTAGCGCGGCAGGTCGGTGCGCAGGTCGGCGCCGTCCGCGAGGACGGTGGTCCACGAGCCGGCGTCCGTGACGTCCAGGACGGGGCAGGGCTTCGCATTGCGCTGGCAGAACAGCAGCATGTCGTAGGCCCAGTCGGCGGGCACCGAGATCAGGTTGACCTGGGTGTGGCCGGCCGCGACCCCGGCCGTCGCACCGGACAGGCCCTTGCGGAAGCGGGCCCGGGCGGTTTTGGGGCTCCACGCGTGCGCGTGCTCGTCGACGAGGATCAGGGGACGATCCTCCGCGGGAATCAGGGGACGATCCTTCGAGAGGGCCAGGGGGCGATCCTCCGTACGGTTCACTCCAGTTCCTTCCCGCGCGTCTCCGGCAGCCCCAGCAGCGCGAGTGCCGCGAGGCCGTAGCCGATCGCGCCGAAGACCAGCGCGCCGCCCACACCCCAGCTGTCGGCCAGGAAGCCGACCGTGGTCGGGAAGACGGCGCCCACGGCGCGGCCGGTGTTGTATGTGAAGCCCTGTCCGGTGCCCCGCACGGCCGTCGGATACAGCTCGCTCAGGTACGACCCGAAGCCGCTGAAGATCGCCGACATGCAGAAGCCGAGCGGGAATCCAAGGACCAGGAGCAGGGTGTTGGCGCCGTCCGGGATGTTCGCGTACGCCAGGACGCAGACCGCCGACAGAAGGGCGAAGAGCCAGATGTTTCGCCGGCGACCCAGCCGGTCGGTGAGGTAGCCGCCGGTGAGATAGCCGGTGAAGGCGCCCGAGATCAGGAAGGTCAGGTAGCCGCCGGTGCCGACGACCGACAGGCCGCGCTCCGACTTCAGGTACGTCGGCACCCAGGTGGCGAGGGTGTAGTAGCCGCCCTGCACGCCGGTGGAGAGCAGGCCCGCGAAGACCGTCGTCCGCAGCAGGCGCGGTGCCCCGGCCGTCCCCCGCTTGAAGATCGCGGCGAACGACCCTGTCTGCGGGTTCTTCTCGCGTGCCGCGGCCGCCTCGGGGGCGTCCTGCACCCGGCGACGAACCCACACCACGAGCAGTGCGGGCAGGGCGCCGGTCCAGAACATCACGCGCCAGGCGAGGCCGTCGTCGACGAAGGAGAAGACCAGCGTGTACACGACCGCGGCCAGGGCCCAGCCGACGGCCCACGCACTCTGGATCGCGCCCAGCGTGCGGCCGCGGTGCTTCGCGCTCGCGTACTCGGCGACCAGGATGGCGCCGACGGCCCACTCGCCGCCGAAACCGAGGCCCTGCAGGGCCCGGAAGACCAGCAGCGTCTCGTAGTTGGGCGCGAAGCCGCAGGCGACCGTGAACACGGCATACGTGATCACCGTGATCAGCAGCGCCTTGACCCTGCCGACCCGGTCCGCGAAGACGCCCGCGAGAGCGCCGCCCACCGCCGAGACGACGAGGGTGACGGTGGTGAACAGGCCGGTCTGACCGCTGTCCAGGCCGAAGTGGGCAGCCAGCGCGACCATGCTCAGCGGGAGGGTGAAGTAGTCGTAGGAGTCCAGGGCATAGCCGCCGAACGCGCCGGCGAAGGCGCGGCGGCCGCGCGGGCCGAGAGCGTGCAGCCAGGCCAACGCGCCTTCGTCCGTGGAACGTTCACCTGTGGCGGGACGTGCGTCAGTGGTCAGGGCCTGGGGTGGAGGGGTCGTGCTCATGGGCACCTCGCAGAGGGATGACGAAGGGTGCTGAGACTGAGCCGTGCCGTGCGGGAGCAGGGGCGCCGCTGTGGGGACGGGGGCGGTGCCGTGCGTAGCACCGTAGAGGATCGTTCAACGATCCTTCAATACTCGTGTTGTTTCGTCCTCGTATCTGCGATTGAATTCCGGGCATGGCAGAGCAGCTGACGGGACTGGCCGACGACCGCGCGCTCCTTGGGCGCACCAGCACCGCCGAACGGGTCTCCGACATCCTCAGAAGCCGTATCGCCGAGGGCTATTTCCCGCCGGGGACCCGTCTGTCGGAGGACAGCATCGGCGGGGCGCTCGGGGTCTCCCGCAACACGCTGCGCGAGGCGTTCAGGCTGCTCACCCACGAACGCCTTCTCGTCCACGAGCTCAACCGCGGAGTCTTCGTACGGGTCCTGACCGTCGACGACGTCGAGGACATCTACCGCACCCGTGCCCTCGTCGAGTGTGCCGTCGTTCGAGGCCTGGGCGAGCCGCCGTACGCGCTGGAGGGACTGGCCGCCGCGGTCACGGCAGGACAGACGGCGGCCGTCGAGAATGACTGGAAAGGGGCGGGTACGGCCAACATCCACTTCCACCGGGAACTCGTCGCCCTGGCCGGCAGCGAGCGCACCGACGAGCTGATGCGCAGCGTCTTCGCGGAGCTACGGCTGGCCTTCCACGTCGTGGACGACCCACGGCGGCTGCACGAGCCCTACCTCGCCCGCAACCGCCAGATCCTCCAGGCCCTGCAGGCCCGGGACAAGGACGAGGCCGAAAAGCTGCTCGAGGTCTACCTCGCGGACTCACTGGAGCGGGTTGTCGAGGTCTACCGGCGCCGGGTCGGGGAGGGAGAGTAGTCCGGGCGGCACGCCGCCGTCGTATCGGTGTGACAATCGTGACGCCGGGGTCCATCTGCGCCGTTTGGGTCGTTGTCAGACCGAGGACCTAGTCTGTGCACCGTGACTTCGCCTGCATCGACGGACAGTGTTCCGCCCCAGCTCAGCGCGGCGCCGCGCCCCGCACCGGGCCCGGCTGCCGACGAGGGGCTGGCGCGGCGGCTGCGCGCGCTCGCCTGCACCGCGCCGATCCACGACCTCGACGCGCGCAAGGCCAACCTCGCGGGTGAGTACTCGGTGTACGGCATGGCGGAGATCGCCCTCGCCGCGATCGACCTGGTCACCCTGAACATGGACTTCGACACGGGCGCCGACCACGACCAGATAGTGGCCAGGCTCCTCCCGCGCATCGCCGCGCAGGCCCCGCAGCGCCCCGTCGCCGAGCACGAGCGTGTGGCCCGCTGGGTCCTGGAGAACCTGATCAACGTCGGCAGCGTCGACCGCGGCTTCCGGGCCATGTACGGCACGTTCACCACGGACGGCAGCTATGTGCGCCGCGACTACGACTTCAAGCTGATCGAGGAGGTGCCCGGCCCCGGCGGCAGCGTCTACCTGCGGACGACGGACGAAGCCGTGAACGTCCTGGTCGGCGCCCTCGACACAGACGTCACGAGCGCGCAGATCGCCGCCGAGGTCAAGCTGGAGGTGCTCATCAGCCGCGGCCGCCTCGCCGACGCCCAGCTCGCTGCCGAGCAGGCCCGCTACCGGACCGTGCAGTACTCGGAGACCCTGCGCAGGGCGCTGGACGCGACCCGGCGCAACGTACGGGCAGTGGACTGGCTCAACGCTGTGCCCGACATGATCGCCGAAGCCCTCGACCACGTGGCCGACCGCTACCGCCACGAGAACGCGATCCTCACGAACATCCGCAAAGCCCGCGACGAGTCCGAGGACCCCGAGCAGAAGCGGCGTGCCGCCGAGCTCGTCGACATCGTGAAGGACTGCATCCGGCGCCACACGCAGTTGCAGTCGCGACTGTTGGAGGCGGGGCCGCTGTTCCGCGCGGAGCAGGACCGGCAGGCCTTCGCCACGCCCATGACCACCTCGGGCATCGACCTGTACGGGCACCTGGTCGCGCCGGTTCTGCCCTTGCCGTGGGAGCAGGCGGTCAGGGTCACCGACGCGTTCTTCTCTCGCGGCACCGGGCTGCGTACACCGGTCTCGGTCCGGGTCGGGGACCTCGTCGACATACTGCTGACGCCGCCGATGGAGCGGGAGCATCTCGGGGCGGAGATGCCCGAGCCCGACCTCATCGCCACGCCGGACGACAGCCGGTTCAGCGAGGAGCAGTTGGCGGCGGCGATGGAGCTGCTCGATCTGCCGGCGGACGCGCCGCGGCGGCTGTCGGGTCTGCTCGCGGAAGCGCGGCGGCGTGACACCGAACTGCCCTATCTGGTGGCGCTGTTGGCCGTTCACGCGGCCAGCCCGCCGGTGGGCACGGCCTACCGCCAGGGCGAGGAGAAGCTGCTGTTCGCCGTGGACGACGGGACGGAGCTGGACGACCCGGAGTTCGGCGGAGCCGATCTGATCGTGGGCACGGCTCTGCTGGATTCGGCGGGGATGGCGGCGGACCGGAAGGAGGCCGCGTGATGTCGTACCTCGGCTGCGCGCCGTCCGCGGCCGGTCGCGCCCACGTGGCGGAGCCGCCCATGGCACAGTCCCGCGCCCCTGGCGGCGTCGCCCCCACCCTCGTTTTCAAGTCCAAGGAGTTCCAGTCGTGAGCGAGCACGTCGAGTGGAGTGAGCCGGACACCGGACCCGCTCCGGCGACCGCCGCCGTCACCCCCGCCGACGCCGCCGACGCGGCGCGGCTCGTCGCCTTCGGGTTGCAGCCCAAGCTGCAGCCCGCGCGTGACCAGGAGTACGCGGAGCTGCTGCGGAGGTACCGGGAGGATCCGCCGTTCGCGCGCCTCGCCGACGCCGTGGCCGCCGGCCTCGGGCTCGTGGTGCTGGAGGTGTCCCCCCGCGCGGGGATGGCCGTGACCGCGGCCGAGGACTCGGTGTTCGCCGTTCGCATGGGCGACTACGCGCGTCGGACCTCCGCCGACTCCGGGGACCGCTTCCTGCACGGGCTGGCCCATCTCGCCGTCGCCGCGATGGCGTTCCCGCGGCCGGAGGACCTCGCCGACGACGGGTACATCGGCCGGGTCAGTGTGAACGGAGTCGACGCCTTCGTCCGCCAGGCCTGTCGCCGGCTGGAGGAGCGCGCCGACGACCAGGGCGAGAACACCGACCCCGCCACCGACGCGCCCGGGCTCGAGGCCGCCTGGCGGATCTGGGCCAGACGCAGCGCGACCGGCGCCACCAAGGACGCTCGTCGGCTGGCGGGGTCGACGACCGGCATCGTCGGCAAGGCCGTCGCCTTCCTCACCGACTCCGGTTTCCTCCAGCGCACCGGCGACGACAACGGCGGCACGTACCGCACGACGGCTCGCTACCAGCTCCAGGTGCGTGACATGGCCGGCGGCGCCGCCATGGCTGAGCTCCTCGAACTGGGCGTCGTTCCGGTCACCGACGGTACGCCGACGCTGCTGCCCGCCGAGGACACCGACGACCTGGACCTGGTGGCCGACGCCGGGCTCCCGTTCCACTCCTGAAGCGTCTGAAGTCACCGAAGCGCCTGAAGCTTCCGCCCCCCGATCTGCCGAAGACTTACGAGAGTCCGCCATGTACGAGCTGTCCCGGGTCCGTCTCTACTCCATCGGACCCGCCGGTGCGCGGTACGCCGACACTGTGCTTGACCTGCGGGGCGTGGGCGAACCCGTGCCCGACCCCGCGCCCACCCAGGCGGAGTTCTTCGAGGAGGAGCCCGTCGGCCCGCCACGCCGGCCCGCCCCCGCGGGCGTGCTCTTCCTGGAGAACGGCGGCGGCAAGTCGGTCCTGCTCAAGCTGATCTTCTCCGTGATGCTGCCGGGCCACCGCAACACGCTCGGCGGCGCCAGCTCCGGTGTGCTGCGCAAGTTCCTGCTGGCCGACGACTGCGGCCACGTGGCGCTGGAGTGGCAGCACGTGCTGACCGGCGAGTGCGTCGTCGTCGGAAAGGTGAGCGAGTGGCGCGGGCGTCAGGTCTCCAATGACCCACGGAAGTTCGCCGAGGCCTGGTACTCCTTCCGGCCCGGCCCCGGCCTGAGCCTGGACAACCTGCCGGTCGCCGAGGCCACCTCCGTACGACCATCCGTCGAGGGGCAGTCCGGCGCGCAGGGCCGCCGACGCACCATGAAGGGCTTCCGGGACGCCATCACCGAGGCCGGCAAGGCGTATCCGCATCTGGAGGTGCACTGGGAGGAGATCCACGACCGCTGGATCGAGCACCTCGGCGACCTCGGTCTCGACCCCGAACTCTTCCGCTACCAGCGGGAGATGAACGCCGACGAGGGCGAAGCCGCCGGGCTGTTCGCGGTCAAGAAGGACTCCGACTTCACCGACCTGCTGCTGCGCGCCGTCACGGACACGCGCGACACCGACGGGCTCGCCGACCTCGTCAGCGGCTTCGGCAACAAGCTGGGGCGGCGCGCCGAGCTGATCGCCGAACGGGACTTCACCGCCGGGTCGGTCGACCTGCTCGGCCGGATCGTCGATGCCGCCGAGACGCGTGCTCGCGCGCGTGACATCCACACGGCGGCCGAGCGCCGTACCCGCACGCTGGCGCGCAGGCTGGCCGCGCGAGCCGTGCGGGAACGCGCGCGTGCCACCGATCTCGCCCAGCGGGTCACGGCCGCCGCCTACGCGGTCACCCACTCCGAGGGCGCGCGCGAGCGCAGCGCCCTCGTCGCCGCAGAACTCGCCTACCGGCACGCGTCGTTGGCGCTCGCCGCGGCCGAGAAGTCCGCCGCCGCGCAGAAGCGCGAGCTCGCCGAGGCGCGCACCCTGCACTCCGCCTGGCAGGCCGCCGAGGCCGTACTGCGCCACCGCGCGGCCGCCGACCGAGTCGCCCGGGTGTCCGCCGCGATCCAGGAGGCCGAGCGGGACGCCGCACCCGCGCTCGCCGCCCGCGCCAAGGCCGCCGTCGACCTGGTACGGGCCCTGCATGCGGCCGCGGAGGGCGCCGAGACCCTCGCCAACGAGGAGGAGGAGCGGTCCGCCGCGCTCCAGGAGGTGAGCGACTCCGCCTACCGGGACTCCACGTCCGCCGCAACCGAGGCGCAGCGCGCCCGCAGCGAGGTCGGACACCTGCGTCAGCGTCTCACCGAGGTCGAGCAGGAGACCGCGGAGGCGGTGCGAGCGGGCTGGCTGGACGACAGCGCGCCCGACGCCGACCCCGCGCGTGCGGCGCTCGCCGCCAGCGATGCCGAGAAGACCGCCGTCGCGGCCTGGGACACCGCGCGTGAGGCTTCGCGGCGGGCCACCGAGCACGCGCGCGAGGCGGCCTCCGCCGAGTCCCGCGCGGAACTGACCGCGGCCCGCGCGGCGGACGCGGCGACGGCGTCCGAGCGGTCGTACGACGCCGAACGCCGTATCGCCGAGGCGCTGGCGGGCGAGGAACGGCTGGCGGACCTGTTGAGTCTGACCGCCGACGCCGCGCGTCCGGGGATCCCGCAGCCCCGGCCCGGCACCGACACGGACGCGCCCGAGGGGGCCTTCACCCTCGCGGAACTCGACCGTTTCGCCGACGAACTGCGCGAACTCCTCGACGACGCCGTCTCCTCGGCCGAACGGCAGCTCTTCGAACTGCGGACCGCTGCCGCCGACGACGCCCGCATCCTCGGTGCGCTCGGCGACGGGGGACTGCTGCCGCCCGGCCCGGACGTGCTGGCCACCGTGGAGTTCCTCGGGGAGC
This sequence comes from Streptomyces sp. NPDC001315, assembly GCF_042896175.1. Taxonomy (NCBI): domain Bacteria; kingdom Bacillati; phylum Actinomycetota; class Actinomycetes; order Kitasatosporales; family Streptomycetaceae; genus Streptomyces; species Streptomyces sp. NPDC001315. Next base: position 27,987 of record NZ_JBIAWZ010000019.1, on the reverse strand, counting down.
ACGGCATCCCCGCGCTGCCCGGCTGGCGCTACCTCGCCCAGGCCGTCGACCCCGCCGACCACGCTCGCGTGCTGGCCGCCCGCCCCGAACTGGTCGACGGCGTGATCATCACCGACCCGGACTCGCACACCCGGGCCCGGGAAGCGCTCGGCAACGCCGCCCTGCTGCCGCGTTCTGCCGTGGCAGTGGGTACCGCGGCCGCCCTGCTCGCCCCCACCCCGGCCGCGGACTCGGCAGACGGCGACGTGTTCCTCGTACCGCCGAACCCGGCCATGCACGACGAGCACGCCGCCGACGAGGAGCGGCAGGCGCTGCGCGCGCGGGCGACGGAGCGCGACGAGGAGATCCGCACACTCGCCGCACGGCTCGGCAAGGACCGGGAGCTGGCCGCCCGGCTGGCCTCATGGCGCACCGGCTGCCCCGCGGGACGGCTCGCGGAACTCGAGCAGGCCGCCCAGGACGCCCGCGCGTTCGCCGAGGAGTCCGGGGCCGAGCTGGCCGAGGCGCGGACCGTGCGGTCCGAGGCAGAGGAGGCCGCCGCCGAGGCGGCGCAGGTGCGGGACGAGCGGCAGGAGGCCGCGCAGAAGGCGCGGCGGGCCGCCGACGCCCTCGCCGGGCTCGCCTTCCGGCTGCGCGAGCGCGCCGGCTGGCAGGTCAAGCTGCGCGAACTCGCCGACGAGGCCACCGAGTCGGAGGCCCGCGCCCAAACCTGCCTGGAGCGCGCCCGCGCCGCCGACGAGGACCGCCGCGCCGCCCAGCGCGCGGCCGACGACGCCCGCCGCACGGGCCGGGCGCTGCGCGCCGAGCGCGCCGAGATCGCCGGCGCCCCCGACGACGTACCGAAGGACGACGCGGACGCTTCCAAGGCGTCCCTGCCCGCCCTCCGCGAGGCCTACCGGGCCGCCTCCCAGCTCTACGAGAAGGTCGGCGTCGGCGCCGACCTGCGGGCGGAGCAGGCCCGTGCGGAGAGCGACGAGAGCGCGGCCCGGGCCGAGCTGGACCGGCTGAGCAACAAGGTCCGCACGCGCGCGGAGCAGCTGCTCCAGTCGCCGGACGGCTCCGACGGGCCGTCCCGGCAGGCCGCCGCCGCGCGCGCCGAGGAGCTGGTGCAGCTCCTGGAGACCCGGATGTCGCAGGCGAGCGAGCAGCTCGGGCGGCTGCGCGGCGAGGCCGAGCGGCACGCCCCAGAGGACGGCGAGGCGCACACCGAGTTGCCCGAGGAGCTCCAGCCGCGCGACGCCGAGCACGCGCAGGCCCTGCGGCGTACCGCCACCACGGAACTCGCCTCCCGTACGGACGCTTTGGCCCAGGCCCGCGAGGCGCACGCCGAACTCCTGGACGGGCACCGGGCCGCCGAGGACGCCGTCGGTGGTTTCGAGGAGACCGCCGCGATGCTCCGCGACCTGCTGCGGGAGCACGCAGCCGAGGAGGAGCAGGAGGAGAACGAGCCGTACCCCGGGAGTCTGGAGGAGGCGCGGCAGTCGGCCGCCGAGTCCCGCCGTTCGCTGCGCGGCTGCGCCGCCGACCTGTCCGCCGCGGAGGCCTCCGTACGCGAGGCGAGCGACATCCTCGTCCGGCACGCCAACTCCACACGCTACGAGCAGGTACGCACCCCCGCTCGGCAGCAGATCCGCGAGCTGCCCGCGTCCGCGCTGCCCGAGCACGCCCACAAGTGGGCGGACGCGTTCGCGCCCCGACTGCGCGTCCTCACCGACGAGTTGGCGCAGCTGGAGCGGAACAGGGACTCGATCGTGGACCGGTTGAGGGGACTTGTGGAGTCCGCCCTCGCCACCCTGCGGTCCGCCCAGCGGCTGTCCCGCCTGCCCGAGGGGCTCGGCGAGTGGTCCGGGCAGGAGTTCCTGCGCATCCGCTTCGAGGAGCCCGACCAGGCCACGCTCGCCGAACGGCTCGGCGAGGTCATCGACGAGGCGACCCGGGCCGCCGTGAAGAAGAACTCCGACCTGCGCCGTGACGGCATGTCCCTGCTGCTGCGAGGGGTCGGCGCGGCCCTCCAGCCCAAGGGCGTCGCCGTCGAGATCCTCAAGCCCGACGCCGTACTGCGCGCCGAGCGCGTGCCTGTCGGTCAGATGGGCGACGTGTTCTCCGGCGGCCAGCTGCTCACCGCGGCCATCGCCCTGTACTGCACGATGGCCGCCCTGCGCTCCAACGATCGGGGCCGCGACAAGCACCGGCACGCGGGCACGCTGTTCCTCGACAATCCCATCGGGCGCGCCAACGCCACCTATCTGCTGGAGCTCCAGCGGGCGGTGTCCGACGCGCTAGGCGTCCAGCTCCTCTACACCACCGGCCTGTTCGACACGACGGCGCTGGCGGAGTTCCCGCTGGTCATCCGACTACGCAACGACGCCGACCTGCGAGCGGGCCTGAAGTACATCAGCGTGGAGGAACACCTCCGGCCGGGGCTGCCTCAGCAGGCCCCGGCCGGGGACGGTGAATCGGTGCACAGCGAGATCACGGCGACACGGATGTTCAAACGGCCCGCGTAGCCGTTCCGCGTCCTCCTTCAGCAGCGCGCCCCGCCCCGTCCCGTCGGTCCGGCTCGCCTGATCAGGTGTCCGACATTGCCTCGTCAGGGGTGGGACAGCCGACCCGTGCCGCCGGCCCGGCGTATTCGCTTGTTCGCCCGCTCGGTGGCCCGTGCCTGCCGCCGAGCCCGGCGGCGCTCGCGTCGCAGTGACCGGGCAGTGCTGCTCGGGGCCGACACGACGCCGTTGCGCTGGTTCCAGACCTGACGCGTCACCCACACGTCGAGAACGGCCCACGTGGCGACCACGGTGCTGGTCACGCTGCTGAGCACCATCGGGAACGCCAGCCAGGACCCGGCCATGGTGCACAGGAACGCCACCATCGCCTGTATCAGCGTCACGGCGATGATGATCACCGCACGCACGGCCGCGGTGCGCACCGGGTCGGGCATCCGGCGTCGCCGGGCGGGCTCCTCGACCCACAACGTCCGGTACTGCGCCCCGTCTTGTATCAAGTATTGCGTCGAGTCTCGTGCTGAGCCGGGTGAGTTCGGCACGTCGGGCGCGCCTGCTCGTGCCGCGCCCTCGTGCGCGGCCGGGCCCGCACTCACGCCTGCCGGAACGCCGCGTCGGCCCGCCGACCTGTGGCCGTCCCCCGGAATGTCGCGATCCGGTGCCTCGGGGCGCCGCTGCGCCACCCTGTGCGCCACCGCGCCGTCGTCAGACGTCTCGTGCCGCTCCGCCGTGCCCATCACCGTGTCACTCCCCACCGCCGGAAGACCCCTCGCCCCGGTCCGAAGACCCCGACTCCCCAGTGGCTGCCCGGCTTGCGCTGTTTTACGCCGCCCGGGTGCGGGATACGGCTCCTGTGGCCGATTCCGCCCCCAATTCCCATAGAGAAAGACGAACGAAGCCTCCCGAAGATTCCCAACGAACGAAAAATTCTGGCCAACTGGCGTTCCTTGCCGGTCGGATCCGATTCCTGAGCGACCGTCGGTTTCGTGGAGGCAATCTCCCGCAATGACCGGACAACTGACCATGTCTCGTCGCCAGTACGGAGGTTCAGCTTCCGGACGGCTCTTCGAGTTACCTGTGGGTCGGTAGTAGGCTCGCGCCGTTTGTTGACGCACGTCTGTACCCCCTTCCACGTGGGGGTCGAGCTGGGGGAGGCCATGCGCTTTCGCGGGAAGTCGATCCGCCGGAAGATCGTGGCGCTGCTTCTCGTGCCGCTGGTGTCCCTGACCGCTGTCTGGGGCTTCGCCACGGTGCTCACGGGTCGTGAGGCGAACCGCCTGTTCAACGTGTCGTCGGTGGTGGAGAACATCGGCTACCCCATCGAGGACTTGGTCCGCGTCGTCCAGCAGGAACGCCGCCAGACCCTCGTCTACCTCGCCGACCCCCGCGCCTCCGACGCCCTCTCCGCGCTCCAGCGAACCCGGACCGCGACGGACGGAGCCATCGCCGAGATCCGCGGCAACGCCGGGAACGCCGACGTCCGCGACGTCCTGGACGAGGACGACACCGAGGCCGTCACCGCCGTCCTGGACGCCTTCGACGGCATCGACTCCCTCCGCCGCAGCGTCGAGGAAGGCACCGTCACCCGCGCCCAGACCCTCGACCTCTACAACCGTCTGATCGACCCCTGCTATGCCCTGCTGGCCACCCTGGACGTGGTCGACAGCGTGAACATGGACAAGCAGTACCGGGCGCTGGTCAACGTCGCGCGCGCCCGGGAACTGCTCTCCCAGGAAGACGCCCTGCTCGGCTCCGCCCTGGTGGTCGGCCGGGTCACGCGCGACGAGATCCGCGAAGTCTCCGACCTCGCTGCACAGCGGGACGCCGTGTACGACATCAGCCTCGCGCAGCTGCCCACCGCGGAGCGAGACCGCTACGAGCGCTTCTGGAAGAACGCCACCACCGCCTCGCTGCGGACGGCCGAGCAGTCCGTCATCGCCGCCACGGCGGACAGCATGCCCAGCGGCGTCACCGCCAAGAACTGGGACACCGCGGCGGGTAACGTGCTCGACGAGCTCGGCACCCTCGACGACCAGGCGAACGACCGCTACCAGGACCGGGTCCGCCCGGTCGCGGTCGGCGTCATCGTCCAGGCGGCCGTCGTCGGTGTTTTCGGCCTGATCGCCCTGCTGCTCTCGCTCTTCCTGTCCGTACGCGTCGGCCGCAGGCTCATCCGCGACCTGCGTCAACTGCGTCTGGAGGCCCACGAGGCGTCCGGTGTGCGCCTGCCCAGCGTGATGCGCCGGCTGTCTGCAGGTGAACAGGTCGACGTGGAGACCGAGGTACCGCGCCTGGAGTACGACAGGAACGAGATCGGCGAGGTCGGCCAGGCGCTCAACACCCTGCAACGGGCCGCTGTCGAGGCCGCCGTCAAACAGTCCGAGCTGCGCGCCGGGGTCTCCGAGGTCTTCGTCAACCTCGCCCGTCGCAGCCAGGTGCTCCTCCACAAGCAGCTCACCCTGCTCGACACCATGGAGCGCCGGACCGACGACACCGAGGAACTCGCCGACCTGTTCCGTCTCGACCACCTCACGACCCGCATGCGGCGGCACGCCGAGGGCCTGGTGATCCTGTCCGGAGCAGCCCCCTCGCGGCAGTGGCGCAAGCCCATCCAGCTCATGGACATCGTGCGCGCCGCCGTTGCCGAGGTCGAGGACTACGAACGCATCGAGGTCCGCCGGTTGCCCCGCACCGCCATCACCGGCCCAGCGGTCGCCGACCTCACCCACCTCGTCGCCGAACTCCTCGAGAACGCCACGGTCTTCTCGCCGCCGCACACCGCCGTCCAGGTTCTGGGCGAACGGGTCGCCAACGGCTTCACGCTGGAGATCCACGACCGTGGTCTCGGCATGGCCGCCGAGGCGCTGCTGGACGCCAACCTCCGGCTCGCCGAGACGCCGGAGTTCGCGCTGTCCGACACCGACCGGCTCGGACTGTTCGTCGTCAGCCGGCTCGCCCAGCGGCAGAACGTCCGGGTCTCCCTGCAGCCGTCCCCCTACGGCGGCACCACGGCCGTCGTGTTCATCCCCGACGTCCTGCTGACGGACGACGTCCCGGACACCAACGGCATCGGCTTCCGCCTCGACCGGCCCCAGCCGCCGAAGGAGGGGGCGCCTGGCGAGAGCCGACGGACCGCGCTCTCCCACACGCCCGTGCAGCTTCCCGGCCTGCCTGCCTCGCTCCTGGACGGGCCGGTCGAACTGGAGGCCCCCGTCGACCTCGACGCCCTCGACGACTTCCCGGGCGTGCTCGACAGCGAGGACAGCGAACGCGGCGGACTGTTCCGCCCGCGCCGTTCGGTCGCCCCCATGGAGGACCGGGCGGGCGGACACGGCGACGAGCGACACCACCAGCTTCCGGGCCCACATGGCGCAGGGGACCGTACCGACCCCGCCGAGCACCTGAGCGCTCCTGTCCCACTGCCCCGCCGCAGCACGCCCAAGCTGGTCAGCTCCCACGGCCGGCCGGTCAGCGAGCAGCGCTCCCGGCGCGAGGAGACGGACGAGGAGCCCTCCGCGCTCCCCGGTCCGCGCCGCTCCGACACGGATGGCCCGGCACCCCTGCCGACCCGCCGCAGGGGTGCAACGACGCCGCTGCGCCGGGGCACCGGCGTGGCCGACCACCCCGCCGAGCCCACCGATTCCACCGCACCACCTCAGGCCCAGGGCCCGGACGAGTCGCCGGAAGCCCCGGCACTTCCCAGGCGCACCCGGGGTCCCGCGGTCCCGCCGAGTGGTACGGACGACACGGCTCGGCCCCTCGGCAGCCCGCCTCACGAGGCAGGCTCCGGCACGGGTCCGCTGCCCCGCCGCGTGCGGCAGGCCAGCCTTGCTCCACAGTTGAAGCAGGGGCCCGTGCGGCGGGCCGAGGAAAGTACGGAGCTCGCGGAGCGCGACGCCGACGAGGTACGCAGCCGCATGGCCTCGCTCCAGCGCGGCTGGCAACGCGGCCGTGAGGAGAACGCCGCGGGCGACGGCGCCCACAGCGGCACAGCACCACAAGGAACGACAAAGGGGGACGGTCGATGACCGCACCGAAGCCGACCGGCCACACCGCGGACAGCAAGGGCGAGCTGAACTGGCTCCTCGACGACCTGGTGGACCGCGTCGCAAGCATCCGCAAGGCCGTCGTGCTCTCCGGCGACGGCCTGGCCACCGGGGTTTCCAACGACCTGAGCCGGGAGGACGGCGAGCACCTCGCAGCCGTCGCCTCGGGATTCCACAGCCTCGCCAAGGGCGTGGGCCGCCACTTCGAAGCGGGCAACGTCCGCCAGACGGTCGTCGAACTCGACGACGCCTTCCTGTTCGTGACGGCCGCCGGCGACGGCAGCTGCCTCGCCGTACTCGCGGACGCCGACTCGGACGTCGGCCAGGTCGCCTACGAGATGACACTGCTGGTAAAGCGGGTGGGCGTACATCTGGGCGCAGCCCCGCGCACCGATCTGCCCTCGGGCGGGTAGTGAGATGGCATGAGCACTGACGGTCAGCGCAGAAGCCAGTGGTTCGACGACGACGCCGGGCCGGTTGTCCGTCCGTACGCCATGACACGCGGCCGCACCACCAGTGCGGCTCAGCACCGCCTCGATCTGATCGCGGTGGTCGTCACGGAACCCCACGCGGACGACCCGGTGGGGGATCCCAGCCTGTCCCCGGAACACGTGGACATCGTCGAGCTGTGCCGTGGCACCCCGCAGTCGGTGGCCGAACTCGCCGCCGAGCTCGACCTGCCCATCGGAGTGGTGCGAGTCCTCGTCGGGGATCTCGTGGACGGGGAATTCGTCCATGTGAATCGGCCCGTACCCCCTGCCGAACTGCCGGACGAGAGTATTCTGCGCGACGTGATCAACGGCCTCCGGGCGCTCTGAGCAGCGTGGAAGCGGGGTGAAGACGTGACAGGCTGGCAGTTCTGGGTGGACCGGGGCGGTACCTTCACCGACATCGTCGCGCGGCGCCCGGACGGCAAGCTGCTGACACACAAGCTGCTGTCGGACAATCCCGCGCGCTACGCCGACGCGGCGGTCGCGGGCGTGCGTCGGCTCCTCGACGGCTCGCGGGACCCCGTCGAGGCCGTCCGCATGGGTACCACGGTCGCCACCAACGCCCTCCTGGAGCGCAAGGGCGAGCGAACTCTGCTCGTCACCACCCGCGGCTTCCGCGACGCCCTGCGCATCGCCTACCAGAACCGCCCTCACATTTTCGCCCGCCGCATCGAACTGCCCGAGCTGCTCTACGAGCGCGTCGTCGAGATCGACGAGCGCATCGCCGCCGACGGCACCGTCCTGCGCACCCCGGACCTGGACTCCCTCGCAGGTCCCCTCCAGGAGGCCTACGACGACGGGATCCGCGCCGTCGCGGTGGTCTGCATGCACAGCCACCTCCATCCCGCCCACGAGCACGCCGTCCGCGAGGTCGCCGCCCGCATCGGCTTCCCGCAGATCTCGCTGTCCAGCGAGGTCAGCCCACTGATGAAGCTCGTACCGCGCGGCGACACCGCCGTCGTCGACGCTTACCTCTCGCCCGTACTGCGCCGATACGTCCAGCACGTCGCCGGTGAACTCGAGGGCGTCCGACTGATGTTCATGCAGTCCAACGGAGGTCTTGCCGAAGCCGGACAGTTCCGCGGCAAGGACGCCATCCTGTCCGGCCCCGCGGGCGGCATCGTCGGCATGGCCCGCATGTCGCAGCTCGCCGGCTTCGACCGCGTCATCGGCTTCGACATGGGCGGCACCTCCACCGATGTCTCGCACTTCGCGGGTGAGTACGAGCGCGTCTTCACCACGCAGATCGCGGGGGTGCGGCTGCGCGCGCCCATGCTGGACATCCACACCGTCGCGGCCGGCGGCGGCTCCGTCCTCCACTTCGACGGATCGCGCTACCGCGTGGGGCCGGACTCGGCGGGCGCGGACCCGGGGCCCGCCTGCTACCGCGGTGGCGGCCCGCTCGCCGTCACCGACGCCAACGTCATGCTCGGCCGCATCCAACCGACCCACTTCCCGCAGGTGTTCGGCCCCGACGGGGACCAACCCCTCGACGAGGCGCTCGTCCGCGACCGTTTCACCGCCCTCACGAACGAGATCCGCGAGCAGACCGGCGACGAGCGCACCCCCGAGCAGGTCGCCGAGGGCTACCTGCAGATCGCCGTGGCCAACATCGCCAACGCCGTGAAGCGGATCTCCGTGCAGAAGGGCCACGACGTCACCCGCTACGCCCTCACCACCTTCGGTGGTGCGGGCGGTCAGCACGCCTGCAAGGTCGCGGACTCGCTCGGCATCCGCACGGTCCTCGTGCCTCCCATGGCCGGTGTCCTGTCCGCGCTCGGCATCGGCCTCGCCGACACCACGGCCATGCGCGAACAGTCCGTCGAGGCACCGCTGGAAGCGGCCTCCATGCCCGGCGTCCACAAGACGGCCGACGACCTGGAGGCCGCGGCCCGCACCGAACTCCTCGCCGAGGACGTCCCGGAAGAGCGCGTCCGCGTCACCCGCCGCGCCCAGCTCCGCTACGACGGAACCGACACCACCCTCACCGTCGAGCTGACTGAGCCCGACGCCATGAGGCACGCCTTCGAAGAACGTCATCGCGCCACGTACTCCTTCGTCCTGGACCGCCCGATCGTCGTCGAAGCGCTCTCCGTCGAAGCCACTGGCATCACCGAACCCCCCGATCTGTCCGCCCTCGCCCCGTACGAAGGCCGCTCCGTCACACCCGAGACCGTCCGTCTCCACACCGGCGGCGCCTGGCGCGACGTACCCCTGCACCGCCGCGAGGACCTGCCCCCCGGCGAGACCGTGACCGGCCCCGCGATCATTACCGAGACCAGCGCGACGACCGTCGTCGACGACGGCTGGCAGGCCGCGACGACCGACGACGGGCATCTGGTCATGGAACGCGCGGCGGTTACGCAGAGTTCCGATCTCGACACGAAAGCCGACCCGGTTCTCCTCGAGGTCTTCAACAACCTCTTCATGTCGATCGCTGAACAGATGGGCGCCCGCCTGGAGTCCACCGCCCAGTCCGTCAACATCAAAGAACGCCTGGACTTCTCCTGCGCCCTCTTCGACCCGGATGGAAACCTGGTGGCCAACGCCCCGCACATCCCTGTCCACCTGGGCTCGATGGGCACGAGCGTCAAGGAGGTCATCGGGCGCCGAGGCGATGCGATGCGGCCCGGGGACACCTACGCCGTCAACGACCCGTACCACGGCGGCACCCACCTTCCGGACGTCACCGTGATCACCCCGGTCTTCGACACCGAGACAACCGGCAACACGCAGGGTGACCGCATCCTCTTCTACGTCGCCTCCCGCGGCCACCACGCCGAGATCGGCGGCATCGCCCCGGGCTCCATGCCCGCCGACAGCCGCACCATCGAAGAGGAAGGCGTCCTCTTCGACGACTGGCTACTTGCCGAGGAAGGCCGCTTCCGCGAGGAGGAGACCCTCCGCCTCCTCACCGACGCACCCCACCCGTCCCGCAACGCGAAGACCAACCTCGCCGACCTCCGCGCCCAGATCGCCGCGAACCAGAAGGGCGTCGACGAAGTCGGCCGCATGATCGAGAACTTGGGCCTTGACGTCGTCCAGGCCTACATGAGACACGTCCAGGACAATGCCGAAGAGGCCGTACGCCGGGTCATCGACGCCCTGGACGACGGCGAGTACGCCTACGAGACCGACTCGGGCGCCGTCATCCGCGTGCGCGTGCGCGTGGACCGCGAAAACCGCTCGGCCACCATCGACTTCACTGGTACCTCGGCGCAGTTGGGCACCAACTTCAACGCGCCGTTCTCGGTGGTCAACGCGGCCGTCCTGTATGTTTTCCGCACTCTCGTCGACGACGACATCCCTCTCAACGACGGCTGTCTGCGCCCCCTGGACATCGTCGTGCCGCCGGGCTCCATGCTCGCGCCGGAGCCCCCGGCCGCCGTCGTCGCGGGCAACGTGGAGACCTCCCAGGCGATCACCGGGGCGCTCTATGCGGCTCTCGGCGTCCAGGCAGAGGGCTCCGGCACCATGAACAACGTCACCTTCGGCAACGAACGCCACCAGTACTACGAGACCGTTGCCTCCGGATCGGGCGCGGGGGACGGCTTTCCCGGCGCGAGCGTCGTCCAGACCCACATGACCAACTCGCGGCTGACGGATCCAGAAGTCCTGGAGTGGCGCCTGCCGGTCCGACTCGACGAGTTCGCGGTCCGGCGCGGCAGCGGTGGCGCGGGACGCTGGCGTGGCGGGGACGGAGCCGTGCGCCGCATCCGGTTCCACGAGCCCATGACCGTTTCCACCCTGTCACAGCACCGCAGGGTGCCGCCGTACGGCATGGCCGGCGGCGAGCCCGGCGCCCTGGGCGTCAACCGGGTGGAACGCGCGGACGGCACCGTCGTCCGACTCCGCGGAAGCGACACGGTGGACGTCCACCCCGGCGACGTACTCGTCATCGAAACCCCCGGCGGCGGAGGCTACGGTCCACCGTCGGCCGACCCCACCATCAAGCAGGAGAAGTGATCGATGATCTTCGGGCGTTCTGAGCGCGGCAAGCCCCCGGTCGAGCCCGTCACGCTCAAGATCCTTGTGGCCGGCGGTTTCGGCGTGGGCAAGACCACCCTCGTCGGCGCGGTGAGCGAGATCAGGCCGCTGCGCACCGAGGAACTGCTCACCGAGGCCGGGCGCCCGGTCGACGACACCCGCGGCGTGGAGGGCAAGCACACCACCACCGTCGCCATGGACTTCGGGCGCATCACCCTCCGCGAGGACCTGGTGCTGTACCTCTTCGGTACGCCCGGCCAGGAGCGGTTCTGGTTCATGTGGGACGAACTCTCCGAAGGCGCCCTCGGCGCCGTCGTCCTCGCCGACACGCGTCGCCTGGAGGACTGCTTCGCCGCCATCGACTACTTCGAGCGGCGTTCCATACCTTTCCTCGTCGGCGTCAACTGCTTCGAGGGGGCACCCCGTTACCCGGCCGAGGACATCCGCAGAGCCCTCGACCTCGACGACGACGTGCCGCTCCTGCTGTGCGACGCCCGCGCCCGCGAGTCGGTCAAGGACATCCTCATCGGTGTCGTCGAGCACGCGATGGCCTACGCCGCGACCCGCCGCCAGGTCGTCACCACCTGACCGCACGCGCGCGGCCCGTACCCCCGCCGGCCGGGGTACGGGCCGCAGCCCTGCGCGAACACCCACGCGCGCGTGCTGCACGACCTGTACACGCGTGCGTGACTAGTTGTCACCTTTCTCCACCCAGCCGAAGCTCTTCTCCACCGCCTTGTGCCAGTTGTGGTACTCGCGGTCGCGCACCGAGGCCTCCATGGCCGGTGTCCACTCGACATCCTTCTGCCAGTGGGCCTTGAGCTCGTCGAGGTCGTTCCACACACCGGTGGCAAGGCCGGCCGCGTACGCGGCGCCCAGGCAGGTCGTCTCGGAGACCTTGGGGCGGATCACGGGCACGCCGAGCACGTCCGCCTGGTGCTGCATGAGCAGGTTGTTCTTCGTCATGCCGCCGTCCACTTTCAGGGTCGTGATGTGCACCCCCGAGTCCTGGAACATGGCGTCCACGACCTCGCGCGTCTGCCAGCTCGTCGCCTCCAGCACCGCGCGCGCGAGATGTGCCTTCGTGACGTACCGGGTCAGCCCCGTGACGACACCGCGCGCGTCGGAACGCCAGTAGGGCGCGAACAGGCCGGAGAATGCGGGCACGATGTACGCGCCGCCGTTGTCGTCGACGCTTGCCGCCAGCGGCTCGATCTCGTCGGCGGTCCGGATGATGCCGAGCTGGTCGCGGAACCACTGCACGAGCGCGCCCGTTATCGCAATGGAGCCCTCCAGGCAGTAGACGGGCGCCTCAGTGCCGATCTTGTATCCCATCGTCGTCAGCAGCCCGCTCTTGGACGGCACCGGCCGGTTGCCGGTGTTGAGCAGAAGGAAGCTGCCCGTGCCGTATGTGTTCTTCGCCGTCCCCACGTCGTAGCAGGCCTGCCCGAACACGGCCGCCTGCTGGTCGCCCAGCGCCGAGGCGACCGGGACGCCGGCGAGCTGGCCGACGGCGGTTCCGTACACCTCGGCGGACGACTTGATCTCGGGCAGGACGGCTTCCGGCACGTTCATCGCGGACAGGATGGAGGGATCCCACTGAAGACTCTCGAGGTTCATCAGCATGGTGCGGCCGGCGTTGGTCACGTCGGTGACGTGGTGCCCCCCGTCCGTGCCACCGGTCAGGTTCCAGATCAGCCAGGAGTCGATCGTGCCGAAGGCGATCTCGCCGCGCTCGGCACGGTCCCTGAGACCTGGCACGTTGTCGAGCAACCAGGCAGCCTTGGGGCCGGAGAAATAGCTGGCCAGCGGCAGCCCGGTCTGCTCGCGGAAGCGGTCCTGTCCGTCCGAGCCGCCCAGCTCGTGACAGAGTGTGGCGGTGCGCGTGTCCTGCCACACGATGGCGTTGTGCACGGGCTTGCCCGTCGCCCGGTCCCACAGGACCGTCGTCTCGCGCTGGTTGGTGATGCCGAGCGCGCTGAGCTGGTCGGCACGCAGACCGGCCTTCGCGACCGCCCCGGCGACCACTGCCTGCACCTTGGCCCAGATCTCCGTGGCGTCGTGCTCCACCCAGCCGGGCTTGGGGAAGATCTGGCGGTGCTCGCGCTGGTCGACGGCGACGATCGCACCGTCCTGGTTGAAGACGATGCAGCGGCTGGATGTGGTGCCCTGGTCGATCGCGGCGACGTACTTCTCGGCGTTGTCCGTCATGGCTACCCCTTGGGCTCGTTTCAGAAGGCTGCGTTGTAGGTGAGGCCCGCCGGTGCTCCGCCGATCAGCGGGCCGACAACGGGGATCCAGGCGTAGCCCCGTTCGGGGGTGCCCTTGTTCAGGATCGGCAGGAAGCTGTGCATGATGCGCGGGCCGATGGCGTAGCCGAGGGAGAGGCCGATGCCGACGACAAGCGGCGGCACGATCAGCACCAGCGTGCCGGGCGTACCGAGTCCGTCTGTCAGCCCGAAGACGAGGATCGGCAGGACGAGCGCGACGATCTCGGTGATCGGGTTGGCCACCGGATTCCGGATCGCGGGGATGGTGGAGAAGCCGCCGAGCGTCGACGACCGCGCCACCGACGGTGACGGCGCGGTTGATCTGTCCGCCGGACAGCGCAGCGGCGGTGTACACCGGCACGCCGAACCGCGGCCGAACGCGTTCACCACCGACCCCGAGGCTCTCGCCCCGGAATATCTCAGGGTGACAGCGGCGAAGACGCTCGCGCCGAACAGGGCCAGAATCGCGGTACCGATGACCTCGCCGACGAATATGTCTCCGTTGCTCATGGCTGCTCCTAGGCCGGGCCCCGGATGATCGATCCGGCGCTCCGTGCAGGGTGCGGTTCCCTTGGCGACTTCTGCCAGGGCAGGTGGTGCCCGCGCCCCGCCCGGCGTCCGTGACGAGCGTGCCGTTGCAGCCGAACCGCCCATTGGAGGAACGGGACCTGACTCAAGGGCCCGTCCGGCACAGTGCCGGAATACGCCGAGAATGTACGGCGATGTCGACTGACACCGGGAAGTGTTCACCGGCACCCATGGAGCGTCAAGCACACCGACGGCAACGGTTGAGGGCGACGCGACGGGGCACGCCGCCGTCACACGTGGTCGCTCGGTGAGCTCGGCATGACGAAACGGCCTTCAAAGCTCAGGCTACCTCGCCCCGGGCCCCGGGGCCCGTCCGGCAGATCACGCCGGCGACGCGGGACGTGGGTGCGCTGATGCGCTGCTCACCAACCTCCTACCTGATTCGGCGGACAGCTCTGGATCTCTGCCCCGCCCCAAGGTTTCGAGCGCCGCGCCACCGTTCCCCCACCGCTCAGCCCGTCCCCGGTTCCGCCGCCGCCCATGCCGTCCGGGTCGGGGCCGCCCCCGAGCCGCGCCGGACCTCGTGCCCGGGCATTCCCGCACGGCCCAGGACCCAGCTCGCGCCGTGCAACGACTTCGCGGTCTTCTTCAGCGGGGCCAGCCAGCCGGCCGCCTGGCGGTGATCCGTCACACTGCCGGGTGTGCAGACGACCGTGGCGAGGGACAACGTGACGGTACGTCCACTCGCCGACCAGGACGCGTCCAGCACGGAGGCAGCCAGCGGATCGAGCTCCTCCGGATCCGTGAGGACCAGGAAGTCGTCCCCGCCGATGTGGCCCACGCGGGTGCTCCCGGACGCCGCCCGCTGCAGTGCCCGGCCCACTGACCGGATCAGCTCGTCGCCCGCGGCGAACCCGGCTCCGTCGTTGACTTGTTTGAAGTGGTCCACGTCCAGCCAACTCAGGGCGAACGTCCGCCCGTCCGCGATGCGCCGGTCGACCTCATCGGTGATCGCGTCGGTGCCCGGCAGCCGCGTCAGCGGATTGAGTCCGGCCGCCTCCTCGACCCGGGACTCGGCCAGCGACCGAACGAGGTCCGCGAGCCGTACGACGCCCACGCACCGCCCATGGTGGTCGACCACCGCCACATCGTCCGAGGTACGGCCCCGCCCGCCGATCGCCACCACATCGAGCACCTCCCAGGCCGTGGCGTCGATGCCGACCGTGCGCGGCGGATCTCCGAGCTTCGCAGCCGGCCTGTCGGCGTACAGGGCATGTCCGTAGGGTCCCGACATCGACAGCAGGAACCTGGACCGGTGCACCGACCGGACCGGGACCCCGGTCCGGTCCACGAGCAGTACCCCGGACACCTCTGGTGACCCGGTCAGCAGCGCCCGCACCTGCCCCGCGGAAGCGGTCGCGGGCAGCAGCGCGGCGGGCCGTACGAACTCCCGGATCGACGGCCCCGACCGCGGGTTGGGCACGGCGTCGGGGGAGCGCGGCGGAACGTATACGTCCACCCCGGGCAGCCGGGACGGCGGCGCGAACAGGTCGCCCTGTGCCAGTTGCGCCCCGGCCGACAGCGCGGCCGCGCACTGCAGCTCTGTCTCCACGCCCTCGACGCACAGCAGCGCTCCCAGCCCGTCGCACAGTGTCCGCATCGCCCGTACCGCCGTCGGCCGCGCCAGCAGCGATGCGTCGAGCTTCACCAGGTCGGGTGCCATGTCCGTGAGCAGTCGCAGGGGGACGTCCCCGTCCCCGACGCCGTCCGCACTGATCCGGAAACCCTGACCTCGCAGCGCGCTCACCGCCTCCAGCAGCGCGGGCTGCGGCACATGAGTGAACGGCGGTCCGACGTCGACGGTCACCTCCCACGGCAGCCGCCCCGCCTGACGCACCGCGTCGTGCAGCGGGGTGAGCCCGCCGAGGTCGGCCAGGGTGCCGGCGAACACGTTCACGTGCAGTGGCAGCAGGGTCTCCTTGTGTGCCGCCGCGTGGACGGCCGACAGGGCCAGTCTGCCGTCGACTTCGGGGTCGCGGCGGGCCTCGGCCAGGACGTCGCCGGTCTCCGGGCGGGCAAGTATCTCCAGCCCCGCGACCCCGCCGGTCGAGAGGTTGATCACCGGTTGGAATGCGAAACGGAGAGTGTCCGTCCAGGAGTGCACGGGAAGCATGATGGCGCTACTGGGATGCGCCCAGGCGCAGTTCATGAGACGTTCACGCATCATTTCGAGGTGATCACGCAGCGTATCGGAGCCGCGCGTTCACGGGTATGCGCCCGCCCGGCCTCGTCGCGCCCTCGCGCAGCAGCTTTGCGCCCTCGCCGCGCAGCCCCAGATCCTCGTACCACTGCAACTCCAGGGCGGTGGAGAGGCGGTGGCGGAGGCCGCGGTCACGGCGTCACATCGCGGAGAAATCCGGCCACAGCCGCGGCTCGACCATGGACCTCACGATCGTCGGGCTCCCGGCGAAACCGACCCGGCCGTACCACCCCGGAGAGCCCCTGATGCCCTGCTGTGCCCCCAAGGGCGAGCGCTTCTCCGACAACTCCGTCGACGTGGGCACCGGATTCGACTGCTTCAACACCCTCGACCCACGCATCCAGGGTGTGCAGCGCACCAACAGACTGCCGCTCAAGAGCACACTGGAAAGCCTCGGTTTCGTGAACCTCGCCGAGGAACGGTGGCACTGCACGTTCAAGCCCGAGCCCTACCCGGCCGTCTACTTCGACTTCCCCCGTGTCCGCCAAGTCGCTCACCAAACACCACTGAGCCGCCCGGGGAAGACGTCCTCGCCGTGATCGGATACAGTCCGCCGCGTGTCCGAAAATCAACACTCCACCGCCAACTCCGCGCTCGACTCCCACTGTTCGAGCTGCGGAGCGCCCTACGGAGAGGGTGTCTCCGGCTGGCCCCGCACCTGCTCGGCCTGCGGCACTGTGGCCTACCGCAATCCGCTGCCCGTGGCAGTCGCGCTCCAGCCCGTGTACGACACGAAGGGCACCGCACTGGTCGTCATCACCCGCACCGTCGCCCCCGCGCGCGGGGGTACCGCGTTGCCAGGCGGTTACATCGACGACCGCGAGGACTGGCGGCACGCCGTCGTCCGCGAGCTCAAGGAGGAGACCGGCATCGACGCCGCGAGCCGCGACGTGCGGCTCGCCGACGCGATGAGCTCTCCCGACGGCCACCTGCTGCTGTTCGGGCTCCTTCCGGAATGCCCGGCCGACCGCCTTCCGACGTCGGCCGCCACGAACGAGACGGAGGGCTGGCACCTCCTGCGCAGGCCGAAGGAGCTCGCCTTCCCCCTGCACACGCTGGCCGTGCGGGCGTTCTTCGAGGGCCGCTACGTCTGAGGCGTGTGCCCGTCGAGTCCTCGTACACGCACCGGGTGGGACGGCTCGCGCACGCCGTCCTCACCCTCCCGCTCGACGACCACCCGCCGACCCTCCCAGCGGGTGGTGTAGCGCTCCACCTCCGGCTCGTCCCAGCCGTCGCCCGCGTCCTGGACCACCAGTCCGCCCCCCGTGCGTCCCCGGGCCGGCGCCCACGCCTCGAGTTCCAGGCAGCCGTCCTCGCCGCGCACGGGAATGAGGGAACCCGCGCGCGCGAGCACCGGTATCCGCGACAAGGGGGCGTCGACGAGCACCTGGCCGGGCCCTTCATAGGCCTGCTCTGTCGCCGTGTCGTACCAGAGCCCTCGTGGCAACTGCACCGCACACCGGTCCGCACCCGGATCGAGTACTGGCGCCACCAGCAAGCAGTCACCCAGCAAGAACGCGTCCCCGCAGTCACGCAGCACGCGGTCCTCGGGAGCACCCCACCACAGCGGCCGCACATAGGGTGCCCCCGTGCGCCTGGCCAGATGCGCCAGCGTCATGAAGTAGGGCAGCAGACGCCGACGCTCGGAGAGCGCCACGCGCGCGTGCTCCAGCGTTTCGGAGCCGAACTCCCACGGCTCCCTGCGCCCCGCGCGCAGGCTCGCGTGAGTGCGGAACAGCGGCAGGTACGAGGCCAGTTGGAACCAGCGCAGGTACAGCTCGGGCGACGGAGTTCCGTCGAAGCCGCCCACGTCCGGCCCCGAGTACGGCACTCCGCACAGCCCCAGCCCCAGGACCAGCGACAGCGACGCCCGCAGCCCGGGCCAGCCGGTGGCCACGTCACCGGACCACGTGCCCCCGTACCGCTGCATGCCCGCCCACCCGGAGCGCGAGAAGAGGAACGGACGCTCCTGGGGGGCCAGTTCGCGCAGGCCCTCGTACGCCGCCCTGGCCATGCACAGCGCGTAGACGTTGTGCGCCTCGCGGTGGTCGCCGCCGCGCTCATCGAGGGAGTGCCGGGCCGAACGCGGCAGTGTCGACTCCCCGAAGGCGGTGAACGACGTCGGCTCGTTCATGTCGTGCCAGAACCCCGAGAAGCCCTGTGCCAGCCGCTCCGCGTACAGACCGCCCCACCACGCACGCACACGTGCGTGCGTGAAGTCCGGGTACACCGTCGCCCCGGGCCACGCGACTCCTTGGACGAGCTCCCCGGAGGCGTCCCGTACGAAGGCGTTCAGAGCTGTCCCGCCGTCGTACACGGAGTTCCCCGGCGCGGCCTTGACCGCCGGGTCGACGACCGACACCAGGTGGATCCCGTCCCTGCGCAGTTCCTCGGCGAACACGGGCAGCTTGGGAAAGCGGTCGTGGTCGACGGTGAACACCTGGTGCTCGTCGAAGTGGTCGATGTCGAGGTGGACGGCGTCGAGGGGCAGACCGTGCTCCTGGTAGCCCGCGACGATCCTCCGGACCTCCTGCTCGCTGCCGAAGCCCCACCGCGCGTGTTGGTGTCCGAGTGCCCACGCCGGCGGCAGCGCGGGCGCACCGGTGAGCGAGGCCCAGGCGAGCAGCACGCGCGCGGGGGTGCCCACCATCACCCAGCAGCGCAGCGGGCCGCCGTCCATCCGCAGTTCGCACGTGCCGGGCCGGTCGTGCCCGGAACCGGCGCCCTCCTCGCCCTCCCGCAGGGTCACCGTGCCGTCCCACGAGGTGTCGTGGAACACCAGATGGGTGGCCGCGTCGGCCACCACCACCTGCACCGGCATGGTGAGGTACAGCGGGTCGTCGCCAGGAACGAACGGACGGCCGGGGTCGGTGTTCCACAGGCGGTAGGTTGCGTCCCGCAGGCGGGGCCCCGACGCCCGCCCGCCCAGCCCGAAGAACCGCGCGTCCGCAGGCACCTCCGACCGCTGCTTCCAACGCGCCGGCCCACCACCGACGGGCTCCCACCAACGGGGTGGCAGGTCGCGGCGCAGGGGCACGCCTCCCGGCGTGCGCACCTCGACCGCGCCGTGCCGGGAGACGGCCACCGTCACCCGCTCGGCCACCACCCGCCAGCCGCCGTCCTTGTCCGGCTCCAGCACCGCCCGCGGATCGGGCTCCGGGCAGCGCCCCGCCAGCGCGTACGACGGCTCGGGACCCGCTCCGTCCCAACCCCAGAAGACGGCTCCGTTCACAGCGACGAGGATCCGCAGCTCGGAACGGCTGAACCGGACTATGCCGCCCCCCGGCCCCGGCTCCACGTCCTGCACAGGACCGGGGACCCGGGCACGCTCGGCGCCCCGCGGCGGCAGCCCGGCGGCGTCAGCACGCCTCCTGCGCCACGCGGCCCGGACGGTACGCAACCTCTGAGCCGCCCCCGCGGAGCCGACCAACTTCACCGAACGCACCAGGTCACGACCGTCCATGTTGCTCACCCTGCCATTGACTGCCCCACGCGGGTGTGTCGTTCAACTTCCGTTCACCCGTGCCGGGACCACATCTTCACGGCACGGACTATGTGGGACGCGCCCTGGTGCAGAAGTCGATCACATGGCATCGTCCGTGTCAGCCGCGTCACGCGCACACGCCAGCCCGTGCGTGACCGACGCACACGACGCGCACAGTCCGGGAGCCGCCCCATGACCCTGAACCCACAGCCACTCTGGCAGCCCGATCCGGAGCGCATTGCCCAGGCACAGGTCACCAGGTTCCAGGCCTGGGCGGCCGAACGGCACGGAGCTCCCGCCGAGGGTGGCTACGCGGCGCTGCACCGTTGGTCCGTCGACGAGCTGGACACCTTCTGGAAGGCCGTCGCGGAGTGGTTCGACGTACGGTTCTCGACCCCCTACGCGCGCGTGCTGGGCGACCGCTCCATGCCCGGCGCACAGTGGTTCCCCGGGGCGACGCTGAACTACGCCGAGCACGCCCTGCGCGCGACCGCCACCCGCGCGGACGAACCGGCCCTCCTGTACGTCGACGAGACGCACGAGCCGCGTCCGGTGACCTGGACCGAGCTCCGCCGCGAGGTCGGCTCCCTGGCCGCCGAGCTGCGCAAGCTCGGCGTACGCCCTGGAGACCGCGTCAGCGGCTACCTCCCGAACATCCCGCAGGCCGTCGTCGCGCTCCTGGCCACGGCCGCCGTAGGCGGCGTCTGGACGTCCTGCGCTCCCGACTTCGGCGCCCGCAGCGTCCTCGACCGCTTTCAGCAGGTCGAACCCGTCGTTCTGTTCACCGTCGACGGCTACCGCTACGGCGGCAAGCAGCACGACCGCCGCGAGACCGTCGCCGAACTGCGCCGCGAACTGCCGACCCTGCGTGCTGTCGTCCACATCCCCCTCCTCGGCACCGAGGCGCCCGAAGGCGCGCTGGAGTGGTCGGCCCTGACAGCGGAGGACGTGGAACCCGTCTTCGAGCAGGTCCCCTTCGACCACCCCCTGTGGGTCCTGTACTCCTCCGGTACGACAGGCCTGCCCAAGGCCATCGTCCAGTCCCAGGGCGGCATCCTGCTCGAGCACCTCAAGCAGCTCGGCCTGCACTGCGACCTCGGCCCCCAGGACCGTTTCTTCTGGTACACCTCGACCGGCTGGATGATGTGGAACTTCCTCGTCTCCGGCCTGCTGACCGGCACAACGGTCGTCCTCTACGACGGAAGCCCCGGCTACCCGGACACAGGCGCCCAGTGGCGGGTGGCCGAACGCACCCGAGCCACCCTCTACGGCACCTCGGCCGCGTACGTCATGGCATGCCGCAAGGCGGGTGTCCATCCGTCCCGTGACTTCGACCTCTCCCGGGTGCGGTGCGTCGCCACCACCGGCTCGCCACTGCCGCCCGACGGGTTCCGCTGGCTGCACGACGAGGTCCGCGACGACCTCTGGATCGCCTCCGTCAGCGGCGGCACGGACGTGTGCTCATGCTTCGCCGGAGCCGTACCCACCCTCCCCGTGTACATCGGGGAACTCCAGGCGCCCGGACTGGGCACCGACCTGCAGGCCTGGGACCCGAGTGGCGAGCCGGTCGTCGACGAGGTCGGCGAGCTCGTGGTCACCAACCCCATGCCGTCGATGCCGATCTACTTCTGGAACGACCCCGACGGCAGCCGCTACCACGACAGCTACTTCGACACGTATCCCGGTGTGTGGCGCCACGGCGACTGGATCACGGTCACCTCCCGTGGCTCCGTCGTCATCCACGGCCGCTCCGACTCCACCCTCAACCGCCAGGGCGTCCGGATGGGCTCCGCCGACATCTACGAAGCCGTCGAACGCCTCCCCGAGATCAAGGAATCACTCGTCATCGGCATCGAACAGCCCGACGGCGGCTACTGGATGCCCCTTTTCGTGCACCTGGCCTCCGGAACAGTCCTTGACGACGCTCTTCTGGACCGCATCAAGCAGACCATCCGGGAACAGCTCTCGCCACGTCATGTCCCCGACGAGGTCATCGAGGTCCCCGGAATCCCGCACACCCTGACCGGAAAGCGCATCGAGGTCCCCGTCAAGCGCCTCCTCCAGGGCACTCCTCTGGAGAAGGCGGTCAACGCCGGCTCCATCGACAACCTGGAGCTGTTGCACTTCTACGAGGACCTCGCCCGCAAGCGCGCCTGACAGTCCTCCAGGAGGAGCCGGTCATCCTCCATAGGTGGCCTCGGACTCGCCGAGCACGAGGGCGAAGTCCGAGGCCAGGCGTCGCGCGTCGGCCGACTCGAGTTCAGCGACGGTGATCCGTACCCCCGGCTTCGAGGTCAACCGGAAGCGCGCCCCGGCCGCGACCCACCAGCCGTACGACCGCAGCCCGTTCACCACGGCCGACTCATCCAATACGGGCACCCAGACGTTCATGCCGCTCGCCCCGTGTGCCGGGATTCCCCGTGCGCCGAGCTCGTGGAGGAGAGTGTTCCGGCGCAGCGCGTACGCCTGCTGCGCGCGCGTCACCAACGCGCGCGTATCGGCGTCGCCCAGCAGCCCGTACACCGTCTCCTGGAGCAGGTGGCTGACCCAGCCCGACGTCAGCAACATCCGTCCCTCGTGCCGGGCCAGCGTGGTCGCATCGCAGGCCGCCGCTGCCCACCGAAGATCGGTGCCCAGGAACTTGCTCACCGTCCGCACATGTACCCACCTGGTCAGGCCAGTGGTGGTGAGCGTCCAGAGCGGTGCACCGGACACCTCGGACGCATGGTCGTTCTCCACGACCAGCACATCGGGCTCGTCCCGAAGCACGTCGACGAGCGCGTCCCGGCGCGACTCGGAGAAGCAGCCGCCATACGGGTTCTGCGCCCGCGGACTGCACACCACGGCTCGGACACCCGCCCGCAGGGCCTGGCCCAGGGCCTCGGGGCGCATACCCTCGGCGTCCACGGCCACCGGCACGCTGCGCAGCCCCAGAGCCGTGACCAGATCCAGCAGATGGTGGTATCCGGGGTCCTCCATGGCGACGGCGTCGCCGGGCCGCAACTCGACGGACAGCAGCCGGCCGATCAGATCCAGTGCCCCATGCGCGAACGTCACATGATCCACGGGCACGCCCTCCGGCCGGAGCCAGTTGCGCACGGCCTCTTCCAGTCGCTCCAGCCTGGGCGTCGAACGATGTGACCGCGCATCGGGGGACAGCTGGGAAGGAGGCACCAGAGCGGGGAGCAGCCGGGGATCCGGATGGCCGCCGGACAAGTCGCGCAACCCCAAGGGGACTTTGGGCGGCCGTCTTGAGGCGACCGCTGGAGCCGGTGCCACCACCGTTCCACCGCGCCCGCGCGTGACCACGATTCCCCGCTGCCGCAGCTCCTTGTAGGCCGTGGCAATCGTCCCCGGACTCACCCCGAGCTCATCCGCGAGCCGCCGCACGGGAGGCAGCGCGGCCCCTGGGCCCAACGCGCCCTCGGCCACGCCCCGTTCGACGGACGCGGCAATTCCCTTGGCCGTCGTACCGCTGATCCCATATTGTTTTGCCACGTTGCCAACTATGTACCAATACATAAGTGGAAGCAAGGGGGAGCAGTGCAGCCGATGAGCCGCGCGGTCACATGGTGGGGACGCGTTCCCGGAGGACGCGACGGACGCAGAATGCTCGCCACCGCCCTCGTCGACCGCATCGGCAGCGGCCTGTGGGCCTCCGTCTCCGTCCTGTACTTCACCTACGTCTCCGGACTGTCCGTCGCCCGGATCGGCACGCTCGCCGCCGTCGCCGGAGCCATCGGCATCGCGGGCGCTCCCATCGGCGGCCGCCTCGCCGACCGGTTCCCGCTCACCCGGGTCCTCATAGCCGTCCAACTCCTGCGAGCGCTGGCCTCCTCCGCACTGCTCGTCACGGACCACTACGCCCTGCTGCTGGTCTCCACCTCGCTCGGCGGTCTGGGGGACCGCGCGGCGAGCGTCCTCACCAAGCTCTACGCCACCCGTGTCGCAGGGCCGGACCGCGTCCGCTACCAGGCGGTGCACCGCACCCTCGCCAATGCCGGATGGGCGATCGGCGGCCTCGCCGCCACTGCCGCCCTCGCTCTCGGCACCACGGCCGCGTACCAGTGGCTCCTCGCCGGCGACGCCCTCTCCTTCGTCGCCGCCGCACTCCTCACCATGCGCTGCGGAGAACCCCAGTCCACCCGAAGAATGGTCGCCACCTCGAAGGACCCGTCCCCCGCGACCAAGCCGACGAACCCCTGGGGCGACCGCACATACCTCGCCTACGTCGCCACCGAGACCGTCCTCTTCCTCGACGACGCCGTCTTCAAGGTCGGCCTGCCCCTATGGATCGCGCACGCGAGCGACGCACCGCAAGGCCTCGCACCCCTGCTACTCGTCCTCAACAACGTCATGGTGGTGGCCCTTCAGGTCCCCCTGGCACGCTTCGGCGCCACCACGACTGCCGCACGGAGACTGCTGATCCCGCTCTCGGCGGCCTTCGTCCTGGGCGGCGCCACCATGGGCCTCTCCGCCACCGGCGGGGCAGTCTCGGCCGCGCTCCTCCTCACCGCATCGGCCTGCGCCTTCACCCTGGCCGAGATGCTCCACGCCACCGTTTCCTGGGAGCTGTCCGTGGCCCTCGCTCCGGACACCGCGCAGGGCGCCTACCTCGGAGTCCACGGGCTGGCCCAGTCCGCCCAGCGCAGCGTCGGACCACTCGCGGTCACCGCCGCCATCGCCGCCGGCCCTATCGGCTGGGCCTCCTTCGGCACCGCCATCGGTCTGACCTGCATGATTCAGCACCGAGTGGTCCGTGATCGCCTCACCGGACCCGCATTGTCAGTGCCGTCGATTACTGTGAGTGAGCATTGATCGACCGTGCACAGGGGGAAACATGGCGCACACCGAAGACCGGACCATGCGACGCGTCCTGCGTCGCGAAATCGCCGGCACCATCGGCCTGCTGACCGACGAGCACGACTTCCGCGCCATGCGGCGCTACCGCAGCTTCACCTTCGACGACCACACGACCTACCTCAAGCAGGTCGAAGCGCTCCTCAAGGCCCGCGCGGCCCAGGGCAACCACACCACGGTCGCCCTCTTCGACCCGCAGGAGTACGCCGAGTACTGCACGGACAGTGGCCTCGACCCCGACATCCCGTCGAGCCGCACTCGCTTCACCGCCGAACTCGCGACCACGGGCCCCACCGTCCCGTACGAGGGCCAGCCCCTCAGCGACCTCGTGCCCGCCCTCGTCGACGAAGCCGTCCGGCAGGCCACCTGGGAGTACGCGACGACACTCCTCGCCCGTCTCGGCGCCTGCGCATCATGCGGCGAGGACATCGGCCGCGCGGCCTTCGCCAAGGCCTCGCACCTCCTGGCCCGCATCCTCGAGACCGCCCCGCCCGGCAATCGACACGCCGTATGCAGCGTCTCGGCCACACCGGAAACGCTCGTCTCCGTACTTCATGCCGACGACGACATCGACGGCGCCGCACAACTGGACGAGGCAGAAGCGCTCGAGTTCACCACGGTCCTGGCCCTGGGCATCGCCACCCAGAGCCCCGGCGGACTCGTCATGAGGACCAGCGCGCCAGGCAGCTCCGATCTGATCTACGGGTGGCGACTGCACGGCGACGGCCTCGCACCCCTCACCGCCGGTGAGGTCTTCGACGCCTACTGCACCGACGTCGAGAACGGAGACCTCATCTCCCCGGAGTCCGACGTCGACTACTGCGAACCGCCCGACCTCGGAGGGCAGGCGCCGGCATCGGGCCACCACCACTGAACAGCGCAGGGGCGCCCCACCCAGAGGTGGAGCGCCCCTCAAGAACAGCCGACCACCCGACGGCCGACGCGGAGACTACTCGCCGGAGAGCACCGCCCGAGCCGCCTCGCGTGCTTCATCGGCACCGTCCGCAGCCCGCGCCGCCGCCGCGGCCCGCTCGCACTGGGCCAACGTGTACTTGGCCAGAGTCGCGCGGACATAAGGAATCGACGCCGCACCCATGGAAAGGGAGGTGACACCCAGACCGGTCAGTACACATGCGAGCAGCGGGTCGGCCGCGGCCTCACCGCAGACACCACAGCTCTTGCCCTCGGCCTTCGCCGCCTCCGCGGAGAGCGCGACCAGGTCGAGCAGCGCGGGCTGCCATGGGTCCTGGAGACGGGACACCGCGCCCACCTGACGGTCGGCGGCGAAGGTGTACTGGGCGAGGTCGTTCGTCCCCAGCGACAGGAACTCGACCTCCTGCAGAATCGAACGGGCCCGCAGCGCAGCGGAGGGAATCTCCACCATCGCACCGAACTTCGCCTGCAGTCCGGCCTGGCGGCACGCGTCCGCGAACGCCTTGGCGTCGGCACGGTCCGCCACCATCGGGGCCATCACCTCGAGGTAGACCGGCAGGCCCTCGGCCGCCTTCGCCAGTGCGGTCAGCTGGGTACGCAGCACGTCGGGGTGGTCGAGCAGCGCCCGCAGACCGCGCACCCCGAGCGCCGGGTTCGGCTCGTCGGCCGGGGTCAGGAAGTCCAGCGGCTTGTCCGCACCAGCGTCCAGCACACGGACGACGACCCGACCCTCGGGAAACGCTTCGAGAACCTGGCGGTAGGCCTCGACCTGCTTCTCCTCGGACGGAGCGTTCTTGCTGTCGTCCAGGAACAGGAACTCGGTCCGGAACAGGCCGACCCCCTCGGCCCCGGCCTCGACAGCGGCCGGGACGTCCGACGGACCGCCGACGTTCGCCAGCAGCGGCACCTTGTGGCCGTCGGCGGTGGCGCCCGGCCCGGTCGAAGCCGCCAGCGCGGCCTTGCGCTCGGCGGCCGCGGCCCGCAACTGCGCCTTCTTCTCGTCGCTCGGATTCACGAAGATCTCGCCGGTGCTGCCGTCGACAGCGATCAGCTTTCCCTCGGCAAGCTCACCGGCGCCGGGCAGCGCCACCACGGCCGGAACACCCAGCGCCCGCGCCAGGATCGCGCTGTGACTGGTCGGCCCGCCCTCCTCCGTGACGAAGCCGAGCACCAGGGTGGGGTCCAGCAGAGCCGTGTCGGCCGGGGCGAGGTCACGGGCGACAAGCACGTACGGCTCGTCGCTGTCCGGAACACCCGGCATGGGCACCCCGAGCAGCCGGGCGACGATACGATTCCGCACGTCGTCGAGGTCGGCCACACGACCGGCGAGGTACTCGCCCGCATTCGCCAGCAGCTCGCGATATGCCGCGAAGGCGTCGTACACCGCCCGCTCGGCGGTGCTGCCCACAGCGATACGCCGATCCACATCCGCCATCAGCTCGGGGTCCTGGGCCATCATGGCCTGCGCCTCGAGCACCGCCTGAGCTTCGCCCCCGGCCAGGTTGCCGCGCGCAATCAGATCGGCTGCCACAGCCTCCACGGCCTTGCGGGCACGGCCTTGCTCGCGCCCTGCCTCCTCCGCCGGAATCTGCTTGGCAGGCGGTTCGAGCACCGCCGTTCCCATGTGCCGAACCTCGCCGATCGCCACCCCATGGCTCACGCCGACGCCTCGCAGCGTTGTCTCCATCTCACCGTCTCCGATAGTGCGGCGGCTCCGGCCGCCGCGGTGGTTGTCCTGTTCGCCGTCGAAGGGACGGCAATGCCGTCAGTTCCAGACGAAGAGACTGTCGCCGGCCTTCACATCGCCGTCGTGGCGAAGGTCGGACAGGGATTCGGCCGTGGCCTCGAGCGCCACGATCGGGCACACCGGGGACTTGCCGGCCGCCTCGACCGCGGCTGGGTTCCAGCGCACCACGGCCTGTCCGCGCGTCACGGTGTCTCCCTTATTGACGAGGAGTTCGAAACCCTCGCCATTGAGCTGCACAGTGTCGATCCCGAGGTGGGTGAGGACACCGTGACCGCTCTCGTCGACCACGACGAAGGCGTGCGGATGGAGGGAAACGATGACTCCGTCCACGGGCGAGACCGCCTCGGAAGGCTCACGTGCGGGGTCGATGGCGGTCCCAGGGCCGACCATCGCCCCGGAGAAGACCGGATCCGGCACAGCTGCCAGTCCGATGGCGCGTCCTGCGATCGGGGACGTCACGGTGGTCATGGGAAGCCTCCCAGGAGTGGAGATGCATATGGGCCGTCACTACCTGCGGGACGGCGCACTGAGCAGCAGGGTATGTCAGATGAAGTATCGGTTCCGCATGAGAGCTCCCGATTGGTGGTCTAGACCATACCGGGAATCGATTTGCGCCCCCTCCGCGGCCCCGTGTACTGTCGTACTCCTGCCTGAGGGTGAGTGGCGCTACTCGGCGCCCTTGTCCAGCAGAACCCAACTTGTCAGATCCTATCTCGGGGTCACCTTCTGCATGCCTGCGGATCGTGGTCAGGGAGAGGGAAAAACGCTGATAGAGTCGGGGACATCGAAGGGAAGCGCCCGGAGGAAAGCCCGAGAGGGTGAGTACAAAGGAAGCGTCCGTTCCTTGAGAACTCAACAGCGTGCCAAAAATCAACGCCAG
>NZ_JBIAWZ010000018.1:67568-141870 GCF_042896175.1 Streptomyces sp. NPDC001315 | reverse complement strand
CCGTCCGCTGCCTGCCCCTACCCCGTCGCGGTCATGCCCCGCACACGAAGAAGCCCCTGCTCATCGAACAGGGACTCCATTTGCCACAACGCACTGAGACAGCGCGCTACTGCCTGAGACAGTGCGCTACTGCCCGAGGTAACGCAGCACCGCCAGCACCCGCCGGTGCTGTCCCGTGGCCGTCTGGCTGAGTCCCAGCTTCAGGAAGATGCCGGTCACATGCCGTTCCACGGCGGCGACGCTCACGAAGAGCTTCTCGGAGATACCTGTGTTGGAGTGGCCCTCGGCCATCAGCGACAGCACCTCCCGCTCCTTCGGCGTCAGCGCCGCCAGCGGGTCCTCCGGACGCTTGCGCCCCAGCAGCGCCGCTATCACGTCCGGATCGAGGGCCGAGTCACGGGCCACGACCCGCTCGACGGCGTCGATGAGGAGCTGCGGACTGGCCACCTTCTCCTTCAGGAGATAGCCGACCCCGCTCGGATCGTCCCCGACCAGGTCGAGCGCGTAGGAGGCGTCCAGGTACTGGGAGAGGACGATGACAGCCGTTTCCGGCCGCGTCGCACGGATCTTCTGCCCGGCACGCAGTCCGTCGGCCTCCAGGCCCGGCGGCATCCGGATGTCGGTGATCACCACGTCGGGGCGGTGTGCCTCGGCGGCGTCGACAAGATCGACCGCGTTGTCGACGGCCGCGACCACGTCGATGCCGGCCTTGCGCAGGATGCTCGCGATTCCTTCGCGCACGATCGGCTGGTCTTCGCCGAGCACCGCCCGCAGTGGTTGGGTCATGGCGGCATCCTAACGTGACCGCACACGTATACATGACAAGACGTGTGATCTGGCGCGCTCCTCGCATTCGGCGCTTTCGCGAGACCGGCGCGGGGCCATGCCGGTGCCCGGCCGCCGAGGGAGGCGACCGGGGCGAGGTTTCCGGCCTCAGGCAGGGGCGCCCGTCGAGTCGACCTCGTGCGCGTACCGGCAGGCCAACTGGACTCGGGAGCGGACGCCCAGTTTCTCGAAGGCGTGCCGTAGGTGGGTGTACACGGTGTGCGGGGAGAGGAACAGCCGTTGCGCCGCCCCACGGTTGGTGGCGCCGTGCGCGATCAGCCGCACCACACCGAACTCCGCCCTGGTCCGCCCGCGCCACTCGGCCTGCGCCGGGGCGGCGGAACCCGCAAGGGAGTCAGCGGCGGTATTCCGTCCCGGGCCATCCCGCACCCGGTCAGCACCCCCGCCGCCGCCAAGGCCGCCTCGTCGCCGGCGAAGGCCGGCAGGCGGGACTTCCCGGCGTCGGCGGGACCCTCGACCCACAGGACTCCGCCCTCGTGACACAGCATGTGTCCTCGCCGCATCCGATGGCTGTCAAGGACACCTGAGACGTCGAGGGGGGCACACCTCAGGGGCACTGTGGGGACAACCCCACATCTGCATGAGCCGCGGGTCTGGTCCGGCCGCGACGGCCCGGCCGGGGCGAGGAGATCGTCGCACGTCGCACGACCCTTGCCGGCCAAGGAGTGGGGTGGACCCTACAGCCGCGTGGGGGATCCCCCAGGAAGGCCGAGGGAGCACACGACAGACCCGGATGCGCCCCGCTCACAGACTTGGCGCTTGGATCCGGGGATTCCTCCCGGCCCACTGCGAGCCCCCGCCTCCGAACACCTTCGGGTCGTACGAGGCGCGGGAACCGACATGTTCCATCAACAGGATCGAGGACGTGCCGCGGTGCATCCCACACATGTGGCTGACGAACGGGAACAGGGCATGGCACAGCTGGAAGCCCCTCGGGACGAGATCCGACACCCCGTGCGCCGCTCCGGCGTCCGGACGGTCGCCGGGCCGGGCGGTGCCCTCAGCCGCGTGACGATGCTGGCCGGCTCACTGGTGTCGGCCGTCGTGGGATGCGTGTTGATCGTCGTGCCCGTCCGGTCGGTGGCCGGGGCCGGAATGGTCTTCGGGGTGCACATGGCCGTCCAGGGAGTGCTCCAGCTGCTGGCGGTGCACGAGTCCGGGGCGTCGGCGACGGTCCGCCGGTTGCTGTCCGCCGGAGGACTCGCCGCTCTCCTGCTGGGCGCGGCCCTCTTCCACGGCTGGGCCGACACGGTGTTCCTGCTCGGCGTGTGGACCGGCTGCGGCTGGCTGCTGCGGGGGCTCACCATGGCCATCTCCGTCACCTCGCCCTCGGTGAGCCATGTCTTCGTCTACGACGACCTGTTGAACGCGGTGATCGTCTCGGCCGGTCTGTTCATGACGGCCTTTCCCTTCGCGTCCCTGGGGCAGCTGGCCGACGTCGGCGGCTCCGTACTCGCGGCCACCGCGGTGGTGGAGGCGATCGCCGCCGCACGCCGCCATCCCCGGACTCTCCGGGCCATCGACTGACGCGATCCCGCCGCGGGGGCCGATGGCTCCGCGGCGGGATCGCCGGAGCACGACAACCCACGTCTTGACGCCGGTCGACCGGCCGAGCCCCTAGGAGGCCACCATGAAGAAGTGCCACCTCTCGCTCCAGATCACGCACTGGGTGATCTCGGACCTCGCTCTGACGTTGAAGTGCGAGCTGTCGTACAACAGTGCCGACCCGCTCGCCGTCACCATGGTCCTCGACACCGATCGTGAGCGGCCGGTGCGCTGGGTCTTCTCCCGTGAGCTGCTGGCCGAGGGACTGACCGCCCGCGTGGGTGAGGGCGACGTGGTGCTCTGGCCCGTCCACGACCGCGACGGCGACCTCACTTCGTTCTGCGTCCGCGTGGGAAGCGTCCGCACAGCGCTGTTCGAGATCGACGCCGAGCCGGTCGTGAACTGGCTGGCCAGGACCTACGAGATGGTTCCGCGCGGGTCCGAACTGAACGGCGTGGACTGGGACGAACTGGTCCAGCTGGCCGAGTGAAGAAGCGAAGAGGCGAAGAAGCGAAGAGCAGGAGAGGGAGGAACACCATGCGAAACGCACCACGACCCCTTCTGAGCGACTGGCAGTGGCAACAGCGCGCCGCCTGCCGCGGAATGAACAGCGCCACCTTCTTCTCACCGCCCGGTGAGCGCGGCCGGGCCCGCCGCGAACGGGAGGAGGGCGCCCGGCGCATCTGCGGCCGCTGCGAGGTCGCCGACATCTGCGCGGCCACGGCCCTGGCCCACGGGGAGGCTTACGGCGTCTGGGGCGGGCTGTCGGACGACGAACGCCGGCGACGCGGCACGGCCACCGCCCGCGTGGGCGGACGGCAGGACATGCCGGCATGTCGAGAGTGACCGGCAACTCCGGGGCAGGGGCGTCCTCTTCGATGGCGGTGCGGTCGGGCAGGAGGTCGGCGACGGCTGTGCGGATCGCGCCGCGGCTGACGCCATGTTCGCAGGCAAGGGCGACGATCGAGCGGCCCTCCAGGTAGGCGGCGCGGACGGTGTCGGTCTTCGCGGCCGGGACGGTCGGGCGGCGCCCGCCCTTGCTGCCCCTGGCCTCGGCGGCCCGCAGCCCGTCGTAGGTCAGCTCGCGCTGGAGGTCGCGCTCGGGTTCGCCGGCGGCGGCGAACCCGCGCGCACCCCGCCGCGCGGGCTCTTCGCTTGTCAGCCCGTCCGGCGACGGAAGGTGGTGCGGTAGTCGCGCGGGCGTCGTCCGGTGTGCCGGGCGAAGAGGGCTGCGAAGGTGCCGGGGTCCCGGTAGCCGACCGTGGCGGCGATGGCGGCGACGGTGCCGTCCGTGGTCTCCAGGAGATGGCGGGCGCGGCGGACGCGGGAGGTCTGCAGGTACTCCAGCGGGCTCTGTCCGGTCTCGTGCGCGAAGCGGCGCAGCAGCGTCCGGGTGCTGACGTTGAAGGTCTCCGACAGCGCGGCGAGGTCGTATCGGGCGGCGAGGTTCTGGTCGAGCCACCGCATGACCCTGCGGGAGAACTCGTTTCCCGGCTGCGGGAGAAGCCCGGCGTCGACGTAGGGGGCCTGGGACGATCGTGCGTCGTCGACGAGCGCCACCCGCGCGGTCCTCCGCGCCACGCCGGTGCCGCTGTGGCGGCGGATCAGCTCCAGCGCGAAGTCGTACATGGCGCTGAAGGCGGCGGTCGTCGTCACTCCCCTGTCGGTGACGACGATCTGTTCGGGCCGGACGTCGGCGTCCGGGCAGCGCCGTGCCAGTTCGTCCGCGAAGAGCCACGCCGTCGTCGCCCGCCGTCGCTCGAGCAGGCCCGCCTCGGCCAGCAGGAACGCCCCGACGCAGATCGCGACGACGGCCTCGCCCGCGGCGGCGTGGGAGCGGATCGCCGCGATCTCGGGGGCCAGCGACGCCAGTTTCACGTCCACATCAAGGCCGGGCGCGAGTTCGAAGCCGGGCACGACCAGGACATCGACGTCGCGCAGCGGAGAAACGGCCAGTACAGCGCCACCGGATGCGGTGACGCGGCGACGGGGCGAGACGACCGACACCTCGTAGCCGTCGCGGTCCGGGCCGGCGATGTGCGCGGCCATCGTCAGGAGATCGGGGATGCCGAACACCTCGGACGCGAAGCACCCCGGATAGGCCAGCACTCCGACGCGCAACGCGCTCATATCCGCCTCCTCGTCCGTGGCGAGATTACCTTTGTAAATGGCGATCCGGCCTGTCCCGGTGCAAGGGAGTGGCAGTCCAGGCTTGTCCCATGAACGCAGCCAATGGGCGTCTTGACGACGCGATCACGGACTTCTCCCGCCGGCGGGTGGACGTTGACGGGGTGGTGAAGACGGTGTACGTCTCGGGGGCCGGACCTGGTGTCGTACTGATGCCGGAGATGCCCGGCATCAGCCCGGACGTCCTCCGGCTGGCGCGGTGGGTGCGGGACGCGGGGTTCACCGTGTACGTCCCCTCGCTGTTCGGCCTCGACGGGGCCTATCCCACGGCCGAGGACGGGGAGAAGGTCGTCCGCCGCGCGTGCGTCAGCGCCGAGTTCCGTGCGTTCGCCGGGGGCGGCACCAGCCCCGTCACCGCGTGGCTGCGCGGCCTCGCGCGGCAGGCGCACGGCGAGTGCGGCGGTCCGGGAGTCGGCGCGATCGGTCTGTGCTTCACCGGCAACTTCGCCCTGACCATGACGCTTGAGCCGTCCGTCATCGCGCCGGTGGTCAACCACCCGTCGCTGCCCCTGGACGACCCCGCGGGGCTTGAGCTCAGCGACGAGGACGCCCGCGCCGTCCAGGATCGCGTCGAGCGCGACGGGCTCACGGTCCTTGCCTACCGGTTCGACAACGACCGCTGGTGCACCGGCCAGCGCTTCGCCGCCTACCGGGCGCTGCTCGGCGACGCCTTCGACGGCCGCGTCCTACCGGGCGGCGCCGCCAACACCGACCCGCCCCCGTTCTTTCGTGACGTCGTCGGAACCCCCCACAGCGTCACCACCGCCCACCTGGTCGACAAGGACGGCCACCCCACCCTGAAGGCAAGGGACGAGATCCTCGACCACCTGACCGCCCGCCTGCACCCCTGACTCGCCGCACGCTTGATCAGGCGGCGGTCTGGAGGAGGCGGTCCTTGGTGCCCTAGGCGATGGTGACCGGGACGTCCGCGCACGAGCCGGAAGCAGGTGGTGCGGCCGGCACGGAGGAAGCTACTCAGCGGTCACCAGTGGCGGGTGCCACCGGCCACGACCTGTGCCCCCTCGGACAGCAGGCGCAGCACGGTGGCCGCCCCTATTCCGGATCCGCCGCCAGTCACGATGAAGGTCTTGTCCTTCAGCCCTTCCACTTGTCTTCTCCTTGGGTGATACGGGCCGCGTGGCGCCGTTCGGTTCGGTCAGTTGCCTTGTGTGTGTGAGCGGTTCGGCCCGGCGGAGTGGTGCGCCGGTAAGACCTGGCGTCATCGGTTGCGTGCGCTGTTCAGCGGGACCGCCTGGGTGTCGTGGCAGTCGAGCCGCGCCTCGGCGACCTTGCCGTCGCGCACGATCAACTCCTCGGCCACGACCACGTTCTCGCCGGTGGTGAGGTCGGGGAAGCGGAGCAGCCCGATGGCGGTGTCGCCGTCGACCACGATCCGCTCGATCGTCATCTTCATGACGCCCAGGTGCTCAGGTCGCCCGACAACAGCGCGTCGTACAGGGCCTGGACGAGCGTGCTGGGTGGGCGCTCGCGGGGGTGGCGCGTTCCCGGGCTCGCGCAGCGTGGTGCTGCGCGAGCCCGGATCCGGGCCTGCCGGTTCCGGTGGCCTCAGGCCACCGGGGCCAAGTCCGCGGCGTTGCGACGGGCCAGGTCGTGGGCCTCGGCCAGGGAGGTCTCGTGGAGCGGGACCAGGTGCTTGAGCGGCTCCATGACCGGCGCGTACGTCAGCTCGGGAGTGATGGTGCGGACGTCGAGGCCCAGCGCGTCGCCGAGGATGGTCTGAAGGGCGGGGACGACGAAGTCCTTGCCGTGCTGCGGGCTGCCGGGGCCATAGCCGCCGCCGCGGGCGGATACGAGGACGGCCGGGCGGCCGGAGGCAGGGTTGGCGCCGAGCTGGTCTTATCCGAACCCGACCACGTCGCCGGGGCCGACATCGCCACACGAGGGGCCACGGCGTGGGTATTCGTCAACATGCCCGACCCGGCCCCCGCCTGAGCGGGGACCGGTAGATGTGACCCGTGACCGCCCTGCCGTAGGGGGCAGTCGGGAGCATGAACAAAGCCGTATCGAACCGAGTTGACAGGCTCGATCGTTCAGGGCCGAGTAGTTGGCCGAGGTGTGTCGTACGAGGAGGTCAGGCCGTCTCCGCCGGTTCGGCCGGGATCGGGATCTGGATCTGGATGGTGGTGCCCACGCCGGGCGGGGAGTCGATGGCCAGCTTGCCGTCGAAGGCCGCCACCCGGTCCGCCAGCCCGGTCATCCCGCTGCCGGTGGTGGCCTTGCCGATACCACCGATGCCGTCGTCGGCGACCTTGATCCGCAGCATGTCCCCGAATTCGAGGGAGACGTCGATCCGGGACGCCTGCGCGTGCTTGACCGCGTTCGTCACGGCCTCGGCCACGACGAAGTACGCGTTCGACTCGACGGTGGAGGAGATCCGCCTCTCGTCCCTGCTCTCGACGACCGTCGGCACCGGGCACCGGGCCGCCAGGTCCTTCACCGCCGCCACCAGGCCCTTGACCGTCAGCACGAGCGGGTAGA
This sequence comes from Streptomyces sp. NPDC001315, assembly GCF_042896175.1. Classification (NCBI taxonomy): domain Bacteria; kingdom Bacillati; phylum Actinomycetota; class Actinomycetes; order Kitasatosporales; family Streptomycetaceae; genus Streptomyces; species Streptomyces sp. NPDC001315. The sequence goes on along the minus strand of NZ_JBIAWZ010000018.1, from coordinate 134,793 downwards.
TCCCCGACGCGAGTTCCCGCAGCTCGTTGATCGCCGTCTGCGCGTTCTCGGCGGACTGGTCCAGCAGATCGATCGCGGCCGACTCCGTATCGGGTATCAGTTCCCGCGCCAACCGAAGCCCGATCATCAGGCTCACCAGGCGCTGTTGCGCCCCGTCGTGCAGGTCCCGGGCGGTACGCCGGTGCACGGCCTCGGTGCTTTCCACGATGCGACGGCGGGTGTCCTGCAGCGATGCCGCCATGGTGTTGAAGGAGGTGCCCAGCGCCCCGATCTCCGCCACCCTGCTGGGCGCGACCCGCACACTCAAGTCACCGCCCGCGAGCTCCTGCGCCGCGGCCGCCGCCCCGCGCACCGGCCGTACCACCGCACGGTGCTGGAGCACCATGAAGACGGCCACGAGCGCGGTCGACGCCGCGAGCCCCACCGCCGCGGCCAGCACCGCCTGGTGGCTGTTGGTCCCCGCGGCGTCCGTACGCTCCGCGAGCTGTGCACGCTCGTCCACCATGTACGCGTGGAACTGGGCCCGCAGGGCGTCGACACGCTGCTTGCCCTCGGTGGTCACCTTCAGGCCGGACGCGGCGGGATCGTCGCGCCGCACCATCGCGACCAGTGGCACCGAGTAGTCGTTCAGGAAGGACTCGACGCCCCGCGCGATCTCTTCGGCGGTGCGGCGCTGTTGCGTCGACGTGGCGCTGTCGGTGAACCGCCGCGACTCCGCGGGCAAGGCTTTGCGCGCCGCCTGCCACGGCTCAAGGAACTCCTCCCGTTCCGTGATGACGAAACCGCGCTGACCGGTCTCCAGATCGAGGAGCAACTGCTCCATGCTGCCCGCTTCGACCAGGGCTGTCCGGGAGGCCCGCCTGGCTGATGTGGAACTGTTCGCGTCGGAGATCGCCCACAGCAGGACGGTGAAGGCGACACCTATCAGCAAGGCGAGCAGGCCGCTCGCCGCGATCGTGAGGCTCGTCAGCCCCAGTCGCCGACCTCTGTGCTCCTGTCGTGCCCGCATGCTCCGCCTGCCGATGGTAAGGAACGAGACAGGTAAGAGTGTGCAATGTATCCGCGGGCGAGCAGAAGAGTTGCCGGAAAAATGCGGGCCTGCGCACATCCCGCCGTCGAAGTTTCTCCCCTCCGCCGTCAGCCGACGGCACACCCGGACCGGCGGTCCGACGATCCACGCGGACGGCCCAGATCGCAGTTGTGCAGCGACGCGAGCAGAGCGCGGGCCTCAGGCACCGGCGTCCTCGCTTTCGCGCTTCCGACCGGCACCACCACGACGACGGCTCTGGTGGAGCTCCCGTCGCGGGGCATCTGCACGATCACGCCACACCGCGACCCAGACCCCTGCGCGGGGGCGCTGCCGAGCCGCCGATTTCCGCCTGGGCGGTGGTGGCACCGATCGCGCCGGCGATCAGCGCGACGTTGGTGCTGAGCAGGGCGAGGCGCGCACGGTTGTCCGACTGTGAGATTTCGGACGGAGGTGGGGTCGTGGCGAGGCCCAACGCCCCCAGCACGCCGACAGGTTGAGTGGTGGAAACATTTTCGTGAAGGTCACATGCGTTTTGGACGCCATCTGTCCACGCGCGTGTTCCAGGGGGATATGTTTGTCCTCGTTGCCGCTGCCCTCATCTTCCAGCGGTGACGCCGAGCGGACTCGTACAGTCGTCGGCGCATCAAGCTGCCACCGCTTTCGACCCAGTCGATGGGCCATGAGGCGTACGGCTCGGCAGACGTTTTCCTTCAGCTCTTAAGGATCACCAATTGCACAAGCGAAAGAGGGCTGTCCGCGTACGCGTCGCGATCGCGGTGGGTGTGCTGGCCGCGGGCGGCCTGGCCACCATGCCGATCGTGGCGTTGGCCGACACCTCGAACGACACCACCGCCTCCCGGCAGCAGGCGATCCAGTCCGCCGCTGCCGAATACCACATTCCGTCGAGCGTCCTGCTCGCCCTCTCCTACCAGGAGTCGGGCTGGAACTCGCACGGTGCGCAGGTCAGCACCGATGGCGGCTACGGGGTCATGCACCTCACGGACGTGACTCCCGCCATGCTGGCGGGTGGTGACGCGGGCGCCGCGGGGCGTGCCGACCTCGCGTCCCTCGCCGACGACCCCGCCCTGCACACCCTCCAGGCGGCGGCGAAGCTGACCGGGCTGTCCGCGGAGGAACTGCGGAAGGACGAAACCGCCAACATCCGCGGCGGTGCGGCCCTGCTCGCCTCGTACGAGAAGGAGTTGGTCGGTGACACGCCCGCCGACGCCTCCCAGTGGTACGGGGCCGTGGCCCGCTACAGCCAGTCGAAGCAGAAGCAGGGGGCGGTGAGTTTCGCCGACCGCGTCTTCGACAAGATCCGCAGCGGCGAAGCCACCGTGACGCAGGACGGCCAGAAGGTCCGTCTGGCCGCCACTCCCTCGGTCGACCCCGCGAAGACACAGGTCGCCGAGCTGCATCTGAAGGCGGCGGCCACCGCCGACACCGAGTGCCCGCCCGCCGTGCGCTGCACGTTCGTCGCCGGCTCGCCCGCCGGCGGTCAGGTGTCCAACCGGCCCGCCAACGGCATCAGGATCGACGCCATCGTCATCCACGACCTGGAGACCACCTACGACGCCGGTGTCGCGGGCCTGGCCGTCCCCACGAATCCCGCCTCGACGCACTACGTGATGTCCTCCGACGGTGCCGTCACCCAGATGGTGCCGACGAAGAACATCGCCTTCCACGCGGGTAATTACTCCACCAACCTGCACTCGATCGGCATCGAGCACGAGGGCTACGCCGTGGACGGCGCGGCCTGGTACACCGAGGCGCAGTACGAGGCCACGGCCTCTCTGGTGCAGTACCTGGCCGCGCGGTTCGACATCCCGTTGGACCGGCAGCACATCGTCGGTCATGACAACGTTGCCGGTCCGAAGTCGTCCCTGGTCTCCGGCATGCACTGGGACCCGGGCTACGCCTGGGACTGGAACCACTTCATGAAGCTGCTGGGCGCGCCGGCCAACGGCCTCCCCGGCGTTCCGCGGGCCGGCGAGGTCGTGACGATCAACCCGCCCTTCGCCGAGAACCAGCAGACGATGCAGGTGTGCCCCTCGGACGACCCGACCGGGCAGACGACCGCGTGCACGGACGAGCAGCACGAGACGAACTTCGTCTACCTGCGCACCGCTCCGAGCGAGACGGCACCGCTCTTCGGCGACCAGGCGATCCACGGAACCGCCGCCGGTACCGACCGGACCAGCGACTGGGGCAGCACGGCGCAGACCGGGCAGCAGTTCGTCGTCGCGGACGCGCAGGGCGACTGGACCGCGATCTGGTACAGCGGCGCCAAGGTGTGGTTCTTCAACCCCGACGGCAAGAACACGAAGATCAGCTACGGGGTCAAGGTCATCCAGCCCGCGGGCACCGCCGCGGTGTCGGTCTACGGGTCGAGCTACCCGGACGCGGCGGAGTACCCGACGGGTCTGGGCGCCTCCACGCAGGCTCCGTTGAGCATGTACTCCGTCCCTGCGGGGCAGGCGTACGTCGCCACCGCGGAGCCCGCCGCCACCGACGACTTCTTCTCGTCCAGCGGAGCGGTCGTCATCGGCAGCAAGAAGATGTACACCATCCAGTACAACCACCGTGTCGCGCTGGTCTACGCGGCCGACGTCACCGCGACCACGGCGACCAAGCACCTGGAGGACGGCGGGAACTGACCGCCGTTCAGTCGTGATGGGCCGGGCTGACCGGACGAAGACCTCCGGTGTCGTGCAACCTTCGGGGAACACGCCACCTGGAGGTCTTCGTGTCCGGCCGGGCCGGTGTGTCCGCCTCGGCCGTCCGCCACGTCCGGGAGGACCAAGGCCTCGGCCTTGGCCCGCATCTCCGCGGCGCGCGCCATCCTGAGGGCGCTCAGCAGGTGGGCGGCCCCGCCGGGTCCGGCCGGCCCTGGATCCTTGGACGTCTTCCGGTTCCAGCTGGGCGGACGCCAGGTGATCCAGCACTCCGGGGATGCCGTTACTTGGCGAGGAACTCCAGCAGCGCCTTGTTCACCTCGTCCGCGTGGGTCCACAGCAGCCCGTGCGGGGCGCCCTCGATCTCCACGTAGTCGGCGGAGGGAAGCGCCTGGTGGAAGAGGCGGGCCGTCGACTCGACCGGCAGGATCCGGTCGCCGGTGCCGTGCAGGATGAGCGTCGGGACGTCGATCTTGGGGATGTCCTCGCGGAAGTCCGTGCCCCAGGTCAGCGGAGCGGCGGCGGCCGCGTGGGCCCCGCCGCCCGCGGCGACGTTCCAGCTGTTGCGCACGGCCTCCTCGCTGATACGTGTGCCCAGGTTCTCGTCCAGGTTGTAGAAGTCCCGGTAGAAGGCCGTGTAGTAGGCGTACCGGTCGGCCTTCACCGCGTCGGAGACACCCTGGAAGAACTCGGCGGGCGCCGCGCCGGCCGGGTTGTCCTCGCTCTTGAGCAGGCACGGCTCCAGCGAGCCGAGGAAGGCCACCTTGGCGATGCGCTCGGATCCGTAGGTGCCCAGGAAGCGGGCCGCCTCGCCGGTGCCCATGGAGAAGCCGACGAGGACGGCGTCGCGCACGTCGAGCTTGTCCAGCACCGTGTTCAGGTCGGCGGCGAACGTGTCGTAGTCGTAGCCGGTGGTGGGCTGGCTGGACTGGCCGAAGCCGCGCCGGTCGTAGGTGATGACGCGGTAGCCGGCCGCCAGCAGAGCCGCCGACTGTTTCTCCCACGAGTGCCCGTCGAGCGGGAAGCCGTGGATGAGGACGACCGGCTGCCCGCTCCCGTGGTCCTCGTAGTACAGCTCGATGTCGGTGGTGTTCTCCTGGCCCACGGTGATGAACGGCATGCTGATCCCTTTCGGACATGGCGGAACTGGGGTTGCGGAAGCACCAGGCCGTCGTCAGCAGTGCGCGTCGGTTCGGCGCGGGTCACGAGGCAGCGGTGAGGGCACTGCCTGCGCGCTCGGCTTCGCGAGTACAGCCTCATGGCAGCGGCCGGACCCGGGTAACCGTCCAATGACTCAATCTCGTGGTCTCAGTACCGCATCGGCCGGAGGAAGTTCGGGCCCGGCGTGGGGCGGCCGAGCCGACTGACGTCGCGATACGGCGTCAGTCACATGACTGCATTGCGCAGGCGCCCGTGTCCGCGGGGGCCTGCCCGGCACGCGTTTGCCGGGAAGCCCGTGACGAAGAACGCCAGGACGAGTCGTGGCGCCCGGGGCGATCGTGACCGACCCGCTCGGGCAAGAAGTCTACGGGCGTATACTTAGTGGAGACACACCCTTCCCGGTCGTCATGGCGCGGGAAACCCAAGAGAGGGAAATGGGACATGAACCTGAATCTGACCGGTAAGCGCGCGCTCGTCACGGGGTCGAGTCTCGGGCTCGGCGAGGCCATCGCGAAGCTGCTGGCGGCCGAGGGCGCCGCGATCGTGGTCCACGGTCGGGACAAGGAGCGTACGGAGAAGGTCGCGCGGGAGATCCGCGAGGCCGGTGGGAATGCCACTACGGTGCTGGGTGACCTGGCCGACGACGAGGCCGCCGCCGAGGTCGCCCGGGCGGCCACCGCGGACGGCCCCGTCGACATCCTCGTCAACAACGCCGGCTTCTACCGGCATCTGTCGTGGGCGGAAGCGACTCCCGACGAGTGGTGTGACACCTACAACGTCAACGTGGTCTCGGGTGTGCGGATGATCCAGCACCTGGTCCCGGCGATGCGTGAGCGAGGCTGGGGCCGGGTGATCACGATCGGCGGCGGTCTCGCCTCCCAGCCGATGAACACGCACCCGCAGTACAACGCCACCCTTGCGGCCCGGCACAACCTCGCCGTGTCGCTGGCCCGCGACCTGAAGGGCACCGGCGTCACCTCGAACGTGGTCTCGCCCGGAGCCATCCTCGTCGAGGCCACCAAGGAACTCGTCACCGAGATCGGCCCCGCCCGCGGATGGGGTGACACCTGGGAGGAGATCCAGCCCAACGCCGTCAACGCCCTCATCCCCAACGACCAGGAGCGTTTCGGCGAGCCGGACGAGATCGCGGCAGCGGTGGCGTACCTGTGCAGCGACTACGCCCAGTACGTCAGCGGCGCCACCATCCGCGTCGACGGCGGACTCATCCGCTCCGCCTTCTGAACGCGACACGGACAGACGGCCACGGCCAGTACGGGTACCGAACGGCAACGTGCGGCAACGGCAACGGCAACGGCAAGGGCACGGCACCCGTACCGCCACCCCTTCCCGCCGTGCGATTCCCCCGCCGTCGGCTACCCGGCGGTGCCCCCGGCACCGGTGCCGGGCGCAGTCCCGTCACCGACCTCCCCGGTGACCGGTCCGAGCATGCGCGTCAGCAGATCCGCGAGGCCGTCGTTGTCGGCCTCGGCGAGGGCGGAAGTACCCACGACGGTACGCAGCAACCACGTCCCCGCGACCAGGGCCAGCCCGAGCTGGGCCCGCACCTCCGCCTCGGGACCCTCCAGCAGCCCCGCCAGACGAGCACCCACGTGTGCCTCGATGCCACGGCGAAGGGCATCCATCGCCTCGGGATCCTGCACCGAACGGAGCATCAGCAGGAACGGATCGAGACGCTCGGCACCGGGCGCGGTGCGCTCGGCGAGCGTGTGCGCGATCGCACGCGACAGTCCCCGGCGCTCGTCACCGACCACCGTCGGCGGCCCGAAAGCCCGGTCCACCGCTTGGGCGAAGAGACCTTCCTTCGACCCGAAGTAACGGTTGATCATCATCGCCGTCACGCCCGCCCGCTCCGCGATCTGCCGGACCCCGGCCCTTGCGTACCCGTGCTCCGTGAACTCCACCACCGCCGCGGCGAGAATCGCCTCGCGCGTCGCGGCACCGTCACGCTTGCGGGCGGGCTGCACAGCATTCATGCAGGCGAGCATACGTGGGGCCGGCGGCCTGTCCGAGCGTGTGGCCGCGGTGATCGGCGTCCGCGGGTGGCAGCGGCGGGCGACTCGACGGAAGGGGGTGATCGGCTGCGGCGGGCCGGCATCAGATCCTTCCCCGTCCGCGCGACGAGTTCGTGCACGCCGCTGGGGCTGCCGACGTGCCTCCGCGAGCAACGACCGGACATTGTCCGTGTCGGAGCCCGCCTCGTCTCTGAGGTGGCGGACCCGGTCCACCGGTACCACCTGGCGGATGCCGGAGGTTTCCGACCATTGCGTCACCGCCTTGACAGGTGACGATTGAAGGGGCACGCTGATAGTCGTCCCGGCAGCAACAAGGACGCCATCCACGATCGACGAAGTGGAGCATGGTCATGAACAAGGAACTCACCAGCGATCCCGCCGCGGCAGCGCGGCACGCGCGCTACGGCACGCTTCCCGAGCGCATCCGCTTCGAGGACATGACCGAAGAAGTGGAGGCCGAGCCGAGCGGCGGGGTGAACGCCTCGTACAACCCCGAAGGCTCGTGGAAGTACTACTCGTGCCTGGCTCTCGACCTGGGGCTGTAGACCCCCGGACGGCATTCCGGGGCGCACGCCTTGCTGATCGGCGACCCGCAGGCATCTTGGCGCCGTTCGCCGGTGGCCAACGCGTTCGGCCTCGAACGCTCATCCCGATAGCGGTCCCTCGCCGACGCGACGGTCGGCGCGTCAGCGCGTCACTGCGTCGCCCGCCGCATCGGCGAGGGTGTGAGTTCACGTGACGCCTGGCGTTGCCCGTACGTCCAGCCCGCGCGAGCAGGCCGCATATCGAGACGCTCGTCTTGCTATGCAGACATAATGTGCCGGAGCGATCCGGTACGCTGTCGAGTCGAGTGTTGACACGATGAGAATCGTTGTACAACGCGGGAGTTGCCTTTCATCACAGCCCTTGGAGACAGCAGCCCGATGAGCGACCCGGACCACCCGGCCCGTCCCGCCGCAGGGCGGTTGATCGGGCGGGACAAGGACCTGGAGTTCATACGGACCCACTTCAACGGCTCCGCGGTGCACGGGCCGGCTCTGTTGCTGTCGGGTGAGGCCGGCATGGGGAAGACCGCGCTTCTCGACGCAGTGGCGGTAGAGGCCAGGCGCCAGGGCGGCCGCGTGCTGCGGGCGAGCGGAGTGCAGTTCGAGGCGGACATCAGCTACGCCGGTCTCAATCAACTGCTCGTGCCGCTCTTCGACTCTTTCGACCTGCTGGACCGCAGCCACCGCGACGCCCTGCGGGTCGCGGTGGGCATCGGCAGCGGCCCGCCTTCCAACCGTCTCCTGACGTCCACCGCGGCCTTGATGCTGCTGCGCCTGATCGCCGACGACACGCCGTTGCTGCTTGTCGTCGACGACCTGCCGTGGCTGGACCGGGCCACCACCTCGGTACTGGGCTTCGTGGCCCGGCGGCTCATCGGCAGCCGCATCAGCTTCCTGGCGGCCTCCCGTGTCACCTCCGACAGTTTCTTCGAGTCGAGCGGCCTCACCGAATACCGGCTGCAACCACTGGACGAGGTGTCGTCGGTCGAGCTGCTCGCCCGCACACACCCTGAGATGTCCCTCGCGGTGCGGCGTCGTGTCGCGGCAGCGGCATACGGCAACCCGCTCGCGCTGGTGGAGCTGCCAGCCGCTCTGGAGGCCGAGCAACGCACGGCACTGGCGGCGATGCCCTCGGTCCTGCCCCTCAGTGAGCGCCTGCAGGCACTGTTCGCCTCACGCGTGGCCGATCTGCCGGACCCGAGCCGGAGCCTGCTGCTGATCGCGGCGCTCGAGGGCACGGGCAATCTGGCCGTGATCGAGGCGGCCGGGGCCGGCCGTGCCGTGATCGACGATCTCGAGCCCGCGGAACGCGACCGGCTGGTTGCGATCTCGGCCCCGTCCCGGCGGCTGTCCTTCCGGCATCCACTGATCGGTTCGGCGGTGGTGGCGCAGGCGGCGGCCTCGGACCGCCGCCAGGCGCATCAGGCGCTCGCCGCCGTGCTCACCGACCAGCCGGAGCGCCGTGCGTGGCACCTCGGGGAAGCGGCGACAGGTCCGGACGAGACAGTCGCCGATCTCCTGGAACAGGCCGCCCGTCGGCGCCTGGCGCGTGGGGACGCGCTGGGCGCAGTGGCGGCGCTCACCCGTGCCGCAGGGCTCAGTCCGGCGTCGGCCGACGAAAGCCGCCGGCTGGCGGAGGCAGCCTACATCGGCATCGATGCCAGCGGTGAGCTGGCAGACGCCTCACGCCTGCTGGCCGGAGCCCGGCGGGCCGACCCCACCGCCCAGGAATCGCTATACGCGGCAGCGGCATCCGCCCTCCTCCTGATCAACAATGAAGGCGACATCAGCACCGCGCACCGGCTGCTGGTGGGTGCGATCGAGGCCGGAGGACACCGCTGGGACGCATCTGACGACGCCCTCATCGAGGCCCTGTTCACCCTGATCACGCTGTGCTGGTACAGCGGCGATCCGCAGAAGTGGCCGCCACTGTTCCGGGCGCTCGACCGGCTGACCCCAAAACCTCCCGACCTGTTGTGGGTATGCGCCCAGACCGTCGCAGACCCGGCTCGCACCGGGCACAGGGCGCTGGAAGCGCTCGACGCACTGCTGGCAGACGTCGGCCAGGAGCCGACCCGCGTCTTTCGCACCGGCATCGGCTCGCTCTACCCGGAGCGGCTGGCGGATGTGCGGGAGGCGTCCCTTCGGCTGGTCGAACAGGGCCGGGCGGGCACCGCACCCGCCCTCCGGCACCTGCCCGCTCTGCTGCACCTGTGCCTGGACTACCACAACGTGGGCCGCTGGGACGACGCCGTACGACTGGCCGGTGAAGGACTCGTCCTGTGCGAGGAGCACGGCTACCGCTTCTTCGCCTGCAAGTTCCAATATGTGCAGGCGATCGTGGCCGCGGCAAGGGGCGACGCGGAGACGAGCACAGCCCTGTCCGAAGAGATCGTCCGCTGGGCTGCCCCCCGCGGCGCCCACGGTGCTCAGGTTCTCGCCTTTCACACCAGAGGTCTGAACGCTCTCGGCGCCGGCGACTTCGAGGCCGCCTACCGGCATACCACCGCACTGAGCCCGCCCGGAACCCTCGCCCCGTACTGTCCGCAGGCCATGGCCTCCACCATGGACCTGGTGGAGGCGGCCATCAGAACAGGACGGCGCGCTGAAGCCGGCGCCCACGCGGCAGCCATGCGGGAATCCGCGATGCCCCGGTTCGCGCCTCGCCTCAACATGCTCGTGCTGGCCTGCGAGGCCCTGACCACGCCCAGTGATGACGCCTTCGCCCTGTTCGATCAGGCGCTCTCCCAGGCCGAGCCCGGCAGATGGCCGTTCGACGCCGCACGGATACGCCTCTTCTACGGCGAACGCCTTCGACGCCGGCGTGCGACGAAGGAAGCCTGCGAGCAACTGGCCCAGGCGTTGAAGGCGTTCGAGGAACTGGGAGCAGCACCGTGGGTGACCCGTGCCACGGTCGAACTCCGCGCGAGCGGCCACCGCACATCGGCCACCGCACAGCCGGGGAAGGGGGCACTGACCGCCCAGGAGTGGCAGATCGCCACGCTGGCGGCCACCGGGCTGACGAACAAGCAGATCGCCGAACGACTGTTCCTGTCGCATCGGACCATAGGCACTCACCTGTACCAGATCTACCCCAAACTCGGCATCAACTCCCGAGCCGCGCTGCGCGACGCGCTGGCCGCTCTCGACCTGGAGGACGTCGGCTGACAGGACCCGACGGCCGCGCAGTCACAGGGCCGCGCGCAGGCCGTCGTGCACGGGCCTCCGGTGCGGACCTTCGAGCCGCTCACCGACGTGGCGAGCCGGATGAGCCGGACGAGTTGGACGAGTTGGACGAGTTGGACGAGTTGGACGAGTTGGACGAGTTGGATGACCGGACTTATCTGGTGGTCAACAGGACGCCGGCGTACGACATCCCGGCCACCACGCCCCAGGACGCCACACCGAGCACCAGCATGCGTCGGCCGGACGTGCCCGTGAGCGTGCTCAGGTTCGCCGCCGCGCCGAGGCCGAAGAGAGCCGAGGCCAACACGAGGTGCTGCACCGCAGCGGCGCGGTCGAGCACCGCGGTGTCGAGCAGTCCGGTACTGCGCAGCAGGATCATTGCCAGGAATCCGACCACGAAAAGGGGGAGTGCCGGAGGCCGCTCGTCGCCTGCGATTCCCCGCGTGCCCCGGGACCGGCGGAGGGCGACGGCTGTCCCCGCGGTCAGCGGGGCGAGCAGAACCACTCTCATCAGCTTGACCAGGACGGCCTCGCGCAGGGCGAGCGGACCGGCGGTCTGCGCGGTGGCCACCACCTGGCCGACATCGTGGACGCTGGCCCCCGCCCAGCGGCCGAACTGCACGGTGTCCATGCCGAGGGCGGTGTGCAGCACGGGCAGGACCGCGATCGCGAGCGTGCCGCAGAGCGTGACCAGTGCGACCGCGCCGGCGACGTCGTCCTCCTTGCTCCTGGTCACCTGGCCGACCGCGCCGATTGCGGAGGCGCCGCAGATCGCGTAACCAGCGGCCACGAGCAGCGGGACGTCGCCGGGCAGGTTCAACCGCCGGCCGAGCCAGTACGTGCCGGCGAAGGTGGCGAGGACGACGCAGAACACCATTCCCGCCGTGGCCAGGCCGAGCTCCGCCACGTCGGCAAGGTTGAGCTGGAGGCCGAGCAGGACCACGCCGACCCGCATCAGCCGCTTCGCCGCCATGGCCAGTCCAGCCCTCGCCGACTTCCGGACGAACACCCGGATTCCGGGCAGGTGAGCGGCTGCGACACCGAGCAGAACCGCGGCGGTGAGCGTGGGTACGGCGGGCAGCGCCTCGTGCAGCGCGGTCGCCAGCAGCACGCCGACCGCTGCCAGCGCCAGACCGGGCACGACGCGATGCCGGGACCACGACCTGAGCACGAGGGGAATGAGCGATCCGTCGTGGACTCTGTTCACGGCGTCAGTCACGCTCGCCGTCAGGGCGCTCGTACACGCGTCGCACACTGCTGCCCAGACGCACCACGTCGGCGCCGTAGACGTGAAGGGAGATCGCGGTGCCGGCCCCGGAGTTGCGCACCTCATGGATGTCGCCGGGCGGGGCGAAGCCGCAGACGGAGCCCACCGGGTTGGTCACCACCTCCGTGGCGACCAGGCGGGCGGGTTTGCCCTCGGGCACGAGGCGGTAGCGGTGTTCGGTCTCCGTCCCCTGGTGGACACCCGTCACGCACCAGGAGACGTGGTCGTGGACCGGGGTGCGCTGACCGGGCAGCCAGACGAGCGCCACCACCGAGAAGCTGCCGTCCGGTTCGGCGTGCAGCACATGTTGTGTGTAGCGCTCGCGTGAGCCAACGCACTGTTCGGCGGTGAGCAGTTCGGGATCCGCGAGGTAGCCACGCAGCGCCTCCGCGGCCAGGTCGGCGGAGCGTGCGGGGCTCAGGCCACGCGCCACTACGGCCCGGATGTCCGATGTCAGGGCTGCCGTTGTTCTGGTGATGTGCGCACTGTCGGACCCATGTGCGGTGGTTGCTCTCATGTGCAGCAGCTTCCGTGCCGGCAGACGCAGGCGTCCAAGCAGTGTTTCTTCGCTGCTCCCTACCGCTGCTTATGCAAGCCAGAGGAAGGCGGCGGGTGTCGCAGTGGGTCAGCAGCCGTTCCGGCTGGCGGCCGCCGAGCGTATGTGCTCCAGCACCAACTCGGTGGCCGACAGGTGCAAGTGCTCGCGCAGCGCGTAGGCGCTGACCCGGCGGACGACCCTCGGCTCGATCACCCGGCCGGTCACCTGACGGTGGTTGAGGAAGGAGAGCACCAATGAGGGGGCCACCGCGATGCCCACCCCGGCAGCCACCAGGCTCTGCAGCGCGAGATTGTCGTCGGTGGTGAAGACGACGTCCGGCTCGAACCCGTCCTCGGCACAGATCTGCAGCAGGTTCGCCCGGCACCGGGAGCAACCTGCCACCCAGCGTGCCTGGGCCAGCTCGGCGAGGCGCACGGCACGTCGGCGGACCAGTTGGTTGCCGGCCGGCAGCAGGACCACCAGCTGGTCCTCCAGGAGGTCGATCTCCGCCAGTTCGGGCGGAACCTCGGCGCGCAGCCCCGGGTAGCTGAAGGACAGTGCGATATCGCATTCGCCGGCCAGCAACCTGTGCAGGGACTCGGGTGGTTCGGCCTCCTGCAGTTCCACCCGTACGGCGGGGTGTTCCGCCAGCAGTGCGGCCACCGCATCCGGGATCAGCGTGGCGTTGGCGCTGGGGAAGGCGCAGACACGGACCCGGCCGGCACGCAGTCGCGCCAGCGCCTGGAGCTGCTGCTGGGCGTCACGCAGTTTGCCCAGGATCACCTCGGCGTGACGGGCCAGCATCTGCCCCGCCTCAGTGACGCACATCCGCCGGCCCTTGCGGGTGAAGAGGGGCACGCCCGCCTCCCGCTCGAGCGCCCGGATCTGCTGCGTGACAGCGGGCTGGGTGTAGCCGAGGGAGCGTGCGGCCGCGGTGAACGAACCGGTGGTGATCACCTCGTGGAAGGTGCGGAGGTGTCGGGACTCCAACATGTGCCGATCATAAGCAGAAGTATGAGAGCCGCGGGCATGGCCGAACCGGGGCCCCGGGACTCGTGTGAGCACACGCGCGTTGTCACACTTCGACCGAGACGGAAGGTGTTTTCCGGCGGCGCCTTCGCACTCTCCGTTCGTTCGAGTGAAATGTTTGCCGAATCGGTGCGGCACCGGCTGGTGGCGACCCGCCACTCCCGGCCGCGGTGGAGGACGCTGCGGTGCCGGGTGACGCCGTTGGGTCGACCGCTGCGGAGGAGGCCCACGTCGCCGCTCCGGCAGGGCCTCGAAGCGCGGTGTGCCGGGGACGCCTTGATCCTCCGGGGGCCGCCGGTGGAACAAAGCGGCCGCTGCCCGCGAAACAGTCGGCGCGGCTCCCGTCGGGCACGGCACAGAGGAGATCACCGTGCCGGGGGACCGATACACGTACAGCACGGGCCTGGCCCCGCTCCGGCGGTTGGGCGGAGCGGGGCGGACCGCGGCCCACCGGGTCAGTCGACCTGAGCGGTGGCCTGGTCGACGAGGCGCTGCGCGATCTCGCCCAGCCGGGCGGGGTCGCGTTGCAGTGCCCTGACACTCAGGAAGTCGATGAGGTCGAGGAACGTGTCGTCGCTCTCGATCTTCAGGTCCAGCAGCATCGCCAGGGATCCGGGCTCGTCGTACGGAAGTGTGCGGGCGAGTTGTCCCTTGGCGGCCGTCGGCGGGGTGCCGTCGGAGGGGGCGGTGGCCGTGCGCGGTTCGGCGATCGGCCGGGCGGGCTTCGGCGGCACCGTGGGTGACACGGTGGGGGATGCCTTGGGCGGTGCCGCTTCCCGGACCGCGTCCGCGGTGTCCGCCTGGGACGACTGCGCCTGGGGCGGCTGTGCCTGGATCGGTACCGTCGGAGGTTCGTTCCGCACCGTCGGCGCCGCGGCCCCGGTGGCCTGTTCGGCACCGGACCCGGCCGCCTCGCCGTCCTCGGCCGGGCCGGGGTCGGCCGCCGCCCGTTCGGGTTGGCGAGCGGCCTTGCGGGCCGCCTTCTCCGCCTCCTTGCGGGCGCGTTCGGCCTTGAGCGCTTCGAGTGCCGCCTGCTGTGTGTCGGCCGGCTTGTTGCCGACGGCCCGCAGCAGGTCGATGGGCTCCTGGCCGATCTGCGCCTGGAGTTCGGGGGTGAGTGTGAGCAGCGCCAGGCGCTGCGAGACCCAACCCTGGGAGCGGTGCAGCCGCTTGGCCAGGGCCGTCTGGCTGCCGTGGATGGCGAGCAGTCGTTGCAGGGCGCGGGCCTCGTCGAGTTCTTCGAGGTCCTGGCGGTGGATATTGGCGACCAGAGCGGATTCGAGCAGTTCCTCCGACGTGCTGCCCTGTTCGTCGCTGACCATGACCTTGACGGTGGTCAGGCCGGCTTCGCGGGCGGCGGCGAGGCGGCTGCTGCCGTCGATGACGACGTGGGTGGTGTTCGGCTCGAGGTCGCCCGCGCGATCCGGGTTGGCCGCGAGATAGGCATCGCGGTTCATGACCGTGATGGCCTGCTTCTGGCCGTGGGTCTGCAGGCTTCCCGCGAGGTCGGTGAGATTGCCCAGCTGCGAGCGGGGGTTGTCGGGGTTGGGGCTGATCTGGTCGACGGGCAGTTCGCTGGGCGGAGCCACGCCCTCGGTCGGCACGCCGGTCGCGGCGGCCACGGCCTGCCGGCGTGCGCTGACGGGCCGGGCGCCGCCGAAACGTCCCGCGCCCAGCTGGTCGGCCTTGCTCATGAGATCTCCCGGGCCAGTGCGCGCATTCCGATGGCCTGCTGCGACTTGGGTGCATAGGACAGCAAGGGCTGTTTCATGCGGACCGCTTCCTTCTGTTCCTTGAGGTCGCCGATCAGTCCCACCACCCTCGGATCCTTTATGTCGACCCAGCCCTGGAGCGAGGAGGTGGCGATGTAACCGCGGCGCGAGTCGTAGAGGTTGACGACGATACCGAGGTAGTCGATGTCGATCTGGAGGTCTTCGCGCAGGTCGTCGATCTGCGTGGTGAGCAGTTCGTAGGCGTCGGCCGAACTGTCCTCGGCCTGCACGACGATGAGCGCACCGGACTGACCGGGCTTCTCGCCGTCGCGGCGCCTGCCGTAGTAGGCGGCGGCGTCCATGCTGAGGCCGAGGCTGGGCGGGCAGTCGACGATGATGACGTCGTAGTCCGCCTCGAGCGGGGCGAGCGCCCGCTCCAGCGCGGCTTCGCGGGCCCGTACGGCGGACAGCCGCACATCGAGGAGGAAGGCGTCGTTGCAGGCGGGCAGCAGATGCAGACGGTCGCCGAAGGTCTCCTCGTCGATGGGCACGACGAGGTCGCGCAGGTCCCCCTTGGGGTCGCCCGCCATGTGGTTGGTGAGGCTGTCACCGTTCATCGGCAGGGGAGCGGCGCCGAGCTGGTTGGTGAGGTGGCACTGGGGGTCGAAGTCCACGAGCAGGACGCGCATGCCCAGGCCGGGCAGGTTCTCGATCTCCAGGGGCTCGTCCTCGGCCTCCTCGGTGTCGCCGTGGTCGTCGCTCGCACGCAGGGCCTTGGCGAGCGCCTTCGACACGCGGACGGCGTGCAGGGTGTTGGGGGACTCGGCGAGCGCCTCGCCGGCACCGGCCGTGATCGCGGTCTTGCCCACACCGCCCTTCTGGTTGCAGACGATGACGCGGCGGGTGACGGTGGGACGCTCGACGTCGGGCGCGGGGTTCGAGTCGAGCCACAACTTGACGGACTGGGCGAGTCCCTGGATGAGGGAGACGCTGCGGTCCGCCGAGACCTTCCGGAAGGTTTCCCACTGCCCGGGCGGGAGGAAGGTGGAGAAGGAGTCGGCGCCTGCGGTGTCGACGGGTTCGGTGGCCGAGGCGAGCGCACACCAGTCCCTGATGCCCTGTTCGACGGCAGCCTGGATCTCGATGCCGTGCTGGGCGGCTCTGACCTTCAGATCCTGCCGGAGCTGGCCCGGCAGCTTGGAGACGACCTTGTCGCGGTCGCCGGAGGTGGCTGGAGAACTCATGGGGGTACCTTACTAACGCTCGTGATCGTTTGTGGCATTGACGCGTTAGTTACGCCGACTGACGTGTCGTGATGCGCGTGACCAGCGTGGGGCGCGCGACTGTCGTGGACGGCCGGCGGCGCCCTCCGGCGCACCGGCGTTCCCCGCTCGGAGCTGATGGGCGAGGGTGTGTCCCAGCCGGTGCATGTCCACGGTGAGCACGGTCCAGGGATTGCGCTGACCGAGTCGTCCTCGGGCGGACCCGTGAAGGAACCGTCGGGGGAGGGGACTCGTACAAGTCGAGCGAATGGTTGTGCAGTTTCCTGGCGAATGGTGCAAAGCTGTACCTAGTGGAGGAGGGAGGGAAGGGCGGCGGTGGGCCGTGGATCTGAAGAACGTCGTCGAGGAGCTGTACACGCTGCATCCGACCCAGTTCGTCGGGGCACGCACCGCACGCGTGGACGAGGCCCTAGCCGCCGGAAGAGCCACCCTGGCCGCCCAGATCGCCGCGCTGCGCCGCCCCGCGCTGTCGGCCTGGGCCAGCAACCTGCTGGTCCACTCCGAGCCCGAACAGGTCGCCCGCCTGCTCCGCCTCGGCGAAGGCCTCCGACAGGCTCACCGGAAACTTGCCCGCACCCAGCTGAGACGTCTCGGCCAGCAGCAGCGCACCCTCGTCGGCGCCCTCTCCCAGCAGGCCCGCACCCTGGCAGCCGAGGCCGGACATCCCCTCGGGGAAGGCGCGCAGCGCAAGGTCGAACAGACCCTGCATGCGGCTCTGGCAGATCCGGCGGCAGCGGAGAAATGGGCCTCCGGCCGGCTCGTCAGAGCCCTCGTTCCTCCCGTCGGCTTCACCGCGGACGCCGAGAGACCTGTCCGCCCGGTCGCCGCATCTCACCGGACGCACGAAGGCACACCACCGCCGAAACCAGAACACCCCGCCGCCACCCCCGCCACCCCGGCCAAGTCCGCCCGCAGGCAACGCCGCGCGGCGCAAGCGGACAGAAAACCGGCACAGGCCCGGCGCAAGGCGGAAGCGGCCGAGCAGCGGGCCCGGCACTGCGAGAAGGAGCACGACCAGGCGCAGGCGAAGGCCGAGCAGGCCGAAGCCGCACTGCGTGAACTCGAAGAGCGCGCTACCGAACTGGCCCAGCAGCTCCACGCCACCGTGGAACTACGGCGCCGGATGCGAGACGACCTGGACCGCGCACGCGACCAGGCCGCACAGAAAGACCGCGCTGCACGGCAGGCACGCCATGCCGCTGAGACGGCGCGAGCCCATGCCGAGCACTTGACGACGTGACCGTTCCTGGAGACTGAGCGGGAGCGACGCCCGAGTCGGTGACACGGCGGCGGACCTGGGCTCCGAACGGGGGCAGTACGAGTACGTCACCGACGTCGGATCCCGCAGCCGGACAGCAACTGTGGGACCTCCAAGCCGAGTTCCGGTCACGCTGCTCCGCGCGCGGTTCTCAGATCCAGGTGTCGAGCCACATCCTGGCCTGCCAGTCGGCGTACGGAATCGTCTGCGCGGTGTAGACCGGGAAAAGGTAGATGAAGTTCCAGGCGATGAGCAGGACCAGCACGCCGGCGGCCACCGCACCTCGTATGCGGCGCTTGTCGTCCGCTCCCGGCGGACCCAGCAGGGCTCCCAGCATCATCGTCACGGCCAGGCACAGGTACGGCACGAAGACGACCGCGTAGAAGGAGAAGATCGTGCGGTCCTGGTACAGGAACCAGGGCAGATAACCGGCACCCACCGCACACAGGACGGCGCCGGCGCGCCAGTCGCGGCGCAGCGCCCATCGGTAGAGCAGGTACACGAGTGCGCAGCATGCCGACCACCACAGAAGCGGTGTTCCCAGGGCGAGGATCGTCTGTGAACAACCGCCCGCCGTGTGGCAGCCTTCCTGCCCCGGTTTCGGCGACTCATAGGCGAACAGCACAGGGCGGCCGAGGACCAGCCAGCTCCAGGGGTTCGACTCATACGTGTGGGGAGCGTGCAGCCCCACATTGAACCGGTACACCCCGTACTCGTAGTGCCACAGGCTGCGCAGCGGGGCCGGAATCCACGACCAGGTGCCGCCGCGGCCGTCCGCCCAGTGGCGTCCGTAGCCGTTGTCGGACCGGAACCAGCCTGTCCACGTCGCCAGATACGTCACGACAGCGACTGGAACGAGGGACAGCACCGACCAGCCGAGGTCCTTGCGCAGCACCGCGCGGTAGGGGCGGAACGCCCCGGCCACGCGGCGGGAGCCGACGTCCCACAACAGAGTGAGGATCACGAAGAAGGCGAGGAAGTACAGGCCGTTCCATTTGGTCGACGCCGCCAGTCCCAGGAAGAGGCCGGCTGCGAGCCGCCAGGGACGCACTCCCGTCCCGGCACGGTCGCCGGTGTGTCCGTCGGGGCGTACCCGGCCGTCCTCGTCGACCGGCAGGGCTGCCGCGAGCCGGGCCCGTGCGTTGTCCCGGTCGATGAGCAGGCATCCGAACGCCGCCAGTACGAAGAACATGACGACGATGTCGAGCAGAGCGGCGCGGCTCATCACGAAGTGCAGACCGTCCACCGCCATCAGCGCTCCGGCCAGGCAGCCCAGCAGAGTCGAACGGAACAGGCGGCGTCCTGTTCGGCACAGCATCAGCACCGACAGCGTGCCGAGGACCGCCGTCATGAAGCGCCAGCCGAACGGGTTGAGGCCGAACATCCACTCGCCGAGGGCGATCACCCACTTGCCCGCCGGTGGATGGGCGAGGAAGGCGCCGGTGTCGGAGAGCGGGATCACCTGGGGGTGGGCGAGTATCTGCGGGTCGGAGATCTTACGGTCCGGCCAGGTGCCCTCGTAGCCGAACTGCAGCAAGGACCAGGCGTCCTTGGCGTAGTACGTCTCGTCGAACACGACCGCCCGCGGGCTGCCCAGACGCCAAAAGCGCGGCAGCCCGGCAAGGAGCGCCACCAGCAGCGGCCCGCCCCATCCCGACCAGCGCGCCAGCCGGCCCGCCGCCGCCGGGGACAGCCCGAGCATGCGCCACGGCCGGGAACCGGGTTCGGGAAACGGCACGACCAGGCGGTCGCGTACGGACATGCGCGGGCGCTCGACGTGCCCGAAGCGGCGCAGCCGCTGCTCCCAGGAGGTCGGCCGACGACTCGCCAGCACCTCCGGCTGGTCGACAGACGCGGGCGCGTTCTCATGGATCACGTGGTGAGGTTCCAGTCGTGGAGAGTTGGACCAGCGGGGATGACGAGTGGGGATGACCAGCAGGGCAGCTGTGCGGCGGTCGGTGGCAGTTAACGCCGGCTCAGTCGGCGGGCCTCACTGATCGGGACCGCTTGAACCCGGCCAGGTCGCTACCCGGGCGGTCGAGGTCCGCGGCGGCAGCGGCGCCCCCTGGGCAGTGGAGCCGGGGCGGGCCGTCGACGGCGTCGGGACCGACTCGGCAGAGGTGACGGGGCGGGGCTGAGGACCAGTGGGCCCGCCCTGAGCGAAAGAGCTCGCCAGGACCACCAGTCCGACTCCGAGTCCGGCAATGGTCAGCACGGATCCGGTGGCCATCCAGGCCTTCCGGGCCCGCTGCCGGGCGCGAACGCCGGCTTGCAGACGGTATTGGTGCCGGTCCTCGTAGGGCGTGTCCTCTTGGCTGTCCCGCATCATGCGGGCCAGCTCTTGCTCGAAGTGATCCATGGCTCCTTCTTCACTCGACCGGCTTGACTGCGTCGGCCAGAAGCTGCCGCAACCGTGCGACGCCGCGAGCCGTGAGTGAACGGGCGGTACCCACCGGACACCCCAGCACTTCCGCGACGTGCTGCTCGGGCAGGTCCTGGTAGTAGCGCAGCACCACCGCGGCCCGCTGTCGCGCCGGCAGCAACGCCAGCGTGGCCTCCAACCGGGTCCGTTCGTCCACGACGGCCGTCTCGTCTCCCACCTCGGGCGGGTCGGGCAGCTGGTCCACGGGATGCTCGCCCCACCAGCGACGCCGTGCCGAGCGAGCCGCGGCGCGGGCCAGGACCTTGCGCACATATGCCTCGGGTGCCTGCTCGGCCACCTTCGGCCAGGCGAACCACAGCTTCACGAGCGCCTCCTGCAGCAGATCCTCGGCCCGGTGCCGGTCTCCACCCGTGAGCAACCGCGCCAGGTGAAGCAACGCAGACCACCGAGCCGCCACGAACCGGTCGAACTCATCGGCCCGCAACTGCCCCATCAGCGTCGACCCCTTGCCTCCCTGCCGAGCACGCCGGCCTCCACCGCAGCCTCATGGGGTCGCAGGGCAACGCACGTGTCATCGACCACGCACGCCGCCGCACGACCGCGGACACGTCCCTACGCCTTAATAAAGACACTGGCCCCTACCCCGCTATGCACCCACGCCATGTGGTGTGGATCACACATGCCACCCTGGGGGTCATCGCGACCAACCCCCGCCCCGTCGTCTTCCACTGCACCGCGGGCAAGGGCCGGGACCGCACCGGTGGGACCAACACCGTACTGCTCACCCTGCTGGGTGTGCCGCGGGCTGCCGCCGTCGAGGCCGCCTTCCTGGCCGGCAAACCTGCACCGGCGACCCCTGGGTGAGATGTCGACGCCGATGACACCCCTTGATGGGCACTCACAGCTGGTACCTCGATGGGCTGCTATGACGCGATCTCCTGCCGTTGCCAGGCCAAGTGGTACGCGCGCCGGCTCCCCTCGGTCGACAGCAACCCCATCGCCGTGTTGATGCGTAATACGCATGCCGTATGCTGTTTGATTGGTAGCATCTGCGTCATGGGCATGAATCTCGAAGAGCGAGTCCGGTCCGCCGTGGCCGCACTTCTGTACGCGACCGGCGAGTCGCAGACCGAGCTCGCCCTTGCCCTGGGGGTGAGCCAGGCCCAGGTGAGCCGTCGTCAGGCCGGCAGCGCTGCCTGGAGCCTGGCCGACTGCGACGCGGTTGCCGCGCACTACGGCATCGACGCGATCGACCTCCTCACGGGCCCCACCCGGGCCACCGAGTCACTGCCCACAGAACGCCGCCGAGCTCCCGGCCGGCGCGCCGACACCGCGCGCTCCGCCGCAACGGTGCAGGACGGGGAAACCCGATGACGGACTTCGACGCGATCGATGCCCTGCTCGCCGGAGCCAAGCAGGAGGCTCCGCTGCCACGGGCCGAGGAGCGGCGCGCGCTGCGCGAAGATCTGAACCTCTCGCGCGCACAGCTCGCACGGGCCCTGAACGTCAGCCCCTCCACCGTCGGGGGCTGGGAGTCCGGCCGGGACCCGAGCGGCGAAGTGCGGGAGAAGTACGCGTACTTCCTCGAGGGAGCACGGACCAGGCTGGCCGCCTCCGCGACTGAGAGCGCACCGGCCGAGGAGCCCGTGGACGACGGCCCGCCAGAAGCCGAACAGAACCTCGGCCCGGACGACGTCGAAGTCCTCGCCTCCGCTCGGCCCTGTGTGCTGTGCGGGCAGCCGGCCCGTCACCAGGTCGCAGGATTTCCGCAACACCTGGACCCCGCCGAATGCGCGACAACCGAGCACCCACGGATGGCGGAACCCGCCCGGCCGGAGCAGCCTGCCCAGCAGAGGGAACCCCGCCCGCCGGCCTCCGCCGGCCGGCCGGGCCAGGCGGCCCACGGGGTCAAGGTCGTGCCCGTCGGCCGCCGTATGCAGACCGCCGACACCCCGGACCTGATCGCCGCCGCCGTCACAGCCGCCCTCGCCCAGCACTCCGGCGATGTCGAAGCGGCAACCAACGCACTGGTGAAGCGGGCGATCCCGGACGCGATGGCACTGCTGGACGAGAGCCGCAAGGGCGGACGGTACGACGTCGTCGCCCATCCGTGGCTGCCCGACATCCTGCGCAAGCAGACAGCGCGCGGCGCCGACCAGATCTGGGAAGCCCGCCCCAAGTGGAGCAGGACCGAACTGCCGCCCGGCGTCCACGAGGTGACCGCGCTCGACGTCAACGGCGCCTACCTGTCCGCGCTCAAGACGCACCTGCCGCTCGGCCAGCTGGAGCACTCCACCGGCAACGACCATGACCGGCGCCGCTCCGGCGTCCACCTCATCACCCCGCCGCACTGGGAACACGACGCCTACCTGCCCAACCCACTGGGCAACCGGGACGAGCCGGGCCCGCTCTGGGTGACCGAGCCGACCCTGCGCCTGCTGCTGCGTCTCGCCGGCCCGAAGTACGGACTGTGCGACCCGCCGCAGATCCACGAGTCCTGGACGTCCGGCGCCACCGAGGGCCTGCTGGAGAAGTTCCGCGTCGCTCTGAAGGACGCCAGGGACCGGGCGATCGCCGAGGACGACGACGTGACACTGGAATACGTCAAGGCGATGTACTCGAAGTTCGTCTCCACGCTGGGGGAGTCGAACTACAACCGGGAGCTGTACCGCACCGACTGGATGCACCTGATCCGCGCCCAGGCGTTCGCGAACCTGTGGTGGAAGGCGCACCGGGCCTACGACGAGGGCCTGATGGTCGTCCGGGCGATGGGCACCGACGAACTGCACGTCATCGGCGACTGGCGGGCGGTGTTCGCCGAAGGCCGTGGCGTCACCGAGGTCAAGGTCAAGGACGTCTACTCGGTCGGCGCCGAGCCGGAGCCCGCCTCCGGTGACGAACACGACGACTGAGCGAGAAGGGACAAGGCGACCGAACGTGCCGCCCGCGGACAACTCCGCTCGCGACCAGGAGCGCTCCCGCACTTGAGGTACCGTCAAGCAGGGGCAAGTGGAGGAGACGAAGGTGCCGGAGAGGAACATCGAGTTCGGCAAGTACGGGGCTCGCGGCATCAAGGGACATGAAGCCGTCGCCCGCCAGCTCGACGCGCTCGCCGGCTTCGTCACCACCCCGATCACGGCACGGCGTGGTCTGCTCGCACGACTCCACTACCTCACGCGTACCGATCACGCCCGCCAGGCGGCACGCGAGGCCGGCCTCACGGTCACGGACGACACCATCAACAAGTGGCTGCAGGGCAGGCGCAACCCGTCGAAGAGGAGCCTCCAGCAGATCGAGAGGGCCTACCGCACGGTGCGCCGCCACAACGTCGCCCGCTACCTGCTGGCGCGCCTCAACCGCGAAGGCCGCGGAACCCGCGTCGAGTTCCACCCGCTCAACCAGTCCCAGGTCAACCGGCCCCGCCAGCGTGCCGTCGAGTACCGCACCCTCAACGTCCGCCACTGGGACCGCATCATCGAGGCATGGGCCGCCGACGACTACGAAGCCCTCGACGACGCCTGGATCAGTGACGCGGTCGTCGACCTCGGCTCCCAGTGGGGCCAATACGAGTTCGTCACCAACATCGGATTCGCGGCCTGAGGCCATCGACTCATCCTGGGTATCGAGTGAAGCCCCCTTCCTCAGCCCTGGCCCCAGCAGATACCCGGTTCGGATCACCAATGCGCCTATCCGGGTGCCTTCCGGACATCCCGTGAGCGAGAGTCGTGCGGTGGGTGGTATGTCGTTTCGCGAGGTGACCTTGGGATCCGTGAGGAGATCAGCTATGTACGCAGTATTTCGTCGGTACGAAGGGGTCACGGATCCTGCCGAGGCGGGACGACGAGTGGACGAGGGATTCGTGCCCATCCTCCGCCAAGTCCCCGGATTCGTGGCCTACTACTGGGTTGACGCCGGGAATGGAGTGATGGTCTCCACCAGCGTCTTCGAAGACCAGGCCGGGGCCGAAGAGTCGATCACGAGGGCGGCTGACTTCGTACGGGACAGCCTCGCGTCCCTGCTCCCCAACCCTGCTCAGGTCACGGCCGGCCAAGTGGTGGCTGCTGGTTGACTTGCTCTCCCTCCTGAAGGGAGGGAGATTCTGGCCTGCTCGCCCGATGCCTGTACCGCTACGCGGCACAGGCATCGGGCAGGTTTCCTGGGCCGCAGTCTGTTCAACATCAAGACCTGCGCCCCTTCCGCGGCCCGGACGCCACCGAGGACGACGTCGAGGACCACGAGGACCGACGGCCGGCGCACACAGCCGTTGTGCCGTTCGCCGTACCCGGTGCAGGCCGGGCTTCGCATCGGCCTCGCATCGGCGCCCCGGAGGGCGACGCGGGAACGCGAGCATGAGCACGATCGACCCGGACGAGCTGAACGCCGAACTGAACGCCGTTCCGGGTAGGCGCCGGGGCTGAGCTGCGGTGTCGGTCAGGTATCGGAAGGCCGTCGGTCGGGTGTCGGCGGCTCGTCGGCGGGGTCGGGCACCTTTCCAGAAACGGCCGACCGGGCCCACCGGGCGGCCCGATCTCGAGGAGCCATCATGCACACCCCAGTCACGATCATCGGCGCCGGACTCGGCGGACTCACACTGGCCCGTGTCCTGCACGTCAACGGCATCCCGGCCACGGTCTACGAGGCCGATCCCTCCCCGTCGGCGCGCACGCAGGGCGGGATGCTCGACATTCACGACTACAACGGGCAGCTCGCCCTCGAGGCGGCCGGCCTGATGGACGAATTCCACGCCATAGTCCTGGAGGGCCGCCAGGCGATGCGGGTCCTCGACCTGGACGGGACCGTCATGTTCGAAGAGGCCGACGACGGCACGGGCGGTCGCCCCGAAGCGCTACGCGGCGACCTGCGACGGATCCTGCTCGACTCGCTCCCGGCCGGCACCGTCCGGTGGGGCCACAAGGTCAGCAGCACCCGTGCCCTCGGCGAGGGTCGCTACGAGGTGACGTTCGACGACGGCGGCACCGTCGTCGCCGACCTGCTGGTCGGCGCGGACGGCGCGTGGTCACGGGTGCGGCCGCTGCTCTCCACCGCCATACCTGAGTACGCCGGCACGTCGTTCGTCGAGACCTACCTGTTCGACGCCGACACCCGGCACCCCGCCGCCGCCAAAGCGGTCGGTGGCGGGTCGATGATGGCGCCCTCGCCCGGCAAGGAGATCTTCGCCCACCGGGAGAGCGGCGACACCCTGCACACCTACGTGGCGCTCACCAAGCCGCTGGACTGGTTCGCCGCCATCGATTTCACCGATGCTGCGGCGGCGACCGCGCGGATCGCGGCAGAGTTCGACGGCTGGGCACCGGAGCTCACCTCGCTGATCACCGACGGCGACACCGCGCCGGTCCTGCGCACTCACTACGCCCTGCCGACCGGGCACCGGTGGGACCGGGTACCAGGGGTGACCCTGCTCGGCGACGCCGCCCACCTCGCGGCCCCGAACGGCGAAGGCGCCAACCTGGCCATGCTCGACGGCGCCGAACTCGGCAAGGCCCTGGCCGCGCACCCCGACGACATCGAGGCCGCCCTCACCGAGTACGAGCAGGCCATGTTCCCCCGCAGCGCCGAGGTCGCCACTTTTGAAGGTGTCGAGGTCCACCGGATCGACTCCGACGACAACACAGCCCACGGCCTGATCAACATGTTCACCGAGAAGGGCCGATGAGCCACTCAAGCCCCGAACCGGGGCTCTCCTTACCACCCTTGCTCAACTCCCACCTCCCAGGCGCTTTCGCTCCGCCGGCCGCGGAAACCATCCGCGTCACCCTCCGGGCCGCCGCCCGCGCCGCCTGAGCGCCTGAGCGCCTGCCAGATCTTCAAAATCTTCGTTTTTCTGAAGATCGCCCTGCGGGGCCGCCCGGACCTCATGCGGTGAGCCCACGCCCGAGGGCCTGACGGCTGGGGCCTCCCAGCACGGCCGTCAAGCCGGAGGGCGTGTCATCACATACGTGTTCCCGATATCGGGATCCCCGTAGAAGAAGAACAGCTCCAACGCTTCACGCGGATCGCGGCGAACGTAAAAGTGCCATGTGTATGTCGCGGGCGGCGGGGCGGAAGCCGAAGCGTCGGCCGCGGTGGCGGCGTCGCGCGTCTCGAATCCGGTCCGGGTCGTCATGGCGAGGCGGATGTCCTGCCCGTCGGAGTCGTCGGTCAGTTCCCAGGTCCCGGTGCCGGAGACGCGCCAGCCGTCGTCGAAGTCGAAGTCCTGGCCGTCGAGCCGCTGAAAGAGGGCCGTACCGTCCGGGCGGAGTGTCAGCCGCGTGTCCTCGACGTTTTCCCAGCTCCCTGCGGCCTCGGTCATCGTGGCGTCGTGCAGCCCGGTGCCCGCGAAGTACTGGTATGGGTTGGCGCACGCACTCAGCACGGTCAGCCCCGTCACCACGCTCCCAACCCATCCCCCCGGTCTGCCCTTCCTCATTGCCGCCCCCCTGAACACAGCCTGATCGGACCCGCCGCCCGACACTGCTGTCGGGACATGACGAGTACACGCTGTCAGAATAATTGAACACGTTCAGCTCGGGGACGGGCTGTGCCCGTCAGGCCTGGCCACCATTGGGGCCGGCCCCGACGACGGCGGTGCGGGGCGCGCGAAGCCGACGTCGGTGGCCGGGCCGCTGACGTACTCGGGATGCCGCGCCGCCACCTCCACGGCGACCGCCCCACCGAGGAAGGCCCCGGCCACCACGAGTTGCGCAGCGCCGGCGCCCGGGCCGCGGCCACGATCCGGTCGGCGACCGGCGCCGGACTGCCGGTCCGCCGTGCCCTCAGCCCTCCGCGTGAGGTCGGGCCCGGGCGGGCAGGAGCGGCAGGTCCAGGCGGCCCGCGAGGTCGTCGATGGTGGTGCCGAAGGTCTCCCGCACCGTGATGCCCTGCGAGGTGATGTCGAAGACGGCGAGGTCGGTGTAGACACGGTCGACGCAGCCCGGTCCGGTCAGCGGGTAGGTGCACTGCGGTACGAGCTTCGGCACACCGGTCTTGCTGAACAGCGTCATCATGACGAAGACCTTCTTGGCTCCGATCGCCAGGTCCATGGCTCCGCCGACGGCGGGGATGGCGTCCGGGGCGCCGGTGTGCCAGTTGGCGAGGTCACCTCCCGCGGAGACCTGGAAGGCTCCCAGGACGCAGATGTCCAGGTGTCCGCCGCGCATCATGGCGAAGGAGTCGGCGTGGTGGAAGTACGCCGCTCCGGGCAGCTCGGTCACGGGGATCTTGCCGGCGTTGGTGAGATCGGGGTCGATCGCGTCGCCGTGTGCGGCCGGGCCCATGTTGAGCATGCCGTTCTCGGTGTGGAGCACCACACCGGAATCGGCGGGCAGGTGGTCGGCGACGAGTGTCGGCTGGCCGATACCGAGGTTGACGAAGGACCCGTGGGGGATGTCCTGGGCTATGAGAGCGGCGATGTCGTGCTTGCCCAGGGGGCCGCGCTCGGCGCCCATGGAGGGTCGGTCTGGGTTCATGCGTTGGCCTCCTGCACCACACGGTCGACATAGACGCTCGGCGTCACCACGGATTCCGGGTCGATCACTCCGGTGTCGACGACTTCGCGGACCTGCGCGATCACGGTCGTGGCCGCGGTGGCCATGACGGGCCCGAAGTTGCGGGCGGTCTTGCGGTAGACGAGGTTGCCCATGCGGTCGGCCCGGTGGGCGCCGATCAACGCGACATCGCCCTTGATCGGGTACTCCAGCACGTAGGTGCGGCCGTCGATGACACGGGTCTCCTTGCCCTCGGCCAGCAGGGTCCCGGCTCCGGTGGGGCAGAAGAACGCTCCGATCCCGGCTCCCGCCGCCCGCATCCGTTCGGCGAGGTTGCCCTGCGGCACGACTTCCAGCTCGACCTTGCCGGCCCGGTACAGCTCGTCGAAGACGTAGGAGTCGGCCTGTCGGGGGAAGGAACAGACGACCTTGCGGACCCGTCCCTTGGCCAGCAGCGCGGCAAGGCCGGTGTCGCCGTTGCCGGCGTTGTTGGACACGACGGTCAGGTCCGTGGCGCCCTGGCGGATGAGCGCGTCGATCAGGTCGACGGGCATACCGGCCATCCCGAACCCGCCGACGAGCACGGTGGAGCCGTCCTGGATGCCGGCAACGGCCTCGTCGGCATGGGCACACAGCTTCATGGTCATCGCCTCGTCTCCATGACGTTCCCCGTGACGTTCTCCAGGACCACGGCCAGCGCCTGGCCGACTCCGATGCAGATCGCGGCGAGGCCCCAGCGCTCGCCGGACTCCCGCAGCCGGTGGGCCAGCGTGCCCAGCAGCCTGCCGCCCGATGCGCCCAGCGGGTGGCCGAGCGCGATCGCGCCGCCCTTGGCGTTGACGATCGACGGGTCGATCTTCCAGGCGTCCACACAGGCCAGGGCCTGCACGGCGAACGCCTCGTTGAGTTCGACCGCGGAGACGTCCGACCAGGCGATGCCCGCGTTCTTCAGCGCCCGGTTCGCCGCCTCCACCGGCGCGAAGCCGAACAGCTGCGGATCCAGCGCGAACACCCCGCGCCCGGCTATGCGGGACAGCGGGTCCGTCCCGATGCGTGCCGCAGCGGCCTGTGAGCCCAGGAGCACGGCCGAGGCGCCGTCGCTCAGCGGCGAGGCATTGCCTGCCGTGATCACACCGCCGGGGCGGAACGACGGCTTGAGCGCGGCGAGTCTGTCGACCGTGGAGTCCGGCCTGATGCCCTCGTCCCGCGTGAGCGTGGTCCCCTTGCCGTCCACCGCGACCGGCACCACCAGGTCGTCGTAGAAGCCGGCCGTCCAGGCCGCGTCCGCCAGGGTGTGGGACCGGACGGCGAACTCGTCCTGCCGCTCCCGCGGGACGGGGAACCGCTCAGCGAGCTGCTCATTGGCCTCTCCCAGGGAGACCGTCCACTCCTGCGGCATCCGCTCGTTGACCAGCCGCCACCCCAGCGTGGTGGAGACAGCGGTCATGTCCTTGGCGGGATAGGCCCGGTCGGGCTTGGGCAGCACCCACGGGGCTCGGCTCATCGACTCCACACCACCGGTCAGCACGATGTCCGCGTCGCCGGTCTCGATGGCCCGGGAGGCGATGATCGCCGCGTCCAGGGAAGACCCGCACAGCCGGTTCACGGTCGTGGCGGGAACCGAGGTGGGCAGTCCGGCCAGGAGGACGGCCATCCGGCCGACGTTGCGGTTGTCCTCGCCGGCACCGTTGGCGTTCCCCCAGACAACGTCGCCGATCTCGCCCGGGTCGAGCGCCGGCGTCTTCGCCAGGACGCCGCGCACGGCGAGCGCCGCGAGGTCGTCCGGCCGGATGCCGGCGAGGGCTCCGGAGAACCGCCCGAAGGGTGTTCTTGCTGCTGCATACACGTAACTGTCGGTCACGGCTTCACCGTAAGAGCGCACACCTCATCACGTCCAAGACTTAGTTCCGCACTATTAATAAGACCGTTTTATAAAATGGGGCCATGGAGCTCCGTCAGGTCCGTTACTTCCTCACGCTCGCGGAAGAGTGCCACTTCGGGCGCGCCGCCGCCCGGCTGAACGTCGCCCAACCCGCCCTGTCCCAGCAGATCAAACAGCTGGAGCGGGAGCTGGGGACTCCTCTGTTCGACCGGTCCACCCGGCACGTCGAGCTCACCGAGGCGGGCCGGCATCTGATCGGTTACGCCCGCACGCTGCTGTCCGAGGCGGAACGCGCACGGGTTCACATGACAGAGCTCGCCACCGGCCGCGCGGGCCATGTCTCCGTCGGTTTCATCGGCACCGCCACCTACGACGTCCTTCCACGCGTCGCCCGGACCGTGCGCGCCCGGCTGCCCCGCATCACCCTCGACCTGCGGGGCGAGCTGCTCACCCCGCAGCTCACGGACGGCCTGCTCGACGGCACCTACGACCTGGCGGTCTTCCGTTCCGGTGCCGACACTGAGGGAGTGAGCAGCACACCGCTGCGTACCGAGCCCCTGGTGGCCGTGCTGCCGGCCCACCATCCGCTGGCCTCCGCCGGGCAGATCTCGCTGGGTTCGCTGGCGGGCGAACCCTTCGTCATCCATCCCGCCCAGGCGCGGTCCGCCATGTACGACCGCGTCCTGTCCGCCTGCCGCCGGGCGGGCTTCCGGCCCCCGTCCCTCGTCGAAGTCAGTGAGACCGCCACCCTCGTCGTTCTCGTGGCCGCCGGACACGGCGTGGCGCTCGTGCCGGAGTCGGTGCAGAGCCTGCGGCTCGACGGCGCCACCTACGTGCCGCTCGCCGAGACGGAGACCATCGACCTGGTCCTGGGCCGCCGGGCACTTCGCAATTCACCCTCTGTCCAGCAGGTGGCCTCGGTCATCGAAGAATGTGTGAACGCTTACGTATCTCCGTCCCGCCACACATCGGATGGCGCTGGGGCGGTCGCGTTTCGCCCGCCCGTGGGGCACTCCCGTACGCCTCCGTGAGCCGTACCGGCGATCGAGCTGTGGCCTGGGCGGATGATTTATCGGTACCCGCAATCGCATTGGCCGTGGCGCTGCGCTGCTCGTGCCCAGGCGCGGGTATCCCTGTCAGGGAGAGATCTGCTGCGTAGGAGTTGCCATGACGGGAGACGGCATCACTTCCGAGGAGCTGCCCGCTGATCGTCCTTTCGAGGCGGCGGACATCGTCACGGCCACGACCGATGAGCAGGGCATGGTGACCGGCTGGAGCGAGGGGGCCCGGCGTCTGCTCGGTTACCGGGCTGAGGATGTCGTAGGGCGGCCGGTTGCCGAGCTTCTGGCTGAGGATGTCCAGGATGTCGAGGAGTCCCTCGTCGGGCGGCAGAGCTGGAGCGGACGGGTGGCGGTGCGGCACCGGGACGGTCGCCGTGTGGAGGGTGAGCTGCTCGCGCATCGTCGGGTGACGCAGCACGGGTGCGACTGGCTCCTGGTGTGGGGCACGGCCCGGGGGGCGCGCCTGCCGGGGGACGACATCCCGGTGCAGTGGTGCTTCGACCAGTCGCCGTGCATTTTGGCGATCTTCGACACGGATCTGCGGTACGTGCGGACGAACGCCGACGAGGAGCGCGCGGTCGCCCTCACCGGGGAACAGCTGCGCGGGATGCGCATGCCGGAGGCGGTACCGCACCCGGAGTGCGAGAGGATCGAGCACGCCATGCGCCGCGTGGTGGTAACGGGGGAGCGGCAGTTCCTGGAGGTCTACCTGCGCGTTGCGGGCGAGAGCCGTCAGCATGCGTGGGCGATCCACCTCGCCCCGCTGAACGACCCGGCCGGCCGCTTGTGCGGGGTGTCCTTCGCGGCGCAGGACACCACCGAGCAGTACGAGGCCCAGCAGCGGCTGTTGCTCCTCAACGAGGCGGGTAGCCGCATCGGCACCAGCCTGGACATGACCGTCTGTGCGCAGCAGCTGGCCGACCTGGTCGTTCCCCGGCTTGCGGATTTCGCCAGTGTCGATCTGCTGACCAGTATCGACGCCGGCGGCGAGCCGCCGCCTGGCCCGGTGACGGGCCCGGTCACCATGCGCCGTACGGCCCGGCAGTCCATCCTTCAGGGCGTGCCTGAGTCCGCGGTCGGGCTGGGAGAGACCATCACCCATGCCGCGTCCTCCCCTGTTGCCGAGTGGTTGGCTGCCCGGCCGGCGGTGTACCGGATGACCGATCCCGCCCTCGTTCGATGGGCCGATCACGAACCGGTCCAGGCCGCCCGGCTCCGCGACGTGGGGACCCATTCGGTGATGGTGGTGCCAGTGCGGGCCCGCGGTGCCACCCTGGGAACGGCCGTCTTCCTCCGCCACCGACGCCCGGAGCCCTTCGAACAGGACGACCTGCTGCTCGCGGAGGAGATCACCGCCCGAACCGCTGTCTGCATTGACAACGCCCGCCGCTACACCCGCGAGCGCACGACCGCCGTGACCCTCCAACAGAGCCTGTTGCCCCAGCGGCTGGCCGAGCAGACAGCACTCGAGGTCGCCTCCCGTTACCTGCCCGCCAGCGCTCACGCAGGGGTGGGCGGCGACTGGTTCGACCTCATCCCACTCTCCGGCGCCCGGGTCGCCCTGGTCATCGGGGACGTCGTCGGCCACGGCATCCAGGCGTCGGCCGCCATGGGCCGACTGCGCGCTGCGGTGCGCACCCTGTCCGACATCGATCTCCCACCCGACGAACTGCTCACCCACCTGGACGACCTCGTCATCCGCCTGTCCGCGGAAGCCCCCACCGACTCGGGTTCCCAGACCGACGGCGACGTCGGTGCCACCTGCCTCTACGCGGTCTACGATCCGGTCTCCCGCCGCTGCACCCTCGCCCGCGCCGGACATTTCCCACCCGCGGTGTCCGGCCCGGACGGCACCGTGGACTTCCTCGACCTCCCCGCCGGCCCGCCGCTCGGCTTGGGCGGCCTCCCCTTCGAAGCAGCCGAGGTCGAACTGCCCGAAGGCAGCACCCTGGCCCTCTTCACCAATGGTCTGATCGAGGGGCGCGACCGCGATGCCGGGGAAGGGCTCGACACCCTGCGCCACGTCCTCGCCCAGCCCGCCGCCTCTCTCCAGGCCACTTGCGACGCCATTCTCGACGCCGCCAAGATCCCCGGTCGCCGGGACGACGACATCGCACTGCTCCTGGCCCGCACCCGGGCCCTGCCGGCCGATCAGGTCGCCACCTGGGAGGTGCTGAGCGAGCCGGCGGCCGTCGCCCAGGTTCGCACGAACGCCCTCGACCAGCTGACCGCATGGGGGTTGGACGAACTCTCATTCGTCACCGAACTCGTGGTCAGCGAACTGGTCACCAACGCGATCCGCTACGGCCAGCCGCCCATCCAGCTGCGGTTGATCTACGACCGCAGCCTCATCTGCGAGGTCCGCGACCACAGCAGCACCGCGCCGCACCTCAGGCGCGCCCGGGAGTTCGACGAGGGCGGACGCGGCCTGCTCCTGGTCGCCCAGCTCACCCAGCGCTGGGGAACCCGGTACACCCGGCCCGGCAAGACCATCTGGGCCGAACAGGACCTTCCCGCCGGGCTCTGACAGAAGGCCGGATGGTTCTCTGACCCGGCGGCCGGACACACCACCTCACCCTGGACGGCACGGTGGTCCATACCGACACGCGTGGCGGGCGGCCGCCGGCCCTGGCGGCGCGGGCCTGCGGTGGTCCGGGGAACTACGGGTTCGTGCTCATCGCGGAGCGCGCAGCACGAACGCCTCGCACGGCCGGCACCTACTAGGTACCATCGGGTGCATGCCATCCCTGAACGTGTCGTTCACCGACGAGGAACTCGAAGGCGTTCGCGCGGCCGCGGCCGCCGAGGGCAAGAGTCTCAAGCAGTACCTGCACGACCTCGGTGTCCGCGAGATGCAGCGCAAGCAGTTCATCACGGGTGCGAGCGCCTGGGCCGACCGGCTGCGCGAGGAGTTCGACGACGCCTTCCCCGACGAAGTGCCCCCCTCCGAGCGCCCCGGCGGGGCCGCGGCCGCCTGATGCACCTGCACATCGACGTCTCCTGGCTCCTCGACGTTCAGGAAGCCGCCCTCGGCCACAACGAGGACATGTCGGTCGCGGACTACTCCGCCCTGGTCGCCGCGGTAGCCCGGCACAAGACCAAGCTGCCCACCCTTGAGGCCGCCGACCCGGACACCGCATGGCGTGCGGCCGCGCTCATGCACACCATCGTGCGTCTTGAGCCGCTTCCGTACCGCAACGGCCTGTATGCCGCGTTCGTCGCGGCCCAGTACATGGACCAGTCCGGCGAGGGCATCGATCCACCTTACGGTGCCCTGTCCGATCTCGTACGGAAGATCCGCGATACGCGCCTGCGCGTCCCCGAGGTCGCAGACCAACTGCGCTCCTGGAAGGTCTGACCGGTACACACACGCCGAGCCTTCATCGGCCCTGGTGGGCGGCTGACGGGGTGTCGGTTCCTGGACCGGTCTGAAGTCTTCCCACGGACAACACCCCAATATCTGCGTCAGGTTGATCCGTCACCTGCGGTGACGTTGTCCGGCAGCACCGCTGAGCCCGCGTTCCTCAATCCTTCTCGGTGGCAACGGCGGAGGCGGACACAAGCGTCGCAGCGGCAAGGCTGCCCCAGAGTGCGGCCGAGCCGCGGGAGGCGAGAGCGGTGATGACCGCCGGGGAGACGGCGAGGCCGAAGCCCGTGGAGAGCTGGAAGCGGGCGAGGGCGCGCCCCAGGACATGGGCCGGGGCGAGGGCGGTGACGAGCGCGGTGGTGCTGCCGGCATAGATGATCTCGCCGATGGTGCAGACCACGGACACCATGGCGACGGCCGGGGCACTCCAGCCGTGTCCCAGTGAGGTGGCCGCGAGGAACCCGAGGTAGGACGCGGCGAGTACCACGCCGGCCAGAGCCAGCACGGTCCGCCGGGGGAGGCGGGACATCAGAACGGTGACGGGCACCTGCAGGGTGACCACCAGCACGGTGTTGGCCACGAAGATGGCTGCCGACCACACCGGGGACGCGTGCAACTGCGTCACCAGGACCAGAGGGAGCGCGATTTCGGGGACGTTGAGGCAGAAGACGTAGACCACGTTGGCGGCCAGCAGCGCGCGCATCCGAGGTGCGGGCCCGTCGGCCCTGCCCTTGACCGGAGCGGCGGCCGGATGCGTGTGCAGGTGGACCGACCATGCCAAGGCTGCCGCCGCGAGATGGGCGAGCCCGGTGACGGCTGCCAGCGCCTGCAATGCGGCGGTGCCGCCCGCCAGGCATGCGGTGGCGAGGAGGGCGCCCGCGCCCAGGCCGGCGTTGCGCAGGGCGCGGCCTCCCGCGAGAGCGGCGTCGCGTTCGCGGCCGTGGGCGACCGTGGCCACGAGGGCCGCATGGGCGGCCGGCCATGCCTGGTTGCCGATGCCGAGGAAGAGCGCCGCCGTCGCGAACAGCCCGACGTGCCCTGCCGGGGTGGCCAGCAGCAGCGCCACGCCCAGCACCCGTACCAGCATCGACGCCGCCACGACCGTGCTGCGTGCTCCCCGGTCCAGCCATCGGCCGACCGCGGGCATGCACACCAGACCCACGACGACACCGACCGTCATGGCGATGCCGGTGGCCGACGCGGACAGCCTCAGCACCGTCACCCCGTAGAGCAGCAGAAAGGGCCGCAGCAAGCCGGTGCCGAGCGCGTCCACGGCCAGGGCGACGGCATAGCGGGGGCCTCCGGAGGCACGGACGAGGGCGCGCGGCTGGATCTTGGTGGTGGTTGCCATGGCGTCAACGGTGCGTTCGACCGCCGGGCCGACTACGTCGGTTGACGAACACAGTCAATCGACGCGGTCGTCGGCCATCCGACCAGCGATGATGAGGGGATGACGTTGAGGATCGACATCGGCGGCCTGCCGTCCGGTCGACTGCGGTTCGCTGCCTCCCCGCTGGCCGAACTGACCGCGATGCTGCACGTGCTGGCCGAACCCGGGCATCACCCGCAGCTCGCCGGCTGGGCCGCGGACGTCTGGGCCGGGCTGCGGCCGGAGCTGGCCGAGCGGCTCAGGGAGGCGGAGTTCCTCTGGCGTTCCTCACGAGCCGACTTCCTGGTCCCCGCCCGTCCCCGGTCCACCCTCGCCGAGGAGTTGGACGATGTGGACCGGATCGACGATGAAACCTATGTGACCGCCGCGCTCATCACCACGTGCGGCAGCAACCGGGTCCACTTCGCCGCGCCGTCGCCGCTCGTCGACGCGACGGCGCGCGAGCGGGCCCTGGACCTGGCCCAGGCCCGCGGCGCGCTCCAAGAGGCCTTCGCGGAACGGCTGCTCGCGGACCCGGCCGCCGTACGGGCGCGGGTGCGGGACACCCTCGAACAGTGCGCCGAGGCCTTCTTCGACGCCGCCTGGACGGGCGTCGCCGTGCAACTCGCCACCGACCTGCGCCTGAAGAACGACCTGCTGAAGCGCCAGGGCATCGGGGCGGCACTCGCATCGGTCTCCGGCGCCGTGACCCTGGCGCCGGACGGCGACTGCATCATCGTGGACAAGCTGCAGGACAACGCGACCGCCGCCCACGGCACCGGGGTCACCTTCCTCCCCAGCGTCTTCGGCCGCCCGCACCTGGTGGCGGTCTATGCGCCCGGGTGGCAGCCGGTGGTGCAGTACCCCGTGGCCGAGGCGAGTCCATCAGAGCCGGTATCGCTGGAAACGGTCACGCTACGGCTGGAGGCACTCGCGCATCCGGTACGGCTGCGGCTGCTGCGCACCCTGGCCCGCGGCCCGCACACCACCGGTGAGCTGGCCCACGCCTGGGAACTCTCGCCCCCGGAGGTTTCCCGCCACCTCGCTGTCCTGCGCCGCGCGGGCCTGCTCACGGCCCGGCGGCAGGGGCGTTACGTCCGTTACACCGTCAATCTGCCCGATCTCACGGCGCTGGGGACCGACCTGCTGGCGGCCGTACTGCGCTGAGTAGCTTCGGTCCGCCGGAACACGGGCGCCCGCCGCCTTCGCGGCATCGTCCGACTCGGCAGGCCGCCGAGCAGTACCAGGTGCCAGAGGCGTCCCCCTTGCTCGCGGGCCAGTAGGAGCGGGAGCTCGGCGTGCATCCCGAGGCCCTGCGTGGCTGGATCCGGCAGGCCGAGGCCGATGCCGATGCCGGCGAGCGTGACGACGATTGACCACCGACGAACGCGCCGAGCTCGCCACGCCGCGCAAGGAGAACGCACGACGGCTTCGGGGTGGCCGCGGCGTTTGACGATGCGCCGGTAGCGCACGCCGAGAAACGGGTGTTCTTCCTCGGCGCTCACGACGACCCCTGGTTTTCGGATCGCCGGCCCGGCTCGTTTGCGGCTGCCGTCACAGGGTCAGCAGCAGGTCCCGGACGACGGCGGGCCGGGACAGGAACGGGTGGTGGCCTGCGTCGAGTTCTACGACGCTGCCGGCCCGGCGGGCGAACTCGCGCTGCAGGCGCGGCGGGGTGCCGCGGTCCTGGGCGCAGATGAGGTACGTCGAGGGCACCTGCTGCCATGCGGCCGCTCCGACCGGCTGCCCGGTCACCCGCACGCTCTGCCGGGCGAGATGGTCCGCCGCCTGCGCTTGGACTTCGGGGTCGCAGTCCTGCAGGAATGTGTTTACGAGCAGCTCGGGGCGAACCCCGAAGGTGCCGGCGTCGGGGTCGACGTCGAGGAACGGGGCGGGGCTGCCGTCCCCGAACTCTGACAGGCTCTGACCGACCTCGGGCAGGTAGCTGGAGACCAGCACCAGATGGCGTACCGACCTGACGCCCGCGGCGGCTTCCGCGGTGATGATGCCGCCGTAGCTGTGGGCGACCACCACGGTCGGCTCGTCGCTGTCCAGCAGTGCCTGCCGCACCGCCGCGACGTCCTCGGACAGCCCCGGACCGCTGCCGCCTCCGGGCACGCCCGCCTCGCCGCAACTCGGCAGCGCCGGGGCCACGCTCAGCACCCCTCGCTCCTGCAGCAGCTCGGCGGTGCGGTGCCACCACCACGACCCGTCCCGCACGCACGCCCCGTGCACGAACACGACCCTCATCGCTACCTCCGCGTCTGCCTGACCGCCTTCACCCCGCACTCGCGCATCAACGCCCGGTGCGACATGCCCGAGCGGGCATCACGGCGTATCGCCGCATCCAGAACCACCTGGACTTCGGCGCCACCATCGCCCCCTCACCACACAGAGCACTCCGATGCTCCCACCGCAAGCCGTCAACTACCCGGGAGCGCTTCCGGTCGGCATGGACCGGGTGGCCGCAGCGGGGTGCGTTGCCGCGCGGGGTCAGCTGTCGAGGCGGCGCTTGCTGAGCCAGGCGACCATCTCGGGGTCGTGGTGGTCGAAGAACAGCGTCTCGTCGGTGTCCAGGGCGGCGATCCGGTCCATCTGGTCGTCGGTGAGCTGGAAGTCGAAGACGTCGATGTTCTGCGCCATACGCTCCGGGCGCACGCTCTTGGGGATGGTGACGATGTCGCGCTGGATGAGCCAGCGCAGCACGACCTGGGCCGCGGACTTGTCGTAGGCCTTGCCGATCTCGGTGAGGACGGGGTGGGTGAACAGGCCGTTCTTGCCTTCGGCGAAGCCGCCCCAGGACTGGTGCCGGACACCGTGCTCGCGCATGAGGTCGTGGTCGGCGGTGCGCTGGAAGAAGGGGTGAGTCTCGATCTGGTTGACCGCCGGGGTGATCTCGTTGTTGAGGATCAGGTCCAGGAGGCGGTCGGGGTAGAAGTTGGCCACACCGATCGCCCTGGCCAGGCCCTCGCGGTTGGCGGCCTCCATGGCGCGCCACTGGCCGTAGACGTCGCCGTAGGGCTGGTGCATCAGATAGAGGTCGACGTGGTCGAGGCCGAGCTTGGTCAGCGAGGTCTCCAGGGCGCGCCGGGTGTTGTCCTGGGCGGGGGCGTCCTGGACCCAGAGCTTGGTGGTGACGAACAGGTCCTCGCGGGGGAGAGCGCTGCTCTTGATGGCGCGGCCTACGGCTTCCTCGTTGCCGTAGGCGGCGGCGGTGTCCAGGAGTCGGTAGCCGGCCGCGAGGGCGTCGGTGACGGCCTGCTCGGTGTTCTCGGGCGGGATCTGGTAGACGCCGAAGCCGAGGATGGGCATCTTGACGCCGTTGTTGAGGGTGACGTTCTGCACGGATGGCTCCTCAAGGGGAAGGGTTTGGTGCCGCGCGGCGGGGTGGCCTGCGGTCAGTTGCCGGGCTCGTTGACGGTGGCCAGGACGGTGTGGGTGTTCATCGCGGCGGGCCGGCCCGCGCAGAACGCCAGGTGGGTGATCGCCTCGGCGAGTTCCTGGGCGGTCAGCCCGTTGTCGAGGGCGCGGCGCAGCTGGCCGGTCAGTTGGGCTTCGCGGCCGAGGGAGGCCAGGGCGGCGACGGGGACCGGGCTGCGGTCGCGGGGCGGCAGCTCTGGCCGCTGCCAGTTGTCGGCGAACAGGACGTCGTCGGTGAGGTCGGCGAGTTTGGGGACGTGGCGACGGATGAGATCCGGGGCGACGCGCGGGTTGTTCCCGGTCATGGGAGGACCCTTCCTTGCTCGGGCTGGATGGGCGACCGGTCGGCGTCAGCGCTCCATCATGCGCATCTGGGCTTCCAGGTGGGTGTCCCCGGCGGCCGGGGGCAGGCTGCTCAGCCGTGCCAGCTGTTCCTTGCTCAGGTGGACGGCGTCGGCGCCGGTGTTCTCCTCGACGCGGGCGACCCGGCGGGTGCCGGGGATGGGCGCGATGTCGTCGCCCTGGGCGAGCAGCCATGCGAGGGCGACCTGGGCCGGGGTGGCGCCGATCTCGGTGGCGATGGCGGCGACCTGGTCGGCCAGGCGGAGGTTGTGCGCGAAGTTCTCACCGCTGAAGCGGGGGTTGTCGGCGCGGAAGTCGGTCGCGTCGAACTGCTCGGTGGAGCGGATCTGGCCGGTCAGGAAGCCGCGCCCCAGGGGGGAGAACGGCACGAAGCCGATGTTCAGCTCTCGCAGCACCGGCAGCACGCGTGCTTCGGGATCGCGGGTGAACAGCGAGTACTCGGACTGCACCGCTGTGACCGGGTGGACGGCGTGGGCGCGGCGGATGGTGTCCGGGCCTGCCTCCGACAGGCCGATGTGCCGGATCTTGCCCTCGGCGACCAGCTCGGCGAGGGTGCCGACGGTGTCCTCGACGGGGGTGCCGGGGTCGACGCGGTGCTGGTAGTACAGGTCGATGCGGTCGGTGCCCAGGCGCTTGAGGGAGCCTTCGACGGCGGCGCGGATGTTGGCCGGGCTGCTGTCGGTGGGCCCGGGGCGGCCGGTGTGGGAGATGAGGCCGAACTTGCTGGCCAGCACCACCTGGTCCCGGCGGCCCTTGAGGGCGCGGCCGACGAGTTCCTCGTTGGTGTAGGGGCCGTAGACCTCGGCGGTGTCGAGGAAGGTGACGCCCAGTTCCAGGGCGCGGTGGATGGTGCGGATCGACTCGTCGTCGTCGGTGCCGGCGCCGGTGTAGCCGTGGGACATGCCCATGGCTCCCAGGCCGATGCGGGAGACGTCCAGGTCGCGCAGAGTGATGTGCTTCACGAGGTGTCCCGTTCGTTCGAGGTGTGTTTCGGCGCGCACGGCACGGGCGTCGGGCCCGCGAAGGGAGAGGGGTGCCGCAGCGCACGGTAGAAGAGTCGGGCGGCGGTGGCGGGCAGACCCGCCGGGCCGGTCAGGGGCGGACGGCGACCTTGAGGGCTTCGCGGTCGTTCATGAGCCGGTAGCCCTCCGCGACGTCTTCCAGCGGCACGGTGCGGTCGAAGACGCGGCCGGGGTGGATGGCGCCGCTGAGGATGTGCGGCATGAGGTCCTCGATGTAGGCGCGGGCCGGGGCGACGCCCCCGGTCAGGGTGACGTTGCGCAGGAACTCGGGAAAGCCGAGGGGAACCTCCGCGTACTGCGGGGCGCCGACCCGGCTGATGACGCCGCCGTCGCGGACGACGCCCGCGGACTGCACCAGCGCCTCCTTCAGGCCCACGCACTCCAGGACCCGAGCGGTACCGTGGCCGCCGGTCAGGTCCCGGACCGCGGCGATGCCTTCCTCGCCGCGCGCGGCGACGACATCGGTCGCGCCGAAGTCGCGGCCGAGGTCGGTGCGAGCGGTGTGCCGGCCCATCAGGATGATCTGCTCTGCCCCCAGCAGCTTCGCGGCGATGACGGCCGACAGGCCGACGGCTCCGTCGCCGATCACGGTGACGCGGTCCCCCGCCGCCACGCCGGCCGTGCGGGCGGCGTGGTAGCCGGTGCACAGAACGTCGGACAGCGTCAGCAGATCCGGCAGCAGCTCGGAGTTCTCGCCGACCGGGAGAACGACGAGCGTGCCGTCCGCGTGCGGCACGCGGGTGGCCTGTCCCTGGCCGCCGTCGACGCCGTTCACACCCCACTGACCGCCGTGCACACAGGACGTGTGCAGCCCCTCGCGGCAGAACTCGCACGTGCCGTCGCTGTAGGTGAACGGAGCGACGACCAGGTCCCCTGCCTTGACGGAGGTCACCTGGCTGCCGGTCTCCTCGACCACGCCGATGAACTCGTGTCCCATCTGGCGAGGCTGGTCGGTCAGCGGCTGGGCCTTGTAAGGCCACAGGTCACTGCCGCAGATGCACCCGATCACGATGCGCACGACGGCGTCCGTGGGCTGCTGGACCTTCGGTTCGGGCACGTCCTCGACACGGACGTCGCCTGCCTGGTGGAGGAGGGTTGCGCGCACGGTAGCGCCTTCCTTGCGATGGGGCATGGGGGACAGCGGGCTGGACGAACCGGTCACCTCACGGCATCGCCGAGCAGGCGGTCCGCGCCCGCTTCCACCACACTCCTCCACACTGACGACGCGCGGCAGGGCGAGATACTCCGGGGAATGCCAAGGGGGGTGTAGCAGGGCTCCCCTCGCTACCCGCGCCCGGTCATCCGGCGCTGGCAGACTGGACGACATGCCAGAGCAGCAGCCAGGCGGCGGAACGGAACTCGGACACTTCCTGCGGGCCCGGCGCACCCACATCACCCCCGCCGACGTCGGCCTCACCCCGGGAGCCGGAGTGCGCCGCACCCCGGGACTGCGCCGCGAAGAAGTCGCCGCCCTGGCCGGAGTGAGCATCGACTACTACACCCGCCTCGAACGCGGCAAGGAAACCCGGCCCAGTCTCGCGGTCGTCGAGGCCCTGGGCCGTGCCCTGAAACTCGACGAGGACGAACTCGGTCACCTCCACGACCTGGTCGTCCGCGCTGCCCGCCACGCGCCCGAGCCCCCGACCGCCCCCAGTCGGACCGTCAGCCCCCAGGTCAAGCAGATCCTGGAGAACCTACGGCCCAGCCCCGCCTACGTCACCAGCCGCACCCTCGATCTGCTCGCCCACAACACCGGCGCACTCAACTTGTACGCCGGCATCGAGGACTGGCCCGCCAAGCAGCGCAACCTCGCCCGTTTCCTCTTCCTCCACCCCGCGGCGCGTGACCTCTACGTCGACTGGGACACCCAGATCGCCGGATGCGTCGCCCGCCTGCGTGCCCTGGCCGGCACCGACCCGGACGCCCCCGACCTGGCCTCCCTCATCGGCGAACTCCTCCTCAAGAGCAAGGACTTCGCCAAGCTGTGGGAACGCTACGAGGTCACCCGCCGCACCCACACGAAGAAGCAGAAGACCTTCCACCACCCGCAGGTCGGTCAGATCACTCTGGCCTTCCAGGGCATGCAACTCGAAGGCACTCCCGGCCACCGCCTGGGCGTGTACACCGCCGCACCCGGTACCCCCGAGTACGACGCCGTGGTGCTGCTCGACATGATCGGCCCCCGCCCAGTAGAGCGCCCGGTGGAGACCGAACAGCCCCACCGGCGGACTTGAGC
This sequence comes from Streptomyces sp. NPDC001315, assembly GCF_042896175.1. NCBI lineage: Bacteria > Bacillati > Actinomycetota > Actinomycetes > Kitasatosporales > Streptomycetaceae > Streptomyces > Streptomyces sp. NPDC001315. The sequence continues at coordinate 92,489 of NZ_JBIAWZ010000018.1, read as the reverse complement.
ATCACGCACTGCGGAGGTGGCGTGGGTGTGTGGTGATGCGAACTGTGTCGAGGCGACGGTCAGCTGTGCGCGGGGCGTTCGATGGACACCTTGGGCAGCTTTCGGGCCAGCGGTGCAGGGAGCCACCAGGCCCACTTGCCGAGCATGTGCATGACGGCGGGGACGATCAGGCATCGGATGACCGCGGCGTCGAGAAGGATGGCGACGGCCAGGCCGAGCCCGAACTGCTGGAGCATGCGGTCGGAGCTGAGGACGAAGGCCCCGAAGACGAACATCATGATGGCCGCGGCGGCGGTGATGACCTTGCCGGTGGAAGCGAGCCCTTCGCGTACGGATCGCGAATGGTCTTGGGTGCGGGTCCATTCTTCGTGGATGCGGGAGATGAGGAAGACCTCGTAGTCCATGGAAAGCCCGAAGACGATCGCGAAGATCAGCGCGGGGATGAATGCTTCGATGGGGCCCGGTTGTGCTCCGAACCAGCCGTGCTGGAACACCAGGGTGATCACGCCGAGCGCGGCGGAGATGGACAGCAGGTTCAGGATGGCGGCCTTGACGGGGATCCAGATGGATCGGAAGACCAGCAGAAGCAGGAGTGAGGAGACGCCGACGACGACGGCGACGAACAGGGGCAGCCGGTCGGCGAGAGTCTCGGAGACGTCCTGGGAGGCGGCCGTGGCACCGCCGACCAGGACCTCGGCGCCGGTGGTCTGCTCCAGGGGCGGGGCCACGTCGTCACGCAAGTGGTGGACGAGGTCCACGGTCCCCTCGGCCTGTGGAGAGGTCGTCGGGTAGACGAAGACGGTGGACAGGGCGCCGTCCGCGGAGGGCATCGCCGGGCTGGCTTCGGCGACGCCGTCGGTGGCGGCGAGTTGTGCCCGGACGGTCTTGCCGGCTTCTTGGTCGCCCTTCACCAGGACGATGAGCGGACCGTTGAAGCCGGGGCCGAAACCCTCGGCGAGCAGGTCGTACGCGTGGCGGGAGGTGGTCTCCTCGGGGTCGTTGCCGGAGTCGGCGAACCCCAGGCGCATGCCCAGGGCCGGTGCGGACAGAGCCAGGAGCGCGATGACGCCGACCAGCAGGGTGGGGATCGGGCGTCGCTGCACGGCGCGTGCCATGGCGCGCCAGCGGTTGCCTTCGGTCCTGCCCTTCTTGGTGGCCTTGGCCTGCTGCTTGAGCACAAGGCGCTGGATGCGCTTGCCGAACAGTGCCAGCAGCGCGGGCAGCAGCACCAGGGAGGCGGCCATGGTGATCAGTACGGTGATGGCCACCGCGAGGGCGATGCCCTGCAGCGAGCCGAGCCCGAGGGCGACCAGGCCCAGCAGGGCGACGATGACTGTGCAGCCGGCGAAGAAGACGGTGCGGCCGGCGGAGTCGAGGGCCGTGTGGCCGGCCTGCGCGGGCTGGGCACCGGCCAGGAGTTCATGGCGGTAGCGGTAGAAGATCAGCAGGGCGTAGTCGACGCCGACGCCGAGGCCGACCAGCATCAGGATGGGCGGGGTGAAGTCGGCGACGGTGAAGAGGTGCGAGGCCAGGGCGATCAGGCCGATGGCGCCGCCGACGGCGAACAGCGCGGTGATCAGCGGCAGTGATGCCGCCAGCAGCGAGCCGAACAGCAGCACCAGGATGACCAGGGCGGCCACGATTCCGGCGAGTTCGGCGGTTGGTCCCGCCTTGTCCTCCGCGTTGCGCGCGGCCTCGCCGCCCACTTCGACCTGAAGGTGTTCGGTGGCGATGCTCTGCGCGGTGTCGATGATCTTGGCGACGTCCTCCTTGGGGACGTCCTCCGTCTTGCCGTCCAGCGTGACGGACGCGTAGGCGATCGTGCCGTCTTTGGACACCGCAGCGGCATCGGCGAAGGGGCTGCGCACGTCGGCGACACCCGCCATCTGCTTCACCTTGGCCAGCATCGGCTCGACGGCGGCCTTGGCGGTCTCGACGCCGGCGGTGTCCTTGAAGACGATCTCGACGCTGTCGCCTGCCTGGTCGCTGCCGTGCTTCTTGAACAGGTCGGTGGCCGCCTGGGAATCGGTGCCCGGCAGCGAGAAGTCGTTGTGGTACGCGGAGCCGGCAGCGGTTGAGCCCAGCGTGATGGCGGCCAGGACAGCCACCCAGAGCGCGATGGCGGCCCAGCGATGACGTTGCGCCCAGCCGGCCAGGGCACCGAAGCGTCCGACGGGCGCGGGCTTTTCGGCCTGTGGCGGGGGCGGGGCGAGGGGCGCGGCGGAGCCGCGGGGGGAAGACATGATGCCTACCTCGATTTCGAGCGAGTGCTGCCTGGAGTCACCGCCACGCCCACGACCATGCCGGCCAGGGCGGGTACGCCGAGCACCAGCCCGGCGAACGCACCACTGACCGTGATCGCGAACGATCCGGCAGCGGCGACCAGCAGAATTCCGGCAGCGGCACCCACGAGCGCGCCGACGAAGGCAGCACTGATCCGCGGGGGAGTGAGGGACGACGACATGCCATCGAGCGTGCCCGCGCGCCCCGGGCGCCGGCGTCGGCCCACGGCTGACAACCGGCCTACACCAGCGGCAGGAGGCGATGGCCGCGCCGTACACCAGCAGATGTACGTTCCGGCCGGCGCGTACCTCCCCAGCACGCACCCCTCGACGCACATGCGGACATAAAGCTCCAGGTGTGACCGTGCCGCAGGCAGAATGAAGCAATGCCGCACTTCGATGTCACCCGCCTCCGCCTGCCCAGAGGGCCGCGCGCCGACCTGGCCCTCGCCGGAGTCGTGCTGGTGCTGGCGGGGGTGGCCGAAGGGCAGCGGCTGGGCCCGGACTGGGACGCGACCACGTCCGTGATCGGCTCCTGGCTCCTGGCGACGGCGGTGTGCGCGGCGCTGCCGATGCGCCGCCGCCACCCGGTGGCGGTGGGCTGGTTCACGGTGCTCGGCACGGGCGTCTACTACCTGCTGAGCACGGTCGACGGTCCGCTCGTCGTGATCCCGATCGCCGCGCTGTACGCGCTGGCGGCCCAGGGGCGGCTCCAGGCGTCGGTCGCCATGGCCGCGGTGATGGTCATCGGTGTGGGCGCGGGGGTTCTGGCCGGCACCGGCGACGTCAACGGTACGGCGGTCTTCATGCTGACCGGCTGGCTGGTCGCCGTCGTGGCTCTGGGCGCGATGCGCCACGGCCGGGTCGCCTACGCCGAGGAGGAGGCCAGACTGCGAGCCACGCAGGAGCGGCTGCGCATCGCCCGTGAACTGCACGACGTGATCGGCCACAACATGTCGATGATCCACGTGCAGGCGTCTGCCGCCCTGCACCGGCTGCAGAAGGACCCCGGCCAGGCACAGGAAGCACTGGCCGCCATCAAACAGAGCAGCAAGGAGGGTCTGCAGGAACTGCGTACCACCCTCGGTGTACTGCGTCAGGTCGACGAAGAAGCCCCCACCACCCCCTCACCGGGGCTGTCCAGAATCGACGATCTGGTCGCTTCAGCAACTCGGGCGGGCCTGGACGTGCGCATCGAGCAGAGCGGAAACCACGCCGCGCTGCCGGCAGCGGTGGATCTCGCCGCCTATCGCATCGTGCAGGAATCACTGACCAACGCCGTCAAGCACAGTGGTGCCCGGCACGTCGTCATCCAGCTCCACCACGGCGACCGGGAACTGACGCTCAGTGTCCAGGACGACGGGCAAGGGGGCCGGTCCCCGGCCCTCGCCCGGCATGCAGTCGGCAGCGGGATCGCGGGCATGACGGAACGAGCGCGCGCGCTGGGCGGAACGCTGAGCGCCGAGCCCGCTCACGCGGGCGGGTTCATCGTTCGGGCCCGGCTACCGTTCTTCAGACCACCACGAGCCGATCGGCGGAGCCGTTGATGATCAGGATCCTGCTGGCGGACGACCAGCGCCTCGTGCGCGCAGGCATCCGCAGCATCCTCGACGACGAGGACGACTTTCACGTGGTCGCCGAGGCCGCCGACGGGCACGCCGCCCTCGCCGCCTGCCGCGAACTGCAGCCCGACGTGGTGCTGATGGACATCCGCATGCCCGGCATGGACGGATTGGAAGCCGCTCGTCGCATCGCCGCCGACGAGCAACTGGCGGCAGTGAAGGTGGTCATGCTGACGACTTTCGACCTGGACGAGTACGTGTACGGGGCCTTGCGGGCCGGCGCCACCGGCTTCCTCGTCAAGGACACCGAACCGGCGGAACTCCTGCACGCGGTGCGCGTCGCCGCGCGAGGCGACGCGCTCATCAGCCCCTCCATCACCCGCCGGCTCATCGCCGAATTGGCCAACCGCCCGGACAACACCCGCAAGCCCGACCACCGCCTTGACGCCCTGACCGGCCGCGAACGTGAAGTCATGCAGCTGATCGCGGCCGGACGCACCAACGACGAGATCGCCGCACGACTGGTGGTCTCCCCGCTGACGGCGAAGACCCATGTCAGCCGCATCATGGCCAAACTCGGCGCCCGGGACAGATCCCAAGTCGTGGTCATGGCCTATGAGTACCGCATGGTCAGCCCCGGTTGGCTCAGGGACTGAGGGATCTGCATCATCAACGCCCCTGGCTGTGGATTCCGAGACAACCGTTGTCGTGTCGCGAAGAGCTCCATCAGCCCCGGACGCCCTTTGGAGGGGTGTCCGGGGCCGTAGCGGCGAGTTGGCGCGTCAGCCGTTGCGGGCGGCCTCCGGGCCGGTGATGCGTTTGAGCAGGGGGAGAGTCGAGGCGATGATGCCCAGCGAGGCGACGAGGCCGAGGGCGACGAGCACGTAGTACGCCGCGCCCGGCGACACCAGGTCGTAGCGCATCTGCGATTTCAGGAACAGTGCGGAGGCGGCGAAGGCCGTACCGATCGAGATCGCGGCCACCGCCAGCAGCGGCAGTGTGCTCTCCAGGCCGATCACCCGCTGCAGCAACCGCAGCGGCGCGCCGGTGAGCCGCAGCAACGCGAACGGGCGTCGACGATCCGACAGACCCGCAACCACACTCACCGCCAGGCTGCAGCCTGCGATCGGCAGGGTGGTCAGCAGCACCACGTCGGCCAATTGCCGCCAACCGGCCAGCTCTTGCTGCAAGCCGGTGCCCCAGTCGTCCACCGTACGGGCCTGGTGGTGCGGGTAAGCGATGGTGAGCAGGGTCCGTACGCGTTCCATGGCGGCTGTCGACCCGTCGGTGGCCACGTAGACCAGTTGTACGGGCAGCTTGGCGACGGCCGCGGTGCTGATTGCGGCGGCGGGCCACGGCAGGTTCGGGTGCGACTGCAGGCTGTTGAAGGCATAGAAGTCGACGGCCGTGACGCCCGCCCCGGCCGGGCAGCGGCCCACCATGGGAGTCTGCGCCAGGTCGGAGCAGGTCACCAGGGCCGGCGCGTCCGGGCGGGGATCGGTCGGCTGATGAGGGTCAGCACCCGGGTGGACTCGCCGGTTCGCCACCGTGCCGACGCCGTCGGGGTTGGCGTGGACGACCGCCACACCCCGCACGCCCGGGACCGCCCGCACCTCGGTGAGCAGCCGTGTCGGGATGGCCCCGGCCAGCGGCGCCTCGCCGTCGCCGCCGGCCGCCACCACCGTCCGGCTCTGCCGGTCGCCGCCCAGTGTGCCGCGGTGGTCGTTGATGGTGCCGATGATGCTGACTGTCGCGGTGGTCACGAACAGGGCCAGGACGAGGCCGCTGACCGCGCGGAAGCCGGCCTTCGGGTCGGCGGCGAGCCGGCGCACCGCGATCAGGGCGGCCGGGCGTCGGGTGCGCCGGGCCACCGCCCGCGCGACGATCATGGTCAGCCACGGGCCGGCGATCACCAGGCCCAGCATCACCACCAGGAAGCCCGGGAGGTAGGCCGCCGTCTGGCCGTTCCCGGTCGCCGGGCGGCGGCCGACGAAGACGAAGTACGCCAGTTCGGCCAGGCCCGCCAGCAGCGGGATCAGCCGCCAGGCGCGCGGCGGGCGCGGGGTCACCCGGCGGGTCACGCCGAGCGGGGAGACAGCCACCCGGCGCAGCGCGAGGCGCGCCGCGATCGCCGCCGCCACCGGCACGCCGACGACGACGCCGAGGGTCTGCGGGGTGCTGAGCGTCAGATCCGAAAGGAAGAACCGCTGCTGCCCGGTGAGCGGAATCGTGGCCACCAGCGGGCGCAGCGCGGCGTAGAGCCCGAAGCCGACCACCGTCCCGGCGGCCGCCGCCAGCGCGGACTCCACCGCCGAGATCACCGACACCTGCCGGGGAGTGGCGCCGACCAGCCGCATCGCCGCGTACCGCTGTTCGCGCGTGGCGGCGGACAGGCGGGTCGCGGTGGCGATGAAGATCAGCACCGGGAAGATCAGTGCCCCGGCCACCACGGAGGAGATGAGCGTCAGCGCGTCGCCGCGTATGGCGTTGTCCCAGCACTCGTTGTCGCAGGTGGGTGGCTGGGTACTGGCGATGGTGGTGACCGCTCTCGCCCCTGGTGCGCCCTTGATCTGGGCGGGGGTACGGCCGATGACGGCGATCAGCGAGTCCGGGGAGGCCAGAGCGGCGTCGCCGATCGTGCCGGTGAGCCGCCCGGGGAAGCGGTCGCCCAGCCGGCCCGCCGGGGTGTCGCGGATCAGCTTGGCCAGCGCGGGAGAGGCGTAGTACTCGCCGGGCGCCGGCAGATGCGTCAGACCGGGCGGGACGGGCGAGGTCGGGCCGGTCGCGGCGACGTCGACCTCGGTGAGGGACTTGCCGTCGTAGTAGTCGCCGTGCGGCCACCACCACAGCGGGTCCACCGACGCCCGCTCGGTACGGCTCGCGGCGCCGGTGTCGAGCCACACCTGCCGCTGGTTCGTCCGCTCGACGGCGTTCATGCTGGCGAAGGTCGACAACAGCAGCCCGACCCCGATGGCCACCGCGGCGGCGATCATGACCAGCCGGGCGACCGCCTCCCGGCCGCCGCTGACCGCGAGGCGGAGCGCGAAGGCGATCACGAGGCGATCCGTCCGGTCGTGAGCAGGCTGGCCCTGCCGTCCCGGACGATGGCCTCCCGGTCGGCGTGCGCGGCGACCCGGGGCTCGTGGGTCACCAGGACGACGGTGGTGCCCTCCTCGTGGGCCGCGTCCACCATCAGGTCCATCACCTGCTCGCCGGTCAGCGAGTCCAGCGCCCCGGTCGGCTCGTCGGCGAACAGCACCCTGGGCCGGGCCACCAGACCGCGGGCCAGCGCCACCCGCTGCGCCTGACCGCCCGACAACTCCCCGGAGCGGCGCCGCTCCAGGCCGTCCAGGCCCAGCCGGGCGAACCAGGGCCGGGCCTCGGCGAGCGCGGCCGCCCGGCGCACGCCGGAGAACAGCAGCGGCAGGGCGACGTTCTCCTCGGCGGTCAACTCGGGGACGAGCTGGCCGAACTGGAAGACGAAGCCGAAGGTGTCGCGGCGCAGGGCGCTGCGCTCGGCCTCGTTCATGGTGTCGATGCGGTGTCCGTCGAAGTGGACCTCGCCCGAGTCGGGGGTGAGGATGCCGGCCAGGCAGTGCAGCAGGGTGGACTTGCCCGAGCCGCTCGGGCCCATCACGGCGAACACCTCGCCGGCCTCGATGGCCAGGCCGGCGCCGCGCAGGGCGGGGGTCTCGCCGAAGGAGAGGGTGAGGTCGCGGGCCTCGATCAGGGCGGTCATGTGCGCACCGCCGCCGCGAGCGTGTCCATCCGGGCCGTGGTCAGCTCGATCCATCGCAGGTCGGCCTCCAGGTGGAACAGGCCGTGGTCGGCGAGCAGGGCGTCGACGATCGGGCCGGTGCGGCGCAGCCGGGTCAGCTCGTGCATCCGCTGCAGGTGGGCGGCCCGCTGGGTGTCGAGATACTGGTGGGCGTCGCGGCCGAGCATCAGGGCCAGGACGACTTTGGTGAACAGCACGGTCTGCAGGTTGGGCTCGGGGGCCACCGGCTCGGTGAGCCAGGTCTCGAACTCCGTCGCCCCCGCCTCGGTGATCACGTAGCGCTTGCGCTCGGGGCCGACTCCGGGCTCCGCCTCGCCGGCGATGACCTTCCCGTCCCGCGCCAACCGGCCAAGAGTTGTGTAGACCTGCCCGTACGGCAGCGGTTTACCGCGGTTGAAGAAGGCGTCGTAGTCGCGTTTGAGGTCGTAGCCGTGGCTCGGCTCCCGCTCCAACAGCCCTAACAGGGTAAGAGGAACACTCATGTCGAGGACCATACACCGCGGATATACTCTGAGTATATATCTGCTGAGAGTGCGTTCTGGCCTCGGGGCCTCGCATACGGTTGCGAGCCCGTCACCGGCGACCGGCGAGTCGCCCTGAGCCAACTGTCAACGACGCTGGTTCAGGGCTTTGGTCGGCTCCCCGTTGACAGCTCGAGCGGCGGCGAGTTCGGCATCGCGTTCCCGCCGAGCGGAGAGCTCGAGGGACGCGCACCACCACAGCAGCTTGACTCGGTCGTAAAGACTCCGCCGACTGCGCTCGCAGGTGCGGGGTGCATGATGACGCAGTGGAGTCAGCTTCCGATCAAGCGCAGACAACGGGGGAATCGTGGTCTACCAACTCAGCTTCTTTTGCCGCTCCGGAGAAGACAGAGGCGACGAGGCGCTTGATCGCCTGCTGGACCACCTCCTGGAGAGCGGCGACCGTCTGGTGGGCGAGTGGTTGGGACCGTTCGAGGATTCGGTGGCCGCGTTCAGGCTCGGTACGGGTGGCAGCGACAGCGACAGCCCAGTCGCGGACTTGCTGACGCTGGAAATACACGTGGGCGTAGCCGAGATCGCAGAGTCTGTGATCGCTGCATCGCCCAATGACGAGCGGGGCATCTGGGGATGCGACCTGCTGGCCACCGTCACCCTCAGCGGGGACAACCCCGACTGGGCTCTGGTGCACCGCATTTGGGCCGCCGTGGTGAGCCTGTGGGGGGCAGTTCCGTGGGACGAGTCCTCCGGCTTCGAGATCGCTGCCAGTACGCCGCAGCTCTGAGCTCTTACCAAGCACCCGGCCAGTTGCGGCGCAGGTCAGCAACGCCGCAGGCCAGACGCCGTCCGCGTACGCGATCTCCAGACTGATGCTGAAGCACTCGGCCGACGGCGCTTGCTCTTCCTTCAGGTTGGCGCTGTGCTTCCGACCGATGCGCGGTTCAGCTACCTGTTGCGTTGGGGGACTTGGCTGCACCCTTCGGACCCGTTGCGGGAGTGAGCAGGAGGTTCGGGTCGGAACCTGTCGAGTACGCGGCGCTCGGTATGTAGGCCACGCCTTGACGCACCGCGACTGAGGTCGGGTTCTGCAGTCCGTCGGCGCCGGTGAGCAGGGTCGAGAACGTGCCGTCACGCCGGATGCGTACCACCTCGTTGGGGCCGTCGAGCGCGGCAAGGATCTCGTCGCCCCGGCCGGTGAAGGCGAAGTCGTCGATACCGCCCAGGCCCGTCGCCCTGACCTCGACCGGTCCGGGCCGGTTTCCTGGACCGAGCGGGATGCGCAGTACGGTGCCCCGATCGAGGTTGGTCGCCCAGAGCGCACCTTGGCGGATCTTGAGGCCGTTGACGCCGAGGAAGCCGTTTGAGGCGAGTTCGGGAGCGGCGGACCAGGTGGTGGGGGTGCCACCCGAGGTCGGCACTGTGTAGATCTTGCCCAGCGCGGAGTCGGCTATGTAGAGCCTCCCGCTGTGGTCGTCCAGGGCCAGTCCGTTGGGCAGGCTTTGGGCGGGAAGGGCGGCGATGCGATGGGGAACGCCTCCCTTGCGTAGCCGCCACAGGCCGGTCAGGTCTTTGCTGCCACTCGCGTAGAGGAAGTACAGGGTGCCGTCTTGTGCCCTGACGACGCCCGAGGTCAAGGCGAAGCCGAGCACCGGGGTGTTCACACCGCCGTCGGCCGGCGCGGGCAGGGTGGCGAGGATCCGGGTCGCGCCCGATGGGCTGACGGTAGCCACCTGGCGGGCGGCTGCGAAGGTCACAACGGCCGTGCCGTCAGGCTCCAGTGCGATGTTTTCCGGCGTCTGGCCCTGCAACAGGCTGAAGTGCGCAGCAATGCGCGGTGCGGCGGTCGATCCCGACGTCGCCGAGGCGGAGACCTGGGTGAGCGCTGTGACCGTGGCTGTCGCCGCAACCGTGAGGGCCCAGGCGAGTATGGACGGCTTGTTTCTCATGTCGTTCGCTTCCTTCGCGACGGTCTGGGACGCGCACGGCTTCACACGTGTGACGCCCTCCAACATATTCACCGTAACGACCATACACTGAATAGGTGAAGCATCCATCGAAAGTTGGCTATGATCGCCACATGGGGCAGCGCGCTTACACCTCTCGGCTCCGCGCCCACAGAGCGGAGCAAACCCGCGAGTCGATCGTCGCGACCGCACGCGATCTCTTCGCCGAGCGGGGGTACGCCCGGGTGAGCGTCGCCACGGTCGCCGCAGAGGCAGGCGTCGCGCTGAACACGGTGTACGCCAGCATTGGTGGCAAGCCCGCCCTCATCCTGGCGATGGCCGAAGAGAGTGCCGGCGACGAGCAGGCGGACCTCACCAGGCAGCAGGTCCTGGAAACTGACAACGGCCGCGAGATCCTGCGGCTGACAGCTGTCGGCACGGGTGTGGTGATCGAACGACACGCCAAGACGCTCAAGGTGCTGATGGACGCCCGCAACTCCGACGCCGACGTGGCCAAAGCCGCCGACTTCGCGATGGGGCACTACCGGGACGTCTTGAATGTCATCGCGGACCGGCTCGTCGAACTTGGTGAAGTACGTGCCGAACTGACCCGCGACCAGGCACGGGACATTCTCTGGTTCTATTTCGGTGCCTCCGCGTGGGCCAGTGTGCAAGAACTGGGTTGGACCTACGCCCATGCGGCGGCGTGGCTCGAAGCCCAGGCGGCAACAGCGCTCCTGGCTCAGCCCAGCCCGTCGGATGCCTGAACCGGGGCCGATGCCAGTCCCCGACGCATCGTGGGACGCCGGGTTCCGTGCGGGCTCCGCGTACTGCCGTCCGGATGCCGTTCTGCAGCGCCTGCGCGGCGTCATTCCGTCGCTGTCGCAGGGGCCTCAGGAGCCGTGCCAGAACCTCGGCGGTCACACACTGTCCCAGCGACATCCACCGCCCCGGCGACGACATCACCCGGGTGGACTTCGTGGCGATGGGGCCCAGGGCGCCGATCCTCAGTCGTCGGAGGCGCTCGGCAGTGTGTTGAGGGTCCCGTACCGGCCGCCCTTGATCCGCGATGGGTTGAACAGGGCCCCGAGCAGGGCGACGTCGTCAGCGCTCAGCGCGACCGAGGTGGCGGCGAGGTTCGCGCGTACGTAGGCCGGGCGCCTGGAGCCGGGGATGGGGACGATGTCGTGATGCTGGGCCAAGAGCCAGGCGAGAGCGATCTGACCGGCGCTGTTGCCGGTACCTGCGGCGAACTGCTCGAGTTCGTCGACCAGTCGGCGGTTGTGCTCGAAGTTCTCACCCTGGAACTTGGGGAGTGTGGAGCGGAAGTCGTCGCGGTCGAACGCGGCGGCCCGGCTGAAGGCCCCGGTGAGCATGCCGCGGCCCAGGGGGCTGTAGGGCACCAGCGTGATGCCGAGCCGGCGGCACTCCGGCAGAACCGCGGTCTCGACGCCGCGCTCCCACAAGGAATACTCGCTCTGCAGGGCGGCGACGGGGTGTACGGCGTGGGCCCGCCGCAGGATCTCCGGACCGACCTCGCTCAGGCCGATCGCCCGGACCTTGCCCTCAGCGACGAGTTCGGCCATGGCCCCGACGGTGTCCTCGACGGGAACGGCCGGGTCCAGCCGGTGGTAGTAGTACAGGTCGATTCGGTCTGTGCTCAGGCGCTTCAGGCTGGCCTCGCAGGCGGCTCTGACGTACTCAGGGCGGCCGTCGAAGAAGCTGCGGCCCTCAGGGGTTGGGCGGGCGGAGAATTTGGTCGCCACGACGGCCTGGTCTCGCCGGCCCCGCAATGCGCGCCCCAGCAGTTCTTCGTTGTGGCCGAAGCCGGCCACTGGCCGGCCAGGAGTGGCGCTGCTTGCACCGTAATAGTCCGAGGTGTCGAACAGCTCCACGCCTGCCTCGATCGCGTCCCGGATGGTGGCGACCGATGCTTCCGGGTCCGCCGCCCCGTAAAACTGCGACATCCCCATGAGCCCAAGGCCGACCGGCCGCACCGTGATTCCGGAACCGCCCAGTGGCGTGCGGGCCGCACCCGCAGTGTTGTTGTTCAAGGCCTTGACCACCTGTTCTTACAGAGTCCATTAAGAGGCCGTCGGAACTTTATATGGCCTCACGGTAAGGGTCCACTGGCCTCTTGTTCAACTCCGTAAGGATGAGGGGGAGGAGCGCCCCACTCCGGTCCTGCCGGGAATGCGACGCCCCCCACGCCGGCCGTGCTTCGCCAGCGCGCCTGTCGACGGCAACAGGGGGCGTTCGCAGTCGTGAGTCGCCTGGAGGCGAGTACCGCCGACTCCCACGGCGCGCGAGTGTCCGGGGATGCCCAACGACGTTCGGCTCATGGCCGGCCGCCGCAAGTGGAACCGCCTGAGATCAGCTGGACGAACCGCCGGATGCGTGGTCCGCATGTCCGGTGGTGTGGGAGGAGGGCCGGGCGAACCGGTCTCCCTGCCCGATCTGTCGGTGGTGGTGCGAGCTCGATGGCTGCTCTGACCGAGCGCGGGGTCAGCCCACGCTCAGCAGCCCGACGACGGCGATGTGCAGGGTGTGGCTGAGGCGCTCCCCGAAGTCGACCTTGGTGTCGGCCAGTTCGGGGTCCTGCTGTGCTTCGGCGACCGCCGGCGAAGGGCAGGCGAACGGCCACAGTCCGGCCGTGTACACGACTGTCAGGGAGACCAGTTGACGGGCGGCGGTCGGAGTGAGCGCGGGGATGTACTGCAGCAGCAGGTCCGCGAGCGCGCCGAGCAACCTGCCGTGGGCGAGCTTGAACGTACGGGCCGACTCGGTGGAAATATTCCGTTCGAGTTCGGACCCCAGCGAGCTGAGCAGTTCGCAGAGCAGGACGCGGCGGGCCAGGGAACGGGACAGAGCGTCTGTCACAGCCTCAGCCGTGGTCGCGTCAGCGTCACTGGGCGGAAGCTCCGCGGGCAGTTCCTCGATCCACTGCGCCAGGGATTGGTTGAGAAGTTCGAAGTAGACCGCTTCCCTGGTCTCGAAGTAGCGAACGACGTTGGTCTTCGACAATCCGACCCGCCGGCTGAGCTCCCGCAGACTGATCTCGCTGAGGGGCATCTCCGTCAGAAGCTGCGTCGCGGCTTCGAGGATGACCTGCTTGCGAATCTCGCGCTGCTCGGCGCTGCGGGCGCGCTGGAAGGCCGCCGGCCTGTCGTCTGTCATCGTCGGTTCCCCAGGGATCTTCTTCACGGCCCGCACCCGGTGCCGCCGTCAGCAACCTTACGGTCTGTCGGTGCCGCCTCCGCGGACGGCACCGACAGGCTCCGGACCCGTGAGCCGGGACCGGTACCGCAGGTCACACAGACTCGCTCACATCGCGCCACTTGGCGTCTGAGGCGGCGAGGGTCTCGGCCACGAACTGAGCGACCTTGACTGCGTCCTTGCCGAGCAGCAGGTGCAGCGGCGGCTCCTCGGCCTCGGTGATGTCCAGCAGGATCCGTGCGACGCGCGCGGGATCTCCCGTCTGGTTGCCGTCCGACGCCCGCTGGCGGGCGATGGCGGGTTCAACGACGGCCCTGTAGGGCTCGCTGACCGGCGGGGTGGTCATCGAGGAGCCGGCCCAGTCGGTGCGCATCGCACCCGGTTCGGCGACGGTGACCTTGATGCCGAGATGGGCCACTTCCTTGGCCAGTACCTCGGAGAAGCCGCCGACCGCCCACTTGGCCGCCTGGTAGGCGCCCAGGCCGGGGCCGCCGACGCGTCCGCCGACGGAGGAGACCTGGATGATGTGCCCGGAGCCCTGCTCGCGCAGGACGGGGAGGGCGGCCCGGGTGACGTTGACGACGCCGTAGAGGTTGGCGTCGATCTGGTCGCGGAAGGCCTGGTCCGACATGTCCTCGATCGGGGCCATGTCGGCGTAACCAGCGTTGTTGACGACCACGTCCAGGCGGCCGAACGCCTCGACTGCGGTCTGCACGGCGCGCCGTGCGGCATCGGCGTCGGTCACGTCCAGGGTGGCCAGACGGACCTGGTTGCCGTACTTGTCGACCAGGTCGTTCAGGGACCCGGTGCGCCGGGCGGTAGCGACCAGGTTGTGGCCGTCGGCCAAGACGGCCTCGGCGATGGCCCGGCCCAGTCCACGGGAGCTTCCGGTGATCAGCCAAGTCTTACTCATGGTGTTGCCTCGGTTTTCTGTGCTCGTTGATGCAAGGAGATGCGGAAAGGAGAGGGAAAGGAGAGGGCGGGCGCCGGGAGGCTCCCGCGGCGAGGCCTTGCGGGGTCAGATGAGGAACCCGCCGTCAACCGCGAGGTGGGCGCCGGTGACGTAGGACGCTTCGTCAGAGAGCAGGAAGGCGGTGGCCTTTGCCACCTCCACTCCGGTGCCGAGCCGACGGGCCGGGATGCCCTCGGCGATCCTGGCGACCTCCTCGGGGTTGCCCTGCTGGCGGGGCACCGGGATCACACCGGGCTGGAGCTCGTTGATCCTGATGCCGTGCTTGGCCCACTCCGAGGCGGCGGTGCGGGTCAGTCCCCGTATGCCGTGCTTGCTCGCGCTGTAGGCGGCGCGTGCGGACAGTCCCCGGTCGGCGAAGACGCTGGAGATGTTGACGATGGCGCCGCCGCCGGCCTGTCGGATCGCCGGGATCTGGTACTTCATCCCGTGGAAGACGCCGGAGAGATTGATCCCGATGGTCTTGTCCCACTCCTCCTCGGGGAGGTCAGGGAGCTCATGGAAGACACTGGAAGTGCCCGCGTTGTTCACGGCCATGTGCAGGGCTCCGAAATGGCGCACGGTCTCGGCGACGGCGCGCTCGACGGCACGCGGATCGCTCACATCGACCGGCAGGACGAGTGCCCTGCCACCAGCAGTGGTGATCTCGTCTGCGACAGCCCGCAGCGGCGCCTCCTGGCGGCTCACCAGGGCCACGCCCGCCCCACGGGCTGCAAGCAGCCGGGCGATGTCAGAACCGATACCGCTGCCGGCCCCCGTGACGAAGGCGGTCTTGCCGGTGAACTGGTCGTCGAAGTTCATCACTCGTGTTCCTTTTGCTGGTTTCTGCTCTGAGTCAGTCGGGCCCCGAGGTGTCGGCGCCTCAGGCCTCGGTGTCGCTCATGGCCTGCCTGCGCTGCGCACGGAGTGGCCCAGCCGCTTAAGAGGCCACTGGAACCTTATGGCGTCCACTTTAAGAGGCCACCGGCCTCTTGTCCAATGACGAGTGGTCGAAGGGACGAGCGTCACTCTTCGGTCGCATCGGGAATACGAACGGCGGGATCACGGGCCGCGACCGGTCGACGTGCAGGGAAACGCCTACGAGCGTCCGCTTCGGCTCGTCGCGCGGGTTGGCGCGCCCACATCGGCGCGTACTGCTGCAGTCCAGAAGCCGTGGGCACTGTTTCGGCATGAATGAGGACACTCGGCATGAATGAGGAGACCCCGAACTGCGCTGCTCGCCGCCTGACCATCTAGGAGGGCGACCGCCCCCGCCCGTCGGCGTGCATCCGGCATCGATGGGCCGGGCCTCATCCAGTCACCCATGCCGTGGCCGCCCACCCCGGTGGGGGCGGCAGCACCGCCCGCACAAGCCAGTGGTCGGAGCGTCCCGGAGGACCGGGCGGCCGTTCCTCTCGAGCCATCAAGGGCAAGGGGAGGGCAGGCTGCTTCAGTTGGTCGGTCGGGGACGACGCCGGGCTGGATATCGAGGGGGCCCGAGGGGCTGAAACGGGTCGCGGGCTGCCCGGGCGGTTGAAGCCCGGGCAGCCCGCGAGAAGTGGTGTGGCTCAGGCTGCGCTGTTGCGCAGTTCCTTCAGGTTGGCGGTGGTCACAGGCGTCGGCGCGTGGCTGGTGTCGACGAGGACGACGGTGCATCGGGCCGCGTGGGTGAGCGCGGCGGTGAAGCTGCCGTCGGCGAACTGGGCGAGGGAGCCACGCGGGGAGCGGCCGATGGCGATGGTGCGGGCGCCGACGCTGTCGGCGTGCTGGGCCAGGGCCCGGCCGGCCGCGGCGTGGTCACCGACGCTGGTGAGGATCTGGCCGTGGGCGGTGGTGCCGCCCGCGGTGAGCCGGTCGAGGTGGGCGGTGACCGCTGCCCGCGCCTGGTCGAGGGTCTCGGTGTCGGTGGCCTGTTCCTCGACGACGGCCGTCTGCTGGACGTGGACCACTTCCAGCGGGCTGCCGGTGTCTCGGGCGAGACGGGCCGCGGCGTCCACGATGGCGGCGGCCTGGTCGTGCCCGCCGACGGCGACGATCACCCGGGGGGTGCCGGCCGGGGCCGGCGTGCCCACCACGGTGAGCGACGGTGCGACGGGCTCCTCGTCCACCGGACGGGCCTCGGCCTGGCGCAGCAGGCGGTGGCCGGTGGCCAGGACGGGAATGGCGAGAAGGAAGGACGCGGCACCGACGTAGAAGGGCAGGCTCAGGCCGGCGGCGTCGGCGAGCTTGCCGGCGACGTAGGGGGCGATGCCGCCACCGATGAAACGCAGGAAGCCGTAGGCGGAGGAGGCCACGGGGCGCTCGACGGGCGCCACCAGCATGACGGCCTGGGTGGTCAGGGTGTTGTTGATGCCGATGCAGGCGCCGCTGACGATGACGGCGACGATGACCACGGTGGGGGTCTCCACGCACGCGGCGATCACCGCCATGATGACGGCCAGGGCGGCGAGGTTGGCGTACAGCGTGGGGGCGGTGCCGAAGCGGGCCTGCAGACGCGGGGCGCCGAACACGCTGAAGACGGCGACGAGCAGACCCCAGCCGGTGAAGACCAGACCGAGCTGGAGGGCGTCGAGCTCCATCGGGTACGGGGCGTAGCCCAGCATGGTGAAGAAGCCCCAGTTGTACATCAGCGCGACGATGCCCATGGTCAGCAGGCTGCGGTGGCGCAGTGCCTTGAGCGGGGCGATCGGCGAGGTGGGCCGTGCGGGGCGTGGGGTGTCGGGGACCAGGACGACGGTCGCGATCAGCGCGATGGCCATGAGCGCGGCGACACCGAAGAACGGGCCGCGCCAGCTGACGTCACCGAGCAGGCCGCCCAGGAGCGGGCCGACGGCGATGCCGAGGCCGAGCGCGGTCTCGTAGAGGATGATCGCACCGGCGAATCCGCCGCTGGCGGAGGCGACGATCACGGCCAGGGAGGTCGCGATGAACATCGCGTTGCCCAGCCCCCAGCCCGCTCGGAAGCCGACGATGCCGTTGATCGAGCTGGTCGCACCGGCCAGGGCGGCGAAGACGACGATGACGGCCAGGCCGATGACCAGGGTGCGCTTGGCGCCGATCCGGCTGGATATCCAGCCGACGAAGATCATGGCGACGGCCGTGACGATCAGGTAGCTGCTGAACAGCAGGGACACCTGGCTCGGGGAGGCGTTCAGGCTGTCGGCGAGGGCAGGCAGGATCGGGTCCACCAGGCCGATGCCCATGAACGAGATCACACAGGCGAACGCCACGGCCCAGACGGCTTTCGGCTGCCGGAACGGGCTTGCAGCCTTCTCGTGCGGAGCACTCATTACCGCTCTTCTCCACTCGTGTTCCGAAGATGCAGGTCAGGTCAGGAAGCGGCTTCCGGTCCCTGGCCGGGTGACTGGTCTCGAATGGCCCGGGCCAGGGCCGGCAGTGCGACCCGCACGGCCTGCTGATCCGCCTCCGGCAGGCCCCCGACGAGCCGCTGCAGCGCACGGGCGCGTTCGGTCTGCCGCCGGCGGAAGACTTCCCGTCCGGTATCGGTGGCTTCCACCAGGACCCCGCGGCCGTCGCTCGCGTCGGCGGTGCGGCGCGCCAGTCCCGCCTTCTCCATACGGGTGATCAACTGGGTCATGTTCGGCTGCGAGACGTTCTCCGCCCGGGCCAGTTCCGAAAGCCGCAGGGGCCCTTCCCGCCCCAGCCGGTTCAGTGCGGAGGAGGCCGCCTGGCTCAGGCCGCCCGCCGTGGTGCCGCGACGCACGTACCGGACCAACTGCTCCACAGCACCCATCAGGTCCTCGGCGGACACCTCCGCCACTCCTGAATCCATAACCTGCTTATGCATAAGCTTATTATGCACTTACTTGTACTGTGCAGTAAAGTCTTCGGCGCGTTACGTTCGGGCACCTTCCGGCTCCGGTGCCGGCGGCTCGTACCCGGCACTTCGGGGAGCGACCGGCTTGCAGGCACGGACAGGGCCCCGACCACCCCTGATGCCGACCTAGTCTGAGAAAGGTGAGTACCGAGAGCGACATCCGCGCATTCCTGGCCTCCCGCCGCGCCAAGATCACCCCGCAGCGGGCGGGACTGCCCGCCTACGGCGGCAACCGGCGCGTGCCCGGCCTGCGCCGCGAGGAAGTCGCCCTGCTCGCCGGCGTCAGCATCGACTACTACATCCGGCTGGAGCGCGGCCACCTCGCCGGCGCCTCGGAGGAAGTCCTCGACGCCGTCGCCGACGCCCTCCAGCTCGACGACGCCGAACGCGCCCACCTGCATGACCTGGCCCGCGCCGCCGCCAAACGCCCCGTCCGCCGCACCCGGCCGCCCCGCGGGCCCTTGCCGGACAGCGTGCTGCGTGTCCTGCACGCGATGACCGACTCCCCGGCCTTCATCCGCAACGGCCGTCTGGACATCCTCGCCACCAACACCCTCGGCCGCGCCCTCTACGCGCCGGTGTTCCGCCCAGACGCGGTCCGCCCGGCCAACATCGCACGATTTCAGTTCCTCGACCCCACCAGCCGCGGGTTCTTCCCCGACTGGGAGGAGGCCGTGAACACCACCGTTTCGCTGCTGCGCACCGAGGCCGGCCGCGCCCCGCACGACTCGGAGTTGACCGGCCTCATCGGGCAACTGGTCACCCGCAGCGAAGAGTTCCGCACCGCCTGGGCCAGACACGACGTGCGCCTGCACCACGCCGGCCGCAAGTCCTTCCGTCATCCCGCTATCGGCGAGATCACTCTCGACTTCGACGCCATGGACCTCCCCGCGCAGCCCGGGCTGACCCTGACCGCCTACAGCGCAGCCCCCGACAGCCCTGAGCACGAGGCGCTGCGGCTGCTCGCCGCTTGGACAGCCACGGAACACTCCCAGCCCGCCGACCAGACCGACCGGGCGGACTGAACCGCCCGGCGCCTCGGCCTCGCCCCGGCCCGTTCGGGCAGGCGGGGCTGGAGACGTGCGCCGAGGTAGTCGCCGATCAGTCCGCCGGTGCCGCGGCGACGCCTCAGCCGCAGCCGCACCACCAAGTGGACGGCCTCCCGCTGACGGGGCGGCAGTCGGGGGATGTGTGCGGCTGCGGCGCGGTCCGTCAGCGCGCGGCAGCCTCAGTGACCGGTTCCGGGGCGGGGACGGCCGCCCGGGTGTCCCGGATACCCAGCCGCAGGTGTTCGACGTGGTAAAGGGCCTGGTCGAGGAGTTCGGCTACGTGGTTGTCGTAGAGGGCGTAGATGATCGAGCGGCCGTGGCGTTCGCCGGTGACCAGGCCGAGGTTGCGCAGGAGTCGCAACTGGTGGGAGCAGGCAGAGGCTTCCATGCCTACGGCGTCGGCGAGGTCGCTGACCGAGCAGGGCCCTTCCTGGAGGCGGGCCAGGATGTGCAGCCGTGAGGGCGTGGCGAGGGCCTGGAGGGTCGCGGCGACATCGGCGGTGCCGACGGCGTCAAGGCGCTCGCGGGTGGTGGCGCTGCTGGCGGTGTCGGATCCGTGGCCCATACGGCCATCATACCCATGACACCTGAAGACCTATTCAGGTGTTCCTGTATGGTGGGTGTCGTTGCCTCATCCGCCCGTGAAGGGTTGTTTTGTCATGTCTTCCGTTCTCGACCAGCGGCCTGCGCCGACCGCTGCCGGGCCGCGCCCGGCACCGCCTCGCCGGCGGACACGGGTGCTGGCGCTGCCGGAGGCCCGGTGGGCTTTGACCGCGCTGGTCCTGTTCCTGGCTGCCCTCCCGCTCAAGCTGTTCGACGCCCCGGTATGGACGTGGGCGCCGCTGTTCGCCGCCACCTACATCACAGGCGGCTGGGAGCCGGGATGGGAGGGACTGAAGGCCCTCAAGGACAAGACCTTGGACGTGGATCTCCTCATGGTCGTGGCGGCCCTCGGCGCCGCCGCCATCGGGCAGGTCCTGGACGGGGCGCTGCTGATCGTCATCTTCGCGACCTCCGGCGCCCTGGAGGCCGTTGCGACCGCCCGCACCGCGGACTCCGTACGCGGCCTGCTCGACCTCGCACCCTCCACCGCGACCCGGCTCCTGCCGGACGGCCGGGAGGAAACGGTCGCTGCCGAGGACCTGAAGATCGGGGACACCGTCCTGGTGCGGCCCGGCGAGCGGGTCGGTGCCGACGGCCAGGTCCTGGACGGCGCGAGCGCCGTCGACCAGGCCACCATCACCGGCGAGCCGCTGCCGGTCGCGAAGCAGTCCGGGGACGAGGTGTTCGCCGGCACCGTCAACGGCACCGGCGCCCTGCGCGTCCGCGTCGAGCGCGATCCGGCGGACTCGGTGATCGCGCGGATCGTGAAGATGGTCGAGGAAGCCTCCGAGACCAAGGCACCCACCCAGCTGTTCATCGAGAAGATCGAGCAGCTGTACTCGATCGGCATGGTCATCGCGACCCTCGCCGTCTTCGCGATCCCGCTCGCCTTCGGCTCCGCACTCCAGCCCGCCCTGCTCCGCGCGATGACCTTCATGATCGTCGCCTCACCGTGCGCGGTGGTGCTGTCCACGATGCCTCCGCTGCTGTCCGCCATCGCCAACGCCGGCCGCCACGGCGTCCTCGCGAAGTCCGCCGTCGTCATGGAGCGCCTGGGCCAGGTCGACGCGGTCGCCCTGGACAAGACCGGCACCCTGACCGAAGGCACACCCCGCGTCACCGACATCCGTACCCTGCCCGGTGCCGGGCTGGACGAGGACGGTCTGCTGGCCCTGGCGGCGGCGGCCGAACACCCCAGCGAGCACCCGATCGCCCGCGCCATCGTCCAGGCCGCCCGGGAACGCGGCCCAGCCGACGGCGAGGTGGTGGACTTCGCCTCCGTACCCGGTCAAGGTGTCACCGCCGTCATCGGCGGGCGTACCGTCCAGGTCGGTTCCCCGGCCCACCTCACCCACACCGGCGCCCCGGAGGCGGGCAGCGTGGTGCGGACCCTCGAAGACGAGGGCCGTACCGTGGTCGTCGTCCTGTGCGACGGCTTGCCGGTCGGGGTGCTGGGCATCTCCGACCGGCTCCGCCCCGACGCCAAGGCCACCGTGGCCGCGCTCACCGAGCTGACCGGCCGCACCCCGGTCCTGCTGACCGGCGACAACGAGCGCGCGGCCCGTCATCTGGCTGCGGAGGTCGGCATCACCGACGTCCGTGCCGGACTCCTGCCCCAAGACAAGGTGGCCGCCGTGCGAGCGTGGGAGGACCAGGGGCTCCGGGTGCTGGTGGTCGGCGACGGCGTCAACGACGCCCCCGCCCTGGCCGCCGCGCATACCGGCATCGCGATGGGCAAGGCGGGCTCTGACCTTGCCCTGGAGACCGCCGACGCCGTCGTCGTCCGCGACGAACTCGCCACGATCCCCGCCGTGGTGGCCCTCTCCCGCCAAGCCCGTCGCCTCGTCGTGCAGAACCTGGTCATCGCGGGGATCTTCATCACGGCGCTGGTGGCCTGGGACCTCATCGCCACTCTCCCGCTGCCGCTCGGCGTCGCCGGACACGAAGGGTCCACCGTCATCGTCGGCCTCAACGGCCTGCGTCTGCTGCGGGAAGCCGCCTGGCCTCGCCCTGCCAAGGACACGGCATGAGCAAGGGCACCCGCCGCGCCCGCACGGCTGCACCGACCGCGCCCGCACCGCTGCGCTGCACCGACCGGGGCGGCCGGCGCCCGCTGCACCGTCACCGTCTGCTGCGGATAGGTCGAGGCCGGGCGTGCGGGGCCGGAGGCCGGGGCCGCAGGCCCGGCGTGGCGCTGGTGCGGCACCCCGGCCAAGGTCCCCCGCCTCGACCACGAAGCCCAGCTCACCGACTTGCGCACCGCACTGGACGGGGTGGCGCTGGTGCGGCGGACCGACTGCCTGGACACGTGCGAGCGCGCGAACGATCGGGCTTCAGGGTGCGTGGGGTGGATGCCGGTTCCGTAGCCGGGAGGTATCACTGCGAGGGGCCGAGCACTCGGAAGCTCTTGTAGCACGGCGAGGCCGAGGGATGGCGGCACTGGGAGGAAGGGTGCCTCACCGCCGCTTGGCGAGCCACAGCCACTGCTTGACCGTCGTGTTGGCGGTGATCGTCTCCCTCGGCTGCCGAAGCGACCAGCGCAACGAGCAAGATCCCGATCCAGAGATGGAGTACTGAAGCATCGCTGAGCAGGCCCGGAGCGCGGTGCCGGGATCGCTCCCGGTCCGTTTCTCCGGACCTCTCGCCGAACCCGCCGTGCGGTTGGGTCTCAACGCAACGGGCTCTCCATGGTTTCTGCCGTCAGGCGTGGTTTGTTCCGGGTCCAGGGGTCGGGGATCCTCGACGCCTGGAGCGGTAACGGGTCACCGTCTGCCGCAAGTCCGCGCCATCCCGCACGGCCCGCAACCTGGAATTCAACGTGTTATTCCCAAGGTCGATAGGCATATCTGAAAGGGCCAGGACCCACGCGTTCAGGACTTGACGCCCGATTCACGCGGCATCTGGCAGAGGGCAGGCATAGCCAGCCAAGTCTTTAACTTGGATTTACAACCTTCATAGTCGATTCATGGCCAACTTCAAGCCCTGACTGGCTCGTTCTGATCCCTCGATATCGCCGACATGTCCACTCCGACTGGCGCCTTTACCGTTTCTTGAAAGAATCCCGCACAACCCTCTCGCCTGTGATCGCCATCACGTAAGGAGACGCGACAATGCGCCCCATTTGCGAAACTTTATTAAGTGGACAGGGTTGGTCCCGGTCGTGTTTCATTAGCGACTTCGATTTAATTTCCGGCATATAAGCGGGGGGGCTTGTTCTGAATGCCGGAGGCGCTCCCCGTTCGTATGCCCTGAGCCGAAAAGCGAGGATCGCCATGCAAACACGTGCTGTGGTGCGGAAAACGTCCCACCGGAAAAGACTCATAGGCACCGCTCTGGCGGCGGCTGCAGGTGCCCTGGCGTGGTTCGGGACCACGGGCGGCACCGTCGCCGCGGAGGGCACCGGGCCGGGGTCGGTCACGTCCGTGGCGAACGAGGTCCCCGGCTACGCGGTGGAGGACTTCAACTACCCGCAGGCCGACAAGATCCTCGCGGAGAAGAACATCGTCCTCAAGCGCGGTGACGGCCACATCACGCTCGCCGACTGCGTGAGCGGGACCGGGCAACTCGAGGTCTGGGCCCGGAGCAAGGACAAGATCTGCTTCCAGGTCACCGGCAACTCCGGCTGGCTGACCCTGGAGCTTCCCTCGGTCTACGGCATCAGGGGCAACGACTACGCGACCCAGGTCGACATGACCACCGGTACCGAGGAGAAGTCCTTCGACGTCACCAAGAACGCCTGGACCGCGGTCGGAGAGAGCGCGGACGAGCAGGGCCGCGAGTTCATGCTCGTCGAGATCAGGACCGCCAAGTAGTCAGGTCCGTCAAAGAGTCCGCCCTCCGCATCACCCATTGACCGGTCCGGGTCCGTCACTCCCGGGATCTCTCACGTCTTCGATCAAGGACCACGAATGAACCGTTCACGTCCCTTCGGTACCCGGCTCGCGCGGGCCGCGGCCGGAGCAGTCCTCATCGCAGCACCCTTGCTGGTGACCGTCGCACCAGCCGGTGCTGTGGTCGGCCCCGCCACGACCGACAGCAGTTACGCCTTCGCCGCCCGCATCGACATCGGTGACGGCGAACGGGCCTGCTCCGGCGCCCTGGTGGACCCGCGCTGGGTCGTCACCGCCGCCTCCTGCTTCGTCGACGACCCGCTCTCGGGCACCGTCCCGGCGGACGGCAAGCCGGCCAAGAAGACGACCGTCACCGTCGGCCGTACCGACCTTGCCGGCAGCGCCGGCCTCGTCACCGAGGTCACAGAAATCGACGCCTACCAGGGACGCGACCTGGTCATGGCCCGCCTGGCACAGCCCGCCACCGGGATCACCCCCATCTCCTTCGCCACCACACCGCCCGCCGCGGGCGAGACCCTCAAGGTCGCCGGCTTCGGCCGCACCAAGAGCGAGTGGTCCCCCCTCGCCCTGCACACCGGCACCTTCACCGTGGACGCCGCCCAGGACGGCCAAGTGGCGATCACTGGGCAGGACGGTGCGGCGGTGTGCGCGGGTGACGCCGGCGGTCCGCTGTTCCGCGAGCAGGACGGCAAGGTGGCACTCGTCGGCGTCAACAGCCGCTCGTGGCAGGGCGGCTGCTGGGGCACCGACGCCACTGAGACCCGCACCGGGGCGCTGTCCGTGCGCGTCGACGACAGCGCGGCGCAGCAGTGGGTCAAGGGAACGCGGGAGCGTCTGCGGGAGATCATCCACACGGCCGACATCAACGGCGACGGGCTAAGCGACCTGGTGATCCAGGGAGTGGACGGGAACATCACGGTCCGCACCGCCAAGGCGCAGGTCTTCGCCCCGATTGGCGAGCCCGTCTACCGCTTCAACGCCGGCGTCCACTGGAGCGCCGGCTGGGCCAACTTCACCGGTGAGCCCGGCAAGGGCAGGCTGTACTTCGCCGACATCAACGGTGACGGCAAGGCCGACCTCATCGTCCACGGCACCGACGGCAACATCGCCGTGCGTACCAACAAGGGCACCTACTTCGACGGCGGCACCCAGTGGAGCGCCGGCTGGGCCAACTTCCTCGGCCACGAGGGTCAAGGCCGTCTCTACTTCGCTGACATCGGCGGCGACGGCAAGGCCGACCTCATCGTCCACGGTACGGACGGCAACATCGCCGTCCGTACCAACAAGGGCACCTACTTCGACGGCGGCACCCAGTGGAGCGCCGGCTGGGCCAACTTCCTCGGCCACGAGGGTCAAGGCCGTCTCTACTTC
>NZ_JBIAWZ010000018.1:0-67470 GCF_042896175.1 Streptomyces sp. NPDC001315 | reverse complement strand
TCGCTGACATCGGCGGCGACGGCAAGGCCGACCTCATCGTCCACGGCACCGACGGCAACATCGCCGTCCGCACCAACAAGGGCACCTACTTCGACGGCGGCACCCAGTGGAGCGCCGGCTGGGCCAACTTCCTCGGCCACCCCAAGGGCGGCCTGTACTTCTCCGATACAACCGGTGACGGCAAGGCCGACCTGTTCGTGCGCACTACCGACGGAAAGATCGCCGTCCGCGTCAACACCGGCACATACTTCCAGATCTCCATCGGGGACGACTGGGTCTGAACGGGGTCGGTGGGGACGATCGGCCCTTCGCCGGGGTCCCACGTCGAGGACGCCGCGGGCATCGCCCACGACACCCTCACCATCGTCGCCATGAGGCACTGCACGTGCCACGGATGACGAGAGGCCCCCGCCCCGCTCGCGGATGCTGAATCGGGGGCCTGCGTGACGTCGGCCTTCGAGACCCGGTTGTGGTCTTGAAGGCCGACGTTGTCGTATGGGGTGGGTGCGGACGCCGATGCAGCCGAGCGGGCCGGGCGAGGTCCGGGCGGAGACGGTGCGGGTGGCGCGGGCCGCGTTCCCCAAGGGCAGCCTGGCGGTCCGGGTCAGGGACGAACTGGGGTCGTTGTTCCGCGACGAGGAGTTCGCGGATCTGTTCCCGGTCCGGGGGAAGCCGGACTGGTCCCCGGGCCGGCTGGCGCTGGTGTCGGTGTTGCTCGGGGCAGCGGGCCAGGATGTCCTTCAAAGCAGCGCGGTCCTCATCGCTCAGGGCCGTGGGATGGCGGGTCAGCCAGCCGGTCACCTGCCGCACCTTCGGCGGCGGGGCGGCGCGTCCGGCGGGGCTGTGCGCAGGGTGGCGATGTGGGCGCGGACCATGTCGTAGGTGACGGGGGCCTGCTCGGCGAGCAGTTCTCGCAATCGAACACTGCGGTGACGCTCCGCGACCGCTCCGCTGAGTAGGCCCGGAGCGCGGTGCCGGGATTGCTCCCGGTCCGTTTCTCCGGACCTCTCGCCGAACCCGCCGTGCGCCTCTCAACGCAACGGGCTACCGCTGACACCTCACCAGCGAGGCCGAACTCCACGCCCTGGACCGCATGGTCGTCACCTCCGTCGCCCCGACATCGGCGATCCGATCCCCGGCGACGCCACCAGTCCCCGGCTGCGCCAGTAGACCGACGAACTCGGGGCCGTCCGGCTCCTGTACTTCGTCACCGCGCTGCGCACGGCGGTCATCTCGGGTGAGAGCACTGTTCTGGCAGGTCAAGTGCTTGCGCGGCCGTGAGGCACGTTGGTCACGGTGATGGCAGGGGGCGGGGCTCGACTTTTCTGGGCGATGTCACTGGTCTGTCCTAGAGTCCTGGCCGTGACGACTCTCATGATCGATGCAGGTCCGGTTGCGCCGACTGCTCACGTGACCCGGACCGGTGGAGTGCCTCTGGCGCCGGCCGGCACTCCGTGGCCTTGCTGCACTTCGTGCAACGGCCCGATGCAGTTCCTCGCCCAGGTGGTCTTGGACGACCTCGGGGATGGAATTGAGGACCGGGGAGTCCTCGTCTTGTTCGCATGCCAGAACGACCCGGGTATGTGCGGCGACTGGGAGCCGGACTCCGGAGGGAATCAGGCCTTGCTCTTCCCGACGGATGGCCTTGAGCCACTGCGCCGGCCCGAAGGCGGTGTCGATGAGGCACTGCTTCTGCTCGGTTCCGTTCGGGCGGTCAGCTTGGTGCATGTGGACGAGCCCGACTACGACCAGGCCGGCGAGGAGTGGGCAGCGGGAAACGACCGTCCCGCGTCATCCGTGCTCGGCCAGCTCGGGGGTAGGCCCGCCTGGATTCAAGGCGACGAGACCCCGACTTGCGCATCGTGCGCCACTCCTATGCCACTGATTGTCCAGCTTGAGGAAGGTCCGGACCACAGCACCGCCATGAACTTCGGCGGCTGCGGCGGTGCCTATGCGTTCGCCTGTGAACCCTGTGGCCGCGCGAAGTTCCTGTGGCAGTGCTGAGCCGGTCTCAACGAACGCGCCCTTGAAGCGCCGGATCAGTCAGTTCTGCTCGCGCATCATGCGCGGGAGGCTGGTGCGGGCGGCGGCGAGGGCGTCCTCAAGCTCGGGGTCGGTCCGGGCCTGGGTCGCGCCGTCGCCCGCCGTTTCGGCGCCGCCGGGCACCCCGTCGCCCTGATCTCCCGCAACGCCGACAAACTGGCGGGCCTCGCCGACGCTCTGGCCGCCGAGGGCATCACCGCCCGCGCCTACCCGGCCGATGTCACCGACGCGAAGGGGCTGTCCGGCGCGCTGGAGGCGGCCGCCGCCGAGCTCGGGCGGATCGGCGTGCTCTTCTACAGCCCGGCCCCCACCTTCCCCAGTGAAACCGGCCAGGTGCCCGACCTGAAGGCGCTGGGATTCGCCCCCGCCGCGGAGACCACCCCAGAATCCGTGCAGCCCATGATCGACATGCGCGTCGGCGGCGCCCTCACCGCTGCCGCCGCAGTCCTGCCGGCGATGCGCGAGGCCGGCGACGGCGCCCTGCTGTTCACCACCGGCACGACCGCCCTCGCCCCCATTCCCGGCATGAGCAACTCCGGCATCGCCCTGGCCGGACTGCGCTCCTGGGCCCGCGGCCTGCACGAGGACCTCGCCGAAGAAGGCGTCTGGGTCGGCTACCTGTCCATCGGCGTCCCCATCGTAGGCACGGGAGTCTGCGTTCTGCCGGGCGCGGCGACGCCCAGCCCGCCCAACCTCGGTGGACGCGCTGACGAGCCGGTCGCGCCGCCGAAGCACTGATCAACGGCGCGTGTCCCGTCTCATGGGATCTAGCTCTGAGGCATCGCGCTGACCAGGCATGATGCATTGTGTAGCGAGAGTGCCGAGGTCGGTGTCTCGGATTGTCGTGTCTGCCGGGCGTAAATAGAGGGCGGCGTCTCAGTCCATCGTGTCCGTGGGTCTGCGTCCCCAGCGCTGGCTGACGGAGGGGGAGCCGTCGGCGCCGACGGCTCCCCCGTTGTTCTCAACCCCGGACGCGAGAGGGCGCCCGGTTGGTGGTCAGTCGGCGGGTTTCTCCCAGACCGAGACATGTTGACGGCTCTCGCTTGTGAAGGCTTCCCGTGTCCATCCGTCCCACCGCTCGCGCAGCCGCAGTCCGGCGAGCTGAGCCATCAGGTCGAGTTCCGACGGCCACACATACCGGAAGGGAATAGATCTGTACTCGCCGCGGCCGTCGACGACCTCGATGTAGTTCGAACTCGTTGCCTGGGTGGCGACGTCGTAGATGTCGAAGGCCCACCGCGTCGGGCTCACGTGGTAGGGCACGACGTTCTGCCCGGCTGGGAGCCTTCGCAGCTCGGGGATCAGGACCTCGATGACGAAACAGCCTCCGGGCTCCAGGTGAGCGGCGGCGTTGCGGAAACAGGCGACCTGCTCCACCTGCGTCGTCAGATTCATGATCGTGTTGAAGAGCAGATATGCGACGGAGAACGTCCCGTCCACTCTCGTCGTCGCGAAGTCGCCGACCGTGACACCGATCGCGTCACCGCCTGGCTTGGCACGCATCCGGGCAATCATCGCCCGGGACAAGTCGATGCCGTGGACCTGGACTCCGCGTTGTGCCAGCGGCAACGCGATGCGCCCTGTCCCGATGCCCAGTTCGAGGGCCCGGCCGCCATCGGCCAGGCCCGCCAGAAAGCCGACCGTCTCGTCGATGACGCCCGGCTTGAACATGTCCCCTGACGACTCGTCGTAGGCCGCCGCAACACGCTCTCCGAAGTAACCGTCCTGATCGTCCATCGCCAGACCGTACTGGGGCAGCTCGTCGCGGCGCGCGTGAATTTCGCCGCCCTTCGCGGGCGAAAGTCAGGAGAGACGGAACGGCCCCGCATACACGAACCGCGGAGACAAACCAGTCCGACGGACACGATCCAGTGAGACTCGTTGTGTCACGTCAGCCCGTACGGACACCACCAGATGAGACCAGCAGCGAATCCGACAAGACACGGCGAGAAAGAGACGGGATCACGTGAGACGGGACAGCGCGATCCACGCCGTCATCACAGGTCCTCAGCCGGGAGGGATCTTCAGAAAACCTTCGTTTTCTGAAGATCGCCCGGCGAGCCGCCGGGAGACCTCCAGAGCCTTTCAGAAACCCCTTCAAAAACCTGAGGGGTTCAAGAACCCCGAACCACCGTTTTCTGACATGATCCGGGGCCATGACCGCCCTCGAACCGGACACCGAGCCGGACCTCCTCGTCGCCGAGCCGCTCGTCCGCACCGAAATCAAGATCGGATACGCCCGGGTCTCCACTGGCGGGCAGAAGCTCGAACGGCAGCTCGACGCGCTCACCACCGCCGGGTGCCGGAAGATCTTCGCGGACAAGAAGTCCGGCAAGAACGCGCTCCGCCCCGAGCTGAAGGCGTGCCACGCCTTCCTCGATTCCGGCGACACCCTTTTGGTCCCCTCGCTCGACCGCTACGGCCGCAGCCTCCAGGACCTCATCAACATGGTGGCCGACCTGCGGAAGCGTGGGATCGGCTTCACCTCACTACACGAGAACCTCGACACCACGACGCCCGGCGGCCGTCTCGTCTTCCACGTCTTCGCCGCCCTCGCGGAGTTCATCCGCGAACTCATCGTCATCGGCACCAACGAGGGCCTGGCTGCCGCCCGGGCCCGCGGCCGCGTCGGCGGACGCCCCAGCGTCGCCACCGACGAAGTCATCCGTGCCGCCCGCGACCTCCTGCCCGACCCTGGCCGCTCGATCACCTCGATCGCCAAGCTCCTGGGCGTCTCCCCGGGCACCCTCTACAACCACATCCCCGACCTTCGAGAGCTGCGCGCCGGCGCCATCCCCCACCAGCTCGAAGCGCCCGCGAAATAGGCGAACCCGAACAAGATCAATCTCACCGGGATTTCCTGCACCTCAACTACTCACACCCGAACCAGGGCGACCTGCGGAGGGAACCACCGGGCGGCATCTTCACCGAGCCCCGTGATCATGGACTGGGAAGGTCACGCGGCGGGTTCACCACCAAGCTCCACCTGGCAGTTGAGCAGGTCAGAAGCCCATGTCGATCGTGGTGAATGCAGGGCAGCGTGGAGACTCGCCCCAGTTCGAACCCGTGCCGGAGAAGGTCCGCGTGCCCCGCATCGGGCCGGGCCGGCCACGCGTCCGCCCCGATCGGGTGCGTGCTGACAAGGCGTATGCCTCCCGCAAAAACCGCGCCTACCTGCGCCGCCGCGGGATCCGCTGCACCATCCCGGACAAGGCCGACCAGGCGCGCAACCGCCAGAAGCACGGCTCCCACGGCGGCCGGCCATCGCTTTTCGACCCGGCCGACTACCGCGAGCGCCATGCGGTCGAGTGCGGGCTCAACCGGCGCAAAAGGCATAGGGCAGCACCCACGAGGTACGACAAGTTCTCCGTCCGCTACGAGGCGACTGTGCTGTCGCAGCCGTGAACGAGTGGCTGTGACCAGCACCGTCGCAACGGCCTCAGACGACGTCGAATTCGTTGCCCTCGGGGTCCTGCATGGCGGCAGCGTAGAGCCCCATGTCCGACTCATCCTTGATCCGCAGCACGGTGGCACCAGCTTTGACCAGCCGTTCCACCGTAGCCTTGACCCGCTGTGTGCGGACGTCCAG
The DNA here is from genome assembly GCF_042896175.1 of Streptomyces sp. NPDC001315. Classification (NCBI taxonomy): domain Bacteria; kingdom Bacillati; phylum Actinomycetota; class Actinomycetes; order Kitasatosporales; family Streptomycetaceae; genus Streptomyces; species Streptomyces sp. NPDC001315. The sequence goes on along the minus strand of NZ_JBIAWZ010000018.1, from coordinate 61,838 downwards.
TGGGACGTCACGACCCCCACCGACCTTCAGGTCCAAGTGCCACCGGTTCTTGGCGACCTTCGGCTCCGGAACCTGCTGGAACCACATCCTCGGTCCACGTCCCGCGGGATCGATGATCGACTCCGGAACATCCCCGGCGCCGGCCGGCAACTCTGCCTCGGGCACCCCCATCGCCGCCCAGTAAGCACGCCACGTGGCGTGCCCGCCCGGCGGAGGCTCAGGCACGTAGCCCAGGGCCTCGGCCCAGAAAGTCACCATTCTCCGCGGATCGGAGCAGTCGATCGTCAGCTGCACTGTCATCTCCATGCTCGGAGCATCCCAGGCAGGACTGACAGACGATCCACTTTCGCTAATGGTGGGTTTAGTGGTCGTAGGCGGTTCAGTGCGCGCATGGCTGGCTGGCCGCGCATGAACCTGGTCCACTCATCAGGCCCCGTGGAATCGATCATCTAGGCTGGCGTGGTGACTGATGAGCAGGAGCGGGTGCAGCCGTCGGGCGTGTGGGCCACGGCGGTGGGGGTGGCCAGGGTGCGGGCACTGGAGACCGAGCGGGAGAACGCGCTGTTCCGCGACCCACTGGCACAGGCCTTCGCCACCGCCGGCGGCCTGTGGCCCTCCTCGCCGCCGCTGCCCGATGACGAGGCCGCGCAACGCCGCCGGCTGGCCGTGTCGTTCTCCATCGTCATCAGGACGAAGTTCCTCGACGACCTGTTGCAGCAGGCCTCCGCGTCCGGGGTCCGGCAGGTCGTGCTGCTCGGCGCCGGCATGGACAGCCGGGCCTTCCGGATGGACTGGCCCGAGGGAACCCGGCTGTTCGAGCTCGACACCGCCGCGCCACTGGACTTCAAGGCGTCGGTGCTGCGCCAGGAGCGGGCCGTCGCACGCTGCGAGCGGATCACCGTCACGGTGGATCTGCGTGAGGACTGGCCGGCCGCGCTGGCCGCCGCAGGGCACGACCCGGCCGTGCCGACCGTGTGGATCGCCGAAGGACTGCTGATCTATCTGCCCGAGGACGCGGTGGAGCTGCTGCTGGCCCGGATCAGCGCGCAGTCGGCGGCAGGCAGTCGGATGGGGCTGACGTTGGGCTCGCGCGGCGTGATCGAGCGCTTCGGCGCGGACGCCGTGCCGGGATCGGCGGCGTCCATGTGGGTTTCGGAGATGCCCGACGACTCGGTGGGCTGGCTGGCCGGGCACGGCTGGGAGGCAGACAGTCACACCCTGCGCGAGCGCGCTGCCGCCTACGGCCGCCCGATCAGCACCCCGCCGCAGCGCGAGGAGCGGCCCGGCGGACTGATCTCGGCGGTCCGCCGGTAGAGCGCCTCCCGGTTCCCTAGATGATCGATTCCAAGGGGGCCGGATGAGTGGACCAGGTTCATGCGCGGCCAGCCAGCCATACGCGCACTGACCGTCTACAACCACTGAAGTTGGCCCGAAAATCGCCTGGCCTCGACCCGGACGACCGTGTCGATCGCCTCGACCGATTCCGCCACACGCCCTCGACCGAGGAAAACAGCAGCTCGTTCAACTGCGGCAGCAACTCGTTCACGGCGAAGGACTGTCGACCAAACCACCATCCAGCCACGGATCGCCGCCCTCGCCTTGGTCTCACGCCCCCCGGTCGGGCCGGGCATCTGACGAGTGACGTCAAAAGTGGTTCCGGCGCAAGATCTTGAGGCGCGGTCGCGGAGAGTTACCTCGGTGTTCGATCACGAGGGATTGGTTCCGTGTGAGCTCGGGTACGCCTTGCCGTCCGACAGGAGGAAGCGACGCTCCATCAGATGGTTGTTGTCTCTGCCGTAGCCGTAGCCGTAGCCGTAGCCGGCGCCGTGGTGGGTGACGGTGTCGGTCATGGAGACCGATGCGGTGTTCTGGGACCCTTTCGCGTTCGACGAGACCGACGACGTGAATGGTGAGGCGGTGACGGCCGTCTTCGGCACGGTCGACATAGTGGCGAGGGGCCGGGCGGCCGGGGCGGCGTGTCCGGATGCGGCAGCTTCTCGGACCGGGCCCACGACTGCTGTCAGCGCAGGTTCAATGAACTTCCGCTCGGTGGGCAGAACGTCACGATCATATTGACGGCCATGGTGACTCCTCCGCATCTGGTGCTGGTTTCCTTGCTCGCGGAAGACGTTACGGAGCCACGGGCTACCTCCTGGTACCTTCGATTTTCATGCAGAACGTGGCTGGACCTGCCTTCCTCGCCGACTGCCCCACGCGCCTGGCGGTCGAGATCATCTCCGACAAATGGGCCGTGCTCGTGATCTTCGGGCTCAGCCATCAGCCTCGTAGACACGGTGAGCTCGTCGACCTCATCGGCGGCATCTCGCGCAAGGTCCTCACCCAGACGCTGCGCCGGCTCCAGCAGTACGGTCTGGTCGAACGCCATGCCGAAGTGCCACGGCGGGTCGAGTACAGCCTCACCGACCTCGGCCGGACCCTCGTCGAGCCCATCGAGGTCCTGACGAACTGGGCGAGGGACTACGGCGGGGCCATCGTCGACTTCCAGGAGGCGGCGCAAGCCGCTGGTTCTGATCGGGCTCGCTCGGCGGGTTGATCGTGGCGATGCGCGGCCGAGGAATGTCGTCGACGTGTTCAGAAGCGGTAGTCGGTCTGGCTGAACGGGCCTCCCTTGGTGTGACCGTACGCCTTGCCGGTGTGCTGATCGACGAACACCTCAGGCAATGCGAGGGAGAGTCGTGGCAGTGGGTGCTGGTACGAGCGGATACCTCATCATGCCGACAGCGGCGCCGCTCTCGGTGCCTTTCAGGAGGTAACCGGCCTTGGTGGCGAGGGCCTTCAACTGTTGGGGGCTTGGCTTGAGCAGGCTGGTTGATGCTGCTTCGCGTCATGGGGGCGGTTCCATGGACTCTGTCACCCGTTTTCGCCTGCCTGGTAGCGGTTTCCGCTGTTTTTGAGTGGGGGCGTTTCTCCTTCGCTGCGTCGTGGGATGGCGGCGGTCGTGGTTTTCCGTGCGGTGCGGTGCCGCTCGGGGTGGGGTGGCTCGGGCGGATCGACGGGACATGGCGAGGGTGGTGAGCGGGTCGAGCAGGGCTTGCTGTTCGAACGGGTGCTGTCGCGCAGTACGGCGAAGGCGCCGTCGCTCAGCGGCGAGGAGTTGCCCGGCGTGTCGTCCCGTCCGGCCGGAGGGAGGGTTTGAGGCCGGCCAATTTCTCGATGGCGAACCGTCCGAACGGCGTACGTACGACCGCCTAAACGAAGGCGCTCATGACGCCTCTTCGGGGGCGAGGACCATGTCGAACTTTACGCGGGTCCAGTCGCGGTCCACCGGGCGGCCGTCGGGTGTCGGTGTGCCCGCGAGACGCTGTACGAAGTCCTTGACCAGGGAGTCCTTGACGCCGAAGACGGTGTCGCTGTGGAGGAGTTCGTCGCCGCGTACGAAGATGTGCGTCACCAGCCGGCGAGCGCCGGGGGCGGTCACCATGAAGTGCAGGTGCGAGGCGCGCATCGGGGACCGGCCGACGGCCTGGAGCATTTTTCCGACCGGACCGTCGTGCGGAATCGGGTACGGCGTGGGTGTGATCGCCCAGAAACGGTAGCCGCCGTCTTCGTCGGTGAAGAGGTGGGCTCGTGCGGCCGTGCGGTCGTCGTCGTACTGAACGTCGTAGAAGCCGTCGTCGTCGGCCTCCCACACCTCGATGCGGGCACCGGGTACAGGCTTGCCGTCGGTGTCGCGGACGGTGCCCTCGACCCAGCAGGGCCGGCCTTCGGCGCCGAAGGAGAGGTCGCCGCCGTTGTCGATGCGTGGCGAACCCTCGACGAAGAACGGGCCGAAGACCGTGGCCTCCGTGGCGTCGCCGTACGCCTCGTTGTTGATCGTGATGGTCTGCATCGAAGCGCCCAGGACGTCGGACAGAAGGATGAACTCCTGCCGCTTGTCGTCGGTGATGTGGCCGACGGCGGTGAGGAATTCGATGGCCTCGGTCCACTCGGCCTCGGTCAGCCGCACCTCGCGCACAAAGGTGTGCAGGTGTGTCACGAGCGAGCGCATGATCTCGCCGAGGCGGGCATCCTCGCAGGTGTCGAACGAGCGCAGTACGCGCTGCACGAGGTCTTCCTCGCGTGCCCGCTGCTCGGCGGAGATATCACGGTTGATGGTCATCGCAGCTCTTTCCTTGGTCTCGACGGCTCTCGACGGCTCTCGACGGGTCTCGCGGTTTCCAACTCCACAGTGGCATCGACCGCTTGACGTCTCTCCCGTGATCGCCGGATCCGCCGCGCGAACGCCCGCCGATCCGGTCCTCCACCCCGATCAGCGTGCGCCCGGCAGCGTGACCGCCGTGGCAGTGAGCCGACCGGGCGGACAGATCAGGGGCACCCAGGGCCCGATTTCGACAGCCACCTGCGCGATCGGCTTGCGTCGGCCATGTGTGCAACGCCGGGGAGCAGCAGTCCCGCCGTCAGCCGCGCGGATAGAACGGCGGCAAGGTGGCATCCACGTTGATCCAGGTCGCCTGGGCTCGGTGTACTCCCGCATCGCCTCGAAGCCCATCTCCCGGCCGTACCCGGACACCTCCATCCCGCCGAACGGCGAACCCGGGTTGACCCGCTTGTAGGAGTTCACCCACACCATGCCGGCGCGCAGCTCGCGGGCGACCTTGTGTGCCCGCGAGAGGTCTCGGCGCGCGGCTCCTCGATGAGAGTGCGCCGCACCCGGTGGGCCAGTTCGTCAGTGCGCGGGACCAGTGGGAGCTGCGGGACGGCTGCGTATGACCTGCTGCGGATGGTCGGCCGCGAGGGCCACCCCACCCCGCTGGGGCCGGCGTGCTTCGCGCGGAGGGTCATGAGATCCGTGACGAGGACGTGGCCCGGCTGTCCCCGCTCAAGCACAAGAACCTCAACGTCCTGGGCCGCTACAGCTTCACCCCCACCCAGCCGGCGGGCGGCACCCTGCCCCCGCTGCGCGACCCGGACGCGGCCGGATTCGATGACGACGAGGACGGCGCTGAGAACCGACGGCGTCAGGTGCCGACCAGGCGCACCGATCAGCTTGTGAGCCGCCGCCTTGGTCAGCCGCTTCGCAGCCGTGACGGTCTGCCCCCGCGCGGCCCCGAGGCCACCACGGCGTGGTTGTAGCCGTTGGCGGGAGGCATGCCCCGGGGCGTACGAGGTGGCGCATCGTCACGTCCTACTCAGACGGGTCCCAGGCGCTGAGCTGCTCGAAGAGACGTCGGTCGCCGTCGAGCTTCAGGGAGTTGACCGGGATACGGTCGTACAGGCTGAGGACCAGCTCGCTGGCCGTGCCCCGAGTGGAGAAGAAGGCGGCTGCCGCGTCCGGGTCCTGGCCGGCAGCGGTGGCCGGCATGGTGCCGGGCCCGGGGAGGCGGGCGGTCCGTGCGCCGTCGGCGGAGAGCGAGAGGCGCCAGGAGCGGCCCTCGGAGGCGTGGAAGTCGATGGCAGCGGGCTTGTGCGGCCAGGCACTTGTCGTTGCGACGCAGGTGAACAGGAACTCCTCGACACCGTCGAGCGCCACCTCGGCCGGCAGCGGCTGCGGGGCACCTACGGTGATCTGCGCGTCGTACGTGTGCACCGCCATCTGCTGGAGCTGGTGCCGAGCTACGGCACCGGCGGTATGCGGCGACTGCAACGTCTCCCACCACGCCCAGCAACCGCGATCCGGGCCGGCCTTCCGCAATGCGTCCAGCAGTTGCTCCGTGGACTCCGCCAACCAGGCCAGCAGGGCCTCGCGTTCCCGAGGCGCAGCCGGGGCGCCCTCCGCTGCGGACTTGGCCGGAGCAGGCCCTGCGGCGACGGTGGCGGCCCAGTCGCGGCGCCCGTCGCCGATGTGCTGCGCCAGATCGAACAGCGTCCACTCGGGGCAGGTCGGCACCTGTACGTCGAGGCTGGGCGCGGAGGCGACCGCGGCGCGGAAGGCAGTCGACCGTTCGTCGATCAGCCGCAGCAGAACGGGGAACTCGAGTGTCATTGTCACCGTGAATCTTTATCACTGTGTTCCGACAATCGGACAGCGATTTTCGCAGCCGCCATCGCGGGCGGACCCTCACCACCGCGCGGGTGCTGCTCCTAGCCTCCGGCGGCCTCTCGCACGACCCGCCGGTCCCACGCTGGGACGACGCCACCGATGAGCATGTGCGCGCCTCGCTGCTCGACGGCCGCAATCCCACGCCAAAGGCACGGCAGGCCCGCGAGCAGCGGGTCATCGAAACAGCGGCGGCCTTCTCGCGCGGGCAGGCCCTGATCCAGGACCTCAACCCCGAATGGGACACGGCGTTCATGGACGTGTGCGCCTCCGGTGCGGTCGAGAGGTTCGACGACTACACCGTGGCCGAGATGACCTCGGTGGCGGGCCACTCCTCCCATGAGGTGCGCACATGGGTGGCGGCGTTCAGCGCGCTGGCCGCGGGTGGCTCCTTCACCGTGGACAGCCGCTTCTACGCGGCGAATCCCGGGGTACATCGCAGGCTTCGGCGTCATGACGTGCACCGGCCGATGAACGCGTTCCCGACAACGGAGAGAGAGTCCATGACCACCACAGACGCCGCCCGCTGGGTCGAGGTCTGCGGCTTCGACGACCTGGAGGAAGACGAGGCACTGGAGATCGCGTCCACACCGGCGATCGCCTTGTTCCGCTCCGGCGAAGCCGCAGTCCTGGAGCAGGTCGATGAATCAGCCCAGCCGAAGACGGCCTTGAACGCCACCGGTGTGTCCACCGGCGCCGAGGCCACGAGCCCGCTTCGTGCTCTACGTATGGCTGCTTTCAGCTTGTCCCATCGTTCGCGGAGGGCCCGTCACGATTCCCCAGCATGCGCCGACGAGCTCACGACCAGGCGACGTCGCCATCACGTACGGCTCGCAGTGCCACAACTGGCCGGTCGTGTACGTCACGGTGGCGACGATGGCCGTCATCGTCCAGGCCGGCCAGTTCCTCGGCAACCGGCTCGCCCGTCGCGCGCTGCGCCGCTGACCGGCGGTTCACCGGCCACCGCGCCGGGTGCCGCCGGCCGACCCGCCCCGCACGCGGTGTCCGGCACGGTCCCGGGCGGCGGGTCAGCTCCGAGCCGGCGCGGTGGCGCGGGCGGGCAGGGTGAGCCCCAGGTTCTCCCGCAGCGTGACCCCGCTGTAGTCGGTGCCGACGATCTTCCGCTTGCGCAGCTCGTGCAGCAGGCCGTTGACGACGAAGTCGTGCTGCGCAGGGTTGGCGAGGCCGTTCAGCAGGATCGCGTCCAGGACGCCCGCCCGGAAGCGCTCCTCCACGGCGTCGGCGATCTGCTCGGGTGTCCCGGCCACCGCCCAGTGCCCGGTGTCCTGGGCTGCTATGACGAGTTCACGCAGGGTGTAGCCGGATCGCACGTAACCGCTGAAGATGTCGACCCGGCCCCGGCGGCGGTTGACCGAGGCGATGTCGGGCAGCAGGCTCTCCGGCAGCGGCCGGTCGAGGGGCAGGTCCGCCAGGTCGACACCGCCGCCGAGCATGTCGGCCACCTGGGCACGACCGCGTTCGAAATCGATCGACTCGCGCCTCTCGCGGACCAGACGCCGGGCCTCCTCCTCACTGGCACCGTAGGTGGCGTGCAGGGAGGAGAGGATGAGCGGCAGCCCCTCGTCCCGTCCGAACCGCCCGGCCTCGGCACGGATCTTCCGCGTGAAGTCGGCCGCGATGTCCAGGGTGGGCAGCGAGGTGAAGACGATCTCGGCGTAACGGGCGCCGAGCGCCCGTCCCGCCTCGGACTGCCCTGCCTGGATCTGCACCGGCCGCCCTTGCGGCAGCGGCGGGATGTTGAGCGGTCCGGCCACCTCGAAGAACCGGCCGGAATGGCCGATCGGGTGCACGCGGTCGCGGTGCAGCACCGCCTTGCCGTCCGCGCCGACGGTCAGCGCACCGGGCTCCCAGCTGTCCCACAACGCGTTGACCACCTCCAGTGTCTCCGCGGCACGCGCGTAACGCTCCCCGGGGCTCGGCAGTTCACCGCCGAAGTTCTCCTCGCCGACCGCCGAGGTCACCAGGTTCCAGGCGGCCCGCCCGTTGCTGACATGGTCGAGGGTCCCGAACAGCCGGGCCAGATTGAAGGGATGGTGGAACGTGGTCGAGACGGTGGCGATCAGACCGATCCGCGACGTCACCTGGCTGAGCGCCGAGACGAACACCAGCGGTTCCTGCGATCCGATGCTGCCCTGCGCGTCGAAGCTCAGCAGGTCGGCGGTGAACAGCGCGTCGATCCGCGCGGCCTCCGCGAGCTTCGCCACCCGCAGGGCCTGGTCCAGGGTGGATCGGGTGGGGTCGACCGCCAGATCGTAGATCGCCGAGGTGTCACCGGCTCCGGTCACGGTCTTCAGAGTCCTGGGCTGCTGGGTGCTCACAGTCGTCCAATCTCGCCGGTCGTCAGCCGTCAGGCAGCCGATCCGGCTTCGGAGGGGATCGAGCGGTCACGACGGTGTCCGGCGGCCGCCGTGCCGCTGAGGCGTGCGGGCAGGCAGCACCTCGAGGCGCGGGCCGTGCGCCGGGCCGGACGCGGCACCTGGGAGGTGCCACGGAGCGACGATGCGACGAGGCCGGGCAGCCGGGCAAGGAACTGGGAAAGACGTCACGGACACGACATGAAGTGCGTGCGCTCGTAGCACTGCGGCAACATGCGATTTCTTCAGGCCGGAGGATCTCGACGCCGCTGAACCGCACCGCGTTCGTTTCCGGCGGCAACTCGGGCGCGGAGCTCTCGTATTGCCGCGGTTCCCACGGTGATCTCCGAGGCGGGAGGATGCCGGGCCTTCAGTGCTCCGACGTGTGCGTCGGGCGGTTGCTGCGGTGGCGTCGATGTGACCGGTTGTCAGTCCCGCGGGTAAGCCACGACGCTGTGCGTGACAGCGGGGCTCTCCTGGGTGAGGTAGTAGTGGGAGGTCTGGCCGGAGAAGCGTGCCGCGTCGCCGGCCTCGAGCAGATGCGGTACGCCTTCGGCGAAGAGGGTCACGCGGCCCTCGACCACCATGACGTACTCCATGGATCCGGGGCCGTGGGTGCTGACCTGGCTCTGTGCGTGAGGGTGGAGGCGGGAGCGGTAGACCTCCAGCCGGCCGAGATCGTAGCCCGTGAAGAGCAGATGGACGGCGCTGGTGTCCTGCGGCTCGTCGATGTCCGCGCCGCGGATGATCTCCGGCGCGAGCAGTGGCTGGCGCAGCAGGTCGGTGCACGTGGTGTCCAGCAGATCGGCGAGCCGGACCAGGACCTCCACGGTCGGGTTGGCTTCGGCTCGCTCGATCTGGGAGAGCAGCGCCTTGCTCATGCCGGAGAGCGCGGCCAGCTCTCGCAGGCTCCAGCCGCGGGCGAGGCGGCCGCGGCGGAGGTTGGCGGCGAGGGCGGCACGTACCGGCGCGGCAGGGCCCTCGCCCGGGCGCGCGGGTGGCGGGGCAGCCGCGGTGCTGCCGGGGTGTTGCGCCATCGGGTACTCCTTTCCGTGCACCGGTGCCGTTTCGCGGTCTCGCGGTCATGCCAGGTCCGGGTCGCCGCACAGGATAGCCGGGCACACCTCCGCGTCCCGGGTCAGCAGGTGATCAGCCAGTGATCACCGAGCAATCAGCCGGTGGGAGGCAGCGCTGCGAGCAGGCGGCGGGTGTAGGCGTCGCGCGGATCGCCCAGGACCCGGTCGGCCGGACCGGACTCCACCACCTGTCCCCGGTGCAGGACATGGACATGGTCGGCGATCTGCCGTGCGACGGCGAGGTCATGAGTGATGAACAGGACGGAGAATCCGTGACGGTGCCTCAGTTCCGCGAGCAGATTGAGGATCTGTGCCTGCACCGAGACATCGAGTGCGGAGACGGACTCGTCGCAGATCAGCAGACGCGGACGGACCGCGAGCGCGCGGGCGATCGCCACGCGCTGGCGCTCGCCGCCGGACAGGGCCGCGGGCCGGCGGTCCGCGTAGGCGGCCGGCAGCCCGACCTGGGCCAGGAGGCCGGGGATGTCGGCAGGCGTGCCGCGGTCCGCAGGTGCCGCGGTGAGGGCCTCGCGCAGGGCGGCGCCCACCGTACGCAGCGGATTGAGCGAGGAGTAGGGATCCTGGAACACGATCTGGGCCCGCTGTGCCAGTCGGCGCCGTTGGGCCGTGCCGGGCAGCCGGTGGGGGGCCAGGGCGAGTCCCTCGACCTCCACTTCGCCCTCCTCGTACGTCTCCAGGCCGATGGCGATGCGGGCAAGGGTGGTCTTGCCCGAGCCGGACTCGCCGACCAGTGCGGTCACCGAGCCCTGCGGCACCTCCAGGCTGACCCGGTCCAGGACACGCTGCTCACCGGTGGGCGTACGGAAGGACTTGGTGACTGCCGTGATCCGCAGGCTGCTGGTGGGCGCGGCCGCCCGGGGGGCCGCCGACGCGGGCGGGCCGGCGGGCGTGCGCAGGACCGTCAGGTCGTCCCCGATCTCGGCCAGCCGCAGGCACGTTGACAGATGCGGGTCTGCGCCGGGGGACGGCTGGGCGGCGGGCATGAGGCGCAGCGGCGTGGTGCGGCATGGTGGTGCGGCGTGGGCGCAGCGTGCGGCGAAGGGGCAGCCGTCCGTGCGGGTGCCCGGCGGGGGGACGGAGCCCGGCATCGTCGGTAGCTCGGAGAAGCGCCGCTCCAGGGAGGGCTCGGAGGCGAGCAGGCCGGCGGTGTAGGGGTGCCGGGGCGCCGCCTGCACCTGTGGCGCGGGGCCGTGTTCGAGGATGCTTCCCGCGTACATGACGTAGACGCGGTCGCAGGAGGAGAACGCGACCCGCAGATCATGGGTGATCAGCACCAGGCCCATCCGGCGGCTGCGGCGCAGTCCTTGCAGCAGGTCGAGTACGGCCCGCTGGTTGACGGCGTCCAGGGCGGTGGTGGGCTCGTCGGCGATCAGTAGTTCGGGGTCGGCGGCGAGCGCGGCGGCGATGGCGACGCGCTGGCGCATGCCACCGGAGAGCTGGAAGGGGTACCGGTGGGCGACCTGGGGGTCCAGTCCCACCTCGGCGAGGCGCCGCGCCACTTCGGCCTCACGGTCGGCGCGACGCGCGCGCCGTCTGCCGCGCCATGACCCCGCGGTCGTGGGGCTGTCGGTGGCGGCCAAGAGTCCGTCGGCGATCTGCCGGCCACAGGTGCGCAGTGGGTGCAGCATCGTGAAGGGGTCCTGCAGAAGCAGGCTGATCCGACGCCCGCGGATCCGGTGCTGATCCGCGGGGCTGAGGGCGAGCAGGTCTTCCCCGTCCAGTCGTACGGAGCCGGAGGCGGCGGTGCCGGCCGGCAGCAGGCCGACCGCGGCGCGCATGGCGAGGGACTTGCCGCTTCCGGACTCGCCGACGATGCCGACGCATTCCCCGCGGTCGACCTGCAGGCCGAGGCCGTCGACGATGGTGGTGGGGGCGGGGCCCGTGGTGGTGACTCGAAGGTCTTCTGCCTCCAGCAGGGGCGGCGCGAGAGACAGGGTTGCTGCGGCAGGCGCGGTCATCAGGATCTCCCTCGGTCGGTGAAGGCTTCCAGAAGCCGGTCGCCGAGCAGGTTGAGGACCACGGCGGCCACGACGACGAGGACGGCGGGGGCGAGGGCGGCTGACGGGTTGTCGTACATCAGGGTGCGGTTGTCGGCGAGCATCCGGCCCCAGTCGGGTGCGCCCGGGGGCACCCCCAGGCCGAGGAAGGACAGCGAGCTGAGGGCGACGATCGCGCCGGCGAAGTTCAGCAGGGTGTTGGCGACCACGACGGGCAGGATGTTGGGCCAGATGTGGCGCAGCATCACGGTACGGCGCGGCAGTCCGAGCGTCTGGGCCGCCTCCACGTAGGGCAGGTGGCGCTGCTCGAGTACGGCGGCCCGGACCAGGCGGATGTCGCCGGGCGAGGTGAGCACGACCAGGACGAGCACGGCGAGCGCGTAACCACCGCCGCCGATACCGGCGACCACGAGGGTGACCAGCAGGGCGGGCAGGGCCAGCAGGAAGTCGGCCCAGCGGCGCACCAGGACGTCCGCCCAGCCGCCGTGGTAGCCCGCGAGCAGACCGAGGACATTGCCGATCAGCATGGAGCCGAGGGCGACCAGGCCCGCACCGGTCAGGGCGCTGCGGGTACCGGCAACGGCCAGCTGCAGCACGTCGCGGCCCAGACCGTCGGTGCCCAGCGGGTGCCCCGCTGAGGGCATGGACACGCCGAGGGCGATGTCCTGGGCGTCCCAGTCGGGGAAGAGGAGCTGGCCGAACGCGGCGGCGAACAGCAGCAGTACGGCGAGTGCGGTGCACAGCGCGGTGAGCGGGGAGACCCGCACCCGGCGGCGGCGGACACCGGCAGCGGCAGCGGTCATGAGGAGCTCCGTCCCTGGCCGAGCCGCGGGTCCAGCCATGGATGGGCGAGATCGGTGGCGAGGTTGACCAGGCAGATCAGGGCGGCGAGCAGCAGGGCCTCTGCCTGCACGACGGGAAGGTCCTTGTAGGTGACCGAATCCACCAGCAGGGCCCCGAGGCCGGGCAGGGCGTAGACCTGCTCGACCAGGACGGTGCCGGCCAGCAGGTAGGCCAGGACGAGCCCGGAGCCGGTGGCGATCGGCAGCAGGGTACCCCGCAGCACGTAGCGCAGCAGGATGGTGCGCCTGCTCACGCCACGGGCGCGGGCGAAGGTGACGTGGTCCTGGCCGAGTTCGCGGATGACGGCGGCGCGGGTGAGCTTGATCAGTACGGCGGAGACCGCCAGGCCCAGGGTCACGGCCGGCAGGGTCAGATGGAGCAGCCGGTCGGTGCCACCGCTCCCGGGGCCGTACGCGGGGAGCCAGCCGAGCAGCAGCGCGAAGACGTAGGTGAGCAGCAGGCCGCCGGCGAAGGCGGGGGTGCTCAGGGCGACGACGCCCAGCCCCTGGAGCGCCCGGTCGAGGCCGCTGCGGTGCCGCAGTCCGGCCAGGATTCCGAGCGACACGCCGGACAGCGCCGCGACTGCGAAGCCGTACCCGACGAGTTGGCCGGTGAGAGCCAGTCGGGAACCCAGTGCGTGGGTGACGGGTTCGCCGGTGCGGATGGACGTGCCGGGATGCAGACGGACGGTGTCGGTGAGCCAGTGCCAGTACTGGGCGGCGAGCGGTTCGTCGAGGTGGTAGCGGGCACGGACCGCGGCGACTGCTTCGGGCGTGGCGCTGCGCGGGCCGAGGAGGGTGTCGACCGGATCGCCGGGCGCCAGCCTGAGCAGGGCGAAGATGGCGATGGACAGCACCAGCAGCAGAACGGCGGTGCCGGCGAGGCGCCGGGCCGCGTAGGCGACCGGGATCCGGGTCGGGCGGGCGGCCATCAGGACCCCGTTCCCAGTGCGGCGTCAGTGCGGCCCGACCCCAGCGGCGTCGGTGGGGGAGCCGTGCCGGGAGCCTCGGGGGATGGGGCTCCCGGCACGGCGGTCAGGTGGTGGCTGAGCCACGCCTCGATGCGGCTGCCCACGTCGAGGAGACGGGCGGGGTCGGTGAACTCGTGGCCCTCACCCGGGTAGACGTACAGCTCGACGGGTGCCTGTCCGGCGGCGGCCAGCGTCCGGTACAGCTCGTGCGCTTGGCCGACGGGGGTCACCCGGTCCTCGCTGCCGTGCAGGATCAGGGTGGGCGTGCCGGTTCCGCCCCCGGCGTGCACCGCCGAGCGGGCGAGCTGTTCGGCGGCTCCTTCGGGGGTCGAGGGGTCGCCGAGCCGGTACGTCCGGTCGTAGCCGCCGCCGATGTTGCCGCTGCGGCTGAAGCTGTGCCAGTCGGTGGGGGCCGAGACGATGACGCAGGCCTGGAAGATGTCGGTGCGGGCGGCGGCGAGTGCGGCCAGGTAGCCGCCGTAGCTGTGGCCCAGGACGGCCGTCCGTGCGGGGTCCGCCAGGCCGCGGTCGACCAGGTGCCGCACCCCCGCGAGCACGTCCTGAAGGTCGGCGCCGCCCAGGTCGCCGACGACCGCGCGGGCGTACTCCAGGCCGCGACCGGAGCTGCCGCGCGGGTTGGGCAGCAGCACGCAGTACCCCGCACCGGCCAGCGCCATCGCCATGCCGCAGACATCGCCGGGAGCGTACTCGGCCGACCACAGCCAGGCCGGGCCTCCGTGCAGCAGGACCGCGAGGGGGCGCGGACCGCTGTGGTCGGCGCGTGTGAGCACCAGGCCGTGCACCTCGCGGCCGTCCGGCGACTGCCAGGCGGTCTCCCGCGTGGTGACCGCCTCGATCCCGTCCACGGGAGAGCGATCGGGGTTGAGGGAGGTGGCCTGCGTCCACTGCCAGGCAACGGCGCCGTCGGTGGTGGCGACCACAGCCTCCGGGGGCGTCCCCGGCGCTGTCAGCACGGCCGCGGCGAGTGTGCAGTCGGCACTCAGCGTCAGGGCGGGCTGGAAGCCCGCGCCGGTGAGCGTCGCCGTCTGACGCCACGTCACCACAGGTTCGCCGCCGGGGAGTACGCGGCCACAGCGCGAGCCGGTGTCATCCCAGCCGGCGAACCACAAGGCGCCCGCGTGCTGTTCGTCGGGGCCCTCGTACCACTGCACCCATGTGGCGTCCTCCACGCCGGGCACGGCCTGCACCTCTCCGGTGCGCAGATTCACCACGGCCGGGCGGCCTGCGACGATCGAGATGCCCTCGATGAACGCGGCGCGGGTCCCGTCGGGCGACAGCGCGGGGCAGGCCAACTGGCCCTCGGGGCGGTACAGGGTGCGGGCACTGCGTCGGTGGAGGTCCAGCTCGGCGAGCCGGGCGTGGTAGTAGCCGGCGGGCAGGGCCTCCTCGGAGACCGTGGCCACGGCGGTGCCGCCGCCGCGCCAGGCCACGTTCCACACCGTCAGGCCGGCCGGTCCCACCTCGCGGGTCGCGCCGTCGGCCAGATCGACCAGGAACAGGCGACGCAGCGCCGCCCCGGGGGCGTAGCGCTCCGGGTCGGGGGCGGGGCCGAGGCGTACCGGCAGTCCGAGGTTCATCCCGTCCCGCTCGCTGCCCTCGTCGGCGCACAGCACCAGCGCACTACGGCCGTCGGGTGCGGGAACGATGTCTTCGACGGCACCGGGCAGCAGGGGCAGCGCTGTGGCGAGGCCGGTCGCGGTGTCCACCAGCGCCAGCCGGTGCCGTCCTTGACGGTCCTCGATGACATGCAGAAGACGGCGGGAGTCCGGGAGCCAACGGGGGGTGTGGCGGCCGACGGTCTCCACACCGGCCGCCGGCGGCAGCGCTTCGGCCGTACCGGTACGCCCGCCGCGGGTGGCGTCGGCACTCCCGCCCCGGGTCGCCCCGGCGGATACGGGTGCCAGCAGGATGTCGGCCCCCTCGGGACCGGCCGTCGCGACGGCCAGCATCGTGCCGTGCGGGTCGAGTCGCGCCTCCAGGGGATGCACGAGCGTCAGCAGAGCCTCCCGGATCTGCCGCCCCGTCCCCGGCGACCGGCCGACGGGGACGCCTCCCGCCGCCTGGTAAGCGGCGGTCATGCGGCGGACCGGATACGGGTGGCCCAGGGCCCGATGAAGGCGTACGGGCCGGTCTCCGTCAGGACCAGCTCGCGGGAGAACGCGGAGGCGGTCTGCGCCCACCACAGGGGCAGGTACGGCAGGTCGGCCCCGCTGGTCTGCAGCGCGCTCATCAGATCCTGGCCGCGGGTGGCCGCGTCGGTCGAGTTCTTCGCCGCGGCCAGCTTCCGGTTGACGGCGTCCTTGTCGTAGTGGGCGATGTTGGTGCCGCTCTTGATCGACGTGCCGTCCAGGTAGGGCCCGGTCAGCTCGGAGGGGTCGCCGGTGGTCGGGTAGTACCAAAGGAACTGCAGGGGGTGCTTGCCGGAGCCCAGCTCGGAGATCCAGGTCTCCAGGGTGACCTCCTTGACGTTCAGCGTGATGCCGATCTTCTTGAGCGAGGCGGCCAGCGCCAGCGCTGCCTTGCCCAGCTGCGGCCCGCTGGAGGGGTAGTGCAGATCGGCGGTGAAGCCCTTCGGCGTCGAGGACTTGGCGAGCTCGGCGGCGGCTGCGTCCAGGTCGTAGTCGTAGCCGGGGATGGCCTTGTACCCCTCGGACACCTGCTGGTCCGTCAGCAGGTTGGCCCACATGTCCGGGGACGGCAGCGCCGTGGCGGCCTCGCCCTTGCCGCGCAGGATGCCCGAGACCATGCCGGCCCGGTCCGCCGCGTGGGCGACGGCCTTGCGTACGTGGGGGTCGCTCCACGGGGCCCGGGAGGTGTCGAAGGCCAGCGAGACCACCGAACGGTCCGAGGTGTAGGTGACGTTGGCCGTGGACTCCCAGCTCCGCGCCTCGTCCGAGGCCAGGTTCAGCGCGCCGTCGATGTCGCCCGACTTCATGGCCACCAGCCGGGTGCCGGAGTCGGGCACGAAGCTGAGCTTCAGCCGCTTCACCCGGGCCTTGCCTCCCCACCAGGCGTCGTTGCGCTCCAGCGTGACATGGTCGTCGGCGGCGAACTCGGTGATCTTGTACGGCCCGGTGCCCAGCAGCAGGGTCTGGGCCGTGCCCAGGTCGCCCTTCTTGCTGTGCTTGGCGAGGAACGCCTTGCTGCTGATCAGCAGCGTTCCGGGGGTGGGGGTCCAGGCGAACGCCGCGTCAGCGGCCTTGAGGCGGACGGTCACCTCGGCTTCGCCGGTGGCCTTGACCGACTCGACTCCCGCGTACGCGTAGGCCAGCTGGGACCCATGGGACGCATCCATGATCCACTCGATGGAGGCAACCACATCGGCAGGGGTCAGCGGAGTGCCGTCGGTGAAGGTGACGCCCTGGCGCAGCCGGTAGACGTACGTACGGGCGTCGCTCTGATGCCAGGAGGCGGCCAGCCCCGGCTTCAGCTCCCCTGACGGGCTGACCGACAGCAGGGACTCCTGCGCCAGCACCGCCACCATGTAGTTGAGGATGCCCGCCTCACGGCCCACGTCCAGGGAGGAAATCGAGGACGGCAGGGCGATGTTCAGCGAGGCGATCTCCGCGTCGCTGCCGCCGGCCGCGGGGGACGGTGAGTCGTCCGAGGAGTCGCGCTGAGGCGCACAGGCAGTGAGCAGGGACGGTGCGACCAGCGCGCTCAGGCCCAGCGCGCCAAGGAGGGTGCGGCGACTCGGGCCGTTGCGGCTGTCCCTGCTCATCGATTCCACCTCACGGCTCGTCCGCTTCTTCGTCTACTAAAAATGCCCAACTGGGCACGGAGGCTAGCCGAGGGGGAGTGTGCACGTCAACGCGGTGGGCCCCGCTGGGGAGGCGCCCCCCCACTGTCGCTCCAAGAAGTTCCACTGCTACGACGCCGGTGCCGGCGGCAGCACCGGCGTCGTAGCCCGCCGCTAGATGGGTCGCGAACTCCTCGCCAAGGCCCGCCTCCACCCGATCGAGTCAGAAACCGACGCGACCGCCCTGCCCAGCGAATCACCGCATAGCCTCAAAACGAGATCATCGAGTGGCCGTCCATCCCACTCCAGCGGACGTGCCTTGGCACCGGCCTTACGATCGAGACGTGACGATCACCTACCAGTGGCGGGGCACCTTCGACAATGCCGCCCTCAACGCACTACACGCTGAGGGCTTTGGACACTCGGTCGCTGAGACCGACTGGCGAACACGGCTCGAGCGCCACAGCCTGGGCTGGGTCTGCGCCTGGGAAGAGAGCTCTCTGATCGGCTTCGTCAACGTCGTCTGGGACGGCGGTGTCCACGCCTTCATCCTGGACACGGTGGTCGCTCGGCACCGCCGAGCACAAGGAGTTGGTGCCGCGCTGGTCGCAGCGGCAGCATGTGAAGCCCGTGCCGCGAAGTGCGAATGGCTTCATGTCGACTTCGAGGAGCACCTGCGTCCGTTCTATTTCGGTGCCTGCGGCTTCAAGGAGACAGCGGCCGGTCTGATTGCTCTGTAGCGCCGCGGGCCAAACCCCGGGCGCCACACACGCGACCAGGAGCGGCAACAGGACGCTCCGCCAGGGTCCCTGACCCGGTCTCGGTCAGAACGGGCCGTGGAGACTGCCGAGTCGGTCGGTCAGGCGCAGGTTCTCGGAATAGTCGACAGGACAGGCGATCACGGAGACCGTGTCGTCGTCGAGGGCGCGGCGCAGCACGGGCAGGAGTTGGTCAGCGGCTTCGATCGTGTAGCCGCGGGCGCCGAAGCTTTCGGCGTAGGCGACCAGGTCGGGGTTGGTGAAGCGGGTATGGCTGTGGCGGCCGATCTCGAGTTCCATCTTCCAGGTGATCAGGCCGTATTCCTCGTCGACCAGGACGAGGACGACCAGCGGGATGTGTTCGCGGACGGCGGTCTCCAGTTCCTGGGAGTTCATCAGGAACGAGCCGTCGCCCATCATCGCCAGGACCCGTCGTTCCGGCCGTGCCAGCTTGGCGGCGATGGCGCCCGGCAGCGCAAACCCCATGGTCGACAAGCCGTTGGAGACCAGGCACGTGTCCGGTTCGTAGGTGGGGTAGAGGCGGGACATCCACATTTTTCCGGCGCCCGTGTCGGCGAGCACGATGTCCTGGCGGTCCAGCGCGGTGCGCACATCGGCCACGACGCGCTGCGGCACCAGCGGGAATGCCTCGTTGTCGCGCCCGTACCGGAGCTCTTCGTCGAGCAGCGTCCGGATCTTCTCACTGCTGCCGAAGTCGTAGGTGAGCCCGCCGGGCAGTGCTGCCGCGAGGGCGTCCAGCGTCTGCGAGGGGTCGCCTTCGACGCCCACGGCGACCGGATAGTGGGCGTCCACCTCGGCGGGGAAGCGGTGCACGTGAAGGATCCGCTTGTCGCCGTTCGGGTTGATCTTGACCGGGTCGAACTCCTGGATTTCGTAGCCCACGCAGATCAGCACGTCGGCGGCGTCGAAGCCGAAGTTGCTGTAGTCGTGGCGCATGAAGCCGACCGCGCCGAGAGCGTTCGGGTGGTCGTCGGGGAAGACACCCTTGCCATGGAACGTCGTCGCGACCGGGACGTTCAGCCGCTCGGCGAACCGCACCAGGGCGGCCGAAGCCCCGGCCCTGGCAGCTCCGTGGCCTGCCAGCACGACAGGGTGCCGGGCAGCGGTGAGCACCTCCACCGCACGTGCGATCTGGGAGGGCGAGGGTGCGTCAGTGTGCACCGCGTCGATCTGCAAGGGTGCCAGCGGCTCGGCGGGACGCTCCGCTTCGATGTCTTCCGGCACCGCCAGAAACACAGCTCCGGGCCGCTCGCTCTGCGCGGTCTTGAACGCCTTGCGGGTCATCTCCGGCACCGCGTCCGGACACTCGATGCGGGCCGACCACCGGGTGACCGGAGCGAACATCGACACCAGGTCGATGACCTGGTGCGACTCCTTGTGGATGCGCCGCAGCGACCCCTGCGCGGCCAGGGCCACCATCGGGGAGCTGTTGGTCATCGCGTCCGCAGTACCGAGCAGCAGATTGATCGCACCGGGCCCCAGGGTGGCCGAGCACACCCCTGCCCGCCCGGTCAGTCGCCCGTAGATCTCCGCCATGAACGAGGCGGCCTGCTCGTGGCGCACCAGGATGTACCGGATCCCGGAGTCGTTCAGCGCGTCGACGAAGCGGATGTTCTCCTCGCCCGGAATCCCGAAGACGTACTCCACACCCTCGGCCCGCAGACAGCGCACCAACAGGTGCGCGACGTCCTCGATTGCTTCGGTGTTCCGCGACCCGGTCGCGCCTTCGGTGCCCATGAGACGAACGTAGGCACGCTCACCTGCCCCAGCCACTCATCCGCCGCCGACCGAGGCGGCCGTGCGGTTGCCGACGCCTCAAGCATGTCGGGGCCGTTCGGCGGCACTGTGGTGGCGGCTGCCACGGCCGTCCCGCACGCTGGAGCCGGATGTGGACGCGCGCCGCCGAGCATCGTGCTGCGCAGAGGGTTTCAGGAGGACCGTGTGACTGCTTCGTCGCCCGCCACCGACACACCGCCGGCCCGGTACGACGACCTGCGGGCCCTGGTGATCAACTGCACCCTCAAGCGCTCGCCGGAGGCCAGCAACACCCAGGGACTGATCGACCGCAGCACCGCCGTCATGGACGCACAGGGCGTGCACGTCGACGTCGTACGGGCCGTGGACCACGACATCGCCACCGGCGTGTGGCCCGACATGACCGAGCACGGATGGGCGACCGACGCCTGGCCGGACCTCTACCAGCAGGTCCTGGCCGCAGACATCCTCGTGCTGGCCGGCCCCATCTGGCTGGGCGACAACAGCTCCGTGATGAAGCAGGTGATCGAACGCCTCTACGCCTGCTCCAGCCTGCTCAACGAAGCCGGACAGTACGCCTACTACGGCCGCGTCGGCGGCTGCCTGATCACCGGCAACGAGGACGGCGTCAAACACTGCGCCATGAACGTCCTCTACAGCCTGCAGCACCTGGGCTACACCATCCCTCCCCAGGCCGACGCCGGCTGGATCGGCGAGGCAGGCCCCGGCCCCTCCTATCTCGACCCCGGCTCCGGCGGCCCCGAGAACGACTTCACCAACCGCAACACCACCTTCATGACCTGGAACCTGCTGCATCTGGCCCGGGCGTTGAAGGATCTCGGCGGCATCCCCGCCTACGGCAACCAGCGCACCGCCTGGGACGCCGGCTGCCGCCGTGACTACGAAAACCCCGAGCACCGGTAGGAGGACCAACGGCTGGGGCAGCCGCGCCCGCTCGACCTGGGGCCGGGCGTGGAGCGGTGCCGGGTCGTCAGCCCAGCGCGTCGAGAGCCGCGATGATGTCGGCGGGCGCCGCACCGCCATGTCGACTGCCACGGGCGCAGGATCCCCGCCGACGCCGACGGGCGCGCGCTGCGACGCACGAACGGTGCCGCGAGCGAATAATCGGAGCATGGGGCGTCGACACACTGACGTGAGCACCCCCGCCCGCGTGGCCGCGGCAGGCGAGGAGCTGGGACAGTGCGCGACCTGGCACGCGGCCGAGCTCGAACCGGATCACGGCCACCGCTGGGCCTGGCGCCGGTGGTCCGTCATGTGGTCCGCGTCCCTGGCGATCACGTCCTCAGCGCCCGCGCAACGGACGAGGCCGCGAACACCCAGCCACTGGAACAGCCCTGGAACCAAGGCGGCTTCGCCAACAACGTCGTCCAGCGCTCCGGTGTTTCTGCCCAGACACCGCCCCTACCGAATGACGACTCACATACCGGCGAGCCGCAATGGTTCGACCGTTCGGCTTGCGGCAGACACCCGCTTGCACCTGAGCCCCGGACAGAGCGCCTGACTTGTGTCAGCTTGTAAGTGTCCTGCATCCCGGCACAGGCCGAGGCATGGGCCGTTCTTTTGCGAGCACGGCTCCGAGACCGGAGGAGACGGCCGATGGCACGTGGCGGAGGGCCGTCGGGTTCGGCCTCATCCGGTGGGTCGCGACGCCGGAGACCGGACGAGAAGCCAGTGCTGGAGCGACTGAAGCGCGTGCGCATCGCCGCGGCGACTGCCGTCTCGGCGGCCGCAGCTCGTACGCGGGCGACGACGCGGCGCATCGGGCAGCTGCCGCCGCCCCCTGGTCCGTTCCGGCCGGGGTTCTGGCGCAGTCCGATCCGAGGGCCCTGGCTGACGTCGGTGTTCGGCCTGGTCCTCCTGATCGGCATTCCGCTGCTGTTCTTCACCGGGCTGCTCTCCTACGCCTCCTACAACCCCGACCTGAGCCCCCTCAACGACGAGACCCCCGACAAGGGCGTGCTGGGCTTCTACCTCTTCAGCTGGCCCTCGCATCCGTACTGGCTGTACCGGCTGATCCAGGGCGTGCACGTGACGCTGGGCGTGGTCCTGGTCCCGGTGCTGCTGGCCAAGTTGTGGTCGGTGATCCCGAAGCTGTTCGAATGGCTGCCGGTGCGCTCCGTCGCTCACGCACTGGAGCGGCTGTCCTTGCTGATGCTGGTCGGCGGGGTCATCTTCGAATTCGTCACCGGAATCTTGAACATCCAGCTCTACTACGTCTTCCCGGGCTCGTTCTACCGTCTGCACTTCTACGGCGCCTGGGTGTTCATCGCCGCATTCGCCGTCCATGTCTGCCTCAGACTCGGCCGGATGACACGGGCCCTGCGCTCGCGCAGTCTTGGCGCCGAGCTGCGCACCGACCTCGCCCACACCGCCCCCGAACCCCCCGACCCCGACGGCCTGGTGGCGGCCGCGCCCGCCCCGCCGACGATGACCCGCCGTGGCGCGGTGGGCATGGTGGGAGCGGGATCCCTGCTCCTCCTCGTCGTGACAGCCGGACAGAGCATCGGCGGCTGGATGCGCGCCACCGCGCTGCTCGCGCCCCACAACCGTGATCCGGGCAGCGGCCCGAACAGCTTCCAGATCAACAAGACGGCGGCGAAAGTGGGCGTCACCCCCGCGCTCGTCGGCCCCACCTGGCGGCTGGAGGTCCACGGACGCGGAGCGCCACGGGCCTTCACCCGAGAGCAGCTCCTGGCGATGCCCCAGCACGCCGCCGCACTGCCGATCGCCTGCGTGGAGGGATGGTCCACCGAAGACCAGCACTGGAGTGGCCTCCGGCTGGCCGACCTCGCCGCTCTGGCCGGAATGCCCGACGCGGGAAGCGTCCTGGTCAAGTCCATCCAACCCCCCGGCCCCTTCACCAGGGTGGTGCTGCGAGACAACCAGATCCGCGACCCCCGAGCGCTGCTCGCCCTCCGCGTCAACGGCGCGGACCTCTCGCTCGACCACGGTTATCCGGCCCGCATCATCGTCCCGGCCAACCCCGGTGTGAACAACACCAAGTGGGTTCACCGGCTCACCTTCAGGGCGTGACCATGACACGATTCGTCCGCTGGTACGGCTACGGCCCCTTGCACCTGCTCGTCCTGATCGCCTCGTTCGCCCTCACCGGCTACGCCATGGTGCGCCTGTTTGCCGTCCAGCCCTGGGAGGTGGCGATCTGGTTCGTCGGCGCGGCGATCCTCCACGACCTGATCCTGCTGCCCCTGTACTCGCTGGCCGACCTGTCGGCCCTCTCCGTACTGCGGCACCGCGCTGCCGGTGAACCCACGGTGCAATGGATCAACTACCTGCGCGTCCCCGCCTTCCTGTCAGGTCTGCTCCTGCTGGTCTGGTTCCCCCTCGTCTTTCGCCTTGCGGTCCCGTACCCCGGTGACACCGGGCTGTCCGATGACGTCTACCTCGGCCGGTGGCTGGCGATCACCGGCGTGCTCTTCGCGGCCGCCGCGGTGGCCTTCGCGATGAGACTGCGCCGCGTGCGGCGGGCCGGCCGCGCCGACGACAGCCGGCCCGCCTCAGGTCATGGCGCCACACCGTGACAACGGACGAGGGCGAGCTGTACGACGCCGACGAGGATCCCTACGCGCTGGCCCTGCGATTCGGCAGTGGACCGGTGTATTTACGGCTGGTCGACGGGCGCCGCATCCGGATGCCGGTGGACCGGTGGCACGATCAGCCCACAGTGGCCGACAAGACCGTGCTGGAACGCTGCGCCGGCCCTGTCCTCGATGTCGGCTGCGGCCCGGGCCGCATGTGCAGGGCACTCCTGAGCCGGGGAGTCTTCGCCCTCGGGGTCGACATCGCACCTCGCGCGGTCGAGCTGACCACCGCCCTGGGCGGGCTCGCACTCCGCCGATCGGTCTTCGACCGGCTGCCCGCAGAGAGAGACTGGCAGACCCTGCTGCTCATCGACGGAAACATCGGCATCGGAGGCGACCCTCGCAGCCTGCTGCGCCGCTGCGGCGGGCTCATCGCCCCCACCGGGCGCCTCGTCGTCGAAGTCGACCCCCACGACGTCGAAGAACTGTGCATCGCCCGGTTCGAGGACCTCCACGGCCGGAGCGGTCCGCTCTTTCCCTGGGCACGGCTCGGACGACGAGCGCTCCACGAGGTCGCCGAGGACCTTGCACTCAGCGTCACCGACCAGTGGACGAGCGGGCACCGATGCTTTGCCACCCTCGCGCACCAGGAATCATCCTTGCGACCCTGTTCGCGCAGCAGGCGTACGGCGTCGTAGGCCAGTACGCAGTAGGCGCCCCGGCAGTACGCGACCACCTCGGTCTGCTCGGGCAACTCGGCGATGCGGTCGGCGAGTTCCTTCGGCCGGCCACAGCAGTGGCCCACCGATGGAACTGTCCCCCGGGCCCGGCTGCCCGGCCCGGGGGTAGAGGAGGGTGACCTCGCGCGCCGTACCGACCAGCTCCGGAAAGACTGCCTCGACGTCAAAGGGAAGCGGAGCCAGCGGCCGGGGTCCGGTCGGCCGGGCCTGGGCGGCGTCATGCTGCGTGTGCCCTGACGGCATGGAGTCTCCCGCTGCTGATGGTCGTAACGCCGCCGACCCTAGCCCCCGCCCCGACACCTGGCGCATCCCACCCCGGACCTCCCACTGCACCGCGTTCAGCCTGCCGGCAACAGGCCCGCCACACGCCCGCGCTATCCGGGCGCTCGTACCGCCAGAGCCGGCCTATGACGGCGCCCGCAGTGTGTAGCCCTGGCCGCGCCGTACGGTCACGCCCTGATCGAGCGCGGCCCGCTCGGCGGGCTCCAGTTCGGCCGCACGCAGGAAGTCGGCTATACCGATCAGATCCGTAATACGGTGTTCGTGGCGGCGGAAGCAGCGCGACGACAGGAGCTCATGATGCCGGCGGAAGGCGAGAGGGAGCGTGCCCCGAATGTCGCCCAAAGCGTGTGGGACGCCGCAGCGGCCCGCGCCAAATCCGAGGGCCTGCCTCTGATCTGGATCATGAGCCGGGCGCTGGCCGAGTATGCCGCCGGAGTCCTTCCCCTGCCCCGGACCGCCATCACAGCGCAGCCGGGCAGCCGGCGCGGGCGCAGCGTCTTCGCCGGCGACGCCGTGTGGACAGGCGCCGACGAGCGTCGCACGAAGGAGGAGGTCCGGTCGATGTCCGCGCTCTGCGAGCTTCTGCTGGACGCCTACGCCCGCGGAGACATCCACCCGTACGCCCGGATGGTCACCACCGCCCAGCGCGATGCCCTCACCTCCGCCGAGAGCGCCGGCCGGCCCACGGACATCACGCCCCGGCCCAAGGCCGCCTGAGCGGTCTCGACCGTCACGAAGGAGCGTCTTCTGATGACCACCGCCGCCGCAGGCATGCGGAGATCGATCCCCCTCATGCCCGAACGCACCCCCAAGGCGCTGCGTGCCGCCATCGCGCGGCACACGCCGAAGCTTCTGCCCGACTTCGACCGCAACTGGCGCGAGAAGATCGCCGACACCTACGACCTCGCCCCCTTGCCCGCCTTCATGGCCCGCTGGTGGGCAGAATTCGCGCTTGCCCGGGATCCTCAGCTCGAGGCCAGGGTGCACCGCCTGGAGGGTGAGGCCGCCCAGGCCACGGACAATGCTCACGCCAAGAGCCTCGTCGAAGAGGCCGGACGGCTGCGCCGTGAGGCGAGCAAGGCGGAACCCGGCCAGTGACGAGCGCATTCATGGGCCCGCCCTGGCAAGCCGACTGGACGAAGGAGGCCGAGGACAGCAGAAACGCCCTTCCGGCAGAGGCCCGGGCCTGGGGCGACGCCGCTCGCGCCGAGCTGGTCACTGCACAGACCCCTATTTCCTGGGTATCGACCGGGCCGCAGACCTCCCCGCCGGAATGAGCGTCGAACCAGTGCAGTCCACGCGCCCTGGCGGAGCCCACGTCATCTATTTCGATCACGGCCGGGGGTGGCTGCGGTACGTCTTCATGCCACGCACAGTCGACCCGCAGATTGTGATCGACGAATGCATCCGGCTGTAGGCCGGCCTTCGCAGCATGCTGCATCGCAGGCAGGCCCGTTGTCAGTGCCGGATGACACCATCGGGCCATGAGTGGCGAGTCTTTCAAATGGCATGACTTCCTGGGACGTTGGCAGGAGGAGTGGGTTCCGCGCGCGGACGAGGACGCGGACGGGGACGGCGGGCAGATTGTCGTCCCTCTGGGCAGGCCCGGGGCGGACGAGGCGGCGATCGCCGCGGCCGAGGAGCGGCTGGGGCAGCGGCTGCCGCCCTCGTACCGGGAGTTTTTGGCCGTGAGCGACGGATGGCATGTGGACCAGACGGCCGGGGTCTATCAGCTCGGCGGCGCCGCGGACATCGGCTGGTTCCAGGATCCGTACGACATGACCCCGCTGTACGAGGAGAATCTGGGCGACAACCCGCGCAAGGAGGACGTCCTGCTGGCCGGGATGTGGCAACGGGCGCTACGGCTGGAGACGGACTCCGACATGTCGTACGCCCTGCTCGACCCGGGCGACAGCGACCAGGACGGCGAGTGGGCGCTGTACGTCTACAAGGGCTGGAGCGGCGAACTGCCCGACCGGTACCCGTCGTTCCGCGCGTACATGGAGGCCATGTACCGCGGCTTCCACGCCGACCGGGTTCAGAGAGCCGACTTCGTGAACGCGACCACGCGCGCCCAGGACGCCCATGTGGAGGAGGCCCGCCTGCTGGCCCTGCGCGGACGGTACGAGGAGGCCCTGCCCCTGCTCGAGGAGGCGCTGTCCTTCGGACGGCCACGAAGTGCCGTCCTGCTGAACCAGCTGAGGCATCTGCTGGCTCCGCACAGCTCCCGGGATTACGGCAATCTGGTAACCGACCCGCGCTACCTGCCCGAGATTCTGCCCATGCAGGCCATGACGCCGGCACGCGGCGAATGGCGGCTGGGCGGCGACGACCACTGGCTCGGGATGATGACCGCCCGCGGGGTCGCCCGCAAGACCGCCGAGGCCGTACTGAGCACACTGCGGGACGGCACCCATCGCTACGCGCCTCCCGGACCATGGGGCAGGGCCGTCACCGAGGCCCGGGAGTCGGCCCGCTGGGGGCCGACCGACGCCGCGTGGCGGGTGCTGCGGGACGCGCTCCCGCTGTGGGAGGCGCCGGGGCCCTTGCTGATCGCCCCGATCGGCCTGCTCGCCGATCCGGTCCTGGGTGCGCTGATCACCCCGGAACGTGGGCGGGAAATCCTCGCGACACCGCGGGCCGGGGAGAGGGGACCCGTTCCTGAGCCGCTGCCCGATCTCGACCCGCCGGGCCTGGCCTGGCTGACGGAGCCTGCGGCGAACCGGCAGCCGCTCGACGGATACCGCTGTGTCTGGGTCGAGGGGATCGACCCCGGCCGCCTGCCCGCCCTGATCGGCGAGGAAGGCGCCGAACTGAGCGCGCCCGCGGATCCGCTGGCGCGCTGGCGGGCACCCAAGTCCCACGAAAGGGAGGGCGTGCAACCCTGGGAGGACCGGGCCGTGGTCGCTGTCGGCCGCACCGCCGAAGCCTGGGCCTTCGCCTTCGACGGCCACTCCCACCACCACCTGAACAAGCTGTTTCTGTCCCCCGCTGCGGCCGCCTCCTCGGCCGGCCGCGCGGTCGTGGTGTGGCGCGATGCGAGGCGCTCGTCCCCGGGTGACCACCCGGCCGCGTTCCACTTGTCGGTGGCCGAACAGGGCCAGGAGCTCTACGCCTTCACCGTGCGGGGTACGGAGATCCAGCGCTCCGGTGCGATACCCCAGGCCCTGGACCCCGCACGGCTCTTCAGCCCGGACAACAGTGAACTGGAGGGCGAACTACGTGTATTGGACGCCCTGCACACCGAACTCGGGCTTTCGCTCCCCCGCTTCGCGCTGACCCAAGGCGCGCTCCACACCTTCACCACCCGGTCCTGGACCCGGGCGCCACGCGCGGGCGAGGGGTTCGCCTACATCAGCTTCGTGCGGCACCGGCCCTGAACTCGGGCGGGCCCGCATCCCCCGGTGGAAGGCGGGCCCGCGGGCGACGACCGGCCGTGGCTCAGCCCAGGTTGAACGCGCGGGCGCTGGTCGCGCCGGTCTCCTGGGCGACCTCCGTGAGGACCGGCTGTGGCACCGTGTCGTCCATGGTCAGGGCCGCCAGGGCCTCGCCGCCGACGAGGCCCTGGCCGGGTTTCTCCCCGGACTACGGCGGTTCGATACGGCGCCGGACGGTGGGGCCGGCGACGGGGACGGCTCCGCGGCTCATCGGCCGAGGAGCCGGTCTCTCAGAGCATGAGCTGGTCGATGGTGAGGGGGAGGGAGCGGATGCGGCGTCCGGTGGCGTGGAAGACGGCGTTGCCGATGGCCGCGGCCAGGCCGACCAGTCCGACTTCGCCGATTCCCTTGGTGCCGACGGCGGTTGCCCGGTCGGGCCCGCCGACGAACAGCACGTCCATGTCGGGAATGTCCGCGTTGACAGGCATGAGGTAGTCGCCGAACGTCGCGTTGGCGATGCGGCCGGTGCCCTGGTCGGTGGCTGTTTCCTCGAACATCGCCTGGCTGATGCCGCCGACCGTGCCGCCGACGATCTGGCTGGTGGCGGTTTTCTCGTTGAGGATGCGACCGCCGTCGATGGCGGACACCACCCGTGCCACGCGCAGCAGGCCCAGCTCGGGGTCGATGCGTACCTCGACGAATTTCGCGCCGAAGGCGCCGGCGATGGCCATGCCCAGTTCCTCCTTCAGAGGAGGCGTGCTTCTGCCGTCGGCGCTGAGTTCCTCCAGACCATGCCGGGCCAGGATGTCGACGTAGGGCTCGCCTTGTTCGGGGTCCGCGATGCGGTGGAGGCGCCCGGCGGTGACCGTCACTTCATCGAGCGCGGCTGCGCGCAGTGGGGATTCGGTGTCGTCGCGCACCAGGTCGAGGAATTCCTGCGCCAGGCGTCGGCAGGCGGCGTGGATGGCGTTGGCGAGGGCGCCGGTGAGGCCGGAGCCGCCGGCCTGTGGTGAGTACGGCATGTCGGAGTCGCCGAGGTCGAAACGCACTCGGGTGATGTCGAGTCCCAGAAGCTCCGCCGCCAGCTGGGTCATGACGGTGTAGGTGCCGGTTCCGATGTCGGTGGCGGCGCTGCGTACGTATGCGGAGCCGTCACGACGCACGGAGGCGCGTGCCTGGCACGGCACCTGGTAGAAGGGGTAGGAGACACCGGCCAGGCCGTAGCCGATGAGCCAGCGGCCGTCCCGCATGGAGCCCGGTTGCGGCGTGCGGCGCGACCAGCCGAACCGTTCGGCGCCTTCCAGATAGCACTCCCGCAGTGCCTTGCTCGACCAGGGAAGGCCGAGTACCGGGTTCTCCTCTGCGTAGTTGCGCAGGCGGATCTCGAGGGGGTCCATACGGAGGGCGTAGGCGACTTCGTCGATGGCGGACTCGAGGGCGAAGTTGCCCTGGCCCTCGGCCGGCGCGCGCATGGAGCCCGGGCAGGGGATGTTCAGGCGTGCCTGCCGGTCGCGGGTCAGCACGTTGGGGCAAGCGTAGGAGAGGGCGGATCCGAGGGAGACCGGTTCGTAGTCGTCGTCCTCCATCGCGACCGACGAGATGCCGTGGTGTTCGATGGCGACGAGGTCTCCCTCGCGGGTGGCACCGATCTTGATCTGCTGGACGCTGTTGGGCCGGTGCCCGACGGAGGTGAACATCTCCGGCCGGGTCAGGACCAGCTTGACCGGACGCTTGACCTCGCGGGCCGCGAGCACGGTGAGGATGACGTGGGGCCACACGCGCAGGCCGGCCCCGAAGCCGCCTCCGACGAAGGGGGCGAGCACGCGGATGCCGCTCTCGGGGACCTTGAAGATCGCGGCCAGTGAGGTACGCACGTTGTGCGGCCACTGGGTGGAGTCGTGCACGGTGAGCGCGTCCCCGTGCCAGGATGCGAGCGTGGCCATCAGGCCGAGCGGGTTGTTGGTGTTGTCGGGTGTGGTGTAGGTGCCCTCGACGACGATGTCCGCCTGGGCGAATCCGGCGCCCACGTCGCCGCGTTGGGTGTCCAGCCCCCAGGGGTTCTCGACGATCTCGGCACGCGGGTCGTCGACGTCGAGCACGGCCTCGGCCGCCTCGTACTCGACGCGTACCAGCCGTGCGGCGTGCCGGGCCTGCTCCGCGCTCTCGGCCACCACGACCGCGATGTGCTGACCGTGGTGCAGGACGCGGTCGTCCTGCAGCGGAGCCGGAGGCGATCCGCCCAGCAGCGTCACCGGGCCGCGTTCCAGCTTCGGCGCGGTCAGATGCGTGATGACGGTCAGCACACCCGGCGCCGCCAGGGCCTTGGTCACATCGATGCCGCGGATGCGCCCCGCGGCGATGGTGCTGCCCACCAAGGCGGCGTGCGCCATACCGGGGACGGAGAAGTCGTTGGGGTACTGCGCCGCTCCGGTCACCTTCAGGGGGGCGTCCACGCGGTCAAGGCCTGCCCCGACGGTCTTGCCGGTTTCCAGAGTCGTCATGACAGCGCTCCCGCAACGGTCTCGAGCGTGCGCACGAGAGTGCGCTTGGCCAGCTCCACCTTGAATGCGGTTCCGGGTAGCGGCCTGGCCCCCTCGAGGGCCGCCTCCGCCGCCGTACGGAATACGTCGGCCTCCGCGCGGGCCCCCTCCAGGAGATCCTCCGCGTCCCGGGCGCGCCAGGGGATGGTGCCGACCCCGCCCAGCGCCACGCGCGCCTCCTGAATGAGGCCGTCCTCGATGACCAGAGAGACGCCGGCAGAGGTCAGCGCGAACTCGTAGGAGACGCGGTCACGGACCTTGATGTAGTGAGACCGTGCGCCTTGGGGAAGTAGGGGGATCTCGACTGCAGTGATCAGCTCACCGTGCCGCAGCACGTTCTCGATGTGGGGTGTGTCGCCCGGCGGCAGGTAGAACTGCGTCAGGGGAATCGACCGTGCACCGTCCGGGCCCTGGACGTGGACGATCGCGTCGAGCGCGGTCAGTGGTACCGCGACGTCCGAGGCGTGCAGGGCGATGCAGTGGTCGCTGGTGCCCAGGATGGCGTGCATACGCTGGATTCCCGTGATGGCGGCACACCCCGAGCCCGGGGTGCGCTTGTTGCAGGCGGTGACGGTGGGGTCTCTGAAGTACCGGCACCGGGCTCGCTGCAGCAGGTTTCCGCCGATGGTGGCCATGTTGCGCAACTGGGTCGAGGCGCCGAACAGCAGGGCTTCCCGGACGAACGGCAGTCTCTCTCCTACGACGGGGTCGGCGGCCAGCTCCTCCATCGTCGTGAGCGCGCCGACCCGGATCGCCGAGCCGGTGTGCGTGATGCCGCCGAGGGGGAGGCGGGTGATGTCGATGAGCCGTTCGGGGTGGAGAACCCCGTCCTTCATCAGGTCCAGCTGCGTGGTGCCGCCGGCCAGGAACGACGCGTGCGGATCAGCGCTGACAACGGCCACGGCCTGGTCGGCGTCGGTGGCCCGCGCATACTCGAAGGGGTGCATCGTCAACCTTCCATTGTCACTTCGCGAATCGCCGCGCGAATGTTCGGGTAGGCGCCGCAACGGCAGATGTTGCCGCTCATGAACTCGCGAATGTCCTCCTCCGAGTTCGCACGTCCCTCGGCGATGAGGCATACGGCGGACATGATCTGCCCCGGCGTGCAGTAACCGCACTGGAACGCGTCATGCCTGGCGAAGGCCGCCTGCATGGGGTGCAACTCGCCGTCGACCGACAGCGATTCCACGGTGGTGATCTCCCGCCCCTCGTACTGCGCGGCCAGCGCGAGACACGACACCACGCGCTTCCCGTCGACCATGACCGTGCAGGCCCCGCACGCACCCTGATCGCACCCCTTTTTCGCTCCGGTGAGGCCCAGGTGGTCACGCAGCGCGTCAAGCAGCGTGACCCGCGCATCGAGCCGGAGCCGGTGGAGTGTGCCGTTCACGTTCAGGGTGACGTCGACCTCGTGCACGGTCGGCGGCGCCTGTCCGGCCGACCGTGCCCCGGTTTCCGCATGCTTCATGGCGCCTCAATTCTGATTTTCCGGAGGATCACTTGCCCGGCAAGGGAAAATCTTCAGATTCTGGCCCAACACTCAGATGTCGCGACTCAGTAAAAGTCGCACTCCGCCAATTTGTGCAATTATGCCATCGAATAGAAATGGTTGCCGTGCACCTATGCGGTGTGGCTTGTTTCGCGATTCTCGTGCTCGACGCGCCAGCAAATCGAACGTGTGTCGGCGTCGTTCCAGGTCGTGGAGTGGTAAGAAGTCGGCGACCCACGAGTCCGTTCAAGAGACGCATACTCCGGCTGCGTCAGCCAAAGCGAACAGCCGTGTGCGGCCCGGCTGATGGGGGCGCACACGTCACGCAGTGCGGGTGTGAGCAGCCCGGAGGGTGGGCTCATGGACGCCGGACGCCGGACGCCGGACGTCTGATGCAGCGCGCTCTGCAGAAGAGGGCGCCGGGGTTGAGGCCAAGGAAGCGAGGAGGGCGCGGCGTTCGGCGGTGGGAGTGCCGGGGTCGGCGTGGTAGATGACAAGCGTCTGCCGGTCCGTGTGGGTGATCAGCAGTTTCTCGTGACGCAGTTCCAGGGATCCGACCTGAGGGTGGTCGAAGGTGATGGTGGTCGAAGGCGATGGTGCCGCTGCGGCCATGCGAGCCATCATCGGGGCCCCGGTCACGGAAACACCGTGACCGGGGCCCCGGGATCAGCTGCCGCGGAAGGTGCCGACCGCCGCTAGTTCCGGTACCGGAACACGATCCGGCCGCGCGTCAGGTCGTACGGCGGGAGCTCCACCAGCACCCGGTCTTCCAGCATGATCTTGATGTAGTTCTTGCGGATCTTCCCGCTGATGTGCGCGAGCACCTGGTGACCGTTCTCGAGCTCCACGGTGAACATGGCGCTGCGCAGGCACTCGACGACCTTGCCCTCGACTTCGATGACGTTCTTGTTCTTCGTCATCGCACCAGCTCCAGGTTGCTGCTCATCGGCCGGGCGCCGATGCCCTCGAACAGCGCCGAGCCTGCTTGGTTGGACTCGTGGACTTCGGTCCAGGCCGCGGCGACCCCGGAGCGGTGCAGCGTCCCCAGCGCGTGGGCCAGCAGCGCCCGCGCGATGCCGCGGCGCTGCTCGCCGGCCCGGACCGCGACCAGCCCGATGCGCGGCCGCTTCACCGTCACCACCCGGATCAGACCCAGGTAGCGGTCCGGCGCCGCGGCCACCGCGTACTTCGACGGGTCGACGATGGTGTCGCCTTCGGGGCGGTGAATTACCTCCGCGGGCATCGACCGCCACCCGACGGTCGCCTCGACTTCGTCACGGATCGCGCGGTCCACCGCCCGCAGCAGACTCTCGTCCGCCTGACCGGCGGGCACGATCGTCACGCCCGAAGGCGGCATGACTGCTTCGAGCCCTGTGACCCGCGGGTCGGTCGGCACGACGTACTCCCACTCGCGGCGCCGGATCGTGAAACCGGCCCGCCGCCAGCCGGCCGTCAGCTCGACGTCGGCTTCGTCGACCACCGTGTACAGCGGCGCCGGCAGTTCCGCCAGCATCGCCTCGGCGAGCCGGTCGAAGGTGGCGTCGTGCCAGGCGTCGATGCTGACGAACAAGCGTCCGTCGGGCCGATGCTCCGCATGCCCGCGTCCGACCACCAAGTCGTCATCCAGTGCCTGCCATTGCCTGTCCGCGACGCGCGTGATCATCACCGCGTTCTCGCTCAGGCCAGATGTGAAAGGCTTCGTGTTCATCGGAGTCTCCTTCCAGGAGTGCCTCGATCTCAGGCGCTCCTGGCGACACCGAACGTCAGCCGCCGGACCGTGACGGGTTGGGGGAGCACCCATGGGTAACTGTGTTCACGGGGCTCACCTCCATATGACGACTTCACGGTCCACCGCGAAAGTAGCAGCGGCCCGCCGCCTCGCTCAAATCATTTCCCATGAGCTCGTGACGCGATCACGATCCGGTCCTCTTGAGGCACCTTCAGCAGATGAGGCAAGCCAACGAGAGGAAGGAGTTCCTCCTTGGGCAGCCCGAGCTTGCGGTAGCCCGAGCTTGCGGTAGCCCGAGCTTGCGGTAGCCGGAGCCGGTGGCGATGATCACGGCCTTCGCGCGGTGTACGGTCCCGGCGGAGTCGGTCAGCAGCTTGATGTCACCGGTCAGGTCCACGGAGACGATGTCGTCGTCGATCATCTCGGCGCCGAACTTCTCCGCCTGGGCCCGTATGGTGACCATCAGGTCCGGGCCGTCGGCCCCGTCGGGGAAGCCGGGGAAGTTCTCGACCTCGGTGGTCGTGGTGAGTGAGTTGTCGACGAATATGGAGCTGCGGAACAGCAGCGGCTTGAGCTGGGTGTGTGCGGTGTAGAGAGCCGCGGTGTATCTGGCCGGGCAGGACCCGATGACGATGACCTCGCGTACGTCCTCGGCGCCTGTCGTGGCGGTCGTCATGGTGAGGTCAGCTCTCGTGCTCCTTCTTCGTGTCGATCTCGGCGACGAGCCCCTCGATGAGGCCCCTGATCTCGTCCCGGATGGGGCGTACGGCCTCCACGCCCTGGCCGGCCGGGTCGTCCAACTGCCAGTCGAGGTAGGTCCTGCCGGGGAAGTACGGGCAGGCGTCGCCGCAGCCCATGGTGATGACGTAGTCCGACGCCTGGACGGCCTCGGGTGTGAGGACCTTCGGCTTCTGGTCGGAGATGTCGATGCCCGCCTCGGCCATGGCGGCCACGGCGGCGGGGTTGACCTGGTCGCCGGGGAGCGAGCCCGCGGAGCGGACCTCGACCCGGTCGCCCGCCAGGTGGCGAAGGAACCCGGCGGCCATCTGGGAGCGGCCTGCGTTGTGGACGCAGACGAAGAGCACGGACGCGAGCGGGGTGTCGGACATCGGTTCTTCCTTCGTGGCAGGCGGGCTCCGTGGCAGCCGGGGCTCAGCCCGGACTGGTATCAGCTCTAACTGATGTGAAAGTATCAGTCCATGCTGACGTCAGTCGACACTGATCTGATGCGGGTTCTGGCCGACCCGCTCCGCCTTCAGATCGTCACCCTCCTTGCCCGGGAGACGCTCTGCAGCACGCACCTGATCGAGGAGACGGGGGCGAAGCAGACCAACCTCTCCAACCATCTGAAGGTGCTGAGAGAGGCGGGCGTGGTGGAGACGGAACCGTGCGGCCGGTTCACCTACTACCGGCTCAAGCCGGAGGTCATCGCCACCCTGGCCGGCCAGTTCGCCGAGCTGGCGCAGACCGCGCGCGCCACCGCCGAGAACACCGTCAAGCGGTCCTGCCCCTGATCCCCGCCCTTTGCGGCGACCTGCACCGAGGAGTTCTGTTGACCGCCACCGAGGCCACCGAGCACGATCAAGCCGAGGAGTCCGCCACAGCGCCCGGCACCGAGCCCCATCCCGCCCCGGGTGCCCCCCTGCCCCGGACTCCTCCGCTGATCGCAAAGGCCGCCGCCGAACTGATCGGCACCGCTGCCCTGGTGGCGGTCGTGGTCGGCTCCGGCATCCAGGCCACCGAACTGACCAAGGACGTCGGCCTGCAGTTGCTCGCGAACTCCACGGCCACCGTCTTTGGCCTGGGTGTCCTGATCCTCCTGCTCGGCCCGGTCTCCGGCGCGCACCTCAACCCCGTCGTCACTCTTGCCGAGTGGTGGAGTGCCCGCCGCGGCGGCGCGGGCGTCTGCCTGCGCGAGGCGGCTGTCTATGTTCCCGCCCAGATCGTCGGCGCGATCGCGGGTGCGATCCTTGCGGATGCGATGTTCGGTGAGCCGCTGGTGAAGTGGTCCACGCACGACCGCTCGGCCGGGCATCTGCTGCTCGGTGAGGTCGTCGCGACGGCCGGTCTGATCCTGCTGATCTTCGGCCTCGCCCGTGCCGATCGCCTGCGCTTCGCCCCGGTCGCGGTCGCCTCCTACATCGGCGCCGCGTACTGGTTCACCTCGTCCACGTCGTTCGCCAACCCGGCGGTGACCATCGGCCGCGCCTTCACCGACACCTTCGCGGGCATCGCCCCCAGCTCGGTCACGGGCTTCATCGCCATGCAACTCGTCGGCGCCGCGGTCGGCTTGGCGCTGGTGGCGCTCATCTTCACGCCCGGCCGGAAAGCCGCCGCGTGACACGTACGTCCCAGGTGGTGGTGATCGGCGGCGGCCAGGCCGGGCTCGCCGCCGGCTACCACCTGCGCCGCCTCGGCCTCGACTTCGCCATCCTCGACGCCCAGACCACGCCCGGTGGCGCCTGGCAGCACGCCTGGGACTCACTGCACCTGTTCTCTCCAGCCGCGTACTCCTCGCTGCCCGGCCGTCTCATGCCCGCGCAGACCGGCCAGACCTACCCCGATGCGGAGCACGTGGTGGAGTACCTGACCGACTACGAGAAGCGGTACGAACTCCCCGTCGAACGGTCCGTGCGCGTGATCGGCGTCCACCGGGACGGCGCGTGCCTGCGGGTGGAGACCGACTCGGGCACGTGGCAGGCCCGCGCCGTGATCAGCGCGACGGGGACCTGGTGGCGGCCCTTCCTGCCGGCCGTCCCCGGCCGCGCGGTCTTCGAGGGCCGCCAGCTGCACACCGTGGCCTACACGCGTCCGCAGGATTTCGCCGGCCGCCGCGTGGTCGTCGTAGGGGGCGGCAACTCCGGCGCCCAGATCGCCGCCGACCTCGCGCACGACACCCAGCTGACCTGGGTCACCCAGCGCCCGCCCCGCCTTCTGGCCGACCACATCGACGGCCGCGCCCTGTTCGACGCGGCCACCGCCCGCCGACGCGCCCTCGACGCAGGCCACACGGACACGGGCGGGGTCACCTCACTCGGAGACATCGTCGCCGTCCCGCCCGTACGCGAAGCCCGCGACCGCGGCCTGCTCACCGCGCGCCCGATGTTCTCCCGGCTCCACCCCGCCGGTGTCGAGTGGGCCGACGGCACCCGCGCCGAGGCCGACGCGATCATCTGGTGCACCGGATTCCGGCCCACCCTCTCCCACCTCGCCCCACTCCAACTCCGCGGCCCGCGCGGCCACATCGCCACGACGGGCACCCGCGCGGTCGGCGAACCGCGCCTGCACCTGCTCGGCTACGGCGACTGGACCGGCCCCGCCTCCGCCACCCTCATCGGCGTCGGACGCCCCGCCCGAGAGGCCACCCTCGAGATCGCCGACCTGGTCGCGTAAGGAGCCCGGCCGCAGATCCGCGAGGATGGGCATCCCCAGACCCCACTTGACGTGCGCGAGCCTGCACTTGTGCCTGGAGCAAGCAGCGCAGGAACCCGTGCGGAGTGCTCTCGTGAGTGAGGTCTCCCGCGTGGGTTCTTGGGGCCGGGGCTCAGCTCAGGGTCTGGGCGGCGTACAGGGCGCCGAGGGCTGTGGCGAGGGTGCCGAGCAGGAGCCGTAGGGCTCGTTCGGGCATGCGGGGCTGGAGGCGTGCGCCGAGGTAGCCGCCGATCAGTCCGCCGGTGCCGCAGGCGAGCCCGAGCCACCAGTCGGGGGCGACGTCTCCGGAGCTCACGAGCGACAGCAGTGCGTAGACGGCGGCGCCGACGAGGGAGGTGGCGAAGGTGGCGGCGAGCGCGGCCGGGGCGACACGTGCCACGGGCAGACCGCGTCCGGCGAGGATCGGGCCGAGGAGGGAGCCGCCGCCGATGCCGTAGATGCCGCCGACCACGCCGACCGCCAGGGCGAGGCCGGTGAGGGTGCGTGGGGACAACTCGCCTGCGGGCGGCTGCCGGTGGTGTGACGGGGTGAGGGCGCGCAGGCACAGCCACAGGCCGAGCGGCAGCAGCAGGGTGGCGATCAGGAGCCGGAAGACGCCCGGGCCGGGGAGGGCGAAGACACGGATGGCGGCTCCGAGGACGACGCCGGGCAGCGTGCCCAGCACCAGGCGCCGGACGAGGGCACCGCGCAGGGCGCCGTCGTGGCGGTAGCGCCACAGGGCGCCGGGACCGGCAACGACGTTGAACAGCAGGTTGGTCGGGGTGACCGCCGGGTTGGGCACGCCGAAAACGCTGAGCTGGACGGGGAGGAGGAACACCGCGCCAGACACGCCGACGGGTGCGGTCACGGTCGCGATCAGCAGGCCGGCGGCCAGCCCTCCCGGCACCGTCCAGTCCACCCTCGCCCCCCGCATCCCCGAACCCTTCGAACGCCCGGCCAGTATCAGCGTCGTGGAGAGCGGCGGGGTGGCCCGCAACAAGATGTTCATGATCGGCTGCCGTAGCCGGGGCGGTAGCCGAAGCCGTCCGCCGCCGAGCCCCCGGGGACTGCGGCGGGGGCGCGAGCACTGGCCCGCCCCCGCATGGCAGGCGGGCGCCCTGCGCCGTCGTGGTGGTCAGGCTGCGGTCGGGACGATGGTCAGCAGTTTGCCCATCGCGGCCAGTACGGACGGTTCGACCCGGTAGTAGACCCAGGTGCCGCGCCGTTCGGAGGTGAGCAGGCCGGCCTCCTTGAGCTTTTTCAGATGGTGGGAGACGGTCGGCTGGGAGACACCCACGTCGGAGATGTCGCACACGCACGCCTCGCCGCCCTCGTGCGAGGCGACCAGCGAGAACAGCCGCAGCCGCACTGGGTCGCCGAGTGCCTTGAACATCCGCGCGGCGGTCTCGGCCTCCTCCGCGGTGAAGGGGCGTTCCGTCAGCGGCGGGCAGCACGACGCCACAGCCTCACCGGCATCCAGCAGCGGCAGCACCTTCGTATTCGACATGCATCTATGTTGACATACATCGAACCAGCGGTGCGAGGGCCGGTCGGCCTCGGGTGCGGGCAGGCGGGCGGTGATGTGCCGCGCGGCCCGGACGGTATTCCACCCGACACGCGCGGAGATTTCGGCGACAGGCTGCGCCGCCCCTGCGGATTTGATGAATGTCTATGTTGACGTTCATCGATACAGGTGCCATCCTGGGCCGCGCAAGCCATCGACGAATGTCGAAACAAAGGGGATGTTCGTGAACGCGCCCACCACTGACCAGCTGCCCGTCGTGGTCGTCGGAGCCGGCCCCGTCGGCCTCGCTGCCGCCGCCCATCTCATGGAACGCGGCCTCGAACCGCTCGTCCTGGAGTCCGGGCCCTCCGCCGGCACCGCCGTGCGGGCCTGGTCGCACGTGCGGCTGTTCTCCCCCTGGGCCGAGGTCACCGACCCGACCGCCGAGAAGCTCCTCGCCCCGACCGGCTGGAACCGCCCCGACGGCGCCGCCTACCCCACCGGCGCCGACTGGGCCGAACAGTACCTGCAGCCGCTCGCCGACGTCCTCGGCGACACGGTCCGCTACGGCACCACGGTCACCGGCGTCGCCCGCGCCGGCCGTGACCGCATCGTCGACTCCGGCCGCGACGAGCAGCCCTTCACCGTCCACATCCAGCTCGCCGACGGTCGCGAGGAGCGGATCACGGCCCGCGCCGTCATCGACGCTTCCGGCACCTGGTCCACCCCCGGTCCGATGGGCGCCGACGGCCTGCCCGCCCTCGGCGAGAAGACGGCCGCCGAGTGCATCTCCTACCGCGTCCCCGACCTGGGCGATGCGGCCGTACGCGCCCGGTACGCGGGCAAGCGCACCGCTGTGATCGGCTCGGGAGCCTCCGCCTTCACCGCCCTCGCCTACCTCGCCGATCTGGCCAAGGAGGAAGACGGGACCCACGCCGTGTGGATCCTGCGCCGCGGCATCAGCGCGAACACGTACGGCGGAGGCGAGACCGACCAGCTCCCCGCGCGCGGCGCGCTGGGCCTGCGCGCCAAGGCCGCCGTCGAAGCCGGCCACGCGAGCGCGGCCACCGGATTCCGCACCCAGGCCGTGGAACGCGACGCCGACGGTCAGTTGGTCCTCGTGGCGGAGGACGGCCGCCGCCTGGACCCGGTCGACGAAGTCATCGTCCTGACCGGCTTCCGCCCCGACCTGTCCTTCCTCTCCGAAATCCGCCTCGGCCTCGACGAACGCCTCCAGGCCCCCACCGCGCTGGCCCCACTGATCGACCCGAACGTCCACTCCTGCGGCACGGTCTACCCGCACGGCGTCAACGAACTCGCCCACCCGGAGCAGGACGTCTACCTGGTCGGCATGAAGTCCTACGGCCGCGCGCCCACGTTCCTCGCGATGACCGGCTACGAGCAGGTCCGCTCCATCACGGCGGCGATCGCCGGGGACCGCGAGGCCGCCGAGCGCGTCGAGCTGACCCTGCCGGAGACCGGAGTCTGCGGCGGCGCGGGCCTGTTCGACGACCCCGACGCCGCCCCGAGCAGTCAGGGCGGCGGCTGCTGCGCCGCCCCGGCCACCCTGCAGATCGGCATCGGCGCCCCTGCCGCTTCCGGCGGCTGCTGAACTCGCCACCCAACCGAAGGAGGTTTGCCATGACGTCCCGTGTACAGCTCGCCCTGCGCGTCCCCGACCTCGATGCGTCCGTCGCCTTCTACAGCAAGCTGTTCGGCACCGAGCCCGCCAAACTCCGCGACGGCTACGCCAACTTCGCCATCGCCGAGCCCCCGCTCAAGCTCGTCCTGATCGAAGGCACCGCGAGCGAGGCAACGCGCATGGACCACCTCGGTGTCGAGGTCGACAGCTCCGACGCCGTCCACGCCGCCACCACCCGCCTGAGCGAGGCCGGCCTCGTCACCGACGTGGAGAACGACACCACCTGCTGCTACGCCCTCCAGGACAAGGTCTGGGTCCACGGCCCCGGCCAGGAACCCTGGGAGGTCTACGTCGTCAAGGCCGACGCCGACACCCTGGCCAAGCAACCGGGCAGCACCTGCTGCGCAGATCCGACCACGGTCGGCGCCGACTCCAAGGAACCGGCCGCACCGGGCAACTGCTGCTGACTCTCCGCTGACCAACCCCCCACCAGCGAGGCCGCGACCGGGACAGGGGACCGGTCACGGCCCCGCGCCACCCTGCCCGCTCTGTGCGCCACCCAGATCACCAGCTGGGGAATCGTCTACCTGTTCTGTTCGTGGAGGTCCCGTCGTCGTCGGCAGTACGTGGCGGGTCTCGGACTACGTGTAGGCCACGTCAGGCACCGGCGGTGGCGCCGTCTTCTGGGAGCAGCTCGGGCATCCCCTCCACCAGTACTACGACCCCGACCACCTCGCCGGCCTCGGAACGGCCGACCCAGACGGGATAGGTGCCGTCCCCCGTGGTCGCGAAGGCCGCCAGCTCGCCGCCGGAGGCCTGGTCCCGGGTACGCAGCAGGTACATGGAGTCGCTGAGGTCCTCGTAGACATCCGGGTCCAGGTCCGGGTCTCCCTGGATCAGCCCTTTCTCGAACAGCGCGAGGAGGGGTTCCCAGGCTCCGGCATCGGCGAAGCAGCCGGTGGCGCCGTCGGTGTCGAAACCGGAGATCTGGTTCTCGATGAACAGCCGGAGGTCGTCGTCGGGCCTGAGCGCCATCTCCCAGGACGCGGCGGGAGCCTCGCTGACGAGCAGGCGGACGGCCATGGTGTCGGTACGGGTGACCTCGCTCCCCTCCCACTCGCAGTGGTAGGTGTGTCTGGCCTGCGCCTCCTCCAGTACGTACTCCCCGGGCGGGACGGGGACCGTGATGTGCGGGCCGTCGCCGTGGTCGATGTCCGGGCCGGAGACGGCCAGCAGCCCGCTGGGTACGCGCAGCGTGCCGATGCGGCGTGGTTCCACGATCGTCATCTCGGGGTGGTATCCGTCGGTCACGCGCACCCCGGGCCGGAACAGCTCACCGATCGATCCGGGCTGCGCGGGGCGGGGCGGACGCCAGCAGGTGGCGGGAGCGAGGCCGCTACCGTCGTCGGCTGCCGCGGCCGCCTCGCTGATCTCGAGGACCGGCGGCTCTGCCAGCCCATGGAACCGGGCCGAGAGAAGCGGCCACTCCCCGAAGACAGGCCGGTCCGCCCAGTGCTCGTCGCGGCGGACCCTGGGCACGGTGACGTGCGCGCCCCCGCCCTTGCCTCGGGGCTCCTCCGTCCTCTGGCCCCTCCCGTCCGGCAAGAGCTCCATGGTGATGCGCGGACACGCCTCGTCGAATTCCGTCATCTCCGGCCCGGTGTAGTTCCAGCCGACGGAATACCGGCGCAGCAGCCGAG
Organism: Streptomyces sp. NPDC001315; assembly: GCF_042896175.1. Taxonomy (NCBI): domain Bacteria; kingdom Bacillati; phylum Actinomycetota; class Actinomycetes; order Kitasatosporales; family Streptomycetaceae; genus Streptomyces; species Streptomyces sp. NPDC001315. Next base: position 20,290 of record NZ_JBIAWZ010000018.1, on the reverse strand, counting down.
CCGGGTCGTCCAGCAGCCGCATGTCCAGTTCGCAGGTACGGCGGCCCTGCGCGTCGTAGACCCACAGTCCGACATAGTGATCCCGCCAAGAGACGAGCCGGACCTCCAGCGGAGCCTCCCGGCCCGCCGCCCGGTACACCACCACGTACGGAAGCCCGGCGGCATCCCGCGCACGGGCCTCCTCCACGGATATCGGCTGCCAGGGGACGCGCGTCTCCAGGTCCCACGCCTGCGCGTACCCCACCTCGACCACCATTGGCACTCCCCCCGCTCGCGTACGTATCGAGCTGCAACATAGCTGCCGCCTGTGACAACGGCCTTACCCGGCCGGGCGCGGGCACCCCCGCCCAGATGGTCTTCCCAGCCGCACCCCATTTCGTCGGCGAGCACCGCACCGCCGTGTGCGGCGATGGTCTCGCGCAGCCAGCTCATGCCGCGCACCTGGCACGGCCGCAGTCCGGCGGTGAGCGCCGTGCGCAGTTCGGCCCCCATCGCGGTGGTGTGCCGGAAGACGGCGGCGGCATGCTCCGCCGTCGTCACGGCGATACCCGTGGCATCGGGAACAGCGTGCGCCGCGACCGGCAGGGCCGATTCTCCGCCCGCGATCCACGACCGCCAGGCCTCCACAGACCGGCCGGGCGAGTCGAGGGGCGCATCGACGAGCCGGTCCGACTCGATCAGCGCGCAGCCGACGTCGGACACCCCGAGCCTGCCGAGGTCCGGCGCCGGGACGGCCAGGGGGATGGTCTCGATGTCACCGAGGGGCCAGGCCGCCCCCACGGCGCCGCCGGACCAGGTCCACAGGGCGAACATGTGACGGTCAGGCAGCTACGTGGCCTGGCTGTCCGGTTGCACCTGAGGGAGTTTTCGCCTGGTTCCCATGGCGTCAGTGGCTGCCCACGTCGTCGCCCTCGCGGGCGGGAGGGACTTCGGCCCCGGCCCGGGGAGACGCCTCGTCCGCAGCGGGGCCGGCTTCCTGGTCGCGTTCCCGTTCGCGCCCGGCAGCGGCGGGCTTCCGGACCGAGCGCAGGGCGATCAGCAGCACGGCCGCTCCGAAGAGTGCAATGAACATGATCCAGACCGCGCCGACGTGCATGGCGTGGACGAACGCGTCGTCGGCCGCGTGCGCGAGCGCGGGCCGGTGGGTCGCGGTGGCGACATGCCGGGCCTGCTCGGCGGAGACCCGCGCCTGCTCCCGCATCGGTCCCGGCGTACCGCCCAGCGAGGGCTCGATCGCGTGCCGGTACACGATCGACATGATCGTGCCGCCGACGGCGATCCCGATGACGCTGCCGGTCTGGCGCACGGTGTTGGTGACGGCCGACCCGGCACCGGCTCGTTCCAACGGCAGCGTGCTGATCAGTGCCGCGGTCACCGGGCCGATCACCATGCCGATGGACAGGCCCTGGAAGAACAGCAGGATCTCGATCCGGACGAGGGGGGTCCGCAGCCCGAAGAGCCCGTACGCACCCATGGTCAGCGCCGCCACGGTGAGGGCCGGCACGCTGACGAGCCGCAGCGACCAGCGGTGCACCAGACGCGCGCCGACGGGCGCGCCCAGGAGCGCGCCGATCGCGGTCGGGAGACTGGCCAGGCCCGCCTCGATGGGCGAGAAGCCGCGTGCGCCCTGAAGGTAGAACGCGTTGTAGAAGGTGACGGCGGCCATGGCGAAGAGGAGCAGTCCGAGCGCCACGTTGCCGCCGCCGAAGGTGCGTTGAGCGAGCAGCCGGGGATCGAAGCTGGGCACCTTGACGCGCAGTTCGACGAGCACGAAGGCGGCCAGCAGGACCAGGCCGATGGCGATCGGCGCCCAGACGTCCGTACGGCCCCAGGCCGCCACCTGACCCGCGCGGATCAGCCCGTAGGCGAGCGCCGCGAGGCCGCTGACCGACAGCAGCATCCCGGCCGGGTCCAGCGACCTCACCACGGGGCTGCGGAAGTTCGGGACCAGCAGGACGATGCCGATCAGGGCCAGCACCACGACCGGGACATTGACCAGGAAGACCGAGCCCCACCAGAAGTGGTCGAGAAGCACCCCGGCCAGCACCGGGCCCACGGCCATGCCGACACCGGCGGAGGTCGAGAAAACGGCGATCGCGGTCGACCGCGCGGGGCCGGTGAAGGTCCACATGAGAATGGCCAGGTTGGCGGGCGTGATCAGCGCGCTGCCGACACCCATCGCGGCCCGGGCGGCGATCAACTGGCCCGCGTCGCCCGCGTACGCCGCCCACACCGAGGATCCGGCGAAGACCAGCAGGCCCGCCGCGAGCACGGCCCGGTGGCCGAAGCGATCGCCCAGCGCGCCCGCGGTGAACATCAGGGTGGCGAAGGCCAGCGTGTACGAGCCGGTGGCCCATTGGAGCTCGGCCGGGCTGGCGTTCAGTCCACGGACCGGGTCCGCGAGGGTCTCCAGGGTGGTACTCAGGACGGTGTTGTCCAGCCAGATCAGCAGTGAACACACCATGAGAACGGCGAGAATCAACTGTTGCCTGAACTTCGGCAACGCAGATGTAGTCATGAATACCCTCGGACGCGGTCGAGAAAACCTGACGAGCGGACCGTAGGCAACCATCAGGCAGGTGTCAATTCCTGGGTACTCGTGCGCGGTTGGCGATTTCAGTGCGGTGTCGAGGGCATGCCGCCAAGGTCTCTGTCAATTCTTGGACGCGTATACGGGAAACTGGTTTATCAAAGTTTCGAGGGCATGTTGCCAAGCTCCCTGTCAATTCCTGATCCTGCGGTTGACCTCGTGCGAACTCCGTGCCCCCGAACCTGAAACGGGGCAGGGGGTAGGCGCCGCCGGCTGCTCCCGGTTGCCCGCCGACGCCTGGGCCGACGCCTGGGCCGCCGCCCGGGCAGGGGTCGCCGGGAGCGGAGGGGTAACCAGACGGCAATGCCGTGCGGGCGGTTCTTTCGACCTGCCGGTTCAGCAGGTCGAACGTTCTTTCCTGTGTGTCTTTCAATTGGGAGGATCAGAATTCACCCGGGTCGACGGACCGAAAGTCGCTGGAGTGTGCGCGGAGCGGCAAGGGGATGACCCTGCAGGGCCAATGGTGGAGCGAGAGCGGCAGCTATGTCTCGACATTCTCTCGGTGTTCTCGTTGGATTCGGATCGTCCGGCTCTTCACTGGCGTGGTCAGGTGATCTCGGGTGGCGAACTGAACCGCTCCGTCTTCGAGATATTCCATGCGTTGCGTGACAGTGGTGTATGGAAAGGTGATTTAGTAGCAGGGCGATTGCAAAGTCAGGGTGGTGTGCAGGTCACGGCGATGTCCCCAACTGCGGGTACCGGACAGGAAGTACGTCACATCCCGCCGGGGGTCGTGCTCCACCCCCTCGCCGCGCCGGTGACTCGTTCGGTCTTCGCTGTGACGCGTCGCAGCGGCACCCAGCACCCCGCCGTCCGGGTCGTCCTGGACGCGCTGCTGTCCTCCACGGACTCGGCCAATCCGACACAACCCCAGGTTCCGAGTGGGGACCCTGTTCGTCAGTAGTGCGCACCGAAGCCGCGGCCGCCGCGCGCCTCGAAGAGAGCGTCCCATCGCGTTGCCCACTGCTGCGAGCGCCGTGCGACCACGAGCGCCGCGCGACCGTCATGGCTGACTCCCTGTGACCCGTCTACATCGCGTGTGCACTCGACATGGTGACGATCGTGGCTGCGATTATGGGGGCATGTCTGCTGGTGAAGCTAATGCGCCTGCGTCTTCGGGCGGGTATGCGAAGGGGCGTGCGCGCCGTGAGCAGATCGTCACGACGGCCGTCGAGGTGTACGCGGATGTGGGTTATCACGGCGCCTCGTTGCGGGAAATCGCGAAGCGGGCGGGGATCAGTCACGTGGGGCTTCTGTACTACTTCCCCAACCGCGAGGCATTGTTGGCGGCGGTACTTGAGCGCCGGGACAAGGAGGACGTCGCCCGGACTGCGCCGAAGGTGTTCTCGCCCAGGGCGGCAGTCGAGCACCTGGTGGATCTGGCCGATCACAATGCCCGGCATCCGGGGATGGTAGAGCTGTATGTGCGGCTGGCCGCCGAGGCGATCGCGGACGACCACCCGGCGCACGGCTATTTCAAGGAGCACTACACGACGACGCGCGAGTATGTCCATCGCGCGATGAGGGAGTTGGCGGAGCAGGGGGCGTTGCGCGACGGGGCCGATCCCCGGACCATGGCGGAGGGCTTCGTGGCCTTGATGGACGGGTTGCAGGTCCACTGGCTGACCAGCCCCGATGCAGTGGACATGGCCGGAGTGCTCCGTTCGTACGTACAGCAGCTCCTCAGGGAGCCGTCGGCGTAGTGCCGCGCAGGCGTCGCAGCAGCAGGAGTGCGCCGGCGGCGGTGGCCAGTTCGCCGGCGGACAGGGCTGCCCAGACGCCGCCGGTGCCGAGGTGGCCGAGGATCACGAGGAGCGGGACCTTGATCAGGAGCAGGCTGCCGATGGAGATCAGGTAGGCGGCTGCCGGGCGCCCCAGGGATTGGGCGTAGGCCGCTGCCAGCGGGGCGATCCCCGCGACGGTCAGGCCGATCGCGAGGACGCGCAGTGCCTGCCTTGCGGTAGCGATGGTGTCGGCGTTGCTCAGGAACAGCCCGACCAGGGGGCCGGCCAGCAGGGCGAGGGCGGCGGCGGTGAGCAGTCCGTACAGCAGGGAGCCCAGCAGGGCGATGTTGCGGGCCTGCAGGGCGCGCTCGGGCAGATCCCGGCCGGTGTTGTAGCCGACGATGGGCTGCAGTCCCTGGCTGATGCCGGTGTGCGGCATCATCACGAAGGTCTGCAGGCGGGCACAGACGGCGTAGGCGGCCAGGGCGGTGGCCGATCCGGCTGAGGCGAGAGTGGAGTTGACGAGTACGGCGAGCAGCGTGACGCCTGTTCCGGCCAGGAATGAGGGCAACCCGACCCCCAGCAGCGCGCGCAGCGTCGGGCCGTGGGGCAGGAGGTCCCTGGGGCCGACGCGGTAGGGGCGGCGGCGCTGGCCGAAGAAGAACCACAGGCTCATCGCGGCGGAGACGGCCTGGCCGCCGACGGTGCCGAGGGCCGCGCCCCGTACGCCCATGCCGAATCCGAAGATCAGCAGCGGGTCGAGGGTGATCTGCACGGCGACCGGTGCGAGCCACAGCAGCGTGGAGTACCCCATGCGCCCTTCGGCGCGTACCAGGCTGGAGAATCCGGTCGAGACCAGTGCTCCGCACAGCAGTACCACGGCGTAGGGGTGAGCACTGTCGCGCAGTTCGTCGTGGGCGCCAAGAAGGGTGAGCAGCGGGTCGAGGAAGGCCAGGCCGATCACGGTGGTGGAGGCGGCGCAGATCCAGAACAGGGTGAAGGAGTTGCCCGCCGCCCGGGCGGCGGCCCGCGGGTCTCCCGCGCCCAGAGCGCGGGAGACGAGTGAGGCGCCGCCCGCGCCGACCGTGGTGGACACCGCGCCGAGCAACATCAGCAGCGGGGCGACCAGGTTGACGGCGGCCATCGCGGTGTCGCCCACGCCGTGGCCGACGAACCAGGCGTTGGTCAGGGCGTAGATGCCGTACACGCCGACCGCGGCCGTGGTCTGGGCGCAGGAGCGCCACAGCAGCCGGGCCACCGGCTCGGTGCCGAGCCGGGTGGTGTGGTCGGTGGCGGGGGTGGTGCGTGCGATGGTCACTGGCGGGTGCGGCCGAGCAGCGCCATGGCCTCGTCGAGCCGGGGGCGGGCCCAGTCGTACTGCTTGGTGTCGGTGTGGCCGCGGTACACGGTCTCGATGACCATGATCAGCATCAGGTGCAGGCAGTACAGGCGGCGGCGCACCTGCTGGGTCTCGGTCAGCTCGCCGTGGCCGTAGCCGCGCATGAAGGGCGTCGGGTCGCCGAAGTCCGCTATCTGGGTGCCGGTGAAGCCGGCTTCGATCAACGGGTCGCCGTAAAAGGCGCGTTCGTGGTCGATGATGCAGACGAGCTTGCCGTCGCGGACCATGACGTTGCTGTCCCACAGGTCCCATTCGACCAGGCGCGGTTCGGTGACCTCGTCGAGACTGCCGGCGTGCTCGGCCACGACCGTTCGGACGGTGTCGTAGTCCCACCCGATGTCGACGCCGCGGCGTTCGCCGTCGACGAGGACGTCCTCGACCATGCCGGTGAACACCCGCCGCCAGCTCGCATCGCCCGGTCCGGTCAGCGGCCCGAACGCCTTGCCGCGCAGGGAGTTGATCTCGCGGTTGGCCGCGCCGAGCTGCTCCATGTATGCGTCGCGCTCGGCTACGGGGAGGGTCCCGGCGATGATGCCGAGGTTGTCGGCGTCGATGTATGGCATGAAGAAGTAGTCGGCGTCGCACAGTTCGTGGCTCTGGTCGGCGAAGTCGACGGTGGGGACCGCCACTGTCGTGTGCGTGCGCAGGAGGTCCAGCGTGGTCAGTTCGATCGACATGGCGCCGTGTTCGTAGGTCATCACTTCCACCTGCGGCGGCGGGGCGATCTTCAGGACGACCTCGGCGCCGTCGCGCAGGCGGATGCGATAGGCGACGTTGAACCAGCCGTGCCCCAGCTCGCTCGCCCACCCTTCCCCGGTGGGCACCTGCTCGGCGCCGTAGGCGCGCTCGATCATGGCGCGCAGTGCGTCGGGCGACTGCCTGTTCTTGGTGATGCTCTCCACACCCTGTCCTTTCGCTGATGACGAGTCGGCGCCGACGGCAGGTGCGGAGTCCCCGTCCTGGACATCGGCGTCCGGGCCCCAGGTGGGGCTGCCCCGACAGAATATTTACCACCTGGTCGAAATTATAGGGGTGCGGTGCGGTCGGCCCGCGCCGAGCGGATCGGGTGACCGTCCCGTCCTCAGCCGACACGGTCGGCCCGGCCGGCATGCTCGGCACATCGCTGTTGGAGTAGATCAATATCGGTGAGAACGAAGTCGATCGCGCGTGCGAGTGCTGACAAGAAGATCGCCCGGCAACGCCAGGACACCGGACGCAAGTGGGCGAAGGGAGTCGTTGCCGACCATGACGCGCTGGCCGTGGAGGACTTCAAGCCGAAGTTTCTCGCGAAGACCACGATGGCCGGGAAGGCCGCGGACGCCGCTGTCGGCGCCACCAAGCAGGCCCTGATCGAGAGGGGCCGCAAGCACGGGCGCGACGTTCGCCTGGTCCACCCCGCGTACACCACGATGGACTGCGCGCAGTGCGGAGCGAGAGCCAAGCACGCCCTGCCGCTGGGGGAACGCACCTCTACCTGCACCGCCTGTGCAGGCGTCTCCCCAAGAGACAAGAACTCAGCACGCGTGATGCTGATCCGGGCTGGTCTCGTCCCGGCCGGCGTTGAGGGCACAAGACCGTCCGGGGTGCTGCCCCGGACGGCTGCCTGAGCCAGGAATTCCCTCCCAGGGAGGGGAGGATTCAAAGGCCCAACTGGTCGCGCATCGCGTCGGCGTCGCGCAGGGCCCAGTGCTCGACGATCCGGCCGTTGCGGACGCGGACCATATCCATGCTGAGGACCTCGTAGCGTCGGCCGGTGTCCGTGTGGGTGCCCCGGCTGGTGTACCGGTTGACGGAGGTGTCGCCGCAGACGACGTTCTGCTCGATCGTCACCGAGACGTCGTGGAACGCGCTGCCCGCGCTCATCCGCTCCCACTTCTGTCGCCAGGCACCGCGTCCCCAGTGATCACCTTGGGTGCCCCCGCGGTGGTCGACGACCTCGGGGTCGATCAGTTCCAGGGCCTCATCGAGCCGGCCTTCCAGGATCTGCCCGTAGCTCTCGACGACGCGCCGATGAATCTCTCCAGGTCCCGGGTGCGCGCTGTCCTCTGCGCCCTGCGGCATACGGCATCTCCTTTGGTGGGGACACATGAGGCAGCAATTGGGGAACTCCCCGTTTACTGCGTTCGGTTACCGTAACCGGGGACTTCCCCGATTAACAAGGAGAGTCATGGCATCGCAGAGCTCTGGACCCGCGCCGGGTTCGGAACCCCAGCGTCGTCGTCGCGCGGACGCCCAGCGCAACTACGACCTGCTCGTGGCCGCGGCCAGGGACGTCTTCCACGACCACGGCGTCGACGCCCCGCTTGACGACATCGCCCGCCGGGCCGGCGTCGGCAACGCCACGATGTACCGGCACTTCCCGACGCGTCGCGAACTGATCATCGCCGTCTACTCCGAGGAAGTGGCCGAGCTCTGCACCCGAAGCCAGTCCCTACTGGCCGAGGAACCTCCCGGCGACGCCCTCTTCGACTGGCTTCAGGATTTCATCGCCCACGTGGCAGCCAAGCGGGAACTGGCACTGTCGATCACTGATGACCGCACCGGTCAGCGATCGGCACTGTTCGACCGCTGGCACCACTCGATGCACACAGCCGCGTCCGCACTGCTCACCCGAGCGCAAAGCGCCGGGACCGTCCGCGCCGACCTCAACGCATCGGAACTACTCGCCCTGGCCAACGGGATCGCCCTGACCGCCACGGATCCCACTCAAGCAGAGCGACTCGTCCTGCTGGTCAGACAGGGCACGGACACTCCATCGGCACCGACCGACAGCATCTGCTGAAAGCGGCCTGCGAGTGCGGGCACGTCGACCGCAAGAACCGTGTCGACCAGGCCCTTTTCATCTGCCGGAACTGCGGGATCGTTGCCCACGCGGACCTGGACCGGAACGCTTCCCACAACATCGCCCAACGTGGCGCCGTGGTGTGGAATGCGGGGCGTGAGTCACGCGTCCCTGCCACCCCATAGGGGTGCCTGGACGGAGGAGTCCACTCAGCAGCCAACTGGGCACTACCTCCAAGCCCGTTCCTTCAGGACCGAGTCAAGTTGATGGGCAGTCAGGTCAGGTTCCGGTCAGCTAGGTCGGTGGTGGAGCAGGGTGGCCCGTAGCTCGTTCTCGGTGATCTGCTCGGCGGGGCGGTGGAGCGTCCAACGGTGGGCCTCGCCGTCCATGGGCAGCACCGCGACGACGGTCTTCAGCGGTGGGTGGCCGACTTCGCCACCGATGAGTTGGCGGATTATGGCGGCGGTGTCGTCGTCCAGGCCGAGCAGGGCGTGTACGGCATCCTTCAGTTCGCGGAGGTGAGGGCTCGGCCAGGCGATTCCTGGGCGCGGTTCCAGGTACATGGGGGTACTCCTTGGTTCCGGAATTGGTCGGCGGGATGCAGACGGGTGCGCCCCGCCGGCCTGTCTGTTCGCGTAGGGCTTCCACACCGCTGTCCGCCTGCGGCTCGCGCAGCGTGGTGAAGAGTGGTCGGTGGTCAGGCCGAGCCAGGGGGCTTCGGCAAGCAGCAGGGCGTGCAGTGCCCGGGCCGCCACGAAATCCTGGCAACCGGTGAGCACCCGTTTGATCGCCCTGCGCTGCCGTGCCGTTCTGTCGTGGTAGCCCGTGCGGCGATGTGTGGCTTTGCCGGTCCCGCCGCACCCCGAGCCAGGACGCAGGCATCCTGGGCGGCTTCGTGATGGTGGTTCAGTTGAGTGGTGTGCGGTTGGTGGCCCAGTTGGGTGTCCTGACGGGCGGTCGGGCAGCGCGGGGCTGTCTGGTCACGGTCACCTGCCAGATGGCGAGGAGCAGCAGTGTGCCGGTTTCGGCGAGGAGGCTGAGGACGGCTTGTGGCTCGGGTTGCAGACCGTGCTCGGTGAAACCGAACACGCCTACGGTGCGCGAAGCGGTGAAGCCGCCGAGGGCGCCGAGTGCGACAACTGCCGCGGCGGTCCGCAGCAGGGGTGCTGTCCCGACCAGCAGCAGGGCGGCGAGGGCGAAGGAAGCGCCGGCCTGGAGCAGGAACAGGGGGCCGATGATGTGGATGAAGCGGTACCCGTCGATGTAGAGCTGGGCGTGGATGTATCCGCCGGCAGCGAGGGTTGCGGCGGTCGCCGACCGCAGGGTGGGGGCGAGGAATCTTCGGGCGTTCATGCCAGCCTCTGATCCTTGATGGCCAGTTCGCGGTCGCCTTGGCGGTAGCCGACGCTGCGGATGCCGAGTGCGCCTTTGAGCTGCCGGGCGGGGACGACCTGCGGGGTGGGGGCGGGCGCGCGGCCCGGTTTGGGCAGGGGGTAGGCGGTGGTGGTGGCGGAGTGGAAGGTGATGTTGCCCTCTGTCTTGGTGAACAACTGGTGGACGTGCCCGTTGAGACAGGTGACGGAGGAGAAGCGGCGCAGGAGGGCGATGACCTTGAGGGCGTCGTCGGTACTCCAGCCCCACTGCGGGTACATGGCGAACAGCGGGATGTGGCTGAAGACCACGATGGGGGTGTCCGACGACAGTCCGGCGATGTCCTTACGAACGAAGTCGATCTGTTCGTTGCCGAGGTGGCCGAGCTTCTCCAGGCTCAGGGTGTTGACCAGGGCGATGAAGTGCACGCCGTGGGTGTCGAAGCTGTACCAGCCATCGCCGAGCGTGCCCATGCCGAAGGTCTGCCGGTAGGCGCGGCCTGCATCGCCGATGGAGTCGTGCTCGCCCGGCACGGTGAAGATGCGGTCTGTCTTCACTCCGGCCATCAGCTGCTTGACTTTGTCGAACTGCCCGGCCGTGGACAGGTGGGTCAGGTCGCCGCTGTGCATGACGAAGTCCGGCCTGAATCCGAGCGAGTTGACCTGGTTGATCGCTTCGGTGAATGAGCCGACCACGTCCATGTTCGCCGGGCCATGGAATCCGATATGGCTGTCGGAGACCTGCACGAACCGCAGCGCGCCGCTTCCAGCTGCAACGGCCCCGGCGGCGGCCTCGGCGTTGGTGTTCCGGGAGCCCGCGATGTGGCTGATCACCTCTCCACCGGCCACGGTCAGCACTACCGCGCCGCCGAACCACCCTGCATGCCGGAGGAGTTGACGCCGATTCATGCCGTGTTCGGTAGGGGGCTGAGCGGCGTCTTCGGACGATGCGCCGTCGTGACTGTCGTAGTAATCGGTCATCAGGTCACCTCCACGGTGGCGGTCATGAACGGATGGATGGTGCAGAGGTAGGCGTAGGTGCCGGGCTTGGTGAACGTGTAACTGAAGGTGGCGTGGGTGGCCAGGGCGGCCGAATGCAACGGGCCACCCGACCCGGCGCTGGTGACGGTGTGGGCGTCGCTGTCCTGATTGGTCCAGGTCACCGTCGTGCCCGCTTTGACCTTCAGCGTGGCCGGGGAGAATGCGAAGTTCCTGATCGCCACGGCGTTCCCGGTCACCGGTGCGGCCGGCGCTGCCTTGCTCGAGGGACCCTTCGCCATGCTCATGCCGGGCATGGGCGAGGCGCCGAGAGCGGAGCCCGCCGTCTTCCCCGGCCCCGTGGCTCCGGGCGTGCCTGCCGTCTGGTGCTGACCCGGACCGGGTGTGATGGCGTCGGCTCCGGTGGACGAGGAATGCGACGACTGGCCGCATGAGCTGAGGAGCACCAGCGCGCCGGCAGTGGCGATGGTGGCGACGGCCGACCCGACCGCAGTACGTGATCGACGGCCTGGTGTGCGACGGTTCAGGTACATGGTGTCCGTTCCTCACTGATCGGGCGGAGGCGGGGACTGCGCCGGCTGGGCGCACGCAACCGCAGGGATGTGTGTGGATGCCGTGTTCATGGGCGCGTGGCCCTCACGGACACCCAGCGATCGAGCATGGGTGCTGTCCCGTGCAGGTCGCGCGCCTCGACGTGCCCCGCGCTGCGCATCCGCCTTTGCGCGCCGCGAAGGCGCAGTCGGCATGCGGCAGATCCCCGTACGGGGAGCCGCGAGTGACTCGGGGCAGGTCGGCGGTGCCCATACGGCTGGTGCGCGCTGGGCCGGGTGGAGTTCCGCCTTGGTGGTCGCGCAGCCCTCGATCGCTGTGCGCGAAGAGCCCTCGCCGTTGTGTGCGCTGGGCACTGGCCGGGGCTGCGCGGTGGCGCCGACTTCGATGCACGGGGGCGGGGTGAGCGTGGCCGGCGCTAGGAGTGCGTGCGTCGCGTGGTGCTTTTCGGTCACCTCTGATCCATCCTTTGTCGCATGGGGAATCAATGAGGAATTGCGTGTAAGTCGGGTCTTGTCCGGCTCCACGGGTGACGGGGGTCCCACGGTTCGGTAGATATGCACTTTTTGTGAGAAATCTTGGTATCGCTGTCAGAACGACTGGCTTCCCCTGGGGCCGCGCGCGCTCGCTTCTGGTGGTGCCACATGGCGCGGCAGGGAGATGCCGCCCGCGACGCTCACGGAGTGTCACCTGCACTGTGGCGTGTGTCACGGAATAAAGCGGTACATATGCGATGATCGGCATATGCCCTGGAGTTCCCGAAAGCGCGGTCCAAGGACCGATCCGGATCGCTCCGCGCACCGTGTCTCTGGTAAAGGGTCCCTTTCGACCGCAGATGAGGAACTGCTGCGCACGCTGTACGCGGAGCACGCAGGAGCCCTGTTCCACTACGTGCTGCGACTCACCTCAGGAGATTGGCAATGGGCGGAGGATGTGGTGCAGGAGACACTGCTGCGAGCGTGGCAGCATCCCGCCGCGTTCGACCCCGCACGCGGTCCGGCTCGGGCATGGCTGTGTACGGTCGCCCGGCACCTGGTCATCGACGCTCGCCGGGCCCGGCAGGCCAGGCCGGCCGAGGTCGGCGGCGAGGCGCTGGAGCGAGCCGCCGCACAGAAGCCGGGCGAGGACGAGATCGAGCAGGCACTGCAGAGCTGGGCGGTCGCCGACGCCGTCCGGTCGCTGTCCCCGGACCACCGCGCCGTCCTGCTGGAGACCTACTACCGGGGCCGGACCATGGGGGAGGCCGCGCAGGTGCTGGGCATCCCGCTGGGCACCGTGAAGTCGCGGACGTACTACGCCCTGCACGCCCTGCGGCTGGCGCTGCAGGAACGGGGGATCGAGCCATGACCGTGGCGGGCAGGAGGTGGCAACCATGAGTGCGGAGCACGACGCCCTCCGGCTGACGCTGGGAGGATATGTCCTGGGCGCGCTGCCCTCGGCGGAAATGGAACAGGTGCGCGTCCACCTCGCGGAATGCGCCGAATGCCAGGCCGAACACACCCAGCTGGCGGGATTGCCTGCGTTGCTGGCGACGGTGACCGAAGCCGAAGTCTCAGGCCAGACGGTGCCGGCGGCCGACGGGGACCTGGCCGACCGGCTGGTCGCACGGGCAGCCGAGAGCGCGCAAGGGTCCCTGCCCGAACGGCCCGCCGCACCCACGGTGTCGCGGGCGCCAGAGGGGGGTGTGCTGGACAGGCTGCTCCAGCAGGCCGCGGCCCGGCGCCGCAGGACCTGGCGTCTGCAACTGGCCGGCGCTGCCGCCTCGCTGACGTTCATCGCGGCAGCGGTCGGCGGCACATGGTTGGCGGCCATGGGAACCGTGGGCAGTCAGGCGAAGCCGCCCGGGCCGACCGCTTCGATTGCCTGGCGCACCTTCTCCGGAAGCGATCCCACCACCGGCGTCACCGCCTCGGTGAAGGTCTGGCCCTCCGCCTGGGGCAGTGTCCTGCAGGTCTCCGCCAAGGGGGCACCCGCCGGAATCACCTGCCGGCTCCAGGCGGTCGGGCCCGGCGGAGCCAGGGCGGACGGCGCTACCTGGCGGGCAGGCAAGTACCTTGCCGGCGCGACGATCCCAGGGGCGGTTGCCATGTCCCCGGGAGAGATCGAGCACTTTGAGATCCTCGCAGGCAACGGTCAGAAGCTGGTCACCATCCGGGCGTGAGGCAAGGCCAGGACGGTCGCGTCACCGGGCGGCCTCGCCGCTCGGTGACGCGACCACAGCTGTGGGGTGTGAGCCCACCCCGGCACAAGAGGCCAAGAAGACGTCGCCACCGAAGAGCCGGGCGGCCGGGCCGTGGGCGGAGGAGGCCGAAGCCGGCGCGCCGCTCTTCTCGCGGCGCGTCGACGGTTTCTGGGCCCTGGTCACCCGCACCCCCCGCTCCGGCGAACCGGCTCAGTCCTCAGCTGACTTGGTGCGTGAGTGCGCCGACGGGGCACGCACTCCCTGTCCAAGTGGCCGGTGGCGCCGCGCTGGTCTTCACAGCGGCCCGGCCGAGGTGTTCCCCGTCCCGCGCGCGAGCGCAGGTATGCGGTTCACCAACGGCCGGCGACCTCAACTCTCCTCTGCCTCCGATGCCCGTGCAGCCCGCAGAAGAGGATCCAGGCCGTCTGCACGCCGAGGGCCGCGACCGAGCCGAGACGCGGGCAGGGACGTTCGTCCGGCTCCACGGCGTGACGTTCCCGCAGGGCCGTCCGGACACGAGTGAGGGGACCGAGCTGCCGGTGCCTGGTCCGGCCGAGTACGGCATCGAGCTCTGGTAGGTGCGAGTGAGCCCAGTCAGGCCGCAGGCATCGACATGACTCGCAAGAAGTAGAACAAAAGGGGTGAACAACTCGAACCGTTCGGCATGCGTCGCCCGTGGAACTCAATGAGCGCGCCCCATGCAGGGTCCCGCCTACCGACCGCCCCCGAAGTTGTTGGCATTCTCCCCCGTTCCGGTCTCCGCACATCCACGGAAGAGCCAGAAGACCATGTTTGTGACCGATTCCCACAGCCCGAGTTCACTGCTCGGCGGGCCCTGCCACCAGCAGGCGCTGCTCACCCTGCCCGCGCAGGAGGCGCACGTCTCCGCCGCTCGTCACTTCGCGGCCGATCTGCTGGACACCTGGAAGGTGCCCGCAAGCGAGCGGGACTCCGCCGTTCTCATCGTCGATGAACTCGTCGCCAACGCCGCCCAGTACGGCCGCGAGCGCATGACCCTGCTGCTCGTCCTCGACGACGGCACTCTGCACATTGTGGTCACTGACTCCGGTACGACCGTGGAACGCCATCGCCCCGCCATCGCCCCCGACGAACACGGCCGCGGCACCGGCATCGTCCAGTACCTCGCCCAGTCGACCGAGGTCCACCAGACATGCAGCGGCCGCGAAGTCCGCGCCTGCCTGAGGTGCTCGCCATGACCGGGCCGGACGTTCCACACGAGCTGCGACCCCCTGCCGGGTCCGGCACTGCAGCACAGCGACGGGCTACTGGGGCGGCCACGGCGCCACGTCACGACGACCCCGCCGAGTGGGCCTTCGCGACCCACAAGCCGTACCCCATCGACGGCTGCCCGGGCCCGGCCCAGGTGCCCCTGCGGCCCGCGGCACACCCATCGGCCCTTGATCACGGCGACCACGGCCGCGACACGGTGCTGTGTCTACGCTGCGGTGCCGACCCCTGTGTACAGGCGGAGGTGTCAGCGTGAACGTCACCACGAACAGCGGCCAGGGCATCGGCACTCCGCCCCCGCATGAGGCGTATGCGAATGCGCCAGACCTGCGCCGCGAGATGCACCAAGTGCTCGTTCTGGGAGCCGAACGCGACGGCCGCCAGGCCCGTCACCGGCCCCCGGTCGATGCGACGGCCGCCGAACGGGTCTGGCTGCTACGCCGGGCCGCCCTCATGGACCGGATGGCCCTGGACGACGACCCCGGCCCGGTCGCAGCCGCCGCAGAAACCGCCGAACAACTCGTCCTGCACGACCGCCGCCATCCCGACCTGGTGGCCGGCCCGCACTACCCCGACGCGATCATGCTCGCCCCCAGCCGCCGACTCTACGTCCGCCAGGAGTACGCCGCCTGGACGGCCGCCGGGTGCCCCGGAATCTGAACGACCCCGACCCGACAGGAAAAAGGACACATGACCCGCAAGGACATCGACACCCGGCACGTCTGCGCAGCAGCCGGCCAACTCCACTCGCCTCGCCTCCCACGCCCGACAGCCATGCGTGATCATCGCGCCGGCCGGCAACAGGAACGGTCACGACAGGGAAAGCTGATGAATCCGACGAATCCAATGAATCCAATGAATGCAACGTGGCCGAACGCGAAGACCCATAGGTCTTTTCAGGTGCCCGAACGTGCATCCGTCGGTGCAGAGCCTTGCCCGGTCGTGGACATCGACCGCGTCCAGCAGCGTGGTGTCCCGGCCGAGTGCGGCGGGGCCGCGGAAGGGGAACTCTTCGCCGTATCGGCGGACGGGCAACGGTGCTGGACGCGCCCGCCGACGGCAGCGGGCCGTCGTCCGCGGCCAAAGGTGTGCGCCTGCCGACGCGTCAACCTTCCGCAAGGCCCGGTCGTGGGCGGGGCGCTTCTTCGGGCAGCGGCCGAGGTTCTGCGCGCGCCCGGACAGCGATGGGGGCATGCTCGGGGCGGCAAGACACGATGCGCCGCGGGCGCTCCCACTCTCACCGCTGCCGCGCAGGAACAAGCGGCACGGATCGCCGAGGCAGGTATGAGGGCCTACGCGTTCGAAGGGGTGGTGTGACGATGTTCCGCAATGCGCTGGAGCCCTGGCACCTGCTGATCCTGGTCGCGGTGGTGGTTTTGATCTTCGGCTCGAAGAAACTACCCGATACTGCCCGGGCGCTGGGCAAGGCCATGCGAATCCTCAAGAGCGAGACCAAGGCCATGAAGGACGACGGCGCCTCGAACGAGCCACGCCCCGAGCCTGAGTCTGCACCGGGACCGCAGACGATCTCGGGCGCTCCCGGAGACACCGCCACCGCCCGCACCGCGCCCCCGGACAGCACCACCGGCCATGGAGACTGAGCCCGGTCCTGCGCGCCCCTGGCTCATCCCCGCGGGAGACGCTGCGCGAAGCCTCGCCGGCGGGCTCACCTCTTGCGTTGTCGGGCCGCCCGCGTCGTTGTCTGCAGTGTCGGCCGGCGTCTTGGTCGGAGCAGCGCTGCTTCCTGGACGCGCTACCGGCCGCGACCGGCGCCGTGGTGAGTTCGCGCCCGACCGAGTGACGGAGAAGATCGAGCACTGAGGCAGGGCCGGTGGTCTCCGGTCTGCCGCACGAGATGAGGACGTGTCGTGTCCCAGTCGGCCCGCAACAAGGAGAAGGATCCCGAGGGGCGGATGCCGCTCGCGGAGCACCTTCGTGAGCTCCGCAACCGGCTCGCCAAAGCCGTCCTTGCCATCCTGGTCGTCACGATCGCCGCGGCTTTCTCCTACAAGGGCATCATTGACTTCTTCACCAGGCCGGTGCTGGGCTCGGTCGGCTGCCCGACGTCCTTCTCCGATCTGGCCAGGAAGACCGCGGACACCACCTGCGCGCGGATCACGATCAATGGTCTGCTCGCGCCCTTCACCCTGGCGCTGAAGGTGTCCCTGATGGCCGGCGTCGTGCTGGCCTCGCCGGTATGGCTGTACCAACTGTGGGCGTTCGTTGCCCCCGGCCTGCACAAGCACGAACGGAAATACGCCTACGCGTTCGTCGGCACGGGCGCCCCGCTGTTCTTCGGCGGCGCCTTCTTCGCCTACAAGGTGCTGCCCACGACCGCGAAGGTGTTGATCGACTTCACCCCGCACGGGGTGGACAACCTGCTGCCGCTGGACGATCTGCTCGACCTCGTCGCCCGCATGGTGGTCGTCTTCGGTCTCTCCTTCGAGATGCCGCTGCTGCTGGTGATGCTGAACCTCACCGGAGTGCTGTCCGGCCGGCGGATGCTCGGCTGGTGGCGCCGAATGATCGTGGGGATCACGGTCTTTTCGGCTGTGGCGACACCGAGCACGGACCCGCTGACCATGCTGGCGCTGGCCGCGCCGATCTGGGCGCTCTATTTCGCCGCCGTTGTCTTTTCGCTTCTCAATGACCGGCGCAAGGCCCCAAGAGAGGCAGCGGGACCCGGCGACGACGAGACCTCCGACCTCGACCTCTCGAGGCCCGGGACAGGGTGCGCGGGCCCACCGCCCGCGCCGGAACGAGAGGAAGGCAGCCGGGGCGACATGGACGGCAGCCGATCTGCCGGACATGACGGGACGCACCGTGGTGATCACGGGGGGCGACGAGTGGGATCGGCCTGATCACCGCCGTGAACCGGCCCGCGTCGGCCGGAGCGTCTCGACCAGGGCACCCGGGCCGAGAGACTGGCGCGCGGGTGCTGCTGCTCAGCGCCTCGTCTCGTACCTGGTCAGGACCACGCCGCCGGGAAACGTCCGCGTCTCCACCAGGTTCAGGTTCACCCAGTCGTCCAGCGCGGTGAAGAACGGCGTGCCGCTGCCCACCAGGACCGGATGGGCGGCGATCGCGTACTCGTCGATCAGTCCGGCGCGCATGGCCGCCCCGGCGAGCGTTGCGCCGCCGATGTTCATGGGGCCGCCTTCCTCGGCCTTGAGCCGGGTGATCTCGGCGATCGCGTCGCCGGTGACCAGGCGGGTGTTCCAGTCGACCTTGTCGATCGTCGAGGAGAACACCACCTTCGGCGTGTCCCGCCAGTTCCGCGCGAACTCGATCTCCGCCGGGGTGGCGCCCGGCTGCTGGTCGCCGGTCGGCCAGTAGGAGCTCATCGTCTCCCACAGCTTGCGCCCATACAGCGACAGGCCACTCGCCTGCTCGTGGTCGAGCCACCACTGGAACAGCTCGTCGCTCGGCGGTCCGCTCCAGCCGATGTCGTCGCCGGCCGTGGCGATGTAGCCGTCCAGGGTCAGGTTCATGCCGTAGATCAGTTTCCGCATGGCGCAGCCTTCCGTCCGTGGGTGCCCGGCGTATAGACCAGCGCGGCGCGGGAAACTCATCGGTGCGCGATCTGGGCTCGCCGGTAGCCCTCGTGCTCGGGGCTCAGCGTGGTGTACTCGGCCGACTCGGACAAGCCGCCTGATCTCGACCTCGCCCTCGCGAGGAAATGCCACGGATTTGAGACTGATCATGGGTGACAAGGCCGTGAGACAGCCAAGAACGCCCAGGTCACGCAAGATCGACAGGTCACGAGCGGCGAGATCCCACACCGTGTGTGGGATCTCAAATCCAGCTTCACAATCTCACCGCCCGCTTCATATCGACTGCACTTATGAAGTGGCCGCGAGACACCGCAGGCACGCTCACTCGCTCTGGCGCCGGCGCCTGCCGTGGCACTCTCAGGCGGGACTCGGTTCGGCTTCGGGGTACGGGCTGAGCATGGTGTCGAAGTAGCCCTCCGGGGCTCCCTCCAGGAAGGTCGACAGGTTTTCCAGGAAAGCACGCAGCGAGGGCGTCGCGTTGTGCCGGTCCAGGTCTTCCTGCGAGCGCCAGACCTCGTACAGGAAGAACCGGCCGTCCTCGTGCTCGTGGAGGTGGTACTGCAGGTTGCCGGGCTCTTGCCGAGTGGGTTCCACGAAGGAGGAGAGGATGCGCCGGACCTCGTCAGCGCGCTCCGGCCTGGGCCGAAGGAAACCGTAGAGGGCGATGGGGTGATCCGTGTTCGTCATGGCCCTCACGTTAAAGTCTCACATCAATGTGAGATTCAAGAGGCTGTGAGGAGCGCCACATGAAGATCGGTGAGCTTGCCGCCGCGACGGACACCTCCGTCCGGCTCCTGCGCTACTACGAGGAGCAGGGCCTCCTGGCGTCCTACCGTCTCGACGGCGGCCACCGCCGCTACGACGACAGTGCCCCCGCCGCGGTCCGCCGCATTCGCGGACTGCTGGACGCCGGCCTCCCGACCCGGGTCATCCGCGATCTCCTGCCGTGCGTCCGGCAGGACGGCACGGTCGCCGAATGCAAGCTGGAGACCCTCCAGGAACACCTCCAGGGCCTGGACGACCGGATCTCAGCGCTGTCGGAGACCCGCACCTCATTGGCCAAACTCATCTCCGCCACCCGGACCCATGCGTCGGCACCCGCGTAAGCCCGCGCCGCCGCTACCGCGCGTCCGCGACTGCAGGAAGTGCAGCGGGGGTTGAAACAGATCTTGCTGAAGCGGCGTGAGACAGCCGGAGAGCCCACAGGTCACGGCACTGCCGTATGACGCAGAGCGCGAGAACCCACACCGCCTGTGGGGTCTCGGATTCTGTGTCGGGACCTCCGGTCGGATGTCGGATCGGAGTCGGATGCGACACAGAGTTGAGACTCGCAGTTCGCCACCATTGGCGTTCAGCCCCAGATGCATTCGGTCGTGTCGTCGTGGCCGTCGTTCGGAAGGCCCGCGTAGACGCGCAGGGACGTCCAGGTGTTGGGCAGCTGCCGCCGTTGGAGGGTCTCTTCGAACTTCTTCCCGTACGCGCCCCAGGGCCCGGCGTTCACCTGACTCTTGTGAGGAGGCCCGGACGGCGCCGCATCCTCCGCCTCGCGAAGCACTGGCCCTGGACCGGCATCATCACAGACGCCCTCGAGCGGCTCGAAGCTCTGCCGAATCCCGGCTGACCAGCAGCATTGCCCGTCCTACGAATCGCACCACCACACCGGAGCGTGGGAACCGGCGCCCGCCCGACGTGACAGCCGGGCCACCAGCATGCCCGCAAGCAGAGAACTCCGCTCTGACCGAGCGAAAAGGGTCAGTCAGCAAGCTGACGGACCCTCATGCAAGATCGAGGTTAACCTCAATACCGGTGACTTAAGTCCCGTCGCTGGTAGTGTATTTGGCCGGGAGGTGCCTGGATGCCACGGCCGGGTCAGGTCAAGCCGGAGACGGACGA
>NZ_JBIAWZ010000017.1:0-152199 GCF_042896175.1 Streptomyces sp. NPDC001315 | reverse complement strand
GGGTTTACTCCGGCCCCCCCCCCTCCCGCCGGGTTGTGCTGACACGGCCGGGCTGCGGGGGGGACCGGGGCCCGGCCCCGTTTGGGCGCGGGGGGGGGGGGCGGGGCGCCCGGCCGCCCCCGCCGGGTCACGCGACAACGTCAGGACTTATATGGCGACGGAGCGCGGGGTCGAGCAACGCTCGTTTGAAGGCGTACCGTGCGTCACCACTTCCGCCGCGTCTGGAGCACCCACCACTGGCACAACAACCCAAGCCGACGAACCTGAAACCGCCCCCCTCCGCGCAGCCACTGTCCTGCGGAAACTTCTCCGCTCTACGTCCCGCTCCGCTCCACAACTCTTTGCCTTCGGGGGCTTAGGCTTGATCACGCTGCGGTCCGGCGACGGCCTCCCGGCGAAGCGCCCCGAGCTGCTGCCGTACGAGGGACCGGCGGCGTAGGCGGGAGACCGCGTCCCCGCCCGAGCCGCTCTTGTAGGTTCCTACGAACACCCCCATGGCGCTGGCCTGCACGAATCGCCAGTAGAATCCGTACACTGTTCTACCATCCACACCATCTGTGCAGGTCAGAGGGTATGGAAGGCGGCCGAGTAGAGATCGTCTCTCACATTTTCTCACCGGCCGCTTTTGGATCACCTCCGTGGAAGGCGTCCCAGGCAGCCGCCGCAGCCCGCATGTCCTCGGGCGCAACGTGCACGTATTTCCGCTTCGTGAAGTTCGCGTTCGTGTGTCCCGCCCACGCCGCGAGGACGACGTCAGGGACGCCGTTCACGGCGAGGTACGTCAGGCAGGAGTGCCGGGCGTCGTACAGGCGCACCTGACGCAGGCCGAGCCGGCGCATGGTCCGATACGCGTGCTCCCGCAGCTGCCGCGTGTTCAGCGGCAGGCCGAGCTCGTCGACGACCACGTACCCGGTGTCCGTGTACCCCTCGCCCGCGGCCAGCTTCTCCCGGGCCTGCTGCGCCCGGAACTTCTTCAGCGCCTCCCATGGCCACTGAGGCAACGGCAGGGCGCGTTCGCCGGCCGCAGTCTTGGCGTCCTTCTCCAGCACCTTGACGTTGCCGATCATCGTCCTGGTGTTGGTCATCTCGAGGACGCCCCGCTGCAGGTCGATGTCCGTCCAACGCTGCCCGCACACCTCGGCCGGCCGCAGGCCCATCAGCGACAGCAGCAACGGCGCGTACAGCCGGTCGTCCTCGATGCCGCGGATGAAGGTCTGAACCTCGTCGACGGTCCATGGCTTGGGTCGGTCACGCTCGCGCTTGTCGGTCTTCTTGTCTGCGAGCGACACCCGCACATGGACGGCCGGGCTCACTGCGATGAGCCGGCGCACGACAGCCCGGCTCAGCGCCTCCCGCAGGCGGGTCAGGATGCCCTCGACGGTCGACACCGCGAGCCGCGTACCGGGCTCCCCACCCTTCCGGCGTCCGTTGGCGACAAGGCCGTCGATGAAGTCGCGGACGTGGTCCTCGGTGAGCTCCTGGAGACGGACGTGCCCAAGCCGGTCATAGACATGGACGAGGGCGAGCCGGTACGTGCGGATCGTCGTCTCCTCGACGTCCCGCCGCTTGTACTCCAGCCACTGGTCAAGCCACTCCCCCACCGTGATCCTGTTGGGGGCAATCAGGGTTCCCGCGGACCGCTGATGCAGGATGCGGTCGCGCTCGTTCTTGACCTCGGTCTTCGTGTCCTTCGTGATGGTGAGCTGGATCCGCTTGCCGTTCTCGTCGCGGCCGGCGTCGACCACGGTCCGGTAGCGGGTCTTGCCGTTCTGGAGCACCACTTTCTTGACGTTGTCTGCCATCCCCCACCTCCTGTACGAGCGGCGCTACCGCAGCCGCCTTAGCTGGTTTCGTCGTCCAGGCCGCGCAACGGTTCGGGGAGCAGCGGCGGCTCGTGATTGAGGGATCGAAGGGACCTGCGCATCCCCTGGATCACCTCACGCAGCGACATGGCCAGCATTGCGTCAGCGTCAGCGGCTGTCTCCAGCCGGATCTTGGCGTCGCCTGCGGCAAGGGTCGCTTGAGTACGGTAGTCGGCTGCCCGGCCGGCCAGGCGTAGGCACTCCCGGACAAATTCCTCGTGCTGCCGGTACAGGGCGATCGCCGCGGGCGGCTCCCACCTCGAGACCGCGGCAGGGTCCTCTTCGCCCGCAGGGAAGGGGCGCTCGGCGGCGAACCACTGCACCGCCGACCACATCGGCCCCGACTCGCCGGGCAGCAGTTCTACCTGCGCTTGGTCCAGTGGGAACAGAAGCGTCACGGGCGGCACGTCGAGCGCCCGGGCGAGGACGAGCACGTCGGCGACGGTGACCGTCTGCCTGATGCCCTTCTCGAGCTTCGCGATGACGGAACGGTCCAGAGGGTGGCCGAGTTCGGCGCAGCGGTCAGCGAGGGCCTGAGCTGACATCTTGCGCCCCCCTTTGCCCTCGCGAGCCTTGGCCACCTGCTTGCCGACGCGATCGGCGATGCGTGCGTTGAAGTCCTTCTCAGGGAGTTGTTCCACAACGGAACACTAACCGACCTTGACAGCCCATGCCAGTACATCCATGCTTGTGACCGCCGAGGAACACTCCTCGGATTCACAGGAACATCTGTGTTCCATTATGGAACATCGAGAATCGGAGTCCCCGTGAACCACACTCGCACTGCGACCGCGGTACGAGGCATGTCGGAGGCTGAGGTTCTGGCGCTGCCCGTGTCCGTACCGCTCGAGCTGGCGAACCGCGCACTCGGCATCGGACGCACCCGCGGCTACCAGTGGGCCAAGGAAGGCACCTACCCCATCCAGGTCCTCCGTCACGGCGTCGCCTACCGCTGCCGCCGCGCCGACATCCTCACCTACCTCGGCATGGCCGAGCCGGCCGAGAGCGCCGTCCGATGAAGGCCGCCCCGCCGACCCTCGACGAGATCCGCGGATGGCCCGCCGCCGTCGGCGTACCCGACGCCGCCCGCGCCATCGGTATCTCGAAATCGCAGATGTACGCGCTGATCAAGCGGGACGAGGCCCCCGTCAAGGTGCTGAGCTTCGGCACCCGCCACCGGGTCGTCACCGCCTCGATCGTGCGGCTCCTCGAAGCCGCCTGAGCCGTAACACAGACCCATCCACTCGCGAGGCCGCTCCTCACAGAGGCACCCGCACCGGCCCCGCCTCGCGATCGGACAACGAAGTGCCCGACAAAAGGAGAAGGGCCCGCGCTACCGGGCCCCTCGCGACGACACAAGCGCCGACTTCCTCCAAGCCGAGTGTATCGGCGCAGCAGCTCGTACAGCTCGGACTTGTGCACGGATCCGCCGAGTTGCCCGTCGTCCGCCCCTTGCCTATCTCGACACGCGGCCGCATCGAGACCGCCGTGCGCTGCCCCAGCTGCGACGGATGGCACCGCCACGTCGGGCTAGGCCAGCGACGGGCCCCGTGCGGAGCCCTCTACCGAATCCAGCCTCGCAACGCCACGACCGGGAGCACCACGTGAGCACGAAGCCGAGCTGTCGTCGGCAAGCAGTTCAGGGAGGTGGCCTGTGGGCGTTCGCCTGATCGTCGAGATCCTCGACCACTGGCAGGACATCGGCCTGACACCCGGTGAACGCGGCGACCTGATCGTCCTGGCCGAGAACGCCAACGACTCCAGCCGCGAGACCTGGGGTGCCGTTCACGCCCCGCACATCTTGAAGCGGGCCGCCAAGACACCTGCCTCCTGGCGGATCTCTATCAACCGGCTGATGAAGAAGAAGGCGCTGGAGTTCGCCCTGCGGGACGGCAAGGAACTGCGCGGCTACACCGGCCAGCACGCCGTGTACCGGATCGTCGAGCTGTGCCCCGAGCCCCCGCACAGTGGCTACAAGGGCCACTGCACCAAGCCGGTTGCGGGGTCCTCCGAGGACCTGGCAAACGACGACAGGGGGCCTGACGGGACCTCCGTGGAAGACAGTCCATCCTCCACGGAAGAGGGTTATCCCTCAGCTAACCCAGTCAGTGAAGATCGAGAAGAGGGTTATCTGACAGCTAACCCTGAGGGTTATCTGACAGCTAACGCAGTCGCCGGACTGGGTTATCTGACAGCTACAGAGAGGGTTAGCGGACAGCTAACCCCTACTCCTCTTGTCTCCTCTTTTGATCTCTCCTCTAAGGACTCCCCCTCCTCCTCCGTGACCGAGGACTCCTCAGTCGTGACCGACACGGTCACGGTTGCCGAGGAGGGAGGCGGAGGCGGGGATCCTTTTTCTTCAGAAGATCAAGAACAAG
Source organism: Streptomyces sp. NPDC001315 (assembly GCF_042896175.1). Classification (NCBI taxonomy): domain Bacteria; kingdom Bacillati; phylum Actinomycetota; class Actinomycetes; order Kitasatosporales; family Streptomycetaceae; genus Streptomyces; species Streptomyces sp. NPDC001315. Next base: position 147,959 of record NZ_JBIAWZ010000017.1, on the reverse strand, counting down.
ACAAGCCGCTCGCCCGCGCCGAGTCGTTCGTCGACAGCCTCGACTACCGAGGCAAGCAGCCAGGACAGACACGGCGAGCCAAGCTGACCATCCGTGTCGCTGCCGCCTTCAAGGACGGATGGACCGAGAACGGGCTCCGCCGCTACCTCGACATCAGCGACGACCCCAACGTCCGCTCAGCCGCCTCTGTGTACGCGCACCGGCTCGGCGAGAAGGAACTGCCCCCCGCTGCTCCTGATGCCGCTCTGCCGCCCGCCTGCTGGGATTGCCTCGGCATCGACCCCGCGGCAGCGACGGACCCGACGTTGCGCGTCAACCCCATCACGGGCGCTCCGTGCCCCAACTGCCATCCCGCATCCCGGGTACTGCCGCCGGCCTGCAAAACCTGCCTGCAGTACAACCCGGCCGCCGCAACCGACGTCAGCCTGCGCATCGACGCCATGAGCTTCCACGGCGACCCGTGCCCCCGCTGCCACCCGGCAACTGTGGGCCAGAGCCCCGCACTCCCGCCTGCCTGCCAGGCCTGCCTCGAAGAGAACCCGGCATCCCGCACCAACCCTCGCCTGCGCTACCGGGTCGACTCCAACGGAGACATGGCGGGCTGCCCCGACTGCCATCCCAAGCTCGTCGTCGCCCAGGCGACCCGTGACGGCGCGGACGGCGGCATGTGGGACCGGGCCATGGAGCGCGCCCAGCAGCGCATGCAGACGGGCGACTGGCGGGGCGCGGGCCCCGACGAGCGGGTCTCTGGCTGGCTGGCGCTCGCCAACCAGCTCAGCGACTCGCCGTCCAAGACGGACCAGCGCGTAAACCGGGCGATCGAGACCGGCCGCCGACTTCAGGCTGCGGCAGACGCTCGGCCCACCCCTCCCAAGCCCATGATCGCCACGCCTCACCAGCCCTGGCAGAACTATGCCGACCAGTCCGTCTACGACAACGACCTCGGCCAATCCGATCCGGTCGACGACTCCATCTATGACCAGCCTCTCTAGGAGCACCGTGATCAGCCACATCGAAGACGAGACAGCGCCAGGCCAGGCGCCAGGACTGCGGCGGACGGCCGCGTTCGCCCTGGGCTCGCTCGGCATGGAAGCCGTGCGGCGCAGCACACTCCGGGCGCTGCTACCGAAGGGTGAGACGAAGCTGCGCGGCCCGATAGCCCGGGAACGCTGGCACCTCAGCGACCGGAACGGCCTCGGCAAGAACAAGACGTCGGTGGCGTTCGGGCATGCCCTCCAGGACTTCGAAAGGCAGGGCTGGGTGGAGCGCATCCCGGAACTTGTCATCGTCCGCGATCGCCGAGCCCTGCTCGGCTTCGCTCAGGCGCAGCAGCCGGCGGTCACCTGGGACCTGCTCAACATCAAGGGCGCGCTCACCGCAATCCGCAACGACCTTCGACAGGCCCGCGACACCGCGGACCCAGAGCAGCTTGAGCAGCGGCACGACGAGATCAGGGCCCTGCTGTACCTGCTGCACGCACCCGCGGCCGGACCTAGCGCAGCCCACCGCAACACCCTCACCACGATCTAGGAGGACCAGTGACCACCGAGACCGTCATCGCTTTGGGCGACGACCGCGACACCAAGCACATCGTGCAGACCATCGAGGTCAGCACCGGCGAGTGCGCCCACGGGCACGGTAGCTGCGGCAAGCCCGGCGTGATCGCCGTCCGTAACACCGTCGACCAGCAGCGTCCCGCCGAGAACAGCACCCTCCGCATCACGCTCTGCGCCGACCACCGCGGCGATGCCGCCCGGATGCACGAAGCGTGGGTCGCCAGCGCCCGCGAGATGCAGGACCCCGTCAAGCGCGCCGAGTTCCTCGCCAGCGCCGGCGTCACCGACTGATCCAACCGCCAGACGGGCGAACCGCCACGGTCGTACCGTCACCACACCAGACCACCCAAAACACCCAGGAGAGCGCGTGACAGAGCGACTTACGACCCAGAACGCGACGATCACCACCGCCACCATCCAGATCCAGACCCTCACCATCGGAAAGAAGCAGGTCACCCTCGCCGTCTTCCGACAGCTGCCGGAGGAACCCCTCATCAGCGACGACGGAACCCTGAATGGCGAACCGTGGGGAAGGGTCAACTACCACCCGGCCAAGTGCGAAGGGCACGCCAACCACTGGCACATCGTCTGGCAGCAAGGCTCTGAACTCCTGCGGGCCACAGTCGTGAAGACTCCAGACTTCGACCCCGCGCCGCTGACCCGTTCGGTTCCCGAGACATTCGAATGCGAGGTCGCCAGCCGGTACGTGACCAGCCTGGTGCGAGAGTGGATTCACGGCCGCGTCGAAAATCAGCCCATCAAGTCCCCCACCTTCATGGGCGAGAAGCTCAGCGATGCAGTCACGATGGGGAGCCAGCTGGGATTCAACGTCAGGGGCTATGCATCTGAGGCCGCACTGGCAGCCATTGCTGGAAAGAGCAACGTGGAACGCTCCGCCCATTCCCTCGCCGAAGCGCAGGAAGAGCTGTCCAAGCCGCTGACGCCGTACACCACGCAGGAGTGGAGGGAACGCGCGGTCACGGACAAGCAGGTGGCCCTCGAGAAGATGGAACAGGAATTCTCGGCTGCTCGCGATGCCCTCGACAAGGAGGTCGCCGAGTGGGGCACACACAAAGCCCTCTCGAGCGCCCTCACCGACGCGGCCCAGGGCGAGGCCGAGCGTCGGCAACGCCACCGTGACGCACGTGCGGCCCTTGCACAGCTTCCGCAGCTGTTCATCGCCGTCTGAGGGCCGGCCCCGCTCGTACCGGGGCCGGCCACCCCCATCACACCACGAAGGAGAACGCCACCCCATGGCCCTCGACTACCGATTCCGCACCGTCGACTTCCGCCCCGCTCCCGAAGGATGGCGCACCGCCTGGATCACTGCGGACGGCCTTGATGTCCTCCCCATGCCGGGCTGGCTGGTGCGCGAAGAGTTCGAATACGACAGCCCCAACAGCGATGACTCCGCGCGCAGCACTGGGTACCGCGACGTCATCGCAGCCCGCGTCGAGGACTACGGCATCGAGGCCATCGACGCCACCGACACCTCGTTCTGGTTCATCCTCGGCCCCGGTCAAAGCGAGCCCACCAAGGAAGAGGTGGCCGCGGAGATCAGCCGCAGGAAGGCAGCCCTCGAAGCGAAGGGGCCGCGATGACCTCGCATGTCGAGCGGGCGATAGCAGAGCGCATCGCCCGTGTCCGCGCCGAGGAAGAACGCAAGCGCCTCGAGCGCGAGGAACAGGCGCGCCGCCGGGCGGCCGGCCTGGCGAAGCGCAACGCCCGGCGGCTGTACAACCTCGCGCAGCGCGGCCTCGAGCTGGCCCCGCCCACGACCTTCAACAACACGTCCCTCGCCGCCTCCGGCGCCCTGTGAGGAGTGACCGCCCATGACCGTTTCTGACCTGGACGCCAAGAGCCAGGCCGTCCTCCTACTGGCCCGCGGCGCCACCACCGACAAGGCGGGTGAAGCCGTGGGCGTATCGGGGCGAACCATCCGAAGGTGGCGCGAAGACCCCGACTTCGAGGCCGAAGTGCGGGCGGCTCAGAAGGAGCTGCTGGCCGAGGCCCGCGCCGCGCTCGGGGGCGCCGCCCGGGACGCCATCACCGCGCTGCACGAAGCCCTCAAGGATCCGAGCACCGCGCTCCGTATCCGTGCGGCCGCGGTGCTGCTGTCGGCGCTGCCTGCCATCACCGAGCAGTTCGAGCTCGAGGAACGGCTGGCCACGCTCGAGGCGGCCCTCGAGGAATCGAGGCTGATCGCGTGAGCTCCCGCACCATCCGCGCCCGCCTCGACCGCCTGGCGAAAGCGCTCGGCGAGCCGGCGCGCGATGCGCCCGTGTGCCGCTTCCACGGCACGCACTGCCGACTCGGCATCAACTGGCCGCTGCCCTACCCGGGGCGCCCCGAGGACGACCTGCTCGACCTGGTGGCCGAGGCCCGGCGGCACGTCGGCAAGGAGCCGCTCGTGCATCCGCGGGACCTGTGGGCGACCGACCGGCACGAGCAGGTGCCGCCCGAGGAACTGGCCCGCGAGAAGCAGGAGCTCGAGGAGCTGCTCGCCGCGGCACGGGCTCGTAACGACCAGATCGAAACCGCGCTCGCGGCCGGCCGCGACATCGACATCAACTACTAGGAGGAACCATGACCATCGACTTCAACGGCACGCCGTTCAGCGCGAGCGTGGCGGGTGACCGCGTCCACGACTTCCGTCTGCCGCGCGACCGGTCCCGCGTTCCGGCCAAGACGCAGGAGGCGCTGCACGCCGTACAGGAGGCGCTCGACGCCGGAGCGAAGGCCAAGACGCAGACCGCCAAGCAGGAGGCGTCGGACGCCCTGCGGGCCGCGGTCGACGACGTGTACGACCGTGCGGCGGCGACGAGTCGGGCGGACCGTGAGACGCACCGGGAGCAGTACACCTACGGGGCGGCGAAGCTGGCCCGGGCGCTCGAGGAGGCGCAGGCCGCGCTGCAGCTGATGGCCGACCATGCGCAGATGTACGCGAACCCTGTCGGGGTGGGCTTCCCGCTGGACGTGCGGAGCAACTCGCCTGCGGTCATGCAGCTGAGGCTCATCTCGGAGACCATCGCCAACCTGCCGGCCGCGCCCGAGCTGGGCTGAGAGGGGGAACCGTGGAGCGGAAGACGACGACCAGGCGGCCGACGCCCGCCGAGCGGCACGCGGCCCGCGCGCTGGGCCTGCCGGAGCCGGAGGAGGTCGAGGAGGACGTGACCCCGTCGGCCGTGCAGCACGCCGAGCGGCTCACGGCGCCGCGGAAGTCGGCGAAGCCGAAGGGCACGCAAACGTTCGACTGGTACGCAACGCGCTCCCTAGGCGGTGGGGACGCCGCCTGATATTCACCGCCTGACGAATTGCGCCCGGCCGTCCACGCGGCGGCCGGGCGCAGCGATGCCCCGCCCTTGGAGCTGTCCATCGGGCGGGGCATCGAGCGTTCAGCGAGTGCAGCCAGCAGACGTTGAACGGGATGCAAGGAACGCTACTCGCCGGCACTGACAACGGCCGCGTCCTGCCCAGCTGCCGCCTTGCTCACGCTCGACGCCCACCACCGCTTGCCGCCCTGCGCGGTCGGCACGCCGTCCTCGTTCAGGCCGTCCGCGATCGCCCGCCACGTCCGCCCGTCGGCCCGCTCGGCGAGGATCCGCTCCAGCACTTCACGTGGCAGCGCGGAAGGCCTGCCCAGCCGGACGCCTGCCGCCCTCTTGGCTGCCATGCCCTCGCGGGTGCGGGCCCGGATCAGGTCGCGCTCCAGTTCGGCGAATGCGCCCTGCATGGTGAACATCGTGCGGCCGTGCGGGGTGGTGAGGTCGACGGACCCGTCGGAGGATGCGAGCGCCCAGCCTTCCCGCTCGGACCGGTCGCGCAGGCGCAGCAGGTCGGCGGTCTTACGGGCGAGGCGGTCGACGCGGTGGCAGAGCAGGATGGCGGCGCCGCCGGAGGCAAGGACCTCGAGGGCGCGCGCCAACTCCGGCCGGTCCTCCGGAGCCTTGGATGCCGAGACGCCCTCGTCGGGGAACCACTCGACGATCGTCCACCCGCGGCTGGCCGCGTAGGCCTCGATGGCGGCGCGTTGCGCACCGAGGCCGGCGCCGGATGACGCCTGCTCCTCAGTGGACACACGGCAGTAGGCAACGACGGTGTCCGACGGTCGCTCAACTGTGCGACGACGGCGGCGCTTTGGGGCGTCCACGGAGTTATCCACACCCCGAACGTACACCAAGGGACCCATTGGTGTACGCAATTGCCCTAGGACACCGACCGGCGACCCTCGAACAGAGGGCTGTTGGTCGAGAACGAGCGCCGCCACGGATGGTTCAGGCCCGCATCGTCGACCGCACCATCAAGTAGTGCCGCCCGCTCCTCGCCGACCAGGCCGAGGGCATCGGCAAGCCGCCCGGCCACCGTCCGCGACGGGCAGCGCTCCCCGCTCTCCAGGTGGCAGAGGTAGGACGGCGTGACCCGCGCCAGCTCGCCGAGCGCCTTGAGGGTGAGGCCGGCGCGACCGCGGGCCGCCCGCAGCGTGGCAGGAAGTTCCGGGGGCGGAGTTCGACGCTGACGCACTGCCATGGCGAGAACCTCCATTGAGGAATGATTCAAAGGTCACAGGTCACTCTGACCTGTGAATCGTAGGTCACTGGCGTTAGAATCAAGTAGGCCGCGGTGACCGTGATGGGGCCGCAAGCACCCGTGATGGGCGCACCAGGGCAGTCGAGCAGGTCGCTCACCGCACAGAGCAGGACGCTCACAGATCGCCCAGGTAGGGCCAGCCCCCATCCGCTGCTCGACCTGGAGCACCCCATGGCCCCCCGCGCCTTCAACGGGGCAGCGCTGCGCGACGCACGCCGCCTCGCCGGAATCCCCGCCGCTCAACTCGCCGCCACCGTCGGCCGCACTGAGTGGGCCGTGTGGAGCTACGAGACAGGCCGGGTCCGGCCGCCCGTGGACGTCGCCGCCGGCCTGGCCGACGCCCTCGACCTCCATCTCGACCAGCTGCTGACCAACGCCGAGACGGCGGTGGCGTAGTGGCTGGCTCATTTCGCATAGCCGAGGGTTTCGTTGAAGTAACTGCAGATGAGAGCGGCTACAACCGGGCGATGGACCGCCTCAAGTCGAGGCGCACCGAGGTCGGCATCGGGCTGAAGCTCGACGACCGCGAGGCACGAACCCAGCTCGACCGCTTCACCCGCGAGCGCTCGCTGAAGGTGAAGGTCAACCTCGACCAGACCGCCTTGTCGAGCGCGCGGTTCCGGGACTTCACCGTCAAGCTGATGCCGGAGATCACGGAGTTCGCCCGCCGCCTGGTCGAAGAGCAGCTCGCCACGCTGACCCGTGATCGAACGGTACGGATCACCGCCGACCTCGACACCCGCGCGGCGGCCGCTGACCTTGCGCTTCTTACCCGGCCTCGCACCGCTCGCGTCACTGCCGACGCTGACACCCGCGCGGCGGCCGACGACCTGGCGCTTCTTACCCGCAGCCGCACCGTCAACGTCCGTGTCGACGTGGACCGGTCCGCCCTCAGCATCCTCACGAACCTCGGCGGCGCTGGGAGTTCGGTTGGCCTGCTGTCCTCCAGGTTCGTCGCCCTTGCCGCTGCCGCAGCGGGCGCACTGCCCACGATCGCGTCCCTCGGCAGCAGCATCATCCAGATGGGGCCGGCCGCGGCTGTCGCAGTCCCCGCGCTCGGTGGTCTGGTCACGGCCGTCGCCGCCCTCGGTATCGGCCTGCACGGCGTCAGCGACGCCTTCACGGCCGCCGGCGCCAAGAGCGGACAGAGCGGGGCCTCAGCCGCCGCCGCGGCCCGTGCGGTCGCTCAGGCGCAGCTCAACGTCGTGCGCGCCACGCGGTCGCTCAAGGAGGCGCAGACCGATGCGGCCCGACAGATCGTGGACGCGCAGAAGAAGGTGAAGGACGCCGCTGAGGACGTCCGTGACGCGGAAGTGAAGGCGGCAGCGGACCGGCAGGCCGCGCTACGCCGGGTCGCGGACGCGGAGCGCAACCTGACCGACGCGGTCAAGGACGCCAAGGCCGCACAAGAGGACCTGACGGAGGCCCGCAAAGAAGCGGCGCAGCAGCTCGAAGACCTCAACGCCAGGCTCACTGACGCACAGCTCGACCAGCGGCAAGCCGTCCTCGACGTCGCCGACGCGGAGAAAGAGCTGGCCGCGGTCAAGGCGAAGGGCGCCGCCGCGACAGCAGAGGAGATCGAGCGTGCACAGCTCGGCTACGACAAGGCCACACAGCGGCTGAAGGAGCAGCAGACCGAGACCGCCCGCCTGCGGGAGGAGACGACGGCCGCGAACAAGGCGGGCGTCGAGGGCTCCGACACCGTCACGAACGCGCAGCAGAAGGTCGCGGACGCCCAGCGCACCGTGAGCGACCGCACCCGCGATGTGCGCGACGCGCAGGCTGATGCGGCGAAGACGGCGAAGGACGGCGCCGAGTCGGTCGCGGACGCGCAGGAGAAACTCGCTGAGGCGCAGCAGGGCGTGGCCGACGCGCAGGTCGCGGCGTCCCGGCAGGTGCGTGCGGCTCAGGAGTCTCTCGCGGATGCGCAGCGGTCCGTGAACGACGCGCAGGCGCAGGGTGCGGCGCAGACCGACAAGTACGCGGCCGCGATGGCCAAGCTGTCCCCGAACGCGAGGGACTTCGTCACCTCCATCCGCGCCATGGGGCCGGCCTTCTCGGCGCTGAAGATGGACGTGCAGGATCGGCTGTTCGCCGGGCTCGGCGACTCGGTCACGAAGCTCGGCACCGCTGCCCTGCCCGCGTTGAAGGTCGGGCTGGGCGGTATGGCGGACATCCTCAACGGGATGGGCCGCGGCCTGATGGACACGTTCACGAGGCTCGCCGACCAGGGCCTGCTGACGCGGATGTTCCAGGGCTTCAACGAGGGTTTCGCGCCGTTGCAGAAGATCCCCGGCCAGCTCGGGCAAGCCTTCGTGCAGCTGTCGATCGCGGCGTCGCCGGCGTTTCAGCGGATCACCGAGGCGATGGCGTCGTCTGCGGACAGCATCACCGCAAAGCTCACCGCCGCGTTCGAGGACGGCCGCCTTCAGGGCGCCATCGACCACGCCGTGGACCTGGCGAAGCGGTTCGGCCGAGTCGTTGCGGACGCGTTTGTCTCTCTGAAGAACATCCTCGGCGCCGCGGCTACGGGCGGCGGGGATGCCCTCACGGTCCTCGGTGACGCGTTCGCCGAGCTGCGCCGGGTGACGGGCCTGCCGGAGATGCAGGACGCCCTGTCGCGGATCTTCGGCGGCTTCCAGTCCATCGCGTCGCTGGTGACGAGCGTGGTGGGTGCTGCGTTGTCGGGGCTGGTCCCGATGATTGCCCCGCTGGTCGAGGCGGTCGGTGGCATCGCTGACGTCTTGAAGGGGCCTCTTACCGGGTTCTTCCAGTTCGTTGCCGACCATCACGTCATCTTCGGGTCGCTCGCCACCGCGGTCCTCGGCATCGCTGCGGGCATGAAGCTGTGGGCGCTCGGTACGGCTGCTGTCGCGACGGCTCAGGCGATCCTTTCGACCGTGATGGCGGCGAGCCCGTTTACGTGGATTGCGCTGGCGGTGATCGGTCTTGCGGCTGCGTTCACGTATGCGTGGCAGGAGTCGGAGACGTTCCGGGACATCGTGAAGGGTGTCTGGCAGGGGATCCAGGACGTCTTCGCCGCGACCATGGACTGGATCGACAAGTGGGTCATCCAGCCGTTCCAGTACCTGTACGACGTGCTGGTCGGCCACTCGATCATCCCGGACCTGGTCAACGCGATCGCAGGCTGGTTCACCAGCTTGTGGACGAAGACGAAGGAGATCTTCGGCGCTCTGAAGGACTGGGTCGTCTCGGTCTGGAACAGCATCTGGAACACGGTCCGCGCGAAGTGGGACACCTTCTACACGGGGCTGCGGAACGCGGTGACCGGGGCGTGGTCGTGGATCCGGAACAGCGTCAGCGGCGTGAAGACGGCGATCACCAACACCTGGTCCTCGTTGTGGAACGGCGTGCGCGACAAGGTCTCGGCGATCTTCACCACGATCAGCGGGAAGATCTCCAGTTTCAAGACGTCCATGCAGAACGCGTTCAGCGCACTCAAGAGCGGCATCGGCACGGTCTGGGACGGCATCAAGTCGAAGGTGTCCGCCCCGATCAAGTGGGTTGTGGATCACGTCTATAACCAGGGCATCCGCAAGATGTGGAACACCATCGCCGGGAAGATCAGCAGCAAGCTGACGCTGCCCACGATCTCGCTGGGCTTCAACTCCGGTGGTGTCGTCCCGGGGACGGGCAACCGGGACACGGTGCCCGCGATGCTGACACCGGGCGAGCGGATCCTGTCCACACGGCAGGTGGCGAAGCTCGGCGGCCACAAGGGCATCGACGCGATGCTCGGCACTGACCGGCCGACCAAGACGGGCGGGAACCCGACCCCGCAGCAGGAACGCCGCCAGCACCAGGCCGTGCCCGGCTACGCCGACGGCGGCATCGTCGGTACGGTCACCGGGGCTCTCGGCAGCGCCGTCTCCGGCGTCTCCAACTGGGCGAAGGACATAGTCGTCGGCGGACTGAAAGCCGCAGCCAGGAAGGCCATCAACTCGCTCGTCAAGCCGCTCATCAACAGCATCCCGGGCGGCGGCGTCGGCTCCCTGATGAAGGGCCTGTCGAACAAGGCGCTCGACGGGATCCTCGGCTTCCTCGGCGCGGAGGACAAGAAGGCCAACGGCGGCCCGGCCGTACAGAAGGCACTGTCGTGGGTGAAGACCCAAAACGGCAAAGCGTATCAATGGGGCGGAAACGGGAACCCTTCCTGGGACTGCAGCGGGCTGATGTCCGCAATTGAGTCCGTGATTCGCGGCGAGAACCCGCACCGTAGGTGGGCGACCGGCTCGTTCGTGGGGAACTCGGGTCCGGCCGGCTGGGTGCGGAACCTGAACTCCCCGTTCATGATCGGTGTCACAAACTCTGGCGTGGGCCACACCGCGGGCACCCTCGCCGGCGTCAACGTCGAGTCCCGCGGCGGGGATGGCGTCATCGTCGGCAAGGGCGCCCGCTCCTACAAGGACAGCCTGTTCACCAGCCGCTGGGGCTTCGCGCCCGCCGCGAAGTACGACAGCGGCGGCCTGCTCCAGCCCGGCGCGACAATGGCGGTGAACGCGACCGGCCGCCCGGAGCGCGTGTTGTCCGCCGACCAGACGGCGACGTTCGAGCAGCTGGTGCGCTCGGGCGGTGGCAGTGCGGGCAGTGTGACCATCGAGCACTTCGAGGTGAACGTCAACGGGACCATGGACCTCAGCAACCAGCAGGCGATGAAGAAGCTGGCGAACGCGATGCCGGGCTACATGAACGAGGCCCTGCGTAAGTGGAACAAGGAGCGCGCCCGATGAGTACCCCGCCTGTCCTGCGCTGGCCGATGCCGGGCCGCGTCCTCGGCATCGACGGCCAGCTCATCGCCTGCCCAACGTGTGGTGCCGGCGAGGCGTTGGCGCTCGGTATGGACCTCGACGACCACACCGACGCCCCCTCGTACATGAGCTGCCAGGCGGGCCACTCGTGGGCTGAGGAGCGCCTCCCGCGCCGTCTCGGAGCCGAGTTGCTCGCCACCATCCTCGACATCGAGCCGGGCCTTCTCGGCAGCCTCGACGAGCTGCGCGACGTCCATGGGGGCACCGATGCGTAACAAGATCGCCGAAGCGGAGATGCCCGTCCTGCGGTACGGCGACGAGGTCATCGCGTGCCCGGTGTGCGGGCAGTTCGACAGCCTGATCCTGATCATCGACTCCGACGACCGAACCGAGACGCCCAGCTTCATGAAGTGTGATGACGGACATCAGTGGGCGGAGCCGCGGTTCCCCCGGCGGATCGGCGCCGGATTCCTGGCCCTGGTCGAGGAGGCGCGGCCGGAGTCCATCGACTGGTCCGAGGTGCGCCGGGCCGGCTGAGCCCGCCCCCCTACAAATCACGGGGGTGCAGGAACGGGCGGGAGACCCGGCCCCGGCACACCGTCGCGCCGGGACCGGGAGTCGTCACGACCACGTGTAGCCGTAGGTGTCCGTGCGGCGGAGACGCCCGTTGTAGTGGTCGACGTGCTCGCCGCCGTGGTTCGGCGGGCGGGTGCAGCGGCCCGGCCCGTCAGGGTTCCGCTTCCAGCAGTACCCGGCTGCCCGGCCGGCCGCGAGCGACTTCTCCTCGTCCACTGGCAGCGTGGGCTTCCGCCCGCTCATGCGGCGGCCCTGCCCTGCTTGGTAAGCCGCTGGAGGGCGTGGCCCTTGTCGCAGCCGCCGCCTTCGGTCCGGCAGGTGGCGCAGTCCTGGGCGTGGTCCAGGAGGGCGCGGTACGCGGTGCGGCCGGTGCAGGGGCGGCAGCCGCGAGGGAACTGGCGCACGCCGTCCACGATGCGCTCCCCGAGCAGGATGGCTCCGCCTGCGGTGAGCGGATCGGCGCACCAAATACAGTCCGCGCCGCGGGCCTGCCGACCAGTGACGCCCTCAGTGGGGATCGTCAGTAGCTCCACTGTGGCGACCGCGGCCGGGGCGGTAGCTTGCTTCATGTCGGCGCTCCCTCGGGTGTCGGCCAGCCCCGGGGCCGGTCGCACGGTCGCCGGGGTTTTCGACCACGATTCGCTTCTGCACCACGGCTGCCATCCCACCGACGGGTATCCCCATGATGGGTAGGGCCACAGACGGGGCGCGGCCGCCGGGGATGGGGGACGATATGACGGTGATTCAGCCGCCCACCGCGCTGCCGCCCGCCGTCCTCGACCTTCCCCAGATGCGCGAGGCCCTGCGCGCCCACGACTTCGGGACCGTCTTCCGGCTCGCCCGTGAAGAGACGGGCATCAGCTACCAGCGGCTGGCCGCCGAGTGCGGCATCAAGCCGGAGCGGGTCGGCGCGCTCGCCCGCGGCCGGGGCCGTGTCGAGAGCTACGACAAGATCGCCGTCATCGCGGACGCCCTCCGGATCCCAGGCTCCATGGTCGGGCTGGCACCCCGCCCGTGGGAGACGGCCGTCGACACCGTGGCCGTTCGCCGCCGGGACGTCCTCACCGCGGGCGCTGTAGGCCTCGCTGCGACCCTGCCGGGCGTCCTCTCGCCCTCTGCCCCGGGACGGGTCGGAACGCGCGCCGTGGCCCAACTGCGGGAGCGCACGGCCCGGCTGCGGCGCCTCGACGACATCCTCGGCGGCGGCGACACATGGCGGGTGTACGCGTCCGAGTATCAGGCGACGAAGGGCGTCCTGCGGAACGGTACCTACGGCGAAAGCGTCGGCCGGGAACTCCTGGCGCTGGCCGCCGAGCAGGCGCAGCAAGCCGGATGGGCGGCATTCGACGGCGGCCGGGAACGGGACGCGACGACTCTGTACCGGGAGAGCCGGTCTGCTGCCGAGGAGGCGGGCGCCGGGGACCTCGCCCGAAACGCGCTGGCCTATCTGGCGTACCAGGAGGTGAGCGCCGACCCACGCGCGGCCGCAGCCATAGCGTCCTACTCGTGCGAGGCGATCACCGAGGACACCCCGGCCACCGTGCGCGCGCTGCTGTGGGAGCGGTGTGCGTGGGCGCGGGCCGCCGCCGAGGACGTGACCGGCACGGACGAGGCCCTCACGGAAGCGCGCGCTGCCCTCGGCGCAGACGACGCCGGCGACCCTCAACCGGACTGGTCGGCATGGGTGGATCAGGTGGAGTTGGACATCATGGCCGGCCGGTGCTGGACGGCGCTGCGCCGACCCCTGCGCGCCGTGCCACTCCTGGTGCGCGGCCTCGACCAGTTCGACGACGCGCACGCCCGGGACAAGGCCCTGTATTCGACGTGGCTGGCCGAGGCGTACTCGACGGCCGGGGAGGTTGAGGAGGCCGCGAGAGTCGCTGTGCGGGCCGTGGAGCTGGCCGACGGGGTGGCTTCCGCGCGGCCCCGTCGGCGTATCGAACAGGTGGTGTCCGCCCTGGCCGTTGAGTACGGCACGGTGCCAGCAGTGGCCGAACTGGTCGAGCGGACGGCCTAGTCGGTGGTCGAGCGGTCGATCCATTCCAGGCAGGCAGCCGCGCCCCGGATGATTTCGGTGGCGCACACCTCGGGGTTGTCCCACGGGTGATGCTCGATCAGGTGGGCTTCCAGTGCTGGGTACCGAGCGCCGGTGGTCTTGAGGAGCAGCTGGTATTCCTCGCTCGTGCCGAACTCTCCGGCGTGCCAGAACACGGACGTCACCGGTCCGACGATCTGCGCGCCTGCGGCGAGCCGGTTGTGGACGGCGGACTGGGCGAGTGCGACGGCCTGTTCGCGGGTCTCGGTGGCGGTGGAGACGGTCAGATAGTCAGCCATGGCGCGAGGTTACCGGCCCCAGACATACGAAAGGGCCCCCTGCTCGGCCGTGGTGACCGTGCAGGGAGCCCTTGGCTAGGAGCGGTCGAGGTAGGCCTGCACGGGAGGGAACAGTCCGCGCGGAACGTACTGCGGGATCTCATCGGCCGCGACCCAGGCAACTGCCGAGACCTCGCGCGGCGATGCCGCGTGCGCGGTGCCCGCGAGGATCGTGCACGCCACGTAGGCGATGAGCCGGCCCGTGTCGGGATGCACACGCTCCCCGAGTTCCTCGACGGCCTGAACGGTCAGCCCGGTCTCTTCCAGCGTCTCCCGCACGGCCGTCTGCCCGACGGGCTCGCCGTCCTCGACCTTGCCGCCGGGCAGCGCCCAGACGAGGTCTCCCTCGGCGACGCTGCGGCGGATCATCAGCAGCCGGCCGCCATCCACGATGACGGCCATGACGACGAGTGGCCCCTCGCTCATCTACCGCTCAGCTGTCCAGTCGATGAACGCCTGCCAGGCGGGCGCCGAGACCGGTACGCGGGCGCGCTCCCGGCACTTGGTGTCCCGGATCAGGGCGCCCGAGGCGGGGCGCGCCCACTCGACGCAGGAGCCGCTGTCGGTGTACGTCGACGTCTTCCAGATCAGCGCGGCGTCTTCAGCCTGCGACACAGGGTCTCCCTCACTCCGTCGATGAGATCCAGCGACTCCCGCGGCGCCAGTGCCAGGCCGTGCAGCCGCTCCCATGCGGAACTGTAAGCGGCAACGTCCTCGGGGCGGGTGGTGATCTCGGAAGACGTCAACGCCTCGACGAACGCCGCCCGCTGCCCTGCCGTCCGGTACAGCGTGAAGGCACCGGCCAGTCCGGGGTGAGCCTCAAGGCCCTGTGGCAGCACCTGTACGGTCAGCGACGGCTGTAGCGCCGTGAGGGCGAGCAGGTGCTCCAACTGGTCGACGAGCGTCGCGTAGCCGCCCACAGGGCGATGCAGGGCGCTCTCGTCGACGACGACGCGGATACTGCGGGCGCCGGGCCGGCCGAGGCGGTCGATGCGGTGGCGGCGCGCCTCGGCGCGCGCACTGACCTCCTCGAGCGGCAGGGCCGGTGTGGTGGCGTGGATGGCCGCGGCGGCGTAGGCGAAGCTCTGCAGCAGTCCAGGGACGAACAGGGGCTGCCACACATTCACGGTGTCGGCCTCGGCCTCGACGGCGGCGAGCCGTTCGATGTGCTCGCCAAGCGTCTCCGCCGGCGAGTCGAAGATGGTGGTCACGATGTCCTTTCGAACGACAGGGAGGGAGGCGCGGAAGGGGACCCAAAGGCGGCTGATTCCGGGGTTCGGTGCCGCGCTCGAGGCTGCCTCCCTCGCCTCCCTGATTGGGCATATATGCAGGTCAAGTACAGGGAGGCAGGGTGGGGAGGCGGGTAGGGAGAACTCCCCCCCCGTTCCCGCCGCCTCCCTCCGGTCAGAACTCGTCTTCGGCGTCGTCCTGGGCGTCCGCTTCGCGGTCGGCGATGGCGTCGACGATGCGCTGCCGGCTGACGTGCATGACGCCGCCGCCGGTCTTGTACTCGCCGTGCCCGCAGTCGTCGAGGACGCGCCGCAGGTCCCGGAACGACCAGCCGCCGTACTCGACGGGGTTGAGGTTGGCGAGGCCGTGGATGACGTCCTGCGTGCGCATCCTGGCGGTCTGGCCGAGGACGGTGAGGATGTCGGCGAGCGGGTCGGCCACCTCGAACGCGGGCGCGTCCACGGGCCCGGTGCCGTCGTACAGGCCCATGGCTCGCTCGACGACCGGCGTCACCTCGTCGATGCCTGCCTCTTTCCGCACGTAGTAGGAGCGGATCAGCCCGGGAGTCTTCCCGAAGCCTGCGGCCATGGCGGTGCCGACGTCTTCACCTGCGACGAGGGTTGTCGCCGAGTATCCGTTCTTGTGCATGCCGGTGCCGAGGATCGCGTCGTTGCCCTGGTGGTCGTTGATCGCGAACGCGACCCGGTGGGACACGGTCTTGGAGATCCCGCGCGGCAGGCTCGCCGCATCTGCATCCGGGGTGATCCACAGCAGCATGATGGCCGTTTTCCTGGCCTTCTTGGTGACCTTCAGCGCCAGTTCCTTGGCTTCCTTGCCGTGGTCCGGGTGCCCGAACAGCTCGTGCACCTCGTCGAACACGACGATCCGCGGCCGCATGGACGGGTCGCGTTCCGCCATCTCGCGAGTGACCTTGGTGTCCGTGCCGAGGCGTTCCAGTTCCTGCCCCCGGCGGGACACCTCACCGGCCAGGGCGCGCAGTGTGTCCATAGCCGCAACCACGTGCTCGTCGTCGTCGCCCTTGACCAGGCTCCGCAGGCGGGGCCGCATCGGGTCGTAGTCGCTGTTGTACGCGAGTACGTGCACGTCGATCTCGACCAGCGGGTCGAGCATCGCGCCGAGCAGCAGGGACACCACCAGGCTGCTCTTGCCGCTGCCCATGATTCCGGCGATCAGGTAATTCGCGGCCATCAGGCGGCCTATGACCTGCTCGCCTCGGGCGTTGAGCGCGACGGGCACGCCCCGGAAGAAGTCGGTGGTCCCCTCGGTGAGCAGTGGCCACGGCGGTACCGGTTTGGTGAGGACACCGGGGTCGGCGACCCACAGGTCCAGCACGCCGGCCTGGTCGCGCGGCTCGGTCGGCCACACCTCGATCGGCTTGCGCATCAGGTTGTGGGCGAGGATCTGCTTTTTGTCGGCGATCATCTCAACGGGTACGCCCTCGGGGAGCTGCAGCTGAGCGTGCCACCCGTTACCGGAGCGGGTCGACGGCTGTACCCAACGGGCCTTCCAGCCTTCCTTGAGTGCCTTGTTCAGCGGCGGGATGCCCAGGTTGCCGAGGGCTCGCATGATGGCGTTCTCATCAGGCACGACGTCGCGCTCGTCGCCGTCGACGGGCAGCGCCCAGGTGGGGGCGGTGCGCTGGTTGCGGCCGACCGCCCAGACGCCGGCCAGGGCCAGCCAGGGCAGCGAGTACAGCAGCGGGTCCCAGATCACGGAGGCGATGAACGCCACCCAGCCGATGAACTGGACAGCAGCGTTGAGCGGGGTGAGGACGTCGTGCACGTCGTGGCTGTTCCAGGCCAGGATGATGCCGAGGACAAGCAGCAGGCCTGTGCCTGCGACGGCCGCGGAGAACAGGGCCTTGGGGGCGGTGAGGGCCATCTGCAGCAGCTCCATGCGCCGCTTGTGCCGGTCCTGCCGGTAGGCGTGGCGGCGCTGCTCCCACTCCCTGATCAGTTCCTCGTTCCCGCCGGCCTCGGCGATGCGCATCATCCGCTCGTAGCGGGCCGCCGTGCGTCCGTCCCAGGCCCGCTTGGCGAGGATGCGGGTGCCGCCCCACAGGTAGGAGCCGTGCCGGACGGTGAACCGGTAGGCCGGGTTGGTGCGGGTCTCGACAACGACTCGGCGCAGCGAGTCGATGCGGACCCTGCGCTGCGGCGCCGAAAGCTCCTTGCTCGGCTCCTCGACGGCCGCGGCCGGGGCGGCTTCGGGGGCGAACTTGAGCAGCGACACCTGCGGTTTGACGTGCCCGTTTACACGCTCCGGGGCGGTCTCGGTCATGCTGGTCTCTCCTGGTTGCTCGATGGGTGACGAGGGACACGGGGCGGCCGGATGTACCTGTGCCGGGTACGGCCGCCCCGTGGCGTACCTACTTGCTGCGGCCCTTGGTGCGGGCGTCTTCGCGGGCCTGCGCCTTGTCGCGGATGGCGTCCACGCGGTTCTCCAGCCGCTTGGTGGGCTTGCCCTTGGCCTGGCGGCGGGTGATGCGGGCGCCGAGGGCGACGACGCGGAGGAGCTCGCCGACGCTGTGCGGGTCCTGGTTGGTAGCGGCCATCACTTGTTCCTCTTCTTCTCGTGGTCGCGGCCGGCCTGCTTGGCGATCGCCGAGGAGGACACGTAGCCCTCGGCGCCGCATGAGCAGCGGTAGACGTAGCCGCGGGACTTGGGGACGACGTAGGTGCTGTGGGCCTTCATGTGGGGGTCCTCCTGGTCGTGTTGCGGGTCAGCCGGACCAGTCGACGGAGCCCTTGCCGTTGCGGCGCTCGTAGTCGGACCAGAAGCGGGCGTCGCGTTCCTTGCTGGCGCGCTCGGCGTCCTGTCGGGCCTGGGCCAGTGAGGCGCGAGCGGCCTGAGCCTGCCTCTGCTGGCGATTGGAGCGGGGCTGGCGCGGGGCGGGAGTACCGGTGGCGCCGGGGGTGTCGGACTTCGGGCACTTCGGGCTGAACAGGCCCATGACGGGCTCCTCTCCTGCGGGCCGGGCTGTCCGGCCCCACCGCTCCGACAGAGCTCCCTCGAGAAGCTCTGTCGGACGGAAGGGCAGGTCAGCGGTGCAGACGGAGACGGGCCATGACCGAACGCACCTCGTCGTGACTGGTCTTCATGCCGGCGCACACCGCGAGGCGCGTGACCTCGTCGTAGCGCACCTGGCCGTGCTGCCGGCGCATCTGGCGGGCGATCCGGGCGATACGGGTCTGCCGTTCACGGGCGGCCCTGCTGCGAACACTCATGGCGGATAGTCCTTCCAGGTCAGCGACGCTTTTTGGTGGGCTTGGCAGCGGGCCGGATCTTGGATGCGGCCCAACCGACGGCAAGGATCACGCCCGCCAGAGAGGCGCCGATCATCGGGAGATTCGCGGAGACGGTGCCGATGATCCCGATGAGCGTGCCGCCGACCAGGACGACGACCGCGCACACGGCGGCCGTGCAGACGACGACCACGGCCAGGATCAGGAACGTGACGATGATCAGCCGTTGCAGAGCGGGGTCCATGCCCTGCTGGACCGGGGCCTGCACGACGACCGGCGGCGGGGGCTGCCCGATCGTGAAGTGCACGGGCCGCCCCTGGCCGTCGTAGAGGACGTTCGGCGGCCGGTGGTGCGCGGCCGGCTCGGCGTAGCTGCGGTACGCCTCAGGCAGGTTGGGCTCGGTCATCGCGTCCACCGCCGGACGCGGGGCAGGTGCAGCCGGACGGCCAGGCCGAGACCGAACGCGACGACGACGGGCTTCGACAGCAGCGCCGCGACGATGGCGGCCACGACGGTGAGCAGCGACGGGTACAGGAGCAGCAGCCCAAGCAGGGCGCCGAGGATCAGCCAGCGCATCACGCGTATCCGCCTTCCATGGGCTTGGCCGGGATCTCCGGATCGGTCTTCTTCGCGGCCCGGGAGAGGGCCGTGCGGACGTAGGGCTCGGTCACGACCAGGCGGCGGTGACGCTCGACGTGCTCGACGATGTCCCGCGGTTTCGCATCCGGGCCAAGAGCTGATGCGGCCTCGACCACCGCGGCTTCCAACGTGACCGGCTCCAACTCGCCGACACGGCCGCTGACCTGTTGATGCGCCCGCGCATCAGGGCGGTCGACGGTGTACTCCGCAGGCTGCTGGCCGAGGACCAGGGCGACCGCGACAGCGTCCACGGCAACCCCGTAAGTGGCGAGCATGTGGGCGAGTTCGGCCGGGGGCGCATCAGGTCGCGCATCAGCTGCAAGCCGGATCGCGTCGGCCGGGTCCATGTCGGCGAACCGGGCGCGGAGCACCTCCGTCGCGGAAGCCGTTCGGGGCTGCGTGGGCTGCTGCCCCACGGAGGCCGCGGGCGCTGCGCCGTACATGGATGCGAGAGCCGCATCAGCCCCCTCACGGACGCGTACACGCTGCACGTCGACCAGGCCGGCGCCGAGCTCGGTGTCGCCGACACCCACGTGGCGGGCGAGCCGCCAGTACCGGCGCACGGCCCACTTCTTCTTGCGCTTGTCCGGGTGTCCGTCGGCGACGGCACGGTTGAACGCCAACTGCCGGGCGACGTCGGCGTTGCGGCGCATCACCTCGGCGTCCACACCGGTCGTGTAGACGACGATGCTGCGGGCGATGAACCCGAGGCCTTCGGCGGCGCCGGACATGGCCAGCGGGGTGACCGCGTACACCGCGGCCTCACGAACGTCGCTGGCGATCGTCACGCCGATGCAGCTGGCCGACATGGGAGCGAGCCACATGCCGCCCCGCACCACGGCCGGGGAGGACTGCCCGAGCATCGTCCGCCCGAGCATGATCAGGGCCAGGATCAGGGTGAGGCCCTCGCCCGCCGCGACCACGCCGGCCGCGGTCGCCTGCCGGTGGAATGCGGCGACGGCGTTGGTGTACGTACCCCAGGCGCCGAAGCCGCCCACGACAGCCATCGCGACGGCTGCGGACGCGAGCACGGCGACCTGCCCCTTGGCGAGTTCTCTGGTGCTGTTCATCGGCCCACCTCCGGGGCGGCGGCTCGCACCACGCGGTGCGAAGCCAGGCAGATGCCCTCGCGGTCCTGCTGGGCGACGGCGTCGACCAGAGCGGCCATCAGGGCGGGAACGTGCGGGACTTGGCGACGGGCGGGCCGCCGGGCGCGGTCGATCGCGCGCAGGGCCGCGTTCTCCGTCGGCCTCGGGACCGGCCACTTCTTCTTCACGGCGAGCCCTCCAGGAGTCGGAGGCGCTCGACGACGGCGTGCAGGGGACCGGCCGCGAACGACGTGAGCGTGTCGGCGAAACCCGCCAGCTTGGCGGCGTCGAACTCGTGCCAGTCGTCCAGCTCGGCAACCGCCATCGGCTGCGTCGGACCATGCGTGCTGAACGGCCGCTGGAACAGCGCCACCGACAGCACTTCGATCTCGCCGTGACAGGCCGTGTCGACGACCAGGCGGACGGGCTCGCCCGCGTGCTCGATGTCCTCGCGGTAGCCCTCGGTCGGGTGGTCACCCAGGCACCAGGACGGCTCAGGGATCGTCACGTCGCCGTGATCCTGGGTGCGGATCGTCACTGTGCGGGGATCGTTCACAGCTCCCCACCTCCGCGGTTCTCCGCACGACTGAGCGTCTCCGGGCGGGTGCGCGGGCCGTCGACCCAGGCGAACGGGCGGGTGTCGGCGGCGGCCTTGAAGACGCGGATCGCGGT
This sequence comes from Streptomyces sp. NPDC001315, assembly GCF_042896175.1. Taxonomy (NCBI): domain Bacteria; kingdom Bacillati; phylum Actinomycetota; class Actinomycetes; order Kitasatosporales; family Streptomycetaceae; genus Streptomyces; species Streptomyces sp. NPDC001315. The sequence goes on along the minus strand of NZ_JBIAWZ010000017.1, from coordinate 127,203 downwards.
ACCCGCGGGGGCGTCCGGCAGGCCGTAGACGCGTGCGCCTTCCAGGGAGGCGAGGAGGCGGGCGCCGTGGTGCTCGCAGCCGTTCGCGCCGGCGTTCTGGGCGTCGAGGACGGTGACGACGACCGGGCCACCGCACGGGGTGGGGTCCTCGGGGTGAGCGGCCGGGCAGCGGTCGACGCTTTCGTTCGCCGGTACGGAAGCGTCCGGCTCGGCACCGAGGGCGCGCAGCAGCAGGCGCAGGGATTCCTGGAGCGAGAGCACCTTGTCGCTGTCGAGCAGCTGCTGCGCGACGCGGATCGCGACCTCGAGGTCGCTCGGCTCGCGCAGCTCATCCCGCACGCGGCGGGCGGCAGCCCCATAGAGGGGCTGCCGGATGTTCGCCTCAGCCACGACGACCACCGCTGCGGGCCGGGGCGTCGTACCAGTCGAGGAAGCGGCGGCGGGTCTCGTCCTCCCGCAGGTGCTGCGGAACGTCCGGCTTGACCCGCAGCTCCATCGCGCCCGGGTCCCCGTGCAGGGCGACCAGGGCCTGACGGCCCGTGTCTTCCGTCTCGACGACGGTCACGCCGAACGCCTTCAGCAGGTACGCGACCGGCATGGACAACAGGTCGGTGCGCGTCAGCGACACCCACGGCGTCAGGTCGCCGCGGGTGTTGGCCGCGTGGTCGGTGGCCTGCGCCTCGCCAAGCTGGTCGGCCAGCTCCTCGAGGGCCCGCAGGTGACCGCGCACCCGACGGATCTCCTCGGACAGCTCCAGCGGGCTGGACAGGATGACGCCGGCGCCGGTGCGGCCCTCGGGCACGAGCTCGACGTAGGGCCTGCCGTCGTCCGCGTCGAACGGCCACTGCACGATCCGCCCCTGCAGGACGCTCTGCTCGAGCCCGTCGACGGTGTAGTCGAGGCCGACGACGTCGCCCTGGTGCGACAGGTCGGCCGGGTCGATGCCGCGGGCGACGTCGTCCGAGTGGTCCGCGGTGCACCAGCTGGGGCAGGTCGAAGTGAGGCTGCCGCCCGTCTTCAGCGGGTACGTGATCGTGCGCGGCTCGACGGCCGACGCCTGCTCGGTGGCCGGGGTGGTCTGTACGGTGTCCTGCATGGTCGTTCTCCCTGCTCGAAGGGGTTCGGCCACAGGCCCCGGCGGGTGTTCGCAGCACCTGCCGGGGCCGTCCGCTTGTGCGGAGGCCGTGATGCGGACGTGCGTGAAGGACTTGGCTTAAGCCCCGGAGGCCAGGCGCACCCGGCGCTGGAACAGGCGGAGCGCGTCACCCCGGTTGCGGGTAACGAACAGCCCCCGCTCGGTCCCGTCGCTGACCCGATACCAGGTGCCCGGCACGCCCAGCACCCCCAGGTCATCCGACAGCGATTCCAGCGAAATCCCGGAGCGAAGCGTCTCGGTGGTCCAGTTCATTTCGGTCTCCATTTCGATCGCTCTGCCGGTCCGGATTCAGGCGGTGAGGGCGGGGACGTCGACGCGCTCGACCTTGAGGGACGGCGCGGACTGCTTCATCGGGACCGGGCCGAGGCCGAGCCGCTCGTAGGTGGCGCGGATGGAGTCCAGGTCGGCGGTCTGACGGCTGCTCGGGGTGCGGGAGACGAGCCACCCGCCGTACAGGCCGGCCGGGAGGCGGTCGAGGAGCTTGCGGCTCTTGCGCTTGGCGCGGTCCGCGGTGCGGGCCTGGTCGGCGGCATCCGCGTACTCGGCGGCGGCCGTCTCGATGGCCTCAATCTCGGGCAGCTCGTCGGCGGCGTAGACGTCCGTCGGGTCCGGGGCGGTCTCCGTCTCGATGCTCTCCAGCTGCTGCGCCTCGACGAGGGCGGCCGGAGTGACGACCGAGCGGACCGCGTCGGCGACAGTGCCGAACAGGCCGCGGACGGTACGAGCGGCATGCGGGGTCATGAGAAGGTTGAGCATCGGTTCTCCCTGTTGCTGCAGGTGGTTCCGTAGGCCCTCGGTCGGTGCTCCAACACCAGCCGGGGGCCGTTTGCGTATCCGGTGAGCCGCGACCGAAGCCGTCAACTCTGTTCCGAACAATGTTGACACTACGCCTACGCCATGGGACTGTCAACTCTGTTCCGCACAGAGTTCACAAGAGAGGTCGTGACAACATGGCAGCCATGGCACGAGATGAGATCCCTGAGCTCCGGGCGCTGCGAGACGAATACGACCGGGCCCGGGATGCCCTTATGGCAGCCATCCACAAGCACCTCGACGAGGGCGAGTCGAACGCCCGCATCGCCCGCTCAGTCGACTGGTCTCGCGAGTACATCGCCCGCATTCGCAAGGAGCGCGAGGCCGGCGGTGAGGGCACCGGCCCGACCTAACCAGGGCCGCGCCGTCTCACACTCGTCTCACAGAGCTGGCGTGAGCCGAAGGTCGCCACGACCCTGACCTGTAGGTTCCTACACCTCATGGACGGTACGGAGCCTGTATGGACGCCCGGTAAACTCCGTACACGTGACTTCTGCGCCCGCCAAGCCCCGCATCCCCAACGTCCTCGCCGGACGTTACGCCTCCGCCGAGCTCGCCACGCTCTGGTCGCCCGAGCAGAAGGTGAAGCTCGAGCGTCAGCTCTGGCTCGCCGTGCTGCGGGCCCAGAAGGACCTCGGGATCGAGGTGCCGGACGAGGCGATCGCCGACTACGAGCGTGTGCTCGACACCGTCGACCTGGCCTCCATCGCCGAGCGTGAGAAGGTCACGCGGCACGACGTGAAGGCCCGCATCGAGGAGTTCAACGACCTTGCCGGGCACGAGCACGTGCACAAGGGCATGACGTCCCGCGACCTCACGGAGAACGTCGAACAGCTGCAGATCCGGCTCTCGCTGGAGCTGGTGCGCGACCGCACGGTGGCCGTCCTCGCCCGTCTGGGCAAGCTGGCCGCCGAGTACGGCGAGCTGGTCATGGCCGGGCGCTCCCACAACGTGGCGGCCCAGGCCACCACCCTCGGCAAGCGCTTCGCGACGGCCGGCGACGAGCTGCTCGTCGCGTACGGCCGGGTCGAGGAGCTGCTCGGCCGCTATCCGCTGCGCGGCATCAAGGGGCCGGTCGGTACCGCTCAGGACATGCTGGACCTGCTCGGCGGCGACGCGACGAAGCTCGCCGAGCTGGAGGACCGGATCGCCCGGCACCTCGGCTTCTCGCAGGCGTTCACCTCGGTCGGGCAGGTCTATCCGCGCTCGCTGGACTACGAGGTCGTCACCGCGCTGGTGCAGCTGGCGGCCGCACCGTCGTCGCTGGCGAAGACGATCCGGCTGATGGCCGGGCACGAGCTGGTGACCGAGGGCTTCAAGCCGGGGCAGGTCGGCTCGTCCGCGATGCCGCACAAGATGAACACGCGCTCCTGCGAGCGGGTCAACGGTCTGATGGTGATCCTGCGCGGCTACGCCTCGATGACCGGCGAGCTGGCGGGCGACCAGTGGAACGAGGGTGACGTGTCCTGCTCGGTGGTGCGCCGGGTCGCGCTGCCGGACGCGTTCTTCGCGCTGGACGGCCTGCTGGAGACCTTCCTGACGGTGCTGGACGAATTCGGGGCCTTCCCGGCGGTCGTCGCGCGTGAGCTCGACCGCTACCTGCCGTTCCTCGCCACCACCAAGGTGCTCATGGGTGCCGTGCGCGCCGGAGTCGGCCGTGAGGTCGCGCACGAGGCCATCAAGGAGAACGCGGTCTCTTCGGCGCTGGCGATGCGCGAGCAGGGCGCCGAGCGCAACGAGCTCCTCGACAAGCTGGCCGCCGACGAGCGCATCCCCCTCGACCGCGCGCAGCTGGACGCGCTGATGGCGGACAAGCTGTCCTTCACGGGCGCGGCGGCCGCCCAGGTGAGCACCGTCGTCGGCCGCGTCGAGGAGATCCTGAAGCAGCGCCCGGAGGCCGCGGGCTACACCCCCGGAGCGATCCTCTGACCCGCTTCACCCAGGCGGAACTGGAGGCCGCCCGCGACCGCCTCGTGCCCGATGTGGTCGCGGACGGCCTCCGTGTGCTGTTCTGCGGGATCAATCCCGGGCTGATGACGGCGGCGACGGGCCACCACTTCGCCCGTCCCGGCAACCGTTTCTGGCCGGTGCTGCATCTGTCCGGGTTCACACCGAGGCTCATGAAGCCGGCGGAGCAGGGGGAGTTGCTGTCGCACGGGCTCGGCATCACGAACGTCGTGGCGCGGGCGACCGCGCGGGCCGACGAGCTGAGCGCCGAGGAGTACCGCGAGGGCGGACGGCTGCTGGCCGGGAAGGTGACGCTGCTGCGGCCGCGCTGGCTGGCGGTCGTGGGCGTCACCGCGTACCGGGCCGCGTTCGACGACCGGAAGGCGCGGGTGGGGCCCCAGGAGCGGGTGATCGGGGACACACGCGTGTGGGTGCTGCCGAATCCCAGTGGTCTGAACGCGCACTGGACGGCGGCGACCATGGCGGAGGAGTTCGCGCGGCTGCGGGAGGCGGCGGAGGCCTGACGGGGCACTGCCGATCACGGCGGGTCCACGTCCGTGACCACGGCGAGGAGCTGGAACGGGAGTTCCTTGTCCCACTGGGACACGCCGAGGGCCAGCCAGCGTTCCGTCCCCGGAGGCCGCCACAGGTGCAGGTCCGGTACGTGCCCGCTCAGCGAGGCCCAGGGCTCGGGTATGTCCTCGTCGTCCATGACCCGGTCGAGGACGCTCGCCAGGCTGAACATCTGCGGTGCTGCCCAGCACTCGGTCAGCCGCTCGGTGAGACCGTCCCGGTCGAACTCGTACTGTGCTGCCGTCTCCTCGCGCTCCGTCCCGTCGTCCTCCCAGAAGTCGCCGCTGGTCTGTAACTCGGCTATGAGGTAGCCGGGTCCGCCCATGCCGTCGTCCGTCCTGCCGTGCTCCGCGGGGAAGTCCCGGGTGCACAGCAGGTCGATGGTGGCGAGGAACCGCGCGATGTTCATGACTCCAGTAAAACCGCGGCCACTGACAATTGGCGGGGCATCAGGCGCAGGGTGAGGTCAGGCGTCCCTGCGGCCCAGCCGCCACGCCCCCGCCAGCAGTGCCGCCGCCGCCCACAGCGTGGTCACCGCGAGACCGGTCCACGGTCCCAGGCTGCCGTCCCAGGTCTGATGAAGCGCCACCTGCCCCGCCCGGTCGGGCAGGAAGTCCGCGACGTTGCCGGACACGTCGCCGACGACGAAGGAGACGATGAGCAGGAACGGGATGAGGATGCTCAAGGTGGCGACCCCGCTGCGCAACAGGGCCGTGAGTCCCGCCGCGAACAGCGCCATCAGCGCCAGGTAGAAACCGCAGGCGACCGCCCCGCGCACGCCCTCGGCCCAACCCAGCCCGTCGGCCTTCGTCCCCAGGACCGCCCGGCCCACCAGGAGGCTCACGAACCCGGTGACCAGGCCGACGGCCAGCACGGGCAATCCGATGGCCGTCGCCTTGGCCGCGAACCAGCGGCCTCTGTGCGGCACCGCCGCCAGCGACAGCCGCAGTGCTCCGCCGTGGAACTCACCGGAGACGGCCGTGGTACCGACCGCGATGGCCGCGATCTGCCCGAAGCTGACGCCGAAGAAGGCCGAGAACAGCGGGTCGAAGTCGGTGCCCTCGGTGTCGAGTCCGGCGAGCGCGGAGAAAGCGGTGGTCGCGAGGACGATCGCGCACAGGCCGCCGACCAGCGACCGCAGCGTACGGGTCTTGATCCACTCCGAGTGGAGCGCGGGCGCGAACGACATGATCAGGCCTCCTGAGGCTGTGCGGTGAACTCGGCTTCGGTCGCCGTCAGATCGAAGTAGGCCTGCTCCAGCGTGGCTTCCTCCGCGGCCAGTTCGAGAATCGGTACACCGGCGGCGGACGCCAGGCGGCCGATGTCGTCCACGCGCGCATGGTCCACCCTCCAGTGCCCGTCCTCGTGCTCGACGGCGTCGTGGCCGTGCCGGGCGAGCGCCTCCTTGAGCGCGACCGCATCCGTCGTACGGATGCGCACGCGGGGCTGCACGCGCGCGTGGATGAAGTCCTGCATCGGGGTGTCGGCGAGCAGTCGGCCGCGTCCGAGGACGACGAGATGGTCGGCGAAGGAGGCGGTCTCGTTCATGAGGTGGCTGGAGACGAGGACCGTGCGTCCCTCCGCGGCGAGCCGGCGCAGCAGGCCGCGGATCCAGACGATGCCCTCGGGGTCCAGGCCGTTCGACGGCTCGTCCAGCAGGACGACTTCGGGGTCGCCGAGCAGGACGGCGGCGATGCCGAGGCGCTGTCGCATGCCCAGCGAGTACGTCTTCACGCGGCGCCGTGCCACGGGCGTCAGCCCCGTCTCCTCCAGCACCTGGTCGACCCGGCGGACGGGGATGCGGTTGCTCGCGGCGAGGGCACGCAGGTGGTCGCGGCCGGTGCGGGAACCGTGCGCGGCCTGCGCGTCGAGCAGGGCACCCACGTGGCGCAGGGGTTCGGTGAGTGTCGGGTAGGCACGGCCGCCGATCGTGGCCGTTCCCGAGGTCGGCCGGTCGAGGCCGAGCACGAGCCGCATGGTCGTGGACTTGCCCGCGCCGTTCGGGCCGAGGAAGCCGGTGACGCGGCCGGGGAGCACGCGGAAGGTGAGGTGGTCCACGGCGCGGCGGGACCCGAACTCCTTGGTGAGGTCCTGTACGTCGATGCTGGTCATGGCAACACCCTGGCCGTTTCCGGGCGTTGGTTCCTCCCCCGTCCGTGGAGATCGTCTCCCCCGCTCGGGGGAGGTCCGCTGTCAGTGGCGGCTGGCACGATGTCGGAATGGCCCGCCTACTGCGCCCGTTCACCCGGGCGGTCACTTACACACGATGGCTGCACCTGTTCGTCGCCGTCGTGTGGCCGGCCATGTTGCTGTACCTCGTCGAACAGTGGTGGTTGTTGTCCTTCGTCCTGCTCGCGCCGGCCGGGCTCCTTCCCGCGATGCGGACCGTCGAGGGACTGCAGGCCCGGCTGCTGCTCGTCGACCGGCGCGCCGACGAGGTCCCGGAGATCGTCGTCGCTCCGTCGGCGACCTGGGCTGACCGCGGCCGGACCGTGCTGTGGCTGGAGGCCCGGCTCGCGCTGGGGGGTCTGGTCGCGATGCTCACCGTCCAACTGCCCCTCACCACCGAGAACCTGCTGCGGACCGCGCGGGGCGGCAGCCCGGACGACGGCGGCTGGCTGCCCGTCCACGGCCATCACTGGTGGTACGGCCTCCTCGCTCCCCTGCCGCTGGTGCTGCTGGCCGGGGTCGTCGTCTCGTCGGGCACGCTGATCACCCGGCTGGCCGGGCACCTCCTCGGCCCCTCTCCCGCCGAGCGACTCGCCGCCCTGGAGGAGCGCACCGAGCAACTCCTGGAACGCAACCGGATCGCGCGGGAGCTGCACGACTCGATAGGTCACGCCCTGACCGTGGCGGTGGTCCAGGCGGGTGCCGCCCGCGCCGCGGGGGACCCGGCGTTCACCGACCGGGCGCTCGGCGCCATCGAGGACACCGGCCGGGCCGCCCTCGAGGATCTGGAACGCGTGCTCGGCATCCTGCGCGAATCGGAACGGCCCGTGAGCAGCCGGCCGACACTGACCGACGCCGACCGGCTGCTGGAATCCGCGCGCGCTTCCGGAGCGAAGGTCGACGCCGAGCTGACAGGCCCCCTCGACACCGTGTCCGGCCCGGTCTCCCGCGAGGGTTACCGCATCCTCCAGGAAGCCCTGACCAACGTGCTGCGGCACGCGGGGGCGGTGCCCGTCCGGGTCCGCGTCGAAGTCGCCGACTGCACTCTCGCCCTGGAGGTCCGCAATCCGCTCACCGCCGACATGACGGGGCCCGGCCGGGGCAGCGGCCTGCGCGGGATACGCGAGCGGGCCGCCCTGCTCGGCGGCCGGGCGCAGAGCGGTCCCGACGAGGGTGACTGGCAGGTGCATGTAGAGCTGCCGCTGCGCTGATCTACGCTGACCGGATGCCGGTCACCGTTCTCCTCGTCGACGACGAACCCCTCGTACGCGCAGGTCTGCGGGCCGTGTTGGAGGCGCAGCCCGACATCGAGGTGGTCGGAGAGGCGGCGGACGGTGCGGCGGTGATCCCGCTGGTGCGGCAGCTGCGGCCGGACGTGGTCGCCATGGACGTACGGATGCCCCTGCTGGACGGCATCGAGGCCACGCGCGCGGTGCTGCGGACGGTCGCCGACCCGCCGAAGATCCTGGTGGTGACGACGTTCGAGAACGACGAGTACGTGTATGACGCGCTGCGCGCGGGTGCCGACGGGTTCCTGCTGAAGCGGGCCCGGCCCGCCGAGATCGTGCACGCGGTGCGGCTGGTCGCCGAGGGCGAGTCGCTGCTCTTCCCGGCGTCGGTGCGGCAGCTGGCCGCCGAGTACGGCGACATCCGCGGGAACAAGGAGGCGCGGGCGGCGCTGGAGCGGGCCCGGCTGACGGAGCGGGAGGCGGAGGTATTGCGGCTGATGGCCCGGGGGCTGTCCAACGGGGAGATCGCCGCCCAGTTGATCGTCGGCACCGAGACGGTGAAGTCGCACGTCAGCGCGGTACTGGCGAAGCTGGGGGCGCGGGACCGCACCCAGGCGGTGATCGCGGCGTACGAGTCGGGGTTCGTGGCGCCGAGCTGAGGGGGGTACACCGGTCGCAGCCCGGGGTGCCCGGAACTCGCCGGGGTCCTCCGTGCCGAGTACGATCCGGCCAACACGCGCACGAGCTGGGAGGACGGACGTTGGGGCGGCTGACCGGCGGGGATCCCTCGCTGCTGCGACGGATCAATTCCGCGGTGGTGCTGCACGCGCTGCGTGCCACGGACTGCGCGACGCTGACGGAGATCACCCGGGTGACCGGCCTGTCCCGGCCGACGGTCGAGGGCGTCGTCGAGGACCTCATCGAAGCCGGCCTGGTCGTCGAGAAGGCCGCCGAGGAGGGGGCCGCCCGGCGCCAGGGGCGGCCCGCGCGCCGGTTCCGGTTCCGTGCCGAGGCCGGTCATCTGCTCGGCCTGGAGATCGGACCGCACCGTGTCGCCGCGCTCCTCGCCGACCTGGACGGCCGGCTGCTCGGTGCCCAGGCCAAGGACGTCGAGGAGACGGCCTCGGCGGACGAACGCCTGGAACGACTGCGCACGGCGGTCGCCGAACTCCTGCGCCGGGCGGGGGTGCCACGCAGCTCACTGCGCGCGGTGGGGGTGGCGACGCCCGGGATCGTCGAGGCGGACGGGACCGTGCGGCTGGGCACCGCGCTGCCCGAGTGGACCGGGCTGCGCCTCGGCGAACGGCTGAGCCGCTCCTTCAAGTGCCCGGTCCTGGTCGAGAACGACGCGAACGCCGCGGCCGTCGCCGAGCACTGGAAGGGCGCCGCCACGGAGTCGGACGACGTCGTGTTCGTGCTGGCCGGGCTGAGCCCGGGCGCCGGTTCGCTGATCGGCGGGCGGCTGCACCGGGGGTACGGCGGGGCGGCCGGCGAGATCGGCGCGCTGCACCTGCTGGGCCGGGAGGTCACTCCGGAGACACTGCTGTCGACCACGGACGAGCCACTGCATCCGCTGGACGAGCAGGCGGTCGCCAAGGTCTTCGCGCAGGCGCGCGAGGGCGACCAGCGGGCGAGGGCGGCCGTCGACCGCTTCATCCAGCGGCTCGTCCACGACGTCGCGGCACTCGCTCTGGCGCTCGACCCGGAGCTGGTGGTCGTCGGTGGCTGGGCGGCCGGTCTGGACGGGGTACTGGAGCCGCTGCGGCGCGAGCTGGCACGCTACTGCCTGCGGCCGCCGAAGGTGACCTTGTCCCTCCTCGGCGAGGCGGCCGTGGCGACGGGTGCGCTGCGGCTGGCCCTCGACCATGTGGAGGAGCAGCTGTTCGCGGTGGAGGGCACCGTGACGGCGCGGCGCTGACGGGGCCGCACTCGGGTTGCGGTGTTGTCGGTGAAACGCCTCGCGCCCCGGTGTGGTTCCGAGGCGCGGGCAGGACGTCGGTCAGGAGGCCTGCTGCTCCGGCCCGTGGTGGATCTCCACGCCACCCGAGGCGCCGAAGGTGAGCCGGCAGGTGTCCGCGCGGTAGGTCGCCACGGAGAGCGCGGCGGTGCGGCCCCCGGCGAGGAAGCGGGTGGTGACGACGAGGACGGGGGCCCCGGGGAGCCGGTCGAGTTCCTTGGCGTCGTCGGCGCGGGCCGAGCCCAGCTCCACGGCGTTGTCCTGACCCTCCAGCTCCAGGCGCTGCAGCTCGCGCAGCACGGCACGCGCGCGTGCCGGTCCGGACGGGGTGTCGATGGCGGACAGGTCGGGCACCGACGTCTGCGGGATGTGGAGCAGCTCGGCGGCGACAGGCTGACCGTGCGTCATCCGGAAGCGGCGCACCGTGTGCACGGCTTCGTCCCGGCCGGTCTCCAGGGCGTCCGCAACGGCCGCGGGCGGCACCACCAGGGTGGAGTCGACGGGCTGCCAGGCATCACCGGCCGCTCCCGGCCAGGCATGCTGCTCGGTGCCGACGGCCACGCCCACGCGGGGCGGGGCGACGGTCGTACCGACGCCGCGGCGGCGCTGCAGCCGGCCTTCCAGCTCGAGCTGTTCCAGGGCCTGGCGGAGCGTGGCGCGGGCGACGCCGAAGCGGGCGGCGAGGTCCCGCTCGTTGGGCAGGATCTCGCCCACGGAGAACTCCGAGTCCAATGCCTCACTGAGCACGGTCCTGAGGTGCCAGTACTTCGGTTCCGGCACCGTTTCCAGCTGCGTGGTCCCCACCCTGTCCTCCGCAATCGCCGTGGTCCGGCGGCGTTTAAGCGCCCTTGTTTATTAAAGGTTGTTGCACTTCTCTGCGACCATAGGACGGCCTCCACCCTTGGTCAATACCAATCCTCGATCCCGTGGGCCGGTGCCCGGCGAGCGCGGCGCGGATGACGTGGACGGCTCGGACGCGTGATGCGCAGGGCTCGTTGAGGGCCCGGGGTGCCGCAACACGCGCGACGACTGGGGGCTACCCGTCGGTAGCAATTGCTGACAAGCTGTCTACGGCGTCCGTCAGTGAGTCCCAGACGAGGAGCACCCTCATGTCCGCCACTGCCTCCTTCACGGTCCCCTCCCCCCGGGGCCCGCAGAGCGTGACCGTCTCCTACGCGCGCGTGGGCAGCGGCGAACCGCTGCTCCTGCTGCACGGCATAGGGCACCACCGGCAGGCCTGGGACCCCGTGGTGGACATCCTCGCCGCCGAGCGGGACGTGATCGCCGTGGACCTGCCCGGCTTCGGCGCGTCCCCGGGTCTGCCTGACGGCCTCTCCTACGACCTGCCCACGACGAGCGCCGTGTTCGCTGCCTTCTGCGAGGCGCTGGAGCTGGATCGCCCCCATGTGGCGGGCAACTCCCTGGGGGGTCTGCTGGCCCTCGATCTGGCGCGCGAGAAGCACGTACGGTCCGTCACCGCCCTGTCCCCCGCCGGGTTCTGGTCGCAGGCCGAGCGGCGCTACGCGTTCGGCGTGCTGATCGCGATGCGCCAGATCTCGCAGCGGCTGCCACTGCCGTTGGTGGAGCGGCTGTCGCGCACGGCGGCCGGCCGCACGGCGCTGACGAGCACGATCTACGCCCGCCCGGGCCGCCGTTCACCCGACGCCGTGGTCGCCGAGACGCTCGCGCTGGCACGCGCCACGGGCTTCGACGCGACCCTCCGGGCCGGCGCCGCCGTCCAGTTCACCGACGACCTCCCCGGGGTCCCGGTCACCGTGGCCTGGGGCTCCAAGGACTGGCTGCTCGTGCGCCGTCAGGGCGTGCGCGCCAAGCAGATCATCCCCCGGGCCCGGCTGGTGCGGCTGCCCGGCTGCGGGCACTGCCCCATGAACGACGACCCGGCCCTGGTCGCGCGCGTCATCCTCGACGGAAGCCGCTGACCCGCACCCGACAGCGGTCGACGCTCGCGATCCCAGGACGACTCCCGCGCCGACCAGGGCACTGCCGGCGGCCTGGGCGGCGCCGTAGGAGCCAGTGCCGACGAGCGGGGCGGTCCAGGCGGCCACGACGGGGATGAGGCCGGAGAACAGCGTGGCGCGCTCCGCGCCGATCCGCTGCATGCCCATGTACCAGCACACGAAGCCGACGACGGTGACGACCCCCGCCTGCCACAGCAGCGCGACGGCCTCGGTGGCGTCGGGGCGCCGCAGCCACGCGCCACCGTCCAGCAGCAGCCCCGCCGCCGCGGACTCCGCGGCGGCGACGCCGCACACCGTGGCGGAGAGCAGCCGAGGGCCCAGGGGCCGCAGCACGGGCCCGGCGAGAACCGCGAAGCCGACCTCGCCGACCAGCGCGCACCCGGAGAAGGCGATGCCCATGACGTCCGTTCGCCCCCAGCCCTGGGTGGTGAACGCGCCGGCGGCGACGAGCAACGCCCCGTACAGGACGGCACGTCGAGGACGCCGTCCGTCCAGGAGGGGAACGACCACGGCCACGACCACGGGCGCGCAGCCCACGAAGACGCCAGGAACCGCCGGTTCCGCGGAGCGTTCGGCGGCGAGGACGGCCAGGTTGAAGCCGACCATGCCGACGGCCGCGAGCAGCGCGAGGCGGGCCCACTGGCGGGGAACGAGCGCCCGCAGCCGAGTGGTCGCCTCCCTCCGGGCGAGCGGAACCAGGAGCAGACAGGCCAGGCCGTAGCGCAGGCACTGACCGCCCGCGTACGGGAAGTCTCCGAGCACGCTGTTGGCGGTGAAGGACGCGCCGACGAGGACACAGGCGAGCGCGGCCAGGAGGCTTCCGCGCGTGCTGGTGGCGTTCATGGCAACGACGCTAGGAATCGGAGCGGTCCGGTTTAAGGTCCACTTCCATGACGTCTTCGGGGACCAATCAGGACGGCCACGCGGCCTCGGCCGCCTGGGAGCTCCTCCTGCCGGCCGCCTCGGCTCCGGCACGCGCGCGTGGCCGCTCGTTGCAGGCGGCACTGCGGGAGGCGGTGCGCTCGGGACGTCTCGCGCCCGGCACCCGGCTGCCGTCGAGCCGGGACCTCGCCGTCGACCTCGGAGTGTCGCGCGGCCTGGTCACGGAGGCGTACGAGCAGTTGACGGCCGAGGGCTACCTGCGCAGCGGACGGGGTGCGGGAACCTGGGTGGGACGTGCCGTACGGGCCGCACCCGCACGCGCACGGGATCTCGCCCCGCGCTCCCCCGGCGCCGGCGCCGACTTCCTGCCCGGGACCCCGGACCTGGCGCTGTTCCCACGCTCCGCCTGGGCCGCGGCGCTGCGCGGTGTGCTCGCGGAGCTGCCTCACCAGGACCTCGGCTACCCCGATCCGCGCGGACTGCCCCGCCTGCGCACCGCCCTTGCCGAACTGCTCGCCCGGCGCCGGGGCGTGGTCGCCGACCCGGAGCGGATCGTGGTCGTGTCCGGGGTGGCGCAGGCGACGACACTGCTCGGATTCGTCCTGCACGCGCGCGGGATGCGCGCCATCGGCGTCGAGGACCCCGGCAGCCCCCAGCACGACGCCCTCTACGCCTCGGCCGGGGTCGGCGTCGTACCCCTGCCGCTGGACGACGAGGGGCTCGTCGTGGGCCCGCTGAAGGCGTCCGGTGTACGCGCCGTGGTGACGACGCCCGCCCACCAGTACCCCACCGGGATCGCCTACTCCGCGCAACGCCGCGCGGAGCTCCTCGACTGGGCGCGCTCGGTGGACGGGTTCGTCCTCGAGGACGACTACGACGGCGACTTCCGTTACGACCGCGCTCCCGTGGGCGCGCTGCAGGGGCTCGACCCGGAACGCGTGCTCTACGCGGGGTCGGTCAGCAAGTCCCTCGCGCCGGCACTGCGCCTGGGCTGGCTGCTCGTGCCGGACTCGCTGGCCGACGAGGTCGTGGAGCGCAAGCGGACCATGGACCTCGGACACCCCACGCTCGATCAGGCCGCCTTCGCCCGGTTCCTCGAAGGCGGCGACTACGACCGCCGACTGCGCCGCTGCCAGCGGGCGTACCGCGAACGGCGCGACGCCCTCGTGGCGGCTCTCGAGGAGCACCTCCCCGGCTCGTCGGTGTCCGGGATCGCCGCGGGCCTGCACGTCATCGCCACGCTTCCGAAGCGGTACGGGCCCCAGGAACGGTTCCTCGCGCGCATGGCCGCGGCCGGGGTCGCGATACGCACGCTGACGGACTGCACACACACGCCTGCCGGACACGGCGGGAGCGACGGGAGCAAAAGGAGCAGGGACAGCTACGGGAGCAAAGAGAGCGATGGGGACAAGGACGTGCGGCTCGTCCTGGGCTACGCGCATCTGCCGCCCGCGCGGATACGCGCGGGGATACGGCTGATGGCGGAGGCGGCCACCGTGTGATGGCGAGGCGTCGCGCGCCGGTTCCGGTGATTCGGAGCGCTGCTCGCCGACTCCCGTGCCCCCGGGGCATCGCTCGCTGGTCGCCGTGCCCCAAAAGCATCGCTCGCTCGTCCCCGTGCCGCGAGCGCATCCCGCACCGATCCCGCCACCCGGGAACAACGGCCTTCGCCGTCCCCGTACCCCAGGAGCATCACGCACGGTCCCCCTCCTCAGGACCATCGCACGTCGGCCCTCCCAACCGACGGCCAGTTGTTCACTTCTGGTTTCCGTGTGCGCTGCGGCGCACCAGTAGTTGTGGCACTGCACACCGGCCGGTTCCCGTTCCTGGAGGCGTATCCATGTCACACCGTCCGTTCCCCGGCCGCCGCAGCGTGCTGCGCGGCTCGCTGGCCGCGTCGGCGGCCCTGACCGTGCCCACCGGCCTGGGCGCCGCGCCGGCGTTCGCCCTGTCGGGACGCCCCCAGGCCGGCTGGGGCGTGCAGACGGGAGACGTGACGTCCGACTCGGGGCTGGTGTGGGTCCGCTCCGACCGTCCGGCGCGGATGATCGTCGAGACGTCCGCGACCGAGTCGTTCCGCAACCCGCGCAGATGGAACGGCCCGCTGCTGGGCCCGGACACCGACTTCACCGGCACGACCCGGCTGCACGGGCTGCCCGCGGGCGAGCAGATCCACTACCGCGTCCTGCTCGCCGACCCGGACGACCCGCGCCGCACCGGCGAGCCGGTGACCGGCACCTTCCGCACCGTGCCGCACGGTCGCCGGCACGGGGTGCGCTTCCTGTGGTCCGGGGACCTGGCGGGACAGGGCTGGGGCATCAACCCCGACCTCGGCGGCTACCGCATCTACGACGCGATGGCCAAGCTCGATCCGGACTTCTTCCTCTGCAGCGGCGACAACATCTACGCCGACGGCCCCATCTCGGCGACCCAGGCACTGCCCGACGGCAGCACCTGGCGCAACATCACCACCGAGGAGAAGGCCAAGGTCGCCGAGACCCTGGCCGAGTTCCGCGGCAACTTCCGCTACAACCTGCTCGACGAGAACCTGCGGCGGTTCAACGCCCAGGTGCCGTCGATCATCCAGTGGGACGACCACGAGGTGCGCAACAACTGGTACCCGGGCGAGGTGATCGCGGACTCGGACACCCGCTACGCCGAGAAGAACGTCGACGTGCTGGCGGCGCGCGCCCGACGGGCGTTCAGCGAGTACTTCCCGATCTCGACGCTGCGTCCCGGCGCGAAGGACGGCCGCGTCCACCGGGTCATGCGCCACGGACCACTGCTCGACGTGTTCGTGCTGGACATGCGGACGTACCGCAACGCCAACTCCCCCGACGACCAGACCGTCGATCCGCAGGGCATCCTCGGCAGCGAGCAGTTGGAGTGGCTCAAGCGGGAGCTGACGCGGTCGCGTGCGGTGTGGAAGGTCATCGCGGCAGACATGCCGCTCGGCCTGGTCGTGCCCGACACCACCGAGGGCAGGCCGAACATCGAGGCGGTGGCGCAGGGCGGCCCGGGCGTGCCGCTGGGCCGTGAGCTGCAGATCGCCGAGCTGCTGCGGTACATCAAGCACCGGCGGATCACCGGCACCGTGTGGCTGACGGCCGACGTGCACCACACCTCGGCCCAGCACTACCAGCCGTCGCGAGCGGCGTTCACCGATTTCGAGCCGTTCTGGGAGTTCGTCTCGGGCCCGCTGAACGCCGGTGCCTTCCCGGCCAGCGCGCTGGACAACACCTTCGGTCCGGAACGGGTGTTCGTGAAGGCGCCGACCGCGTCGAACGTCTCGCCCGCCGGCGGCTACCAGTTCTTCGGCGAGGTCGACATCGACGGCGACAGCGGGGAGCTGACGGTGCGGCTGCGCGAGCAGGACGGCACCGTACTGTTCACCCAGGTTCTCCAGCCGGGACGCGTCGGGCAGTAGGTCCGCGGTCCCGTACCCTCGAACGTGTGCCGCGCACCGGCGTCATCCCCCGGTGCGCGGCACCACCGCGTCCTTCAACTCGCCCATCGTGACGAGGTTTTCGCAGCGGCGCGGGCGGCGGCCCGGCGCGGCTCCTCCCGCAGGGTGACGCAGGCCCGGCGACTGCACTGTGCGCTGACCGAGGAAGTGGCCGCATGACGTGGTCCCGTACGCCGTCGCGCCTGGCCACCTCCTCTGAGCTGGGGCGTTGCCCAGCCGGTGCAGCGGCGCAACACAACGACAAAAAAGCTGCAAAAGGTGCAGATCCTGTTTTTACCGCTCAGTCACAAAGCGTTCGTGATCACGCAACACGCATCCTTCACAGTGGCTGCATGAATCGAGACATGTCTGATGTGACGCGTGCAAAACACGGGCGCCCCGTGCACCACTGGCGGAGGGACGTGGTGGAACTCGCCGCCCTCTTCACGGCCGTGGCGGTGGCGGACGCCGTGGCAAACCTGATCGGTCACGGCCCCGACGGTCCGGCCCTGCTGGTGACCTCGGCGGTCGTGCTCGCGGCCACGGCGGGATTCCACACATGGTGGGCACGCCACCACGGTCACGCGCCTCCGGCGACCGATACCGATACCGGCGCCCGGCCGCGCTCCGGCGAGCAGCAGGCCGGGCCGTCCGCCGTGGCCGTCCAGGCCACGGGCGGGAAGAGCGCCCTGTGGCGGATGCGGACGACGGTGAAGGACGAACCGGGGTCGCTGGCGATGCTGTGCACGGCACTGGCCGCACTGCGGGTGGACATCCTGAGCCTGCAGACGCATCCCCTGGGCGAGGGCACGGTCGACGAGTTCCTGCTGCGGGCACCCGGCGAGCTGCCCGCGGCCGAGATCAGCCGCGCGGTGGCACAGGCCGGCGGCGCCTCGACCTGGATCGAGCGGGCCGACGCGCACGACCTGGTGGACGCCCCGACCCGGGTGCTCGGCCTGGCCACCCGCACCGCGCTGGACGCGGCGGAACTCCCGCTCGCGCTGCGCCAGTTGCTGGGCCGGTGCACCATCCGGTCGCTGCCCGCCTCGCCGCTGGACAAGGGCCGCGGGGTGGACGGCGTACCGGTCGAGGGGGTTCTCGAGGACACCGTGATGCGGCTGCGGGCGCCGGAAGGCGGAGTGATCACCGTGGAACGGCCGTATCTGCCGTTCACGCCGACCGAGTTCGCCCGGGCGCGGGCGCTGGTGGAGCTCGACGCCCGGCTCGGTCCGCGCGTCCCGCTCAGCGAAGATGTGCTGACGCTGCCCGAGGGCAACGACATCACCGTGCGCCGGGCCGACACCGGCGACCTGGAGGCCGCGAAGGACATGCACGAGCGGTGCTCGGCACGCACCCTCGCGATGCGCTACCACGGTCCGGTCGGCGACGCGGACCGCTATCTGAACCACCTGCTCAGCCCGCGCTTCGGACGGACGCTCGCGGTGCAGACCAGGTCCGGGCGCATCGTCGGCCTCGGCCATCTGCTGTGGGACGGGGACGAGACGGAGGTGGCGCTGCTCGTCGAGGACGAATGGCAAAGGCGAGGTATCGGCGCCGAACTCCTCGGCCGCCTGGTGACCATGGCGGTCGAAGCCGGCTGCGAGAGCGTGTACGCCGTGACGCAGGCCTCCAACACCGGCATGGTCGCCGCGATGCGCGGCCTCGGCCTCCCCCTCGACTACCAGATCGAGGAGGGCACCCTGGTGATCACGGCCCGTCTGGACGCGGCACCGGTCGAGGCGCGGCTGCCCTACGAGCGGCAGCAGCGGTACGGCGAGCGGATCGTGCGCGACTAGGAACACCTCGGCGACTCGGACGAACGGCTCGGCGGACTCGGACTCCGCCGGGCCGTTCGTCACAGGCCCAGCCCCCGTCGAGGCGGCGACAGGGGCAGGACGAGGCAAACCGTCAAGACGATTCGGACGACCGACGCCCCGACTCCCCGACCGCGACCCGATCAGCCGCGCCCGGACCGCCCAATGCCCCGTTCAGGTCGGCCCACAGGTCTTCGACATCCTCCAGTCCCACCGACAGTCGCAGCAGCCGATCGCTCACGCCGGCGCCCCGACGGTCTGCGGGGTCCACGATGCGGTGGCTGATGGAGGCCGGGTGCTGGATGAGGGTGTCCACGCTGCCGAGGCTCACGGCCGGGGTGATCAGCCGGACGCCGGCGATGACCTCGTGCGGGTCGCCGTGGACCTCGAAGGAGATCATCGCTCCGCCGATGCGCGGGTAGTGGACGTGGGCGACGCGCGGGTCGGCGGCGAGGCGGCGGGCGAGTTCGGCGGCGTTCGCGGAGGCGGCCCGCACCCGTACCGGCAGGGTCGACAGGCCGCGCAGCAGCAGATAGCCGGCCAGCGGATGCAGCACCCCGCCGGTCGCGAACCGGACCTGGCGCAGCTGCCCGGCGAACTCCTCGTCGCAGGCCACGACGCCGGCCATCACGTCTCCGTGTCCGCCGAGGTACTTGGTGGCGCTGTGCAGCACCAGCCGGGCGCCCTGCTCGGCGGGGCGTTGCAGGACGGGCGTGGCGAAGGTGTTGTCCGCGAGCAGCGGAACGGAGCCGCAGGCGTGGGCGACGGCCCGCAGGTCCACTTCGGCGAGGGTCGGGTTCGCCGGGGTCTCGACCATGACCAGGCCCGTGTCCGGGCGCAGGGCGTCCGCGATGCCGGCCGGGTCGGTCCAGGTCACCTCCGAGCCGAGCAGTCCGGCGGTGAGCAGGTGGTCGCTGCAGCCGTACAGCGGGCGCACGGCCACGACGTGGCGCAGGCCCATCGCCCCCCGTATCAGCAGTACGGCGCTCAGCGCGGCCATGCCGCTGGCGAACGCGACCGCGCTCTCGGTGCCCTCCAGTCGGGCGAGGGCGGTCTCGAAGCGCGCGACGGTGGGGTTGCCGAGACGGGCGTAGACCGGCGGGCCCTCCGGCTCGGTACCCGTCGCGGCGAAGGCGTCGATGCGGGCGGCCTCGCCGCGGCTGTCGTAGGACGGGTAGGTGGTGGACAGGTCGATCGGCGGGGCGTGCAGTCCCTGGCGGGCGAGGTCGTCCCGTCCGGCGTGCACGGCCTCGGTGGCCAGTGCTCTCGATGGGGTGCGTACGTCGTCGTACGGCGCGAACGTGGTCGCTGAGTCCATGGCGGCAAGGGTGAACACCGGCCGGGGCACCGTATTCGAACGCCGTGCTACGTTCGGCCAATGGCCGAATCTGTCGTACTGGATCCGGTGGACCTTCACCTGCTGCGGCTGTTGCAGAACGACGCCCGGACGACGTTCCGCGATCTCGCCGCGCAGGTCGGGGTCGCGCCGTCGACCTGTCTGGACCGCGTGACGCGGCTGCGCCGCTCGGGGGTGATCCTCGGCCATCAGCTGCGGGTGGATCCGGCGAAGCTGGGGCGCGGGTTGCAGGCGCTGCTGTCGGTGCAGGTCAGGCCGCATCGACGGGAGCTGGTGGGGCCGTTCGTGGAGCGGATCCGGGCGCTGCCGGAAGCGCGGACGGTGTTCCATCTCACCGGTCCGGACGACTATCTCGTCCATGTGGCGGTGGCGGACATGGCCGATCTGCAGCGGCTGGTGCTCGACGAGTTCACGGCGCGACGGGAAGTCGCCCGCGTGGAGACCCGGTTGATCTTCCAGCAGTGGGACTGCGGGCCACTGCTCCCACCAGGCCCGTCGGACAAGCCCTCAGCGAAATCGGACTGACATCGCGCATGGCGTGGCAATCCGGGCTGACGTGGCACCGGTATCCGTACGAGGATGTCCGCATGTCAGAGACCAAGAGCCAGCTGCCCCGCGAGGTCGCCGACGCCTACGTCGACGAGCTGATCGCCCTCGACCCGATCACCGGAACCTACCTCGGAGTGAAGGAGAGTTCGAGCCGTCTGCCCGACACCTCACCGGCCGGACAGGATGCGCTCGCCGAGCTGGCCCGGACGACGCTCGCCCGGCTCGACGAGGCCGAGCGGCAGCCGGGCGCCGACAGTGACATCGAGCGCCGCTGCGGGCGCCTGCTGCGCGAACGGCTCACCGCGGAGCTCGCCGTGCACGAGGCCGACGAACACCTGCGCGCCGTCGGCAACCTGCACACGGCACCGCACTCGGTGCGCGAGGTCTTCACCGTGACGCCGGCGCAGACGGAGGAGGACTGGGCGGCGATCGCCGAGCGGCTGCGCGCGGTGCCGACGGCGCTGGCGGGCTACCGCGAGTCCCTCGCGCTCGGCCTGGAACGCAAGCTGTACGCGGCACCGCGTCCGACGGCCACGTTCGTCGAACAGCTCACCGAGTGGTCGGACACCGACGGCAACGGCCGCGGCTGGTTCGAGGACTTCGCGGCGGCCGGCCCTCAGGCGCTGCGCGCGGAACTGGACGAGGCCGCCCGCGGGGCGACCGCGGCCGTCGTCGAGCTGCGGGACTGGATGCGCGACGTGTACGCGCCGACGATCGAGGGCGCGCCGAACACCGTGGGCCGTGAGCGCTACGCCCGCTGGGCACGCTACTTCAACGGCACGGACCTCGACCTGGACGAGGCGTACGCGTACGGCTGGGCCGAGTACCACCGTCTCCTGGGCGAGATGCGGCAGGAGGCCGAGAAGATCCTGCCCGGCGCCGCGACGCCGTGGGTGGCGCTCGCGCATCTCGACGAGCACGGCCGGCACATCGAGGGCGTCGAGGAGGTCCGCGACTGGCTGCAGGGCCTGATGGACCAGGCGATCGACGCGTTGGACGGCACGCATTTCGAACTCGCCGAGCGAGTGCGGAAGGTGGAGTCCTGCATCGCGCCTCCCGGCGGGGCGGCGGCGCCCTACTACACCGCGCCGTCGGAGGACTTCTCGCGCCCGGGCCGCACCTGGCTGCCGACGATGGGCCAGACCCGCTTCCCGGTCTACGACCTCGTCTCCACCTGGTACCACGAGGGCGTCCCCGGCCATCACCTCCAGCTCGCGCAGTGGACGCACGTCGCCGCGAACCTGTCCCGCTACCAGGCGACCCTCGGCGGGGTGAGCGCCAACGCCGAGGGCTGGGCGCTGTACGCGGAGCGGCTGATGGACGAGCTGGGCTTCCTCACCGACGCCGAACAGCGGCTCGGCTACCTGGACGCGCAGATGATGCGGGCCGTCCGCGTCATCATCGACATCGGCATGCACCTGGAGCTGGAGATCCCGGCGGGCTCCCCGTTCCACCCGGGCGAGCGCTGGGCTCCGGAGCTGGCCCAGGAGTTCTTCGGCGGGCACAGCAGCCGCCCGGCGGACTTCGTGGAGAGCGAGCTGACCCGCTATCTGACGATGCCCGGTCAGGCGATCGGCTACAAGCTCGGCGAGCGGGCCTGGCTGCTGGGCCGCGAGAACGCCCGCAAGCGGCACGGCGACGCCTTCGACCTGAAGGCCTGGCACATGGCGGCCTTGTCCCAGGGTTCCCTCGGCCTGGACGACCTGGTGGACGAGCTGTCCAAGCTCTGACGCACGGGGCTCACCCCGCTCATCTCCGGAACCCGCCCTCCGAGTCGATGACCTGACCCGTGACCCTTCCCCAAGCTCTCGACTTCGTTCGGGGTCACGGCGCAGGTCTTCGGGTGCGGGAGTCGTGACATGGACGACCATGATGGTGAACGTGCGGGGTCGGCGCACTCGTAATTACGGACGCGTTCGGGGGCCAGCCGAGCGCCGTCCCCGCCCACCGAACAGCCCGGCAGCCGCCACGCACCGCCCCGCCCGGTCAGTCCGGCAGTCGCCGCAGCTGTACGAGCCCCAACCAGGTCTCGGGGCCCGGCTGCACCTGGGCCGCGCGCACGGCGTACCGGCCGGGATGGAGCGAGATCTTCACATGGTCGGTCCGCGCGCAGTCGTTGCCGGGCCAGGCCGCGTCGAACAGGAGGACCGTGCCGGGTACGTTCCAGTTCACTTCGGACGCCCAGGACGCCGTGACGAGCGCTTCGGGCAGCTCCGCGAGGAGTTCCTCCGCCGAGTCCGCGGCGTACCAGCGTACGAACGTGCCGTGGTCGGGGAGGTAGGCGGTGGCGGCGGGCTCGTCGCCGAGGACCAGGGCCGCGCTGTCCCCGACGGGCAGCAGTCCGACAGCCGCGTCGATCTCACACGCGCGGTCGTAGTCCGAGGCCGTCTCGTCCCCCTCGGCACCCGCCCAGAACGGCAGCACCGTCTCCGGCACCGCTATGAGCGGCCCGCCGCCCGACTCCACCCATTCCACCGCGCCCGGATCCGCGTATCGCACCATGCCGCAGAACCTACACGCACAGGGGTCCCACGAATTCACTGTCCCCGAAGGCGACTCGTACGCCACTCTCTACTCTCATGACCACCCGGACCCTTTTCCTCTCCCCGCGCGTCACGGCGACCGGACACGCCCTCGCGGACGCCGCACGGCGGCGCGGCACGCGGGTCGAGACGCTGCGCGACTGGCGGGTGCCCGAGCACGAGCGCGGGGCCGCCGGGGCCTCGCTGTACGCCGGACCGCTGTTCGCGGACGCCGTGGCGCGGGAGCTGGGGCTCGGACTGCTGGAGGCCCCGGAGGACTGGCTCGCCCGGTTGCCGTACGAACTCACCCTGCGAGACGTCGAGTTCACGACCATCCGCGAGGCGCGGCAGCTGCGCCGGCCCGCGTTCGTGAAGCCGCCCAACGACAAGAGCTTCCCCGCACGCGTCTACCCGGACGGGAGCCGGCTGCCGGGGCCCGATGCGGTCGACGACGACGCGCCCGTGCTGGTGAGCGACATCGTGACATTCGCCCTGGAGTACCGGCTGTTCCTCCTGGACGGCACGGTCCGCACCGGCAGCCGGTACGCGACGGGCGGCGAGCTCGACGTGGCGCCGCTGGCAGCGGACCCGCGCCGGTCCGAGGTGCTGTCCTTCGCCGGGCGCCTGGTCGACAGCGGGCTGCCGAGCGCGGTCGTCGTGGACGTGGGGCTGCTCACCGACTCGGGCTGGGCGGTGGTGGAGGCCAACGCCGCCTGGGCCAGCGGGCATTACGCCTGCGCGGCGGACGCCGCGTTGGACGTGGTGCTGCGCGCGGCCCGCCCGGAAGAGGAGTTCGCTCCGGCGGACCGCCGCTTCCTGCGTCCGACGCCGGTACGGGACTGAGTCCTGGCCGCGCGCCGAACTCCTGGCACGCGACCTCTTCGCACGATCTCCCGCCGTCGCGTCAGCAGCCGCAGTCCTCCGCGTCCACCGGCGCCGTCAGCGGGTCGGCCGCCCGGCGCTCGGTGCCCTCCCAGGTCTCGTATGCGAAGCCCTCGCGCGCCCAGTACTCGAAGCCGCCGAGCATCTCCTTGACCTGGTAGCCGAGTTCGGCGAGGGCGAGGGCAGCCCGCGTGGCGCCGTTGCAACCGGGTCCCCAGCAGTACGTCACGACCGGGACCGACTTGTCCAGGAGCTGTTCGGCCTGCTCGGGGATGAGCGCGGTCGGCAGGTGGACCGCGCCGGGGACGTGGCCCTGATCCCAGGAGGCGGTGGAGCGGGAGTCCAGGACGACGAAGCCGGGGTCCCCGCCGGCCGCGAGTGCGGCGGCGACGTCGGAGACGTCGGCGTGGAAGACGAGGCTGGCGCGGAAGTAGGCGGCTGCCTCGGCCGGCGCGGCGGGGGCGACGCGCAGGACGGGGTTGACGGTGGTCGCGGCGGTCATCGTGAGGCCTTTCCGTGGTGGTTCCCGATGCCCAGAAATCTACGGTCGATGATCATCTCACTGAAGGGGCATTCCCCGGCGTGGGCCTTGCTCCGCCGGGGATTCACCTGCTATTTCTCCGTCATGACCGCGTATTCCCCGGACGCCACCGACTGGCGCATCCTCGAGGTCCTCCAGCGCGAGGGCCGGGCCAGCTTCGCCGACCTGGCGCGTGCCGTGTCGATGTCCGCGAGCGCGGTCACCGAGCGGGTGCGGCGGCTGGAGGAGGCGGGCATCATCCAGGGGTACGCGGCCGTCGTGGACCCCGAGCGGCTGGGCCTGCCGATCCTGGCATTCGTACGGCTGCGCTATCCCAACGGCCACTACAAGCCGTTCCACGACCTGGTGGCCGTCACGCCCGAGATCCTCGAGGCGCATCACGTCACGGGCGACGACTGCTTCGTCATCAAGGTCGCCGCCCGTTCGATGCGGCACCTGGAGGAGGTGTCGGGCAAGATCGGGACGCTGGGGTCGGTCACGACCAGCGTCGTCTACTCCTCCCCGCTCCCCCGGCGGCCGCTCGCTCACTGACCCCGCTGCCGCACCGCCGAGCCCGACCGGCCCTTCACGATCTCCAGCTGCGCGTGGATGCGCCGCCGCAGGTCGGCCACGTGACTGACGATCCCCACACTGCGGTCGCGTTCGCGCAGGGAGTCGAGGACGTCGAGGACCTCGTCGAGGGTCTGGTCGTCGAGGCTGCCGAAGCCCTCATCGATGAAGAGCGTGTCCAGGCGGACCCCGCCGGCCTCGTCGGTGACGACGTCCGCGAGGCCGAGCGCCAGGGCGAGCGAGGCGAAGAACGTCTCGCCGCCCGACAGCGTCGCCGTGTCCCGCTCACGCCCGGTCCAGGCGTCGACGACGTGCAGCCCGAGCCCGCTACGACCGCGTCCGGCCCGGTCGTCGGAGTGGACAAGGGTGTAGCGGCCGGACGACATGCGCTGCAACCGCACGGTCGCGGCGGCGGCGACCTGTTCCAGGCGGCCCGCCAGCACATACGACTCCAGGCGCATCTTGCGCTCGTTGTCGGCCGAGGTGCCCGCGGCGAGGCCGGCCAGGCGGGCGACGCGGTCGTACTCCTCGCGCAGGGGTGCGAGGCGCCGTACCCCGGTGGCCGCACGCGCGGACAGCCGGTCGAGTTCGGTGCAGCGCCGGGCGGCCGCGTCGCGTACGGAGGCGGCGTCGCGCAGCCGGCGGCCCGCGACGGCGGCGGTCCGCTCGGCCGAGGTGACGTCGGCGGGCGGCTGCTGGGCGGCGGCCGCGGTGTCGGCCTCGGCGAGGACGGCGCGTACGGCGGCCTCCTCGGACTGCCAGGCGTCCAGGCGCCGTTGGAGCTCGCGGTACGCCGCGTCGTCGAGGAGTGCGGCGGCCGCCGCCTGCGGGGTGTCGAACCCGGCGCGGAAGGCGGCGTCGGCGAGGCGCGCGTCGGTGGCCTTGAGCCGCTGCGCGGTGTCCTCGGCGGTGCGGGCGGTGTCGGCCGCGTCGGTGAGCAGGGCGACCTGACGCTCCAGCTGCGCGGCCCGCGCGGCGACGCTGCCGGCGCCGCCCCGGGCGTGGGCCAACTCCTTCTCCAGCATGGCCTTCTCGCGGTCCAGTCGCTCCCGGTGGCCGACCCGTGAGGCGGCTCGGACGGCCGCCTCCTGCCGCACCGCGGTCCGCCGTTCGCGCTCCTGCTCGGCGTGCCTCAGCTGTTCGTTCGCGGCGTGCAGTCCGGAGGCGCCGCTGCGGGCCTCGGCGTACTGCCGCTCCAATTCCTCGGATTCCCGCGCCAGTTGCTCCGTCGGGGCGTTTCCCGCCTCGGCGGTGGCGGCGGCCAGCGCCTCCCGGGCGACGCCCAGGCGGCGCTCGTCCTGCGCATGCCGTTCCTCCGCGCTCTGGTAGGCGGCCAGGGCGCGTTCCTCCGCCTCGCGGTCGACATGTCCGGCGATCTTGCGGGCGGGGGCGGGGTGTTCGGTGGCGCCGCAGACGGCGCAGGGTTCGCCGTCCTGGAGGTTCGCGGCCAGTTCGGCGGCGATGCCGTTCAGTCGCTGTTCCTTCAGGTCCAGCCAGTCGGCGCGGGCCTGTATCGCCTGCTTCTCCGAGACCAGTGCCCGCTTCTGCGCTTCTTCGGTGTCCCCGGCGAGCTGATCGCGCAGCCGGGCGGCCCTGAGCCGCTTCTGCGCCGGTTCGCGCTGCACGGCGAGCTGCTCGGCCCTGGTGGCGGCCTCCTGGGCGGCCTCGATACGGCCCTGAAGGCCGGCCCGGGTCGTCTCCCACTCGCCGAGCCAGCTCTCCGCCTCCGCCAGGACGTCGTCGTCGGCGCGCTCCTGGCGGTCCAGGCCGGTGCGCTCGGCGGTGAGTTCGGTCAGGCGGTGCTCGGCGCGGCGGGCCGACTCCAGTCCGCCCAGTTCCTCGGCGGCCCGGCGCGCGGCGGCCGCGAGTCCCGCCGCACCGGCTTCCGCGAAGGTCGCCGGCACCTGTGCACGCGCGCGTGCCTCGGCACCGGCTGCCCGCCGGTGCTCGGCCTCGGCGGCCTCCCGCAGCTCCAGCGCCGGCGCCACCGCCTCCGCCTTGCGCGCCCGTTCCATGCGCGCCTGCGCGCCCCGGTGCGCGTCGGCCCGCTCCTGGAGCAGCGTGGCGCGCTGCCGCGCCTGTGCGAACCGCTGCTGCAACCGGGCCACTTCGCGTACGTCGGACAGCGCGCGCTCGGTGGCGGCCTGTGCGGACTCGGCGGCGGACAGGCGGCAGTGGGCGACGGCCAGCTCTTCGCGGGCGGTACTGCGGGCGACGGCGGCGGCGCTCAGTACGGCCTCGGCCAGGCCCGGCTCCCCGGGCGCGAGCTCGGGCAGCTCCATGGCGCCGCCCGCCTCCTGCTGCATGCGGTGTGCGTCCGCCAGCAGCGCGGCATCGCCCTCGCGTACCTGGGTCTCGGTCACACGCCGGCGTTCGGCGAGGCGCTTCTCGACCTCCGCGAAGCGATGCGTGTCGAACAGCCGGCCGAGCAGCTTGCCGCGGGCCTCGGCGTCGGCGCGCAGGAACCGAGCGAAGTCGCCCTGCGGCAACAGCACGACCTGGCAGAACTGCTCGCGGCTCATGCCGAGCAGCTGGGTGATCTCCTCGCCGATCTCCTGGTGCGAGCGGCTGAGGTCCTTCCAGGAGCCGGCGACGGCGTCGTACTCGCGCAGCCAGGTCTGGGCCTTGTCGAGGGTGGTACCCGAGCCGCGCCGCTTGGGACGCTCCCAGGGCGGCTGCCGGGTGATCTCCAACCGTCGCCCCGCGAGGGTCAGTTCGAGGCGGACTTCCGTGCGGGTGCCGACCGCGGCGTGGTCGCTGCGCAGCGTCAGGCCCTGCCCGCTCTGTCGGGCGCCCGGGACGGAGCCGTAGAGCGCATAGCAGACCGCGTCGAGGACGGAGGTCTTGCCCGCGCCGGTCGGGCCGTGCAGCAGGAAGAGCCCGGCGGCGGACAGCTCGTCGAAGTCGACCGTCTGCGCCGCGCCGAAGGGCCCGAAGGCGGTGATGTCCAGGCGGTGGAGCCTCACCGGGCCACCTCCCGCAGGGTCTCGTCCGCGCGCACCGCGTCGAACGCGTCCCGCAGCACGATCCGCTCCCGCGCGTCGGGCCCGGCACCGCGCACGTGCGCCACGAAGTCCTCCGCGATCTGCTGGTCGCTGCGGTCGGCGAGCCGCGTGGCGTAGGACACGCCGGGGTCGTCCGGAGCCCGGTCGGGATCGAAGACGAGGCTCAGCGTGTGCGGGAACCGCTCGGTGAGCCGGGCCATGGGATCGGCCGGGCGGACGGGGTCGGTGAGCGTCGCCTCGACCCACGCCTCCTCGTGCCGGGCGAGCCCCGGATCGGCGAGCAGCTCCTCCAGCGGGCCCCTGACGCGGGCCAGCGCCCGTGGCACCGGGCAGTCGATCCGCTCGACGGTGAGCGTGCCGTCGGCGCCCAGGTCGACGAGCCACATGCTCTTGCGGTGGCCGGCCTCCGAGAAGGAGTACGGCAGCGGGGAGCCGGAGTAGCGCACGCGCTCGGTGATGGTCTGGCAGCCGTGCAGGTGGCCCAGCGCCGCGTAGTCCACGCCGTCGAAGACGCCGGCGGGCACGGCGGCCACCCCTCCGACGGTGATGTCCCGCTCGCTGTCGCTGGCCTCACCGCCGGTGACGAAGGCGTGGGCCAGGACGACGGAACGTGTGCCACGCGCGCGGGTGGCGAGGTCGGCGCGGACGCGGTCCATGGCGGCGGCGAGCACGCTCTCGTGTCCTGGCTTCTCCACGCCGAACTCGTCCTTGACCAGGGCGGGTTCGAGATAGGGCAGACCGTAGAAGGCCACCTCGCCGTGGGCATCGGAGAGCACCACCGGCGTCCCGCACGCCGACGGCTCGGTCCGCAGATGGATGCCCGCGCGGTCGATCAGACCGGCGCCCACCCCCAGTCGGCGGGCGGAGTCGTGGTTCCCGGAGATCATCACGGTCGGCACGCCGAGGTCGGCGAGGCGGTGCAGGGCGTCGTCGAACAGCTCGACCGCGGCGAGCGGCGGTACCGCCCGGTCGTACACGTCTCCCGACACGACCACGGCGTCCACGGCGTGCTCGCGCACGGTCGTGACGAGGTGGCCTATGAACTCGGCCTGCGCGCCGAGCATGTCGACCCGGTGGAACGCGCGGCCGAGATGCCAGTCGGAAGTGTGCAGCAGTCGCATGATCCCCGAGGTTAACGGCCGGGTCTGACATCACGGGCGGTTACTCCCGTATCAGCCCGTCACGACCAGCCGCCCATATGTCCGTTACGAGAAAAAGCCCCATTCGTTAAGTGTCGCCGTACGCCTCGCCGCCCAGCTCGAACCCCGCTGTCCCGGCCGTCACATCCGCGAGCCACCCCCGGAAGGCCTCCACGTCGGCGTCCGGCAGCCCGATCTCGATGGTGACCGCCTCCCCGTAACGAACGTCACGTACCTCGCGCCCGGTCGAGCGCAGGTCGTTCTGCACCTTGCCCGCCCGTTGGTGGTCGACGGTCACCGTGGCCAGCCGGAAGCGCCGCCGGGTGAGGGTGCCGAGGGCGTCCAGGGCCTCCCCGACCGCGCCGCCGTACGCCCGGATCAGTCCGCCCGCACCGAGCTTGACGCCACCGTAGTAGCGGGTGACGACGGCGACGACGTACCGCATGTCGCGGCGCAGCAGCATCTGGAGCATGGGGACCCCCGCCGTGCCGCCGGGTTCGCCGTCGTCGCTGGCCTTCTGGACCGAGGCGTCGGCTCCGATGACGTAGGCCCAGCAGTTGTGGGTGGCGTCGGCGTGCTCCTTGCGAACGGCGGCGACGAAGGCCTGGGCCTCCTGCTCGGTGGCCGCCGGGGCGAGCGCGCACAGGAAGCGGGAACGGTTGACCTCGGTCTCGTGCACGCCCGCGTGGGCGACGGTGCGGTACTCGTCCTGCATCCGGCCAGCCTATGCGCAGCCGGTGCGGTAGCCCGCGTCGCAGGTGGGGGCGACGATGAGGTGGGTACGCGCCCCGTGATCGGCGGAGGCCGGCCGGCCTCCGCCGATCACGGGGAGACAGGGAGACACCGGCATGACCGGCACGCACGTGGGGAGCACCGGCGGCACCGGACCTGCCCGCTCGAAGCCCTCCACGCGCGCGTGGCGCTGGCGGGCGTGGCTGCTGGAGGGCCTGAGCGAGCAGACGGCCCGCCATCCGGGCCCGCACGCTGCTCCGCACGCCGAGCACGAGGGCCATCGATGGTGGCGGGTGATGTGCCTCACCGGTGTCGACTACTTCTCCACGCTCGGCTACCAGCCGGGCATCGCCGCCCTCGCCGCCGGTCTGCTGTCCCCGCTGGCGACGCTGATACTGATCGCGCTGACCCTGCTCGGCGCACTGCCGGTCTATCGCCGGGTCGCGCACGAGAGCCCGCACGGCGAGGGTTCGATCGCGATGCTGGAGCGGCTGCTGTCGTGGTGGTCGGGGAAGATCTTCGTGCTGGTGCTGCTGGGCTTCGCGGCGACGGACTTCATCATCACGATCACACTGTCGGCCGCGGACGCCGCCGCGCACGTCGTGCAGAACCCGTTCGCCCCGCACTGGCTGGCCGGCGAGAACATCTGGGTCACCCTGGTGCTGGTGGGCCTGCTCGGCGCCGTCTTCCTGAAGGGCTTCCGGGAGGCCATCGGCATCGCGGTGGTGCTGGTGGCGACGTACCTGACCCTCAATCTGGCCGTGCTCGCCGACTCCGCCTGGGAGGTGTTCACCCACCCGGTGCGGATCGACGACTGGATCCACGCGCTGGCCGCCGAGCACTCCTCGCCCCTGGTGATGGTCGGCGTGGCGCTGGTGGTCTTCCCGAAGCTGGCACTCGGCATGTCCGGCTTCGAGACGGGCGTGGCCGTGATGCCGCAGGTCAAGGGCGGCCCGACGGACACGTACGCGAACCCGGCGGGCCGCATCCGCGACACCCGCAAGCTGCTCACCACGGCCGCGCTGACCATGAGCTGCTTCCTGCTGCTGTCCAGCCTGGCCACGACGATCCTCATCCCGCAGGAGGACTTCAGGAGCGGTGGCCCGGCCAACGGCCGCGCGCTGTCCTATCTAGCGCACGAGTACCTCGGCCAGGTGTTCGGCACGGTCTACGACGTCTCCACGATCACGATCCTGTGGTTCGCGGGTGCCTCCGCGCTCGCCGGGCTGCTGAACCTGGTACCGCGCTATCTGCCGCGCTACGGCATGGCCCCCGAGTGGACGCGGGCGGTGCGTCCGCTGGTCCTGGTCTTCATGACGGCCGCGGTCCTCATCACCCTGTGGTTTGACGCGAACGTCGACAGGCAGAGCGGCGCGTACGCGACCGGTGTGCTGGTGCTGATGCTGTCGGCGGCGTTCGCCTCCACGGTCGCCGCGCACAGGCGCGGCCATCGCCGTACGACGCTCGGTTTCGGCACGATCACCGCCGTCTTCGCGTACACGCTGGTGGCGAACGTCATCGAGCGACCGGACGGTATCAAGATCGCGGCGATCTTCATCGTGGCCATCCTGGTCACGTCGTTCAGCTCGCGGGTGCACCGGGCCTTCGAACTGCGTGCCGGCGAGGTCGTCCTCGACGAGAAGGCGGTGCGGATCGCCGACGCGGCGGCCCGCAGCGGTCCGCTGCGCCTGATCGCGAACGAGCCGCAGGAGCACAGCCGGCGGGAGTACCGGGCCAAGGAGCACGACCAGCGGGGGCACACGCCCATGCCGGAGCGCGGGCCGGTGCTGTTCCTGGAGGTGTTCGTGCGGGACTCCTCGGACTTCACCGCCGACATCACCGTGCACGGTGACGAGAAGCACGGCGTACGGCGGCTGCGGGCCCAGGGCCCGACGGTGCCCAACACCATCGCCGCGGTGCTGCTGGCCCTGCGCGACCGCACCGGTCAGGTCCCGCACGCCTACTTCAACTGGACGGAGGGCAACCCCTTCAGCCACCTGGTCCGCTTCCTGATCTTCGGCGAGGGCGAGGTCGCCCCGGTCACCCGCGAGGTACTGCGCCGCGCGGAGCCGCACCCGGACCGGCGGCCGTACGTCCACGTGGGCTAGTCCGGCGCTCGGCCCTGCTTCTTCCCTCTCGGCACGGTCATCGACGTCAGCAGGGCCGTCCCCGGGGCGAGAGCCCGCCAGGTGCTGCCGTGCCAGGCGAGGACCGCGATCGCCGAGGTGGGGAACTTCGCGCGGACCTCGTCCAGCGCTCCGTCGAGGCCTTCACCGGCCAGATCGAGGACCAGCTCCTCCAGGCCGGGGTTGTGCCCGACCAGCAGCAGCGTCTCGACCTCGGGGGGCGTCTCACGCACCACCTCCAGCAGGTCCACCGCGTCGGCTCCGTACA
This sequence comes from Streptomyces sp. NPDC001315, assembly GCF_042896175.1. NCBI lineage: Bacteria > Bacillati > Actinomycetota > Actinomycetes > Kitasatosporales > Streptomycetaceae > Streptomyces > Streptomyces sp. NPDC001315. The sequence goes on along the minus strand of NZ_JBIAWZ010000017.1, from coordinate 95,569 downwards.
GCCTCGGGTCGTACCGCACCGGCGGCGGGGTGCCCCACTGGGCGGCGGCCAGCTCCCAGGTCTGGCGGGCGCGCAGGGCGGTGGAGCACAGGGCGAGATCGGGCAGGGAGTCGGCCTCGGCGAGGGCGCGGCCCGCGGCCGGGGCGTCCCGGCGGCCGCGCGGGGAGAGCGGCCGCCGGTGATCGGGGACGCCCTCGGGCCAGGCGGACTTGGCGTGCCGCAGCACGACCAGACGGCGCAGCGGTCCCGCGCCGGCGCGCGCGATCACGCCGGGGCTCCCAGGTCGCGGGTGAGCTCGAGGCCGAGGAGCCGGTCGGCGTAGGCGTACGTCTCGAAGCGGGCGCCGTCCGGCAGGTCCGGCCCGGCCTCCTCCACCCATCGCAGGACGCGCAGGACCTCGGGCACGTCCAGGTCGTCCTCCCAGGCGGTACGGAGCCGTCGGCGCACCTCGTCGGGGACCGGCCTGGACGGCCTGGTCGCCCAGGTGGCGACCGTGCGGCGCCAACGCCGAAGGGTGCGGTCGGCGTCCGTGAGGACGGCCGGGCCGAGTCGTACGGGCGCGCTCCGCCGGAGACCGAGGAGGGCCAGCCGAAGCACTGAAGGGTCGGTGCCCTCCGGAACACCGGCCTTCGCCGACAGGACGGGCGCGACCTCGACCCGGACCCCGTCGGGCACTGCACCGCCCTCGCCCACCACGTGCAGGACCGGGGCCTCGCCCAGCCCGGGTCCGATGTCCCGCCCCTCCTCGAAGGGCCGGACACCGAGGGCCGCGGCACTCGCGCGCAGCTCGGCCTGGTCGCGCGGTGCGCTCAGCAGCGCCCAGACCGGCGTCCCGCCGAGCTCCAGGGCGCGTACGAGCAGGTCGGTGACGAGCAGCACGCGCAGGGCCGTGGTGTCGAACCCCGGCGCGTGCGCCTCGACACGGGTCAGGCCCCGGCGGACGGGGGCGGCGTCGACGGGTTCGCCGGTACGGGCGTCGATGATGCGAAGCACGGGCTGAGCGTAGGCGCGCGGGCGCCCGGGCGCAGGCAGGCTGCGCGGATTCAGGACACGGAGCCCGGCCCGGGGGTGTGGCGGACCTGCTCGGAATCCCCGCACACCGTCCGCTGTTGACCCCAGGACAGCGTCTCTTCCCAGTCAGTTCCCCTGTCCATAGGAGGCCGCCGGTGTACGGCGACGAGGCAACGATCCGCAAGATCCTCACCGAGCTCGGTGACACCTGGGCCGTGGTGGGCCTGTCGTCGAACCGGAGCCGCGCCGCGTACCACGTCGCCGAGGTGCTCCAGCGCTTCGGCAAGCGGGTCGTCCCCGTTCACCCCAAGGCGGAGACCGTGCACGGCGAGCAGGGCTACGCGTCCCTCGCGGACATCCCCTTCGAGGTGGACGTCGTCGACGTCTTCGTCAACAGCGACCTCGCCGGAACGGTCGCGGACGAGGCGGTCGGCAAGGGTGCGCGGGCGGTGTGGTTCCAGCTGGGCGTCGTCGACGAGGCGGCGTACGACCGCACCCGTGCGGCGGGCCTGGACATGGTGATGGACCGCTGCCCTGCGATCGAGATCCCGGCGCTGCGCCAGGAGGGGGCGGGGCCGGCTCTCGCCGACCCCAACATAATGACCGGGTGACCTTCACTTCCCCCCACCACCCCGACTCCCCCTCCCCGCAGCACTGCCCGGTCGTCGTCGTGGGCGCCGGGCCCGCGGGGCTCACCGTCGGCAACGTCCTGCGGGCCGCCGGTGTCGCCTGTGTCGTCCTGGAGACCGGGACGAGGGAGTTCATCGAGCAGCGGCCCAGGGCCGGAATCGTCGAGGAGTGGGCCGTGCGGGCCCTCCAGCGGAGAGGCCTCGCAGGGAACCTGCTGGAGCGTGCGCAGAGGCACACGCAGTGCGAGTTCCGGTTCGGCGGCGATCGGTACCGCTTCCTCTACGGAGAGTTGACAGGCCGTCACCATTTCGTCTATCCACAGCCGTTGCTGGTGACGGACCTGGTGCACGAGTACGCGGACGTGCGCGGCGGGGACATACGGTTCGGGGTGCGGGACGTGCGGCTGCACGACCTGGACTCGGACCGGCCCTCGGTGTCGTACCTCGACCCGGAGACCGGTCGACGGCAGCTGCTGCACTGCGACTTCGTCGCCGGATGCGACGGGGCACGTGGCGTGACGCGCACCGCGCTGCCGGCCGACCGGGCCCGGGTGGCACGGCACGACTACGGCATCGGCTGGCTGGCCCTCCTCGCCGAGGCGCCGCCGTCGTCCGACTGTGTGCTGTTCGGGGTCCATCCGCGTGGTTTCGCCGGTCATATGGCCCGCAGTCCCGAGGTGACCCGCTACTACCTCCAGTGCCCGCCCGGCGACGACCCGGGCAACTGGCCGCACGACCGCGTCTGGACGGAGCTGCGGCAGCGCCTCGGCGCGGCGGGCGTTCCGCCGCTCACCGAGGGACGGCTGATCGAGAAGCGGGTGCTGGACATGCACGACTACGTCGTCGAGCCGATGGCCTACGGGCGGCTCTTCCTCGCGGGTGACGCGGCCCACCTCGTCGCGCCCATCGCGGCCAAGGGCATGAACCTGGCCCTGCACGACGCGTTCCTGCTCGGCGACGCGCTGGTCGACCACCTCACCAAGAACGACGACAGAGGGCTCGACGACTACTCGGAGGCGTGTCTGCGGCGCGTGTGGGACTACCAGGAGTTCTCGCACTGGCTCTCCGAGGTGTACCACGGCGCCGCCACGGGCGACCCGTTCCGCGCGGGCACCACACTGGCCCGGCTGCGGCGCCTGTTCACCTCACCCGTGGCGGCCGCCGCCTTCGCCGAGCAGTACCTGGGCACGGCCGCCCACCACTGACCCGACGCGCTCCCGGTCAGTCGTGCCCGGGCTGGTCGCCGAGGCGGTGGTCGGCCACGTTCAGCGCCTCGGCGACGAGGCGGCGCAGATGGCCGTCGCGGAGTGCGTAGATCACCCGGCGGCCTTCCTTGCGGGCGCTCACCAGACCGGCCAGGCGCAGCCGCGCCAGATGCTGGCTCACCGCGGGCCGCGCCGCCCCGCACGCCTCCGTGAGGGTGGTGACGTCGGCCTCCCCCACCGCCAGCGCGTGCAGCAGCGTGAGGCGGGTGCGGTCGCCGAGCAGGGCGAGGAGTTCGGCCGCGAGCGCGAACTGCTCCTCGCCCGGGGTGTGCGGATGCGCATGATGCGCAGGTGATAGGTGCATGCGTGCGCTCATACGCACATAATGGCCTCGTGGGCCACGTGCGTCCACTCCCGCGCACCTCCGTTCCTGCGCACCGGAAGGGGAGCCACGTGAGCGACCGGCACCGACACGGACACCAGCACGGCCATGAGCACCCTCATCACGAGGGGCACACCCACCCCACCACCGGCCTCCGCCACCGTCTCACCCACCTCTTCACCCCCCACTCCCACGAGATCGCCGACAAACTCGACCCCGCCCTGGAGTCCTCGGCCCACGGCATGCGCGCGCTGTGGGTCTCACTGGCGGTGCTCGGGGCGACGGCGCTGGCGCAGGCGGTCGTCGTGGCCGTGTCCGGGTCGGTGGCGCTGCTCGGCGACACGGTGCACAACGCCGCGGACGCGCTGACCGCCGTACCGCTCGGCATCGCCTTCGTGCTGGGCAGGCGCGCGGCGACGCGCCGCTTCACCTACGGCTACGGCCGCGCCGAGGACCTGGCCGGCCTAGCGATCGTGCTGACGATCGCCGCGTCCGCGGCCTTCGCCGGGTGGACGGCGATCGAGCGGCTTCTCTCGCCTCGGCCCGTCGAGCACCTCTGGGCGGTCGCCGTGGCCGCTCTCGTCGGTTTCGCGGGCAATGAGTGGGTGGCCCGCTATCGCATCCGTGTCGGCCGGTCGATCGGTTCGGCCGCGCTGGTCGCGGACGGACTCCATGCCCGTACGGACGGGTTCACCTCACTGGCGGTGCTCGTGGGCGCCGGCGGCTCGGCGCTCGGCTGGGAACCGGCGGACCCGGTCGTCGGGTTGGCGATCACGGCCGCGATCGCCCTGGTGCTGCGCGACGCGGCGCGTGAGGTGTTCCGGCGGGTGCTGGACGCCGTGGACCCGGCCCTGGTGGACCGGGCCGAGCGGGCGCTGGCGGAGGTCGAGGGGGTGCGTGAGGTGAGCGAGCTGCGGATGCGCTGGATCGGGCACCGGCTGCGCGCCGAGGTGGCGGTCGTGGTGGACGGCGAGGCGACGGTACGGCAGGCCCATGCGATCGCCGTCGACGCCGAACACGCCCTGCTGCACGCCGTCCCGAGGCTCACCGCGGCCCTGGTGCACGCCGACCCTGCACCCGTCCCGGGCGAGCCGGACCCGCATCTGGCGCTGGCCCACCACACGCCCGGGTGACCTCAGGCCACTCCCAGCCCGTCCAGCACGACCGCGCCCGGCAGCTGCGCGAACGCCTTCCCCGGCACCAGCAGCTTGCCGCGCCGCCGTCCGCTGCCGACCAGGACGTACGGCAGGTCGACGACGGCCGAGTCCACCAGCACCGGCCAGCCGTCGGGCAGTCCGATCGGGGTGATCCCGCCGTACTCCATGCCGGTCTCCCCCGTCGCCGTGTCCATGGGCGCGAACGAGGCCTTGCGGGCGCCGAGCTGACGGCGCACGGCACCGTTCACGTCGACGCGCGTGGTGGACAGGACCACGCAGGCGGCCAGCGTGGACTCACCACCGCGCTTGCCGGCGACGACCACGCAGTTGGCGGACCGCTCGAGCAGGTCCCGGCCGTAGTGCTCCACGAAGACGGCGGTGTCGGCCCACTGCGGGTCGGTCTCGACGTAGAGGATCTCGCCGGCGGGAACGCTGCCGGTCCACCGGCGTACGGCGTCGGCGACCGGGCGCGTGAGCTCGTCGAGGCAGTCAGGGGTGGGGGTGGCGTGGTCGAAGTCTCCGATGGGTGCGCGCATGGCCGCACGGTAACAGCCGTACGACGGCCGCCCACGAAGGGTCTCAGCGCACGAGCGGGACCGAGACGGCCATCACCATCTCCATAGGGACGGCACCCTGATTGCCGTAGATGTGCGGGGTGTTGGCCTCGAAGGAGGCGCTCGCGCCCGCCGGGACGCGGTACTCCACGCCGTCGACGGTGAGGGTCAGCTCCCCGGCCGTGACATGGACGAGTTCGACCGTGCCGGCGGGGTGTGGGTCGGAGGGGCTGTTGTCCCCGGGCATCAGCCGCCAGTCCCACATCTCCAGCGGGCCCGGGGCCTCGGTTCCCGCGAGGAGGCGGTTGTAGCTGCCGGCGTCCGTGTGCCACAGCCGTACGGCCTGTTCGGCGGGGACGATGCGGACCTTCGGGCCCTGTTCGTAGTCGAGCAGGGTGGTGATGCTGATGCCGAGGGCGTCGCCGATCTTGACGATGGTGCCGATGCTGGGGTTGGTGCGGGCCTGCTCGATCTGGATCAGCATGCCGCGGCTGACACCGGCCCGTGCGGCGAGCGCGTCCAGGGTGAAGCCACGCTCGGTGCGCCAGCGCTTCACATTGCGCGCCAGGGACTGGGTCAGCAGGTCGAGATCCGACACATTCCGTCCAATATCGGGGGTCATGGAGCACTCGGAGTTCAGTATTCTGAATGGCGGGGTTCACTACACTGAACTACTGTGTGGTGCACCCGATCGTTCACCGAACTGTACTGCGAGGCGACCCGTGACAGCATTCTTCGCCCTGGCCACCAGCCTCCTGTGGGGCCTGGCCGACTTCGGCGGCGGGGTGCTGACGCGCCGGATCCCGGCGCTGACGGTGGTCGTGGTCTCACAGGGAATCGCCGCGGCCGTGCTCGGCGCGATCGTGGCCGCCACCGGAGGCTGGAGCGAGGCCGGACCACGGCTGTGGTTCGCGTTCGCCGCGGGTCTGGTGGGCCCGGTCGCGCTGCTCTCCTTCTACAAGGCGCTCGCCCTCGGCCCGATGGGAGTCGTCTCCCCGCTCGCCACGCTCAGCGTGGCCGTCCCCGTCGGCGTGGGGCTCTTCCTCGGTGAGCGCCCCGGGCTGACGCAGCTCGCCGGGATCGCGGTCGCCGTCACCGGTGTCGTGCTCGCCGGCGGTCCGCAGCTGAGAGGCGCCGCGGTGCAGCGTCGGGCGATCCTGCTGACGCTGATCGCCGCACTCGGTTTCGGCACGGTCTTCGCGCTGATCGCCGAGGCGTCGACCACGGTCACCGGTCTCTTCCTGGCGCTCTTCGTACAGCGCGTGACGAACGTGGCCGTGGGCGGTACCGCGCTGTACGTCTCCGTGCGGCGGGGCGCACCGGCACTCCCGGCGGGCGGCTTCCCCTGGGCCTCGCTCCCGGCGCTCGCCTTCGTCGGCCTCGCCGACGTCGCGGCCAACGGCACGTACTCGGTCGCCGCCCAGCACGGCCCGGTCACGGTCGCCGCCGTGCTCGCCTCGCTCTACCCGGTGGTGACCGCGCTGGCCGCGCGCGGCTTCCTCAGCGAGCGGCTGCGGGCCGTGCAGGCGGCGGGCGCGGGCCTGGCCCTGGTGGGCACCCTGCTGCTGGCCACCGGCTGACTCAGGACTCCGGCTCCAGCTGGGCCAGCCTCGCCGCCGTCTCCTCGTCGAGACCCGACAGCGCCACGAGCTGCTCGGAGGTGACCCCGTCCGGGATCGGCACCGGGGCCGGGCTGCGCAGGGGTGGCTGCCAGCCCTCGGCGGGCGTCCAGCGCCGTACGACCCGGGCGGGCGCCCCGGCCACCACCGCGTGGTCGGGCACGACACCCCGGACGACGGCGCCCGCGGCCACCACGACGTTCCGTCCGATCCGCGCCCCCGGCAGGATCACGGCCCCCGTGCCGATCCAGCAGCCGGGCCCGATCTCCACGGGCTCCATCCGCGGCCACTGCTTGCCGATGGGCTCGTGCGGGTCGTCGTAGGAGTGGTTCGTGGACGTGACGTAGACGTACGGCCCGAAGTAGCAGTCGCTGCCGATGGTGACCGTCGTGTCGGCGATGACATGGCTGCCGCGGCCGAGCACGACCCCGTCGCCGATGCGCAGGATCGGGTCCGGGCCCAGGTCGAGGTCGGGCATGAGGCCGGCGGTCAGGGTGACCTGTTCGCCGACTATGCAGTGGGAGCCGAGATGGATCCAGGGCTCGCCGAAGACGGTGCCGAGGGGGAAGGCGAGCCTGGTCGCCGTTCCCATCGAGCCGAAGCGGAAGCGCCCGGGGTGCTCGGCGGTGACGGAGCCCGTGCGCTGCACCCAGGACCAGCCCGCGTGGACGGCCTGCTGCGCGACGCGGCGCCGCCAGGATGAGAACGTGTTCTTGCGCTTCGGCACCCGCTCACCGTAGTCGGCGCGTGGTGCACCCAAGAGGCCGGAGCCCTGTGATCTTCACCCCACCGGGTGGCGTACGGTGCCGGTGTACGACGGACACGAGGAGACGGTCATGACGCACAAGGCGCTGATCACGGGTATCGCGGGCAGAGAACCGAAGGTGGACCCGGAGGCCTTCGTGGCCCCCACATCGACGGTGATCGGCGACGTGACGCTGGAGGCGGGGGCGAGCGTCTGGTACGGGGCGGTGCTGCGCGGCGACGTCGAGCGGATCTCGGTCGGCGCGAGCAGCAACGTCCAGGACAACTGCACGCTCCATGCCGACCCCGGATTCCCGGTGACCGTCGGTGAGCGTGTCTCCATCGGGCACAACGCCGTGGTGCACGGAGCCACGGTCGGCGACGACTGCCTGATCGGCATGGGCGCCACGGTGCTCAACGGCGCGGTGATCGGCGCCGGCTCCCTGGTCGCCGCCCAGGCCCTGGTACCGCAGGGCATGCAGGTGCCCCCGGGCTCACTGGTCGCGGGCGTCCCGGCGAAGGTCAGGCGGGAGCTGTCGCAGGAGGAGCGTCAGGGCGTCACCCTGAACGGCACGATGTACGCGGAGCTGGCCCAGGCGCACCGCCAGGTGCACGGGGACTGAGTCCTGCGGCCGGTTCCTACTCGGTGGCCGGGACGGTTTCCCGCTCGGCCGCCTCCTTGTGCGCCGTCGCCTTCTTCGCCTTGCGCTTCAGCACCAGCATCGAGGTGAGCCCGATGAGCGCGGCCACCACCAGCCCCAGATACGAGAACCGCTTCAGCCAGTCCTCGGCGACGAGGCCGACGTAGTAGATGACCGCGGTCGTGCCGCCCGCCCAGATGATGCCGCCGAGCAGGTTGGCGATGAGGAACTTCCAGTACGGCATCCGCAGCACGCCCGCGAGCGGGCCGGCGAAGATGCGCAGCAGGGCGACGAAGCGGCCGAAGAAGACGGCCCACATGCCCCACTTCTCGAACGACCGTTCGGCGGTGGCGATGTGCCCCTCGCCGAAGTGCTTGGGGAACTTCTTGCCGAGCCAGGCCAGCAGTGGCCGTCCGCCCTTGCGGCCGATGGCGTAGCCGATGGAGTCGCCGATCACGGCGCCGGCGCTGGCGCACGCGCCGAGAACGATGGGGTTGACGCCCGCGTGCTGCGAGGAGAGCAGGGCCGCCGACACCAGGATGATCTCGCCCGGCAGCGGGATACCCAGGCTCTCCAGACCGATGACCAGGGCCACCACGGCGTAGACGGCACCCGCGGGCACCGTGTCGAGCCACTCCTGCACGTGCACCGCGGCTTCCTCCCGTTCTGCGTCCCTGCGTTCCCGGCGTGCGCCGCGAGGAGGCGCACGCCAGGAAGCCTACCGGGTCACCCGGAGGTGTCGGCGTCCCACAGATCGCACCGATGCTCCGCGTGCACGGTCGTACTCGGCGTGTTTCCGCCCGCCGACGCGGTCCGCAGCGCCAGCACGGTCCCCGGACGGCCGGGCATCGCCGGCTGCCCGGCGGCGCGCGGCACCCCGTCCCGGACGAAGGAACCCCAGTACTGGACCATCTGCCGGGACAGCGCACGCTGCTCGGCGTTCAGTGGCGAGTCGAGTCCGAAGTGCTTGAAGAGGTACTGCACCTCGTTCACATGGGTCGCACCGAAGTCGAAGTCCGTGTGCAGGTTCCGCAGCGAGGCGAAGGGCGGCGAGGTGCGGTCGGCGAACTCGTACGAGTACACCGGTCCGCGCGCGGCGAGGATGCCGTCCAGCCGGAGTGCGGGGCAGGCCATCAGGGTGTCGCCGAGCGCGGCGGCGTAGGCGAGGGTCGGCGAGGGATAGGCGGACAGGGGGTAGCGCGTGAGCGCCCGGTCACCGAACGCCGACCGCATGACCTCCGGGTACTGCTCGGGCGTGAGCGGATTGCCGCCCAGGTCGAAGGAGGCGAAGGCGAACAGCCGCCCCTCGTCCTGGTTGGCCCCGTTCATCACCGGGATCCCCGCTGCGGCCCCCTGCGCGAGGGCCGTCTCGGGCTGCTCGGGCAGGAAGGCGCCGCCGACGACCGGGCTCCAGTCGAACTCGCCCTGGGTGTCGAGGATCTCGGCCGCGGACTTGCCGCGCAGACACGCCACGGTCGTACAGCCGAGCTTCCGTGCGAAGGCGGCTCCCTGGGCCACCGCGGTCTCGTGACCGCGGGCGGAGCAGTCGTCGTAGGCGCCGCTCTCGATGATGCCCGCCCGGTACAGGCCCTTCGCCGTCGGCGAGGCCAGCTGGGTGCAGACCGAGCGGCCGCCGGCCGACTCGCCCGCGATGGTGACGCGGGCCGGGTCACCGCCGAAGCGGCCGATATTGGCCCGTACCCAGCGCAGCGCGGCCTGCTGGTCGAGCATGCCGAAGTTGCCGGAGACTCCGTCGCGCGCCTCGCCGTCGAGGCCGGACATGGCCAGGAAACCCATGGCGCCGAGACGGTAGTTGACGGTGACGACGACCGTTCCGGTCTGCCGGGCGAAGGTGTCGGGGACGATGTCCCGGCCCGCGCCGGCGGTGAGACCTCCGCCGTGGAACCAGACGAGCACGGCGCGCCGGGCGGAGCCCTCGGGGACGTAGACGTTGAGGTCGAGGCAGTCCTCGGTGTGACTGGGCTGCTCGTACCCAGGGTCCCAACTGGCCGTCTGCACACATGAGTTGCCGAAGTCCCGCGCCGCGCGCACCCCGTTCCAGGGGCGAACCGGGCGCGGCGCCGTCCAGCGGAGCTTCCCGACGGGCGGCTCGGCGTACGGGATGCCGAGGAACTGTCGTCCCTCGGCGGTGACGCCGCGCACGAGGCCCGCGTCGGTCCGGACCACCGGGTCGGCCTGCGGTGCCGCGGCCTGGGCGGGGACGGGGGTGAGGAGCGTGGCCGCGAGGGCCGCCAGCGCGAGGGTGACTCGTCGCACGACAGGCGCACGCCTGCCCCTCGGCACCCCTTCACGTTCGCGCGTCACCGGCTCACCTCCACGCTCGTACGCAGCCGCAGGTCGCGGGACGACGCACCGATCCACACGGTGCGCCGCCCGGTGCCGAGCACCCAGGCGTGCCGTTTCACATCCCACGAGGACAGCGTGCGCGCGTCGACGCGGACGGTGACCCGGCGCCGCTCCCCTGCCCGCAGCGCGATCCGCCGGTATCCGCCCAACGCCCGTACCGCCTGGTCGAGCCGGAGGTCGGGCGAGCGTCCGACATACACCTGCGGCACGTCGACGCCCGCCCGCCGGCCGGTGTTGTGGACGGTGAAACCGACGTCGAGGCCCCGGCGGGTCCACCGGACCGAAGGGTTCTCGTAGGCGAAGGAGGTGTACGACAGCCCGTGCCCGAACGGGAAGAGCGGGCGCACGCCCTCGGCGTCGTACCAGCGGTAGCCGACGTGGATGCCCTCCGAGTACTCCTCGGTGCCGTCCACGCCCGGGTAGCGGCGCGGGTCGCCGGCGACGGGGTGGTGGTCGTCGTCGGACGGGAAGGACTGGGTGAGCCGGCCGCCCGGATCGCAGTCGCCGAACAGGACGGCGGCGGTGGCGGCCGCGCCCTCCTGGCCCGGGTAGTACATCTGGAGCACGGCCCCGGTGAGCTCCAGCCACGGCATCGACGTCGAGGAGGAGGTGTTGAGGACGACGGTGCTGCGCGGGTTCGCCGCCGTCACGGCCTCGATGAGCCGGGACTGGTTGCCCGGGAGCGCGATCGTCGTGCGGTCCAGGCCCTCGGTGGCGTCCTCGTAGGCGAAGAGGACGACATGCCGGGCCGAGCGCGCCGCCGTCACCGCCTCGGCCAGGTCCTGTGCCCGGGTCGCGCCGGTGATGCGCCGCAGCCGGAACAGTTGTCCCGCGTCGCCGCCCTGTGCGCTGATGCTCAGCGTGTGGGTGCCCTTGGCGAGGGTGAGCGTGGCGCGGCGCACGGCCAGGCCGTCGGGGGCGGTGGTGACCAGGCCGCCCATGAAGTACTCGCCGTAACCGGGCGCGAGCGGGAAGAGCTCCACGCCGTCGAGGAGGACCTTGGGGCGGATGGTGGGCGCACCCGAGTAATGGATGACGAAGGTCCACTCGTCGGCCTCGGCGACGGTGAGCGTGCCGTCGTACGTCCAGGTCTGCCCGGCGCCGACGTCGTGGCCCGCACTGTCGAAGGCGGGCGTGAGCGAGGCCGCCGGGATCTCCTTGCCGAAGAGGTCCTCGCCGAGCGCGTACGTCACCTTGGCGCCGCTTCCCGCGCGTGCGGTGATGGCGTCCAGGGGGGTGTCGGCATGGTCGGGTATGACGTGCGCGCTGCCGCCGCCGCTGACGAAGGGCAGGGTGCCGCTCGGGCCGATCACCGCGATGTCGCCGCCGGTCAGGGGCAGCGTGCCGCGTTCGTTGCGCAGCAGGGTGGCTCCCGCCCTGGCGACCTCCAGGGCGACCGCCGCGCCCGCCTCCGGATCGCGGTCCGGGCGGGCGGGCACGCTGCCGTCGAGGAGGCCGAAGCGGTCCATGACGCCGAGGACGCGGCGCACGGCGCGGTCGACGAACTGTTCGGGCACGCTGCCGTTCTGGACGGCCGACTTCAGCGCCGTACCGAAGTACGTCCCGTCCGGCATCTCCATGTCGAGGCCGGCGGTGATGGCCGCCACGGTGCTGTGCGCGGCGAACCAGTCGGTCATCACCCAGCCGCCGAAGCCCCACTGCTCGCGCAGGATGTCGGTGAGCAGCGTCTTGTTCTCGCAGGCGAAGGTGCCGTTGACCTTGTTGTAGGCACCCATGACGGCGCCGGTTCCGGCGGCGACGGCCGCTTCGAAGCCGCGCAGTTCGATCTCGTGCATCGTCCGCTCGTCGACGCGCACGTCGATGGAGTTGCGGTCCCTCTCCTGGTTGTTCAGCGCGTAGTGCTTGACGGTCGCGACGAGCCCCTCGCCCTGGATGCCCTCGATCTCGGCGGCGACCAGGTCGGAGGCGAGCAGCGGGTCCTCGCTGAAGGTCTCGAAGTTGCGGCCGGCGTACGGGGTGCGGATGAGGTTGACCATCGGGGACAGCAGGACGTCCTGGCCGAGGGCGCGGCCCTCGCGGCCGATGACCTGCCCGTAGCGGCGGGCGAGGTCCGGGTCGAAGGCGGCGGCCAGCAGGACGGGGGCGGGCAGGGCGGTGGCGTGTCGGGTGACGCGGACGCCGGCCGGGCCGTCGGCGAGGCGGAGGGGCGGGACACCGAGGCGCTTCACGCCGGGTATGTAACCGGCCTGGCCGAGCGAGTCCGGGTCGGTGGCACCGTGCAGCAGGGAGATCTTCTCGTCGAGGGTGAGCCTGGCGATGAGGCGTTCGACGCGGGGGCCGGCCCCCGCGTCGGGTCTGCCCTGGGCGTAGGCGCGGGCGGTCGGGGTGAATCCGCTGGTGGCCGCCGTGGCGACGGCGATCGCGACGCCCAGCAGGGTCAGGGCGGATCGCCGGGAGACGGTGTCGGTCATGGGCCGTCACTCCTTCGGTGTGCGGGCACGACGATGTGAACCGCAGGTGCGCCCCGGCTCCCCGGCGTGCGTTCGCCCTCTGAACTCACCTTGCACGAGGACCGACTTGACACCTCGTTGGAGACCGTCGACGCGGCGGGAAAACTATGGCCCCTGGTGACTCGTGTCAATGACGCGAACAGGAAACGGCGGAGCGCCGACAAGAACCGAAGGGAAAGGAGGAGGCAAGGAGGGGTGCAAGGAGGGGGTGAGAGGGGGCCGTTCCCGGTGCGGTGACCCCCGACCAGAGTCCCGGCCGGAAACGACATACTCGTGGCCGGGACCCCTCTCCCGTGACGGGAGTCAGCTGTTGGGGCGCAGGGTCCAGACAACCGTCATCTCAGTGGTCACGGCGCCGTCCTCGCGCTGGATGGCGACGGAGACGGGGAACTCCGGGCGCTTGCCCGCGTCGAGTTCGGCGACGACCTCCGCGATCGGGCGGCCGAGCGTGGCCGTGGCCCTGACCGGGCCGAGCGCGATCTTCTTGAAGGCGATCTCGGCGTTGACGGGCAGCGGCACAGCGCGGGAGAGCTGGTCGCCGAAGGCGGCCAGGACGATCGCACCGCTGGCCGACTCGCCGAGGGTGAACATCGCTCCGGCGTGCGGTCCGCCGACGTGGTTGCGGTACTCGCTCTGGTCCGGGAGGGCGAGGACGGCCTTTTCCGGAGTGGTCTCCAGGTACTCCAGGTTCAGGGTCCGAACCATGGGCACCGTAGCGGCGAGCAACTCGCCGATCGACATCTGATCTGCGCTCATGACCGACATGTTACCCACGAGTAGCCTCCGCTGGCCAGACCTTGCGCCTCCGCCTTCGGTATGCCCCTGACAAGGGTCCGTGACCGGTTCGCGTCCCGGGCGGCACTAGGGTTGCTCGGCATGTGGCCAGGACAGCAGCAGCCGCCCGGGGGCGAGCACAACCCGCAAGGGCAGACCAACCCGTACCAGCAGCCGGGATACCAGCAGCCGAATCCGTATCAGCAGCCCGGCTATCAGCAGCCCAACCCCTATGGGCAGCAGCCGCAGTGGGGCACGCCCTCACCTGCCGGCTTCCCTCAGCCACAGCCGAGCGGCGGTGGCGGTGGCGGTGGCAACCGGACCAAGCTGATCGCGATCCTGGCCGCCACGGCCGTCGTGGTGGCGGCCGCCGTCACCGGGTACCTGGTCCTGGGCAAGGACGACAAGCCGGTCGAGGTCTACGGCAAGGACAAGAAGCCGAGCCGGTCCACGACCGCGGAGCCGAGCGACTCGGCCGCCACTGACGACAACCCGCGCGGCAACGAGACCGAGAAGCCGACGGTCGCCGGCTGGAAGGTCGTAGTGAACCCCAAGTGGGGCGTCGCCTTCGACGTACCGGCGGACTGGGAGGTCCGGTCTCCCGGCCTGAGCATCGGCTTCGAGGAGACGGAGTCGGACGACACCAAGCCGATCATCAGCATGTCCGGTACGGCCGAGTACCAGTCGAAGTGGTGCACGTCCGACGACGACAAGAACGGCCTGACCGACGACACACCGCTGGCCGTGGTGGGCACGAAGGGTGCCAGCGGCGCCAAGAGCGCCGACGACGTCGCGATCGACACCCCGGCCTGGTGGGTCTACGGCGGCTACACCCAGCCGGACAAGAAGTCGCTCACGTTCGACAAGAAGGCCACGCCCTACACGACCGCCTCCGGGATCAAGGGCAGTTACGCCTGGGCGCAATCCACTGACACGCCGCAGAAGGGCACGTGCGCCGGCGACGGCAAGGCGATCACGTTCGGCTTCAAGAACTCCGCCGACGACTTCGTCTCCTGGAACCTCTACGGGGCCAAGGGTGTCGACGAAGAGGTCCCGAAGGCGACCATCATGAAGATCCTCAGCACGGTGCGGCTGCACGGGGACCCGGCGGAGAGCTGACCGGGCCGAACGCCACTACTCCTCATCCGTGCCTTTCTCGGGCCGCGTCCGTCCGACTTCCGGTTCGGCCGCCTGCTGGGCACGGATGTGCAGGATGTCCCCGATGAACAGGTCGTAGACGAGCACTCCGATCACGCCGCCGACCAGCGGCCCGACAATGGGGATCCAGAAGTAGTTGCTGAACGCCCCCGACACGGTGCCGGGCATCGCCAGGTCCTGCCATCCCGCAGCCCAGGTGAGCAGGCGCGGGCCCAGGTCACGGGCGGGATTGATGGCGTAGCCGGCGTTCGCCCCGTAGGACATGCCGATCGCCGCGACAGCGAATCCGATGATCAAGGGGCCCAAGTTGGCCTTCACCGCGGTGTTACGCAGATCGACGACGGCGACGATCAGCATCACCAGGAACATGGTGCCGACGATCTGGTCGAACAGTGGTCCCCAGATGCCGCCGTGGAAATACGGCGCCGGGAACGTGCCGAAGATGGAGAAGGACGCGAGCGTGTGGCCATTGGTCTTCGGGCCCTTCATGGCGGCGTCGAAGGTACTGATCGCGTTGTGGTAGACCCCGTAGACGAGCGCGGCGCCGGTGAATGCCCCGATCAGCTGCGACGCCATGTACGGGAGGACCTTGGCCCAGGCGAATTTCCGGCGCACCGCGAAGGCCAGGGTCACCGCCGGGTTGAGGTGCGCCCCGCTCACTCCCCCGGCCACGTACACACCGAAGGTCACGGCCAGTCCCCAGCCCCAGGTGATCAGCAGCCAGTCCCCTGCTCCCCAGAAGAATGTCGTGGGCCCCGATGTACGACCCGAGCCCGGCAGGGCGGCGACCGCCATGGCCACCGCGCCGCAGCCGAAGGAGATGAGAACGAACGTCCCGAGGAACTCTGCCAGGCATTCGCCCCACAGGCCTCCCCGGCGCCTGAGCCGAGAGGGCTTGAGAAGTGGTGGGATCTCTACAGCCATGGATCCTCCCAGACTGTCATTTGTCGCGCCGAAAGGCGCTCGATCCCCTCCCTCCGATGCTGGTCATCCTACCGTGGCCTGGACCTACGGGCTCGGTGACGCCATGTCCCGCCCGAGCCCGCGAAGGCGGAAGCGGTTGCCGTTCCGTCGGCCGTTCGTGTGGGCGTCCGCGCCGGAGGACCAAGCCGGTGGCCCAGGGCGGGCCGGGGGCCGAGAGGGGGTCAACCGATACCGAAAGCCCCGTCGGGGGGCTCGGGTGACGGTACGGCGTCCTCGTCCCGTACGGGCCGCGCGTCGCCCATGAAGTCCCTCAGCGCGGCCCCGTGTTCGACGCGCGCCGGGAAGGCGTCGGCGGCGGCGAGCCGGGTCAGGGCCGCGGTGTCGAGCGGGTGGTGCGCGGCGACGAGCACCGCGTTGCCGAAGCGGCGGCCGCGCAGCACGCCCGGTTCGGCGATCAGCGTGAGGGCCGGGAACACCGTCGCGAAGGTCGCGAGTTGGGAGCGCAGGAAGGCGAAGGGCGCGGCGTCGGCGAGGTTGGCCAGGTAGACGCCGCCGTCGCGCAGAACCCGCCCGGCCTCGCGGGCGTAGCCGACGGACGTCAGGTGCGCGGGGACGCGGGAGCCGCCGAAGACGTCGGCGACGAGGACGTCGGCCGAGTCGTCGGGGGCGGCCTCCAGCCAGACGCGGGCGTCAGCCGCGTGCAGGGTGACGCCCGCGCCGTCCGGGAGCGGGAGGTGCTCGACGACCAGTTTCAGCAGGCCCTCGTCGGCCTCGACGACGTCCTGCCGGGAGCCGGGCCGGGTCGCGGCCAGGTACCGGGGCAGTGTGAGCGCGCCGCCGCCGAGGTGCAGCGCGTCCAGTGGACGCCCCGGCTCCGCGACGGTGTCCAGGACGTGCCCGAGCCTGCGGGCGTACTCGAACTCCAGATGCGTCGGCGCGTCCAGGTCGACGTACGACTGCGGTGCCCCGTCGACGGTCAGCAGCCAGGCCCGCTCCCGATCGACGTCGGGCATCAGCTTGGCGAACCCGTGATCGACGACTCGGCTTACGGGTATGGGCTCGTTCACCTTCCCATTGTGCCCGCGTGGTGCGCCCGGGAGTGGCCGGGGGGACCGCGCGACCGGCCGTAGCCGGCCCCGCGGTCCCCCGGGCATGGAGTACCCGTCACTCGACGGCGGTCACGGTCCCCGCCCCGACGGTCCGCCCACCCTCGCGGATGGCGAAGCCGAGCCCCGGCTCCAGCGGGACCTCGCGGCCCAGCTCGACCGTCATCGTGACGGTGTCGCCGGGGCGGGCGACCGCCGTCTCGCCGAGGTCGACGTCGCCGACCACGTCCGCGGTGCGGATGTAGAACTGCGGCCGGTATCCGGTCGACACCGGGGTGGTACGGCCGCCCTCGCGCCCCGACAGCACGTACACCTGCGCCGTGAAACGCCGCCGGGGCAGCACGCTGCCGGGCGCCGCGACGACGTGCCCGCGCCGCACCGCGTCACGCGGCACTCCGCGCAGCAGCAGCGCGACATTGTCGCCGGCCTGCGCCTCCGTCATGGGCTTGCCGAAGGTCTCGACGCCGGTGACGACGGTCTCGACACCGGCGCCGAGCACCTCGATCCGGTCGCCGACGCGGACCGTGCCGCGCTCCACGGCGCCCGTGACCACGGTGCCCCGGCCGGTGATGGTGAGCACGTTCTCCACCGGCAGCAGGAACGGCGCGTCCACGTACCGCTCCGGCATGGGCACATACGTGTCCACCGCGTCGAGCAGCGCCTCGATCGACGCCGTCCAGCGCGGGTCGCCCTCCAGGGCCCTCAGCCCGGAGACGCGTACGACGGGAGCGGCGTCGCCGCCGTAGCCGTGCGCGGTGAGCAGTTCGCGGACCTCCAGCTCGACAAGGTCGGAGAGCTCCTCGTCGCCCATGTCGGCCTTGTTGAGCGCGACGACGATGTGGTCGACGCCGACCTGGCGGGCGAGCAGCACGTGCTCGGCGGTCTGCGGCATGATCCCGTCGAGCGCGGAGACGACGAGGATCGCCCCGTCGAGCTGCGCGGCCCCGGTGACCATGTTCTTGACGTAGTCGGCGTGGCCGGGCATGTCCACGTGCGCGTAGTGCCGGGTGTCGGTCTCGTACTCGACGTGCGCGATGTTGATGGTGATGCCGCGCGCGGCCTCCTCCGGCGCCCGGTCGATGCGGTCGAACGGCACGAAGGTGCCGGCCCCGCGGTCGGCGAGGACCTTGGTGATGGCGGCGGTCAGGGTGGTCTTGCCGTGGTCGACGTGGCCCATCGTGCCGATGTTCAGATGCGGTTTTGTGCGCACGTATGCCGTCTTGGGCATGGCGGTACCTCGAAGCCTCTCAGTGAGCCGAGTGAGGTCCCGGCGCTCGGAGCGCGGCCGGGACGGGGACCCCGGGGAACTGGCCGACCCTCCCCCTGCGGGGTCCGCCGGACTATCCGGAGAGGGTCAGCTTCGGGCGCCGTCGACTGCTGCGACGACCACGGGAACGGCAGCCTTCGGGGCATCCGCGACCGCGGATGCTGCGAGGAGGAAGGCGTACCGGAACATGACGCCGATCATCGCCGACGCGTCACCTCGCGTCGAATGGTTTTCCGTGCCGGTCCGTCGAGGGCACGCGCGCGTGGACGTGGTTTTCCGGGGGCCCATACGGCGATCACACACGTAAGTCGGTTACTGTCACCGGATGCTCGATGCCACCACCCGCTCTGGGGGCACCGCCACGGCCTCTCCCCGGGCCGCCGCGACGGAGTTCACCGTCGCCCTGTCCGCGCCCGCCGGTTTCGGCTCGCGCTGCACGAGAGCACTGCTCTCGCCCTGGTCCCGGTTCGCGCTGCTCGTCGTGCTGCTCTTCGAGCCGCAGAAGCTGC
Source organism: Streptomyces sp. NPDC001315 (assembly GCF_042896175.1). Lineage (NCBI taxonomy): Bacteria > Bacillati > Actinomycetota > Actinomycetes > Kitasatosporales > Streptomycetaceae > Streptomyces > Streptomyces sp. NPDC001315. Next base: position 77,051 of record NZ_JBIAWZ010000017.1, on the reverse strand, counting down.
TGGCGCACGGCTGGCCGCCGCATGTCGGGGGTGCCGCGGCGGCCGTCGTGTTCGCAGTGGCGTACGGCCTGTGCACGGTGGCGTTCGTGCCCCGGCCGTTGCTGAACCTGGCGGCGGGCGCGCTGTTCGGCTCGCAGCTCGGGGTCGGTTCGGCACTGGCGGGCACCGTGCTCGGCGCCGGGATCGCCTTCGGTCTGGGCCGGGTGCTCGGGCAGGACGCGCTGCGGCCGCTGCTGCGGGGTCGCTGGCTGAAGGCGGCGGACGGACAGCTCAGCCGGCACGGCTTCCGCTCGATGATGGCGGCCCGGCTGTTCCCCGGGGTGCCGTTCTGGGCGGCGAACTACTGCGCCGCCGTCTCCCGCATGGGCTGGCTGCCGTTCCTGCTCGCGACGGCGCTCGGGTCGGTTCCGAACACCGCCGCGTACGTCGTCGCGGGCGCCCGTGCCTCCGCGCCGACGTCGCCCGCGTTCCTGATCGCGATGGCCTGTATCGCCGTACCGGCGCTGGTGGGCGCGGTGGTGGCCTGGCGCAAGCGCCACCACCTGCGGCCCAGCTGACGGCCTGTTACACGGCTTCCAGGATCATGGCGTTGGCGAGGCCGCCCGCCTCGCACATCGTCTGCAGCGCGTAGCGGGCTCCGCGCTCGCGCATCGCGTGGACCAGGGTCGTGGTCAGACGGGTGCCGCTCGCGCCGAGGGGATGCCCGAGCGCGATCGCGCCGCCGTGCACGTTGACCTTGGCGAGGTCGGCGCCGGTCTCCTGCCGCCAGGCCAGCACCACACTGGAGAACGCCTCGTTGACCTCGAACAGGTCGATGTCGTCGAGGGTGAGGGAGGCCCTGCGCAGTACCTTCTCGGTCGCCGGGATGACGCCGGTGAGCATCAGCAGCGGGTCGGAGCCGGTGACGGCGAAGCTGTGCAGGCGGGCCAGCGGGCGCAGACCGAGGCGGGCCGCGGTCTCGCCGGCCATGATGAGTACGGCCGAGGCTCCGTCGTTGATCGGGCTGGCGTTGCCCGCGGTGACGTTCCACTCGATCTGCGGGAAGCGCTCGGCGAAACCGGGGTCGTAGTAGGCGGGCTTGAGGCCGGCGAGGATCTCGGGGGTGCTGCCGGGCCGTACGCACTCGTCGCGGGTGATGCCCTCCAAGGGGGCGACCTGGGCGTCGAAGAGGCCCGCGTCCCAGGCCGCGGCCGCCTTCCGGTGCGAGGAGACCGCGAAGGCGTCCAACTCCTCACGCGTCATGGACCACTTCGCCGCGATGAGTTCGGCACTGATGCCCTGCGGCACGAGGCCCTCCGGGTAGCGCCCGGCGACTCCGGGACCGAAGGGGTCGGTGCCCGGCAGCACCGCCGATCCCATCGGCACCCGGCCCATGGACTCCACACCACAGGCGACGACCAGGTCGTACGCCCCTGACATCACGCCCTGCGCCGCGAAGTGCACCGCCTGCTGGGAGGAGCCGCACTGGCGGTCCACCGTGGTCGCGGGCACCGACTCCGGGAAGCCCGCCGACAGGACGGCCTGCCGGGTGATGTTGACGGACTGCTCACCGACCTGGGTGACCGTGCCACCGATGACGTCGTCGATGAGCGCCGGATCGATGCCCGAGCGGTCGACGAGGGTGCGCAGGGTGTGGGCGAGAAGCTCGACGGGGTGGACGTGCGCGAGGGCGCCGTTCGGCTTGCCCTTGCCTATGGGGGTGCGTACGGCTTCGACGATGACTGCGTCACGCATGGTGCGGGCCTCCTTGGCCGCTGGGGCCACCAGTGCGATTACTGGTGAGTAGGAAATTCAAACTCACCATAGCTCTGCGAGTTGGAAAATCAAACCCTCCCCTAGAATCGACTTCATGGCCGCCACCCGAGACCCGCGCCCCTGCTCCATCGCCGACGCCCTGGCGCTCGTCGGTGAGAAGTACTCCCTGCTCGTCCTGCGGGAGGTGTGTCTCGGCAACGGACGCTTCGACCAGATGGTGCGCAACATCGGCGCCCCGCGCGACGTCCTGGCCACCCGGCTGCGCCGGCTCGTCGACGCCGGGATCCTGACGAAGCGCGCCTACAGCGAGCGCCCGCAGCGGTTCGAGTACCGGCCCACGCAGGCCGGTCTCGAGCTGGAGCCGGTCCTGGTGACCCTCATGGCGTGGGGCGACCGTCATCTCCGTGAAGACGACGATCGCCCCATGGTGATCGAGCACCTCTGCGGCAACGAACTGGTGCCGCTCGTCACCTGCTCGGCCTGCGGCGACGAGGTCCGGCACGAGGACCTGACGGCCCACCCCCAGGCCCCGGGCTGGACGGTGACGGGGCCGACGGCGGCCTGAGCGCTCCGCTGGAAGCGGGGCGACGAACTCGCGGGCCGGCCGTGGCTGGTCCCGCAGTTCCCCACGCCCCTGAGGAGCGCGGGTACCGCCGCCCTCAGGGGCCGGCGTAGCAGTGGACGGCCACCGTCAGGCCCGGCCCCCACACCTGCTCGACCGTCGCCATGCGCTTCCACCCCAGCCGCTCGTACAGGGCGGCCGCGGCGGTGTCGGAGGACACGACGTCGAGCACCGGGTGCAGACCGTGCCGCCTCGCCTCCCGCACGGCCCGGTCGATCAGCAGGGCGCCGATGCCGTACCCCCGGGCCCACGGCGCGACGAACAGCCGGCCGACGACGGCGGCCGACTCCGCGGCCGCTCCGGTGCGCTCGCTCCACAGCCCGGGAGCGAGATCGCCCTCCGCGCTCCGTGACAGTCCGACGTGGCCGGCGAGACGGCCGTCGAGCTCGGCCACCCAGGCCCCGAGGGAGGAGGCCGGCGACAGCCACTCCCCGGGCCGGTCGGGCCAGTTCACGGGATAGCCGTCACGCCGATGGACCTCGGCCAGGACCCGCACGCACACCGCGAGGTCGTCGTCCGTCCTGTCGCGGACCGAACCGGCCGCCCGTCCGTTCACACGCTCCCCTGCCGGACCTCGTACACGTCGAGCCGCCCGCACATCCCGAACCGCCCGTACTCCGAGGGCTGTTCGGATCGTACGAGGGCCCCGCCGAGGTGGGAGAGGTCGCCCCGTTCGAGGCGGTCGAGCTGCTCCCCCGTCGCCGCGGCGGCCGCCTCCGCGCCGCACCGCCAGCGCTCGCGCCACTCGGCGATCCGGGGCCGCACCAGCGCGCCGGCGGCCCGGTGAAAGGCAGCCAGCGCCTCGGGCCCTTCCGCGGCGCGCAGCGCCCGGTAGCCCTCCAGGGCGAGGTCGCGGCGGGCGCGGGCGATCCGCTCCCGCTCCGTCTCGGGCGCGTCGGCCGGGATCGTCGTCGCGGCGGCGTACGTCTCCGGATCGGTCAGGTACGGCGCAGGCAGGGTGAGCACCGCGTCGCCCGCCTCCGGCAGACCGCTGTTCTGCATCAGGACGGTGATGCGCAGGTCGTCCTCGTTGACCAGCCGGTGGATCGTGCCGGGCGAAAACCAGGCGACCGTGCCCGGCGCGAGCGGCGTGACCGCGTACCCGGACGCGGTGAGCGTCTGCACGGCGCCGCGCCCGCCCGTGACGACGTACGCCTCCGAACAGGCCAGGTGCATATGAGGGGTTCCGCCGCACAGACCGTCGGCCGCCGGCCAGTCGTACACCGACAACTGCGACAGACCGACCCCGCCCGGCAGACCGGCGAACTCCGCCGCGCTCACCACGGGTGCGCCTCCAGATACTTGGCGATCTCCTCCCGTTCCCAGGCCCCGTCGGCCACCACGATCCGGTAGCGGCGGGTGAGCGTGTCGCCGGGGGCGAGTTCGAGCTCGTCGTGGAAGGACCAGGACGGGGCGACGCCGGCGAAGGGGTCGTTGCGGACGAACCAGTGGGCGGGGTGGGCGCCCTGGGTGCCGGCGTGGTCGTTCTCCGGGGCGTGCGCGAAGACGAGGGTGGCGTGGCCGTCCGTGCCGTCGTGCTCACCGGAGAGGGCGAGCCAGGGCGACTGGGAACCCATGAGTTCCTGCCCCTCGCCCTCGGGTCCGATGACACGGCCCTCGCGGAAGGCGCGCGGGCCACGCCAGAACAGGCCCGTGTAGCCGGCCGACTCACGCCCGGCGGTGGTCGGGCTGCCGAACCGCAGCGGCTCGTCGCGCCGGTTCGTCACGGCGGTCGTCCAGGTCAGCGCCCAGGAGCCGGAGGCCGGGTCGACGTCGTGGATCTCGACGCGGCGCTGTTCCTCCGCCCACAGCTCCCCGCTGTACGGGTGCCAGGTGAGCCGCTCGGCGATGACGACACGGTCTCCGTCCGAGACGACCTCGTCGAAGGCGACGTGCGCCATCGAGCCGACGCGCTCTGGTAGTTCGAGATATCCCTTTCCGTGAACGTATGTGTTTCCGCCCCACAGATTCGCCCCCGACAGATGGGAGGCGGTCAGCGACAGGCCCTTGTGCCAGCGGTGGTCGTTGGGCCGGTAGTCGGTGACGACGTCGCCGGCCAGGGTGCGGATGGGGTGGATGTACGGCTTGGGCGCCTCCCAGGCCGCCTCCGGCCGGTAGACGTAGGAGAGCAGCTCGACACCGGTGGTGGGTTCGGTCACCGTGATGCGGTCGCCGTGCGCGTGGACGATGCGCAGTCCGTTCGTCATGCGGGCACCTCCTCGCTCGTGTCGGGCTGTTCGACGACGGTCGCGGGCGCCCAGCCGGGCACACCCCCGTGCAGGGCCGTGTAGAACGGGTCGCCGGGCCCGATCTCGCCCCGTCGCACGGTGACGTCCGTGAACGCCGATTTGTACAGCGCGCTGATCAGCTCCAGGCTGGTGCGTCCGTCTTCGCCGCTGCTGCGCGGCCGCTCCCCGGCGCGCATGCTCGCCACCAGTTCGCGCAGCTGCTCCAGGTGTGAACTGGGCACGTCCGCGCCGAAGTCCTGCCAGGCCGCCGCCTCGTCGCCCGGCACGTCCGCGGCCGGAGTGATGCGCCAGTCGGCGTTGCTGTGCCCGTAGAGGTGGGTGAGTTCGACGGTGGCGCGCTCGCAGTCGATACGGATGCGGCTGACCTCGTCGGGGCTGAGAACACTGTTGACGATCGTCGCCATGGCCCCGTTCTCGAAGCGGACCAGGGCCGTCGAGACATCCTCGGTCTCCACGTCGTGGACCAGGCGACCGGCCATGGCCCGCACCTCGCTCCACGGTCCGAGCAGATCGAGCAGCAGATCCATCTGGTGGATCCCGTGCCCCATCGCCGGTCCTCCGCCCTCGGTCTGCCAGCGGCCCCGCCAGGGCACGGCGTAGTAGGCGGTGTCGCGGTACCAGGTGGTCTGGCAGTGCGCCACGAGCGGCCGGCCCATGGTCCGCTCGGTGAGCAGCCTGCGGACGTGCCGGGAACCGGAGCCGAAACGGTGCTGGAAGACGATCGACGCGTAGGGACCGCCCTCGGCGCCCTCCTCCGCCTCGACGGCGTCGAAGTCGGCGAGGGTCGGCACCGGCGGTTTCTCGCACCACACCCAGGCCCCGGCACGCAGCGCCGCCACCGTCTGCTCACGGTGCAGGGTCGGCGGGGTGCAGATGGTGACCAGGTCGGGCCGCTGCTCGCGCAGCATCCGGTCCAGGTCGGTGTACGCGTGCGGAATCCCGCCCGCCGTACAGAACTCCTGCACGGCGACGGCGTCGATGTCGACCGCGGCGACGACCTCGGTCTCGCCCTCCCCGGCCAGCTGCGCCAGCGCCGGCAGATGGGAACCGCGCGCGATGGCGCCGGTGCCGATGACGGCGGCGCGGATGCGGCGGCCGGTGAGCGGAGCGGGGTGCGCGGAGGCGAGCGGAGCGGAGTGGGGCTGGGACGTCCCGGGGTGGGCGGCGGGCGTGGGCATGGACGTGATCAGCACTCCTCCGGAGCGGCGAACAGGACGGCAGGGCGACAGTAAGCGCTTTCCCTTTCGCTGCAACGTATGCGGCGGCACCGTGGCCGGTCAACACCCGGAGGCACCTCCTCGCCGACCTCCTCGCCGACCGCCTTCGAAACCCCTGTGGTGGGCCTGTCACCCGGGGACGCTACGCTGCCCCACGGCGCACGTGATCAACGCGCGCGACGGAACGCGTGTCCGTATCACCGCATGGCGGACCCGGCGGCCCCTCGTCCCTCCCACAATCGGCACTTGGACTCCCTCACTTCATGTCTTGGTTTGAATCCCTCATCCTCGGACTCGTCCAGGGGCTGACCGAGTTCCTCCCCGTCTCCTCCAGCGCGCACCTGCGGTTGACCGCCGCCTTCTCGGGCTGGCACGACCCGGGGGCGGCCTTCACGGCGATCACGCAGATCGGCACGGAGGCCGCTGTGCTGATCTACTTCCGCAAGGACATCGGGCGGATCATTTCCGCATGGTGCCGCTCGCTGTTCGACAAGGCGATGCGCAGCGACCACGACGCGCAGATGGGCTGGTTGGTGATCGTCGGCTCGATCCCGATCGGTGTGCTCGGCCTGACGCTCAAGGACCAGATCGAGGGTCCGTTCCGCGATCTGCGGGTCACGGCGACCATGCTGATCGTCGTCGGCATCGTCATCGGCATCGCGGACCGGCTCGCGGCCCGCGACGAGCAGGGTGGCCGGCACCGGGCACCCAAGCAGCGCAAGACCCTTGAGGACCTCAGCGCGAAGGACGGCCTGATCTACGGCCTCTGCCAGGCCTGCGCCCTCATCCCCGGCGTCTCCCGGTCCGGCGCGACCATCAGCGGCGGCCTGTTCATGGGCTACAAGCGCGAGGCCGCCGCCCGCTACTCCTTCCTCCTCGCCATGCCGGCGGTCCTCGCGTCCGGGGCCTTCGAGACCAAGGACGCCTTGGAGAGCGACCATGTGGCGTGGGGGCCGACGATGTTCGCGACGGTGATCGCGTTCGCGTCCGGCTACGCCGTCATCGCGTGGTTCATGAAGTTCATCTCCACGAAGAGCTTCATGCCGTTCGTCTACTACCGCGTCGCCCTCGGCATCGTCGTCATCGCCCTGGTCACGGCGGGTGTGCTGAGCCCGCACGCGGCGGAGTCGGCGGGCTGATCCGCTGCAGGACCGCTTCGGGGACCCACCGCATCTGCTCGCGTGCGGCCTCTGCCGTGACGCCGGTCGGTGCGCTCTGCGTGGCGTCGTCCGGATCGACCGATCACGCGTCGTCGGCTGATCACGCGTCGGTGACCAACCCCATACGGTCTGAGTAGCCATCCGGTAGCGCAGTGTCAGTGCTTGCGCCTAGGCTTGCCCGCATGTCCCCCGAATCCGTGGCCCCTGGTTCCGTGCGCTGTGCCGCCGAGGTGAACGAACAGATCCGGGCGCTCTGGATGCGCGCGGGCGGCTCCTTGTCGGCCCAGGAGCGGGCGGAGTACGAGCTGTTGGTGGTCGAGTGGGCCGCGGCGATCCGCGGCAGGGTCATCAAGGCGGCCTGAGCCGTCCCCACGTCCTGCCGCCCGAGGGGGGTCACCACAAGCCGCGCACCGTTCGGCCGTACTGCTCCCGTGTCGCCCGCCGCTCCCTCCATGACCGTCCGTTAGGGTCGCAACGCCACGAAAGTCCCGATCTTCACGGAGGACAGGACGGCGAAGATCAATCGCGAGCGCCTGGTCAGAACGCTGACGTTCTGGCTGCGTCCTTCCTTCGCGTTGCGCGTCATCAACCGGTTCCAGAAAATCGTGGGCTTCGACCGCTCGATGGCCTTGGCATCCAGCGCGCTCACCACGGTCATCCCGCTCGCGATCCTCAGCGGCACCCTGATGAGCAACTTCGCGGACTACGACGCCGCGGAGCGGATCATCAACCGCTACAGCCTCACCGGGGCAGGCGCCGAGGCGGTCAGATCCCTCCTTTCCCCTGCCGAGAACACCGGTGCGAGCGTGGGCGTCTTCGGGGTCGTGTTCCTGATGATCTCCGCGCTGAGCTTCGCGCGCGCCTCGCAGCGGCTGTTCGAACAGACCTGGGAACTGAGGCCTCTCAGCGTCCGCAACACACGGAACGGCCTGTGGTGGGTCCTCGCTCTCGGTGGCTACACGGCGGTCACCGGATGGCTCTACGCGGTCCTCGGCGGAGGCCGGCTGGAGCTGGCGGCCTCGGCGTGCGAGGTACCGGTGACCGCCGCGTTCCTCGTCTGGAGCGGCCGACTCCTGTCCGCGAAGCGGATCGACTGGCCGGGCCTGCTCCCCTTCGGCATCACCGCGGCCGTACTGACGGCGGTCTATTCGGTGGGCGCGACCGTCTACCTGCCGCGGCTCTTCAACACCTACGCCGCACGCTATGGAGCGGTCGGTGCCGTCTTCGCGATGATCTCGGCACTCTTCGGCGCCATGCTCGTCACCGTCGCCTCGGCGGCCCTGGGGCGAGAGGTACGAGACGAACTCATCCGGATCCGACAGGGCCTGCGCCCCTCGGACAACGAGGTCCGCCGCCAGTGGGACAGCGTGGTCGAACAGACACGCTCACGTTGGCGCACCGCACGGGAGCAGGTCTCTCATCGTCGCCCCAAGGACTCGGAGAAGACTTAGGACTGAGCGGCCGACGTCGCCGCCCGCCCTCCGTGGTACCGGGGATTCGCGATCACCGGGCATGTTTCCCACAGCTCCACCCCGGCCGTGATCAGCTCCAGTACCGCGCGTTGTTCGGCGGGCGTCCACACGGCGGACTCGCCTCCGAACAGCTTGTCGTACGCGCTGTCGTGCACCGCTCCCTGCCGGGGCAGCCGGTGGACCGCGTCCACGCCTCGGGCCAGGTCCTCGAAGAAGTTCCACGCCTCCAGCACGGCGCCCGCCGGCACCTTCCGGTGGATCGGATCGTCCAGCCAGTGCTGGACACGGACCAACTCCAGCGTGCCGGCCTCGGAAGCGGCCGACTGCCACCCGTGCCGACGCACGTACGCCCGCGTCTGCCGGCCGGTCACGAACACCGGTACGCACCGACGACCGCCTCCTGCCAGGGCAAACACCTGGTCGGGTTCGTCACCCCGCCCACCGACCCACAGAACGATCCCGGCGCGTCCACGCCCACGCACCCGGTACGCGTAGAGACTCCCGCGTCCTCGACCGGCTCCGGCCGCGAACGCCTCTTCTTCCCCCGTCGTTGTCATGCCTCACACTGACATACGTCTGTCGCCCGGGGGCGCCGGGGCGTGACCGTCCATGACCGCCGAATATCGCCGCACGCCCCTTGGCGCGGCCCGCCCCATGCCCAACACTGAGCCGATGACGCAGCGTGTGGAGCTCGCGACCGTGATGGACCGGCTGGCCGTCGACGGACTGATCACCGACTACGCGGTGGCGGTGGACGACGGGGACTGGGTGGCGTACCGGGGCCTGTTCACCCCGGACGGGCGTGCCGACTACCGCTCGGCCGGCGGCGTCGAGGGGGACGCCGGGAAGGTCGCCGCCTGGCTCGCCGAGAGCATGCGGCTCTTCTCCATGCGGCAGCATCTGATCGTCAACCGCCGGGTGCGTTTCGGGGTCCTGGAACAGGACGCCGGGGACACGGCCCGTGTCCAGGCCGACTACGTCAACCCCATGCGCCTCGCCGGTCCCGACGGCGACTCGGCCGCCGCGCCACCGGACTTCGTATGCGGTGGCCGCTACGCCTTCGGCCTGCTGCGGACGTATGACGGCTGGCGACTGCGCGAGGTGGTCGTCGAGGAGAAGTGGCGCCGCATGCCCGGCCGGCAGGCCGACAGCGTGGTCGACTGAGCCGAGGCCCCCTGTCGGAGTTCCTCCCCCGGCACGCACACTGGAACCACCGGGACGGGGTAGGGAGGCGCGGTATGAGGACACTCGACCGATGGCTCGCCTCCCCGTGGCGCCGCGCCGTGCTCGCGGCACTGGCGGGTGCCCTGCCCGTGCTCGCCTTCCCCGCCCCGTCCCTGTGGTGGTTCGCCTACGCCGCCCTGGTCCCGTGGATCCTGCTGGCGCGCTCCGCTCCGAGCGGGAAGCGCGCGGCGTACGACGGCTGGTTCGGTGGGTTCGGGTTCATGCTGGGCATGCACCACTGGCTGCTGCCGAACCTGCACGTGTTCACGTTCGTCATAGCTGCTCTGCTGGGCGTGCTGTGGGCCCCGTGGGCCTGGTTGGTGCGCCGTTTCCTGGCCGGGGTCCCCTCACGGAGCCGGGTCATGGCCGCCCTCGTCGTGCTGCCGTCGGCCTGGCTGGCGATCGAGCTGGTGCGTTCCTGGCAGGGCCTGGGCGGGCCCTGGGGCATGCTCGGCGCGAGCCAGTGGCAGGTGGAGGCGGCGCTGCGGCTCGCGTCAGTCGGCGGAGTGTGGCTGCTCAGCTTCCTGGTGGTCGCCGTGAACGTCGCGTTCGCCGTCCTCGCGTCGGTCCGGGAGTCCCGGGTGCCCGCCGTGGCCGGCCTCGTCGCCACCGCCGCGGCCACCTCGGCGGCCTGGGTGTGGTCGCCGCGGCCCGACGTCGACGGACGGGCCCGGATCGCCGTGGTCCAGCCCGGGGTCATCGGCGGCACCGACAGCGGCGACCGTCGCTTCGACCGCGAGGAGCGGCTGACGCGTGAACTCGTCGGGCGGGACGTCGACCTGATCGTCTGGGGGGAGAGCAGCGTCGGCTTCGACCTCGGCGACCGGCCCGACCTGGCGCGGCGGATCGCCACGCTCTCCCGGGAGACCGGCGCCGATATCCTGGTCAACGTGGATGCCCACCGCTCCGACCGGCCCGGTATCTACAAGAGCTCCATCCTGGTGGGCCCGAACGGGCCCACCGGCGACCGCTACGACAAGATGCGGCTGGTCCCGTTCGGCGAGTACATCCCGGCCCGCTCCCTGCTCGGCTGGGCCACCTCCGTCGGCAAGGCGGCCGGCGAGGACCGCAGGCGCGGCACCGAACAGGTCGTGATGAACGCCGGGCACGGGCTGCACATCGGCCCGCTGGTCTGCTTCGAGACCGCCTTCCCCGACATGACCCGCCATCTCGCCGAGGACGGCGCCGACGTATTGGTCGGCCAGTCGTCGACGTCGACGTTCCAGCAGAGCTGGGCCCCGGAGCAGCACGCCTCGCTGGCGGCGCTCCGCGCGGCGGAGACCGGCCGCCCGATGGTGCACGCGACGCTGACCGGGGTCTCCGCCGTGTACGGACCGAGGGGCGAACGGATCGGGTCGTGGCTGGGGACGAGCGCGAGCGAGGCGCAGGTGTACGAGGTGCCGCTGGCCACGGGTGTCACCCCGTACGTCCGCTTCGGCGACTGGCCGGCACACGCGGCCCTGCTGGTGCTGGCGGCGCTGTGCCTCACTGAGGGCGTACGGGCGGTCAGACTGCGCCGGAGCGCTCCCGCACCGCACGCACCACCCGCTCGCACAGTTCATGAGTGGCCAGCGCATCCCGGGCACTGAGCACCTTGCCCGCACGCACGGCGTCGAGGAAGGCCAGCACGGCCTGTTCGATACCGCGCTGCCGGGCCACCGGCACCCAGTCGCCACGTCGGCGCACGGTGGGCTGGCCCTTGTGGTCGATTATCTCGGCGAGGTTGACCACCTGGCGCTTGGTGTCCTGACCGGAGACCTCCAGGATCTCCTCGGCCGAGCCGCTGAGGCGGTTCATCACGCCCAGTGCGGTGAAACCGTCCCCGGCGAGCTGGAGCACGACGTGGTGCAGCAGGCCGTCGCGGACGCGGGCCCGGACGCTCACGTCGTCGACCGGTCCCGGCACCAGGAAGCGCAGTGTGTCCACGACGTGGATGAAGTCGTCGAGGATCATCGTGCGTGGCTCTTCCGGCAGCCCGATGCGGTTCTTCTGCATGAGGATCAGCTCGCGCGGGTGCTCGGCGCACTGCGCGTACCCGGGGGCGTGGCGCCGGTTGAAGCCGACGGCGAGTGACACCCCGCGCTCTTCGGCGAGCGCCACGAGCCGCTCGGAGTCGGCGAGTTCGTAGGCGAGCGGCTTGTCGACGTACGTCGGTACGCCCGCTTCCAGCAGGCGGGTGACGATCTCGGGGTGCGCGGCGGTGGACGCGTGCACGAACGCGGCGTCGAGGCCCTGGGCGAGGAGGGAGTCGAGGTCCTGGTGGCGCTGGGGGCCGGGGAGGTGAAGGGTGGCGGCGACCCGGTCGAGGGTCGCGGGCGTCCGGGTCTGGAGGTGCAGTTCGACCTCGGGCTGGACTCCGAGCACCGGCAGGTACGCCTTCTGCGCGATGTCGCCGAGTCCGATGCAGCCGACCTTCACGGGGGGAGCTCCTTCACTGCTTGTCCGCGCCTGACTCCACGGCAGCATACGGGCGGTCCGCGATACCGTCGAAGCCACGCGGGAAGAGCGACGACCCCGCCTTGGAGAGCGCGGCGACCGCGGGGTTGCGCCGACCTGATCACCGACCCCGCGCTCGCCCGCCCGGCTCGCCGAGCGCGGCATGCGCGGGCTCACCCACCGGACGGTCGACGAGGCGACCGGACTCCCGCAGGGCTCGACGTCCGATCTCGCGCGGACCCGGCAGGCGCCGCTGGAGCTCGCCGTACGGCGCCCAGGCCGGGAGGCGCGGGTGCTGCCGCAGGAGGAGACGCCCGATCCGCGAACCCCACCGGCCTCGCTGGTGGACGGGCCGGCGCTGGCGACGCACCGCCGGGCTTCGCCACCCGGGTGCCGGGCCCGGAGGGGGGGTCGGGCCTCGCTGCGGGAACTGCTCCATGGAGTGCTCGGCCACTGGAAACGCCTGGTCGGGGATGGCGAGTTGGGGAATGATGCGGGCATGACGACCGAGCGCAGCGAACCCGCCCTGAACGCCGACGAACGCACCATGCTCGAAGGCTGGCTGGACTACCACCGGCAGACGCTCGCCTGGAAGTGCCAGGGCCTGACCGACGCACAGCTCAGGACCGCGTCCGTGCAACCGTCCGAGCTCTCCCTGATGGGGCTCGTCCGGCACATGGCGGAGGTGGAGCGCAGTTGGTTCCGCAAGGTGCTGGTGGGCGAGAACCCGGGGCCCATCTACTACAGCGACGAGGACCGGGACGGCGAGTTCCATCTCACCGAGGCGGACACCTGGCAGGAGGCGTACGCCACTTGGCAGGCCGAGATCGAGGCCGCCCGGCGCAACGCGGCCGGCTTCGGTCTCGACGATCTCTCCAAGGGAACGAGCAGGTTCACCGACGAGCCGTTCAGCCTGCGCTGGATCTACACGCACATGATCGAGGAGTACGCGCGCCACAACGGCCACGCAGACCTGATCCGCGAGCGCATCGACGGCGTCACGGGCGACTGACGTCAAACCTCGGCGAGCCCGAAGGCTCCTTATGGGGCACGACATCACTCTTGGGGGGCAACCTCCGCTCATCCGCCGTGCCTCACGGGTCCGGACCCAGCAGAGTGGCGCGAGTGTATCGAACGACGACGACCGCAACACTTCTGGTCACCGTGGCCGTCTCGGCCCTCTCCGGCTGTGTGACGGTCCAGCACCCGCCCGCGTCCGGACCTCCGACGGCCCCGGTGGCGCTCGCACCGACATCCGTGCCCCGGCCGGACGGCGAGGCCGAGCCGCAGGTCGTGCAGGCGCCGGCGCGGGAGGCGCTGGAGCTCGTAGGACCGTCCCGGAGCGCGGAACCGAAGCCGCCGGCGCACCAGGCGCCGGGTCCCCGCACTCCAGCGCACGACCGCTCCGGGCCGCCGCATCCGGAGCCCCGGCGGCATCAACAGCCGCGCGTCGAGACCCCGGACGTGTCCGAGCCGGTACGGAAGAACACGGACGTGTGCGCGCTCGGCAAACAGTACGGGGGCTGGCAGGCGGACAGCCCGGAGACGGTGATCTGCGAGCAGACGTACGGCCGTTGAGGCGGAGCGACGCCGCCGTTTCAGGACCGCTGTCGCGGCGGCCCCCAGCTCCCCTCGCCGGAACCGCCTCCCTCGCCCAGCCGCAGCTCCATCCGGCTGATCGCCGCCCGTACCCCGTCCCCGTACGTGTCGTCGCCCAGGGCTGCCGCAGCTCCGCGGGCCCGGCGGACGTGGCTGCGGGCGGCGTCGGAGCGGCCGAGCTTCACATAGTCCGCCGCCAGGTTCAGATGCAGCGACGGATACAGCGCCCGCGCAGCGACCGCCCCCTCGTTTCCCGCCTGCCCCGCGCGTCGCTCGTCCGTGAGTTCCTCGGCGGCGGTCAACGCCCTCAGGTCCCAGGCCAGTTCGTCGCCGGGGTCGTCCTGGGTGTCGGCCAGGTAGTGGGCCAGGGTGCAGCGGTGCAGGGGGTCACCGTGCTCGCCGATCTCCGTCCACAGGTCCAAAAAGCGGCGGCGGGCCTCCTCACGGTCGCCTCCGTGATGCAGCATCACAACCTGCCCGATCCGCGTCAGCACGGCATCGGGCGCCGCCTGGTCCTGTCGCTCCGCCACGGTGTCCTCCGCGTGCTCGTCGGCCGTCCTCGCCGGTCTTTCCTGACCGACGCTAACGGCAGGCACCGGCGATCCGGGGCAGGCGGCACCGGGCCGGCCGGGGAAGCGACCGGCCCGGCGGCGGTCAGCCCAGGTTCGGAACGGTCCAGTCGATCGGCTCGTGGCCCTGCTGCGCCACCGCCTCGTTGATCTGCGTGAACGGACGGGAGCCGAAGAACTTCTTGGCCGACAGCGGCGAGGGGTGCGCGCCCTTGACCACCACGTGCCGGGTTTCGTCGATCAGCGGGAGCTTCTTCTGCGCGTAGTTGCCCCACAGGACGAAGACCGCCGGGTCGGGCCGGTCGGCCACCGCGCGGATCACCGCGTCCGTGAACTTCTCCCAGCCCTTGCCCTTGTGCGAGTTCGCCTCACCGGAGCGGACGGTGAGCACCGCGTTGAGCAACAGCACGCCCTGCTGGGCCCACGGCATCAGATAGCCGTTGTCCGGGATCGGCGTGCCCAGCTCCTCGTGCATCTCCTTGTAGATGTTGCGCAGGGACGGCGGGACCCTCACCCCGGGGCGGACCGAGAAGCACAGACCGTGGCCCTGGCCCTCGCCGTGGTACGGGTCCTGGCCGAGGATCAGGACCTTCACCTGCTCGTACGGCGTGGCGTCGAGCGCGGCGAAGACCTCCTCGCGCGGAGGGTAGACGGGACCCTTCGCTCGCTCCTCCTCGACGAACTCCGTCAGCCCCTTGAAGTAGGGCTGCTGCAGCTCTTCGCCCAGGACCCCGCGCCAGGACTCGGGCAGCATGGCGGTGTCGGTCACGTCAACGTCCTTATGTCGTGCGGTCGCTTCCAGGCCTCAGAACCTACAGGCGACCACTGACACCCGGCCCGGCGGACGGCGCTACCAGCTGGTCTTGCGCGACAGCTCCCACATCATCATGATCGTCGACGGGTCCAGCGCACGCTCCCCGCCGGAGATGTCCTCGTGCGCGGCCACGTACTGCTTGCCCTGCCACAGCGGCAGCAGCCGCGCGTCGTCGACGATGATCTGCTGGGCCTCCTCGAAGTCCTGCTCCACGTTGGCGCGGTCGCTCTCCTGGCGGGAGCGGGGCAGCAGCGTCTCGGTGATCTCATGCGCCGGGTAGGGCGTACCGAGCGCGTTCTGCTCGCCCACGAACGGCGCGATGAAGTTGTCCGCGTCGGGGAAGTCGGGGAACCAGCCGCGCCCGAACACCGGGTACTCGCCCTTCTGGTAGCCCTCGACGTACGTCTTCCAGGGCCGGTCCTTGAGCGTGATCGCGAACAGGCCCGAGGCCTCGAGCTGACGCTTGAGCTCCGCGAACTGCAGGGCCGTCTCGGAGCCGTAGCGGTCGCTGGTGTACCAGAAGGTGAGCGACACGGGCTCGGTGATGCCCGCGTCGGTGAGAAACTTGCGGGCCTTGACGGTGTCCGGGTCGCCGAAGTCGTCGAAGAAGCCCGTGGTGTGGCCGGTCAGACCCTTGGGGACCATGGAGTACAGCGGGTCCACGGTGTCCTTGTAGACCTTGTGGGCGATCGCCGCCCGGTCGACGACCTGCGCGACGGCCTTGCGCACGGCGGCCTTGCCGGCCCACGGATCCTGCGGGTTGAACACCAGGTAACTGATGTCGGTGCCCGTGCCCTCGACCAGCTGGAGATCCTCCGCGCCGTCCTTCTTCTCGAGGGCGACGATGTCGCCGGCGGCGAGACCACGGTAGGTCACGTCGATCTGGTTGTCGCGCAGCGCCTTGACCATGGTGGCGGAGTCCTGGAAGTAACGGATCGTCACCGCATCGTTTCTGCGCTCCGCGAAGCCCTTGTAGTTCTGGTTCTTGACGAGTTCGGCCTTCTTGCCCTCGTCGTACGACTGGAGCTTGTACGGCCCGGATCCGTAGACCTTGCCGTCCTTGCGGAGGGCGCCCGCCGGGTAGTCGTCGGGGTCGACGATGGACATGGCCGGGGTGGCGAGGACGAACGGGAAGGTCGCGTCGGCCTGGTTGAGGTGGAAGACGACCTCGCGCTCGCCGAGCACCTGCACCCGGTCCAGGCTGCCCAGCAGCCCGGCGGGGCCGCCGGACACGTTGATCTTCTTGATCCGGTCGATCGAGTGCTTGACGGCCGAGGCGTCGAGCGTGTCCCCGTCGGAGAACTTCATGCCCTCGCGCAGCTTGCAGCGGTACGTGCGGTTGGAGTCATCGGTGAACCCGCAGCTCTCGGCGGCGTCGGGCTGGGGCGTCGTCGCGCCGTTCGGGTAGGCCAGCAGCGTCTGGTAGATGTTCCGGAACAGCTCCCAGGAGCCGTCCCAGGAGGCGGCCGGGTCCAGCGTGCTGGGGGCGCTGGTCGTCCCCACGGCGATCGGTCCCTCGCTGCCGGAGCCGCTGTCCGAGAAGTAGCCGCATCCAGTCACGAGGGATATGGACGCGATCGCCGCCACTTGCCGAAGGCTTCGCTTCCGGTTGAACACGCGCACGCTCCTCGATCTGCCGTGCCAAGGGTCGGCAGACCATACCGCAGTGCCACGCGAGTTGAACCTGCTTCGTGCGGGACTCTTGATCAACTCGCGTTCGGCGAGGTTGTCATATGTCTGTGAGTCTCCTGTGCGCCGAAACGGGCGCCGTTTCCGTAAAGATCCGCAGGCGTCCGAAAGGATCCGTTACGGAGGAAACAGCGCCCGTGTCGAGCCCCTGCGTGTCAGCCGACGCCGGCGTTGAGGAAGATGCCGCCGTCGACGACGAGCGTCTGGCCGGTGATCCAGTCGGACTGCGTCGAGGTGAGGAACGCGGCGGCGCCACCGATGTCGGAGGGCACGCCGAGCCGGCCCAGCGGGTAGGCCGCTGCCGCCTCCGCCTCCCGGCCCTCGTACAGGGCCGTCGCGAACTTGGTCTTCACGACGGCCGGGGCGATCGCGTTGACCCGGACCCGCGGCGCGTACTCGTGCGCCAGCTGCTGGGTCAGGTTGATCATCGCGGCCTTGCTGACGCCGTAGGCGCCGATGAAGGGCGAGGCCGAGAGGCCCGCGACGGAGGCGATGTTGACGATCGCGCCGCCGTTGTCCTTCTGCCAGGCGTGCCAGGTCTTCTGGGCGAAACCGAGTGCCGAGATCACGTTGGTCTCGAAGACCTTGCGCGCGACGTCCAGGTCGAGGTCGGCGATCGGCCCGAACACCGGGTTCGTACCGGCGTTGTTGACCAGGAAGTCGACGCGGCCGAAGGCCTCCATGGTGCGCTCGACGGCGGCGGCCTGGTGGTCCAGGTCGTGGGCCTTGCCGACGACGCCGATGACCCGGTCGGCGCCGAGCTTCTCGACGGCTTCCTTCAGGGCGTCCTCGCCCCGGCCGGTGATGCAGACCCGGTCACCGCGGGCGACCAGCGCCTCGGCGACGCCGTAGCCGATGCCGCGGCTGGCGCCCGTGATGAGGGCGACCTTTCCCGAGAGCTCGGGGCGTTCAGTCATGTCCGTGATCCTTAGTTGAGCGGTCCGCCGGCGACGTACAGCACCTGGCCGGAGACGAAGCCGGCGGCCTCGCCCGTGAAGAAGGCGATGGCGTTGGCGATGTCCTCGGGCTCGCCGACGCGCTGCACCGGGATCTGGGTGGCGGCGGCGGCCTTGAACTCCTCGAAGCCCATCTTGACGCGGTCGGCGGTGGCCTTGGTCATCTCGGTGGCGATGAAGCCGGGGGCGACGGCGTTGGCCGTGATGCCGAACTTGCCGAGCTCGATGGCCAGCGTCTTGGTGAAGCCCTGCAGACCGGCCTTGGCGGCGGAGTAGTTGGCCTGACCCCGGTTGCCGAGCGCGGAGGACGAGGAGAGGTTGACGATCCGGCCGAAGCCCGCCTCCACCATGTGCTTCTGGACGGCCTTGGTCATCAGGAACGAGCCGCGCAGGTGGACGTTCAGGACGGTGTCCCAGTCGGAGGCGGTCATCTTGAACAGCAGGTTGTCGCGGAGCACACCGGCGTTGTTGACCAGGATGGTCGGAGCGCCGAGCTCCTCGACGACGCGCGCGATCGCGGCCTCGACCTGCGCCTCGTCCGAGACGTCCGCGCCGACGGCGACGGCCTTGCCGCCCGCCGCGGTGATCTTCTCGACGGTGTCCTTGCAGGCGGCCTCGTCGAGGTCGATCACGGCGACCGCGCGGCCCTCGGCGGCCAGTCGTACGGCGGTGGCGGCGCCGATGCCGCGCGCCCCGCCGGTGACTACCGCGACCCGCTGCTCAGTGGTGGACATTGCTGGTTCTCCTCGCGCTTGAGATGCGGCTCCCACGGTACGCCCCTCCGGTGAGCGACCGCTTAGTACCTTCAGCAGACGTGACGCTAGAAGCCCTGGCACTCGGTGTCAACGGCACACCGCGCGCGTGTGATCCATTACCTGACGAGCAGGTCGAGCAGCCGCTCCGTCTCGGCCGCCGGATCGGCGGTCAGCCCGGTGTGCACGGGGCCCGGCTGGACGACCGTGGAGCGCGGTGCGATCAGCCAGCGGAAGCGTCGGCCGGCGTCGTCGCGCGCGGCCTGCCCGGCAGCCTCGCCGCCGGTGCACACGCCCTCGACCGCGCGCAGCGCGGCCCGCACGCCGGCGACGTCCACGTCCGGGTCGAGGGCCAGCAGCCTGGTCTCGTCGAGGTGCGTGCGCACGCCCACGAAGGACTCGGCCCGGCAGTACACGAGGACTCCGGCGTTGATGCACTCGCCGCGTTCCACGCGGGGCACCACTTTCAGCACCGCGTACTCGAAGACGTTCCGCTCGCTCACTGGGCCCCCTCGATGCGCTCGTGGATGAGGCCCGCGCGCGCGAGCAGAGGCCGCGCGTAGGCCTGCCGGAGGTCGTCCGGCGTGTCGAAGCCCGGCTCGTCCGTCAGCCAGACGTCCGGAATCCCGGCGGTGACCTCGTCGAGGAGCTCCTCGGTGACCAGCGGCGCCAGTTCGGCGGCGGCCGCGGCGACATCGGGCGCGAACGGCCTGAGCGCGTGGTCGGAGATGTCGTAGGGGCGGGCCGCGGACGCTTCGGCGCCGCGCCAGTTGTGGTGCCAGATCATGGTGGCGCCGTGGTCGATGAGCCACAGCTCGCCCCGCCACATCAGCAGGTTGGGGTTGCGCCAGGAGCGGTCGACGTTGTTCACCAGCGCGTCGAACCAGACGATCCGCCCGGCCTCCTCGGGGCTCACCCGGAAGGCGAGCGGGTCGAAGCCGAGGGCCCCGGAGAGGAAATCCATGCCGAGGTTGGTGCCGCCGCTGGACTTGAGCAGCTCCTGCACCTCCTGGTCGGGTTCGCCGAGCCCCAGCACCGGGTCGAGCTCGACCGTCACGAGGCCGGGCACCCGGAAGCCGAGCCGACGGGCGAGCTCCCCGCACACGACCTCGGCGACAAGCGTCTTGCGGCCCTGTCCCGCGCCGGTGAACTTCATGACGTACGTCCCGAAGTCGTCGGCCTCGACGAGTCCCGGCAGCGAGCCGCCCTCACGCAGGGGCGTGATGTAGCGGGTCGCGGTGACCTCTTTCAGCATTTTCCCAGGCCACCCATCTCATCAACCTTGCAATCCACGATCCGTCGATGACGGTCGCCCCTTGCTTCCGGCCTCCGGCATGAAGTGAGCATAGTAACCGAGGGTGATCGCCGGCGAGGAGTGCCCGAGCCACCGTGCCAAGGTCACGACGGACTCTCCGGCTTCCAGGTGTAGGTGTTCCACGTGTTCACCGCGAGGCGTTGCCGAGTCGCGTGGTGAGCAGCAGGGAGAACTTCCTCCCCTGCCCCTCCGGCTTGCCCCACGGGGGCTCCACCTCCACCGGTGGGAACGCTTCGACGTGACGCTTCAGCTCCTCGGCCACCGAGGCGGGCAGGTCGACGGTACGGGTCTTCTTCCCCTTCGGCAGAGCGAAGTACAACCTTCCACGGATCGCCTGGATTTGGCGGCGGACATGGAGGACGCCTCGTGCGTAGTCGATGTCCTCTGGGCTCAGCCCGGACACCTCGCCCTGACGGAGCCCGCGTCCCAGGCCGAATGGAGGAGAGCTCGGACAGGATGCCGCGCTGGTAGTCGACCGAGGAGACGGTTGACTCCAACTTGGCCATGTACGCGCTGGTCCTTGTGGGCGGGGTGGTCGGTGCCGTCGAGGGCGAAATGACGCAGGGCGGTGAAGTGGATTCGACGCCCGCTGAGCAGGCCCTCGGCCGGCCGCGCGAGCTCGGCCCGAACGAGACCGGTCAGGCCGTCAGCACCATCACCCCCATCAGCGGCACCATGACAGGACTGCCCAGCCGGGCGAGTCGCGTCCCCAGCCCGGCGCGCCCTGCCGCGCGAGGCGGCAATACGCCCGCGAACAGAGCTGTGCGGGCGCCCGCCCAGGCCAGCGTGACAGCAACGGTGACGGCCGCGACCGGTGCCGGCGGACCGGTGTGGCCCGCCTCGCCCGCGGCTGCGGGCGAGGCGGTCAGCGCGAGGAGCACCGCGCAGGCGACCAGGTCGGCGCACGTGTACCAGCGGGCGCCGGACTGGCCTGCGGTGGGCCGGGCAGTGACCGGACCGCTGACCGGCCACCCCGACCACACCGCGCTCGCGGCCAGCACCGCCGCGCCCGTCCAGGGCACGACGGCACTGGTGCCCGGCAGACAGGCCACGGCCATGACGACCCCCATCACCAGATGAGGCAGCCAGCAGCGGACGGACGTCCGGCTCCGAGCGGACCAGAGCGCGGCAAGGGCGCAGCCCTCACCGAGCACGGCCATGGCCGCCATCAGCACGGTGTGCGCCGCCCCGCCGTGCGTCGCCAGGTGCGTCAGTGGCACGACGGTGCCTGCTCACCGCCGTGGCAGTGCCCACCATTGCTGCTGGGCGGCACGTCGAGGGTCGGGTTGCGGTCGAAGAAGCCGACAGGCTTGAGGGCGAAGCCCGTGTAGTCGACCGGCATGACCGGCCAGTCCTCGGGACGCGGGAAGTGGGTGAGACCGAAGGTGTGCCACAGCACGATGTCCTCGCCGTCGATGCTTCGGTCGGCGGCCGTCCAGGCGGGCAGTCCCGCGCCGCCCGGGTGCTGGTTGACCAGATCGCCCGCCGGGTAGCGCTCGTCGTCGGCATGCCGGGTGACCCACAGGTGACGGGTGGCGAAAGCCGCTCGGGAGGTGACGGACGCCGAGTCGTCGGCGAGCAGCGTCGGCAGGCCCTCGGGGACGAGGGCGTAACCGACCGGCTGACCCAGCCGGTTGCTGACCCCCGGATTGACGACGTGCCAGACCCTGCCCCGGCTGCCGTCGGCCTGCCGCTGCGCCTGCTGTTCGCTGCGCAGGCGGGTGACCTGCCGCCCGAAGGCGTTGCCGTGCGGGTTCTTGTCGCTCACGGGCACACGTACGGCATCGATCTCGTCGACGGCATTGGAGTGCCCGTCGACGGCCATGTCGAGCCGGGCGGAGAAGAGGTGCTGGTGGAAGGGCGCGCCCAGGCCGGGGGCGATCTCGGTCGCGAACTCCCGCCCCTGCTCCGGATATCCGGAGGTGAAGACGATGCCGGTGGCCTTGGACTCGCACTCGATGGTGCCGTCCAGGTAGAGGTACCAGTAGAAGCCGTAGTCGTAGTTGCCGACGGTGGTGAAGAACGAGATCACCAGGCGGCGCTGGCGGCGGGTCTCGTTGGAGCCCGCGAAGAGGTCGGAGTGCTTCCACAGCACGCCGTAGTCCTCCTCGTGCATGCAGATCGCGTTGCGGATGGTCCGCGGCTCGCCGTGCTCGTCGGCGACGACGACGTCCGTGTAGTGGATCTCGCCGAGGCAGTCGCAGCCCAGTTCCAGGGAGTTGGTGTAGCGGCCGAAGAGGTACTCACCCTGGTCGAAGTAGTTCTGCCAGAAGCGCACCGGGGACGGATCGGCGTACGGGACGACCATTTCCGCGATCGAGGCGCGGTGCACGACGGACCGGTCGCGGCCCTTTGCGCGGTCGTGAAAGCTGATCTGGTGGAGCGTCAGGCCTTCGCGGACGTTGAAGCCGAGCCGCAGGGTCCAGTTCTCCCAGCGGACGACCCCGTCCTCGACGGTGAAGCTGACTCCCTCGGGCTGGGTGATCTCGATGGGCTTGAGGGTGCTGCGGGCCGGTCCGGTGTACGCGGGGTCCTGGAAGTTGCCGGGCTCCTCGGGTACGGGGACCAGCTCGTCGTCGATGACCTGCACGACGGTGCGTGCGGTCAGGTCGACATACGCGACCAGGCCGTCGACCGGGTGGGCCCAGGGGTGGTCCTGCTCGTGGTCCTGGTGGAAACCGAAACTGCGGACGATACGACGGCCTGCCTCGCCCTCGTGGCCGTAGTGGCCGGCGGAGAGCGGGACCGCCCGTACGGTCGAGGCGTCCAGTCCCCGGCGGGCCAGCGCCTCCCGCCAGGCGTGGTCGGCATCGACGATCTCCTGAACGGTCTCGAACTCCTCGTCCAGGATCGGGAGTTGACCGGACCCCGTGGTGTCGATCTTCTCGAAGTGGTCCAGGGCGCCGCGGGTGACGGAGACGATCGTGTCGTACGAGGCGCCGTTCGCCCGATCGAGGAGCAGGATCCGCAGTCGCCGGTCCACGGGGCCGCCGGGCGAGAAGGCGAGCAGTTCGGCCTTGGCCGGTTCCTCGGGAACCACGGAGACGAAACGCACGTCTGGCCCGAGGTGCCCGGCCGTGTCCAGGACGGCGCGGGCGGCGCGTATCTCGTCGGCGGTGAGCATCGCGAGGGGGTGCGCGGTCGGCGGCACGGTGAGCCCGGCGGCGACAGCGGTGTCGGTCACGGTCATGGGGGTGCTCCTGGATCTTTCGATGGTGCGGGTGGTCAGGGAACGGGGAGGGGAGGCAGGGGAGGGGCTGCGGATTCAGGCGGGGACGGGAACCTCGCCGGTGCGGCGCCGGCGTTCCCGTACGACACCGAGCACGAAGGCCGCGGCCGGCACGCCGAGCAGCACGACAGCGAGGACGGTGGAACCGCCGATCAGCAGCGGGAAGTTGAGGACCGTCAAGGTCAGCAGAGCGGCCAGGCCCAGGCCACCCAGTGCGGGCGCCCACAGGGTGTGCCAGGGGCGGGTGTCGCTGCCCGTGCGGCGGAAGAACACCAGCACTGCGACACACGTGAGCAGCATCAGGACATCGACACCCGCGGTGGCCACGCCCGCCATCCACGTGAAGATCTCGGTGATGGGATCCATCCCGGCGAGGGTGAACACGGCGATCAGCGCGGCCGCGCTCACGGTCTGCGTCAGGGACGCCGCGTACGGCGAGTGATGGCGCGGGTGGGCGCGGCCGAGCCGCGCGGGCAGCGCCTCGCGCCCGGCGAGCGAGTGCAGATAGCGGGCGATGACGTGGTGGAAGGAGAGCACGCAGGCGAAGAGGCTGGTCACGAACAGGGCCTGGGCGAGGTGTTCGGCGAACGGCCCGAGGTAGCGGCTCACGGTCGCCATCAGCATGCCCTCCGGGTCGCGACCGGCGGCGGCCACCGCCTGCTCATCGCCCCAGGCGGACACCAGGGCCCAGCTGGAGAGGGTGTAGAAACCGCCCACGAGCGCGAGGGCCAGATAGGTGGCGCGAGGAATGGTCCGG
Source organism: Streptomyces sp. NPDC001315 (assembly GCF_042896175.1). NCBI lineage: Bacteria > Bacillati > Actinomycetota > Actinomycetes > Kitasatosporales > Streptomycetaceae > Streptomyces > Streptomyces sp. NPDC001315. The sequence continues at coordinate 53,236 of NZ_JBIAWZ010000017.1, read as the reverse complement.
TCAGGGTCGCGGGCCTCGCTGCGGAAGACCGCTGTGGCCTCGAAGCCGATGAACGCGGCGATGGCGAAGGTGACGGCGAGGCCCGGTGATCCGGAGGTGAGCCGGGAGGGGGTGACGAGGGCGGTGGACAGTCCGTGGTCACCACCGGTGGCCACGACAGCCATATCCAGTACGAGGACGATGCCGACCTCGCCGATCAGCAGGGCCCCGAGTACCTTGCCGCTGAGGTCGACATGCCGGTAGCCGAGCACACCGACCAGCGCGATCATCGCGCCGGTCCACAGCCACCAAGGAATGTGCGGCCCGCCGTAGGACTGGACGAGACCGTCGAGGGCGACACCGATGTACCCGTACACCGACACCTGGATCGCCGTGTAGGTGACCAGCGCGAGGAACGCCGAACCCAGACCGGCACGCCGGCCGAGCCCCTTGTCGACGTACGCGTAGAACGCCCCCGCCTCACGCACGTGTCGCGCCATCGCGCAGAAACCGACCGCGAACAGCAGCAGCACCACGCAGCAGACGGCGAACGCCGCGGGATACGCGGAACCATTGCCCAGGGCGATGCCCAGCGGCACGCTGCCGCCCACGACGGTCAGCGGCGCGGCGGCCGCCAGGACCATCAGCACGATCGAAGCGGTACCGAGAGAGCCGCGCAGACCGGGGCGGGCGGCATCGTCCCCGTCGGCGGTTGTGCGGGGTGAACTCGCCGTACTGCTCACGGTGCCTCCTGGATGATCGGCGGGAGTCGGCCTGCCCGGCAGTCTCAACACCTCCCATTGCCGCTCCGTCACACCTCCGTCACGGACCGCGGCACACCGAACGGGAATGCTCCGTGCGGGCTTTCCCGTTCGGGAACACGCCCGCGCAATACAGAGCTCATACGCCGGAAACACGACGCCTTTACCGTGCCCGTCGGCACCACCGGCACCAGGAGGACAGCGATGAGCGCCACCAGCACGGCGACACAGGCCTCTTCGCCCCCGGTGCTGCGCGGCCGCTCTCCCGTCGCGGGCCTCGACCGCCGCTCCCTCGGACCGCTGCCTGTGCTCGCCCAGTCCGTCTCGGCCGTGGCCCCGGCCGCCGCGATGGCCTCCACTCCCGCCCTGGTCACCGCGGATGCGGGCACCTCCGCGCTGTGGTCGGTGGCGCTCGCCGCGCTGCTGGCGCTGCTGGTCTCGGTGTGCGTACGGACCTTCTCGATCCGGATGGCCGCGCCGGGCGCCCTCTACAGCTTCACCGCCAAGGGCCTGGGCCCCGCCGCGGCCTTTGCCTGCGGATGCGCCTTGCTGATCGGCTACGGTGTGCTGGCCATGGGTGCCCTGACGGGCGCCGGACTGTATGCAGGGCAGCTGTTCGCGCGGCTGGGCATGACGGCCGGTCCGCCCGAACTGCTGGTCGCCCTCGTACTGTTGACGGTCGGCATCCTCACCGCGTACTTCCTCGTCAGGGGAGTGCGGCTGTCCGCGGGCCTCACTCTGTTCCTGGAGGCCGCGTCGATCGTCCTGGCCCTGGCATTCTTCGCCGTGCTCCTCGTACGCCAGGGCCCGCACCCCGACATGCGTCAACTGAAGCCACCCGATGCGAGTCCGGCGGCGCTCGCCTCGGTCGTGGCGGGCGCACTGCCCGCATTCGGCGCGTTCATCGGCTTCGAGAGCGCCACAGTGCTGGGCGCGGAGGCACGCCGGCCGTTTCTCGTCGTGGGACGGGCTGTGCGGTGGACCGTCGTGTGCTCCGCCGGCCTGTATCTGCTGGCGACCTACACCCAAGTGCTGGCGGCAGGAAGCAACGGTGTCCTGTCTCCACTGGGCGAGTTCCCCGACCACCATTCCGCGGTGCGGCTGCCCGTCCTGCTCGACCTCGGCATCGCCATCTCGTTCTTCGCCTGCGCCGTGGCCTCCGGCACCGCATTGGTACGTCTGTTGTTCTCGATGGGCCGCGAACGCATGACACCGCGCCAGCTGGGCAGGACGCATCCCACGCACGGCACGCCGCACATCGCGGTCTCCTTCGTGCTGCCCATCCTGGTGCTGGTCCCGCTCGGCCTGCTCACCACGGGTCTCGAACTGTCCACAGTGTTCACCCTGTTGCTGAGCCTGTGCACCTACGGATTCCTCACCGCCTACGCTCTCGTGTGCGTGGCCGCACCGGCGTTCCTGCACCGCATCGGCGAGCTCACCCGGGCCCCGGTGGCCGCAGCCGCAGTCTGTGTGCCGTTCCTGCTGCTCGTCCTCGCCGCCCACGCCCGGCTCAACGTGTCCGCGGGCAACGCCCTGCTGCCCGGTCTCTTCGCGGTGCTGATGGGCGCGGGAATGGTCTGGTTCCTGCTGGCCCGCCGACGTGATCCGGAGCGCGTCGGGGCGATCGGGGTGTACGACGAGACGAGCGCGCAGGACGTTCTGCACCATGTGGACAGCCGGCGGGCGCGGTGAGCGGTGACGCACTGGCCGTGAGCGGGCGCCAGCCCCGCGCCATACGGAACACGCTCGCCGTACTGCAGCACGTGGCAGCAGCCGGACCGGGCGTCACTGCCAAGGAGATCTCCACCGAACTGCGGCTGGCATCCGCCACGACGTACCGGCTCCTCAATCTGCTGGTCGAGGAGGAATACCTCGTGCGGATGCCCGATCTGCGCGGCTTCGCCCTGGGCCGCAACGTCGTCGGCCTCGCGGGCCCGCGCCCGGTCCCCGCGGTGCCCGCGGCCGCGCACGCCGTGGTCTCGCGGCTGCGCGGGCATATACGGTTCGGGGTCCACCTGGCCGGATACGCCGATGGGCACATCTACTTCACCGATCCGGACCCGGATCACCCGCCGACCGACGCCGGCGTCCTTACCCGCCACCCACACGCCTCGGCCCTCGGCAAACTACTCCTCGCCGAAGGACAGGAGCTGCCCGCCCACCTGCCCGCGCTGACGCGGCACACCCTCACCACGCCTGCGTCCCTCGCCGCCGAACTCGACCGTGTCCGCGCCGAAGGAATCGCCGAGCAGCGGTGCGAACTCGATCCGCACCATGCCTGCCTGGCCGTGCCCGTCCACAGCGCCGCCACCGGCCGCCTGGCCGCGGCTCTCGCCGTCTGCGGCACTCCCGACCGGCTCGGCGATCCGGGCACTGCCCTGGTCGACCGACTGCGGCAATGCGCGAAGGAGCTGACATCCTTGGTGGTCTGAACAGAGGGCAGTGGAGCCCACCGCAATTCCCGCCCGGCGCCGTCGTTCTCCACGCCACCGTCGCCTTCCGGGTCGCCGTCCGCCGCCCGCTCCCCGTCCCGTCCGGCCGCGCGCGCATCCGGCTCCGCGGCGGCCGTGACTCAGCCGGTACAGACCGGTGCGGGGGACACCCTGAGGCAGCGCCGCCGCCGTCCGCGGAGGAGCGGTATCCCGTGGACGCCGCCGGGGTCGGTGGGACGTTCATGGCTTGGTCATCCGGTTCCCGAACAGCTTCTTCCAGTCGTCGTAGGCGGCGCGCTCCTGGCTCTCGTCCTCCAGGTCGACCGCCCATTCTGCGATGGCGCGGGCCCGGTTGAGCGCGTTGGCCACGGCGAGTTTCTGAGTCGCGTTCATGACAGCGTTGACGTCACCGCCCAGGCCGGCGGGGTCGGGCCACTCGTCGCCGATGCGTTCGGCGGCGGTGGCCAGGAACAGCACGATCTCGTCCTGGTAGCGCCCTGTCGGCGGTTTCACGAGCGACTGGGCCATGACCTCCAGCAGGAAGGAGGGCGACACGGGCTCGCCGAGTTCACGCCCGTTGGCGGTTCATCTCCGCGTCGAACTCCAGGCCGAGCAGGATCGCCAGATTCGTGATCCACAGCCACACCGATTCGCCGCCGGCGGACCGCGACCGCTCCCGATCGCGCGCGAATGCCGTCGCCGGCTGAACAGCGGGTCGGCTCCGGCCGTACTGGTGTGCAGATCACTGGGCACGCCGTACCGTGCGCAGATCACGAGGCTTCCAGGGAAGGGAACGTCAGCATGACCAGCGAATCGCTTCAGCCCGTCGCCGGCCCCAGCCGCCGCACCGTCGTGGCGACGGTCGGGGCGGCCGGGATCGCCGTCGCGCTGACCGCGTGCGGGTCGGACTCGGACGACAAGGACACCTCCGGCTCCGCGGGCACGGCCGGCACCGTCCTCGCGAAGACCTCGGACATCCCGGAGGGCGGCGGCAAGATCTTCAAGGATCCGGCCGTGGTGGTCACGCAGCCGACGGCGGGCACGTTCAAGGCGTTCTCGTCGAACTGCACGCACAAGGGGTGCCCGGTGACCAGTGTGGCCGACGGCGTGATCGTCTGCCCCTGTCACCACAGCGAGTTCTCCATCGAGGACGGCAGCGTGAAGAGGGTTCCGGCGACGAAGCCACTGCCCGCCGTCGAGATCACCGTGTCCGGGGACGAGATCAAACTGGCCTGAGCGCCGTCAACCGCGTCCGGACCGCCGTGGCCGCTTGAAGCAGCCGAGCACTTCGTCGGTGGCCGCCAGGGTCGCCACCAGCGCGAGCGTGTTGCGGATCATGGCGGGGGTGTAGTCGGAGGGCACCCCCGCGATGGCGTCCGTCGGCACTACGGCGGTGTAGCCGCGGTTGACCGCGTCGAAGACGGCATTGGGGATCGCCACGTTGGCCGAGACACCGGTGACGATCAGCGTGCGGCAGCCGAGGTTGCGCAGCAGGGCGTCGACATCGGTCCCCTGGAGGGGCGACAGGCCGTGCAGGCGCCGTACGACGAAGTCCTCCTGGGCGACCTCGATCGGGGGCGCGACGCGCACCGCGGTGGTCCCGGTCAGCTGCTGGACGGGGAGTCGTTCGGCAGCGCGGAAGAGGCGGGCGTTGCGGCTGGCACCCCGGCCGTCCGGGCGGCGCTCGGCGACGGCGTGGATCACCTGGATCCCGCTCTCGTGCGCGGCGGCGACCAGCCGGGCGACGTTGGCGAGGGCGCCCGACGACCGTGCGGCCCGGGCGAGTTCGGGCAGCGCGCTGTCGGGTCCGACGACGCCCTGCTGGCATTCGACGGTGAGCAGCACCGTGCTCGCGGGGTCGAGGAGTTCGCTGAGCTGCTCGTACGACGGCATGGCGCTTCCTTGTCGCCGACGGTGTGGGGCGGGCGAGACTAGCCGCCATTGCGCGGGGACGGAAGACGAACCATTCTTTTCTGACGCACTGTCAGAGGATCTCCCCTCTCCGGGAGGACCGGCTCTGGCACGACGTGAGAGAAGAAGAGGGGGCCGTATGACCGTCACTCAGCGCCGTGGCCGCAAGATCATGATGACACCGGGCGAGCTGGACGAGTTCCTCACCAGCCAGCGCACCTGCCGGGTCGCCACCGTGTCGGTGGACGGCGCGCCGCACGTCAGCACGCTGTGGTTCGCCTGGGACGGCACCTCGATGTGGCTGTACTCGGTGGTGCGCAGCAAGCGCTGGACCGACCTGCGCCGTGATCCCCGGGTCGCGATCGTGGTCGACACGGGCGAGGAGTACGACGAACTGCGCGGCGTCGAGCTGTCCGGGGCGGTGGAGTTCGCGGGCGAGAGCCCGCGCACCGGGGAGCTGCGCGCGGAACTCGACGTCCCGGAGACCCTGTTCGCCCGCAAGAACTTCGGTCTGGAGGAGATGCCGCACGACGGCCGGCACGCGTGGGTGCGGCTGACGCCCGAGAAGATCGTGTCCTGGGACTTCCGCAAGCTGGGCGCCGCGTAGGGGCGTTCAGCCGACGCGCTCCGCCGCCGCCCGCAGCGCCTCGACCGCCGCGCGGATCGACGGGCGGCGGTCGGCGTCCGCGCGCCAGACGACGTAGACGTGCCGACGCACCCGCTGCCGGAGCGGGACGGTGACGACCCCGGGCGGCATCGGATGCCGGCCCAGCAGGGGCGCGATGCACACTCCCAGTCCGGCCGCGACCAGTCCGAGCTGGGTGTGCGTCTCGCCGGCGCGGTGGCCGACGATCGGCTCGACGCCGCGGGAGCGCAGGGTGTACATCAGCCACTCGTGGCAGAACTCGCCCTCGCCCCAGGTGATCCACTCGTCCTCGGCGAACTCCCCGAGGTCCACCTCGCCCCGCCCGGCGAGCGGATGGTCGGCCGGCAGGGCCACGTCGGCGGGGTCGTCGAGGATCGGCGCCGTCACCAGGCCGTCGGGCACCGGCATCGGCTTGTTGTACCAGTCGAGTACGACCGCCAGGTCCAGGTCGCCGCGCACCACGGCGGCGATCCCGGCCTCGGGTTCCAGCTCGCACGAGCGCACCCGCAGCGCCGGGTGCTCGGCGCGCAGTGCGGCGAGCGCGGTGGGGAACAGCCCGCGTGCCGCGGTCGGGAACGCCGACAGCCTGAGCTCGCCCACGACCTGCCCGCGCTGCGCCTCCAGGTCGGACTGGGCGAGCTGCACCTGCGACAGGATGCGCGCCGCGTGGTCGGCGAGCAGCCGGCCCGCGTCCGTCAGCCGTACACCCCGGCCGTGCTTGGCCAGGAGCCGCTGGCCGACCTCCCGCTCCAGCTTGGCCATCTGCTGCGAGACGGCCGACGTGGTGATGTGCAGCCCTTCGGCCGCCCCGCTGACCGAGCCGTGCCGGGCGAGGGCGTCGAGGGTGCGCAGGCGCTCCAGGTTCAACATGTAAGTGATGCTACGAGATATCGGGTGCAAAATCTCGATTGTGCTACGAGGTCGCCTCCAGCATCGTTGTCCCCATGAGTACCGTCACCGTCACCCGGAAGCCCGTTCGCACCACTCCCCGCCCGCGCCGCGCCCTGGACTGGCGCCTCCGCTTCGGCACCCTGTCGCTGATCTGGGGCTTCAGCTTCCTCCTCATCAAGGTGGGCACCGAGGGGTACGCCCCCTTCCAGGTCACGCTCGGCCGGCTGGTGTTCGGGACGGCGGTACTCGCGGTGGCCATGGCCGTCAAGGGCGAACGACTCCCGCGCGGCGGGCGGACCTGGGCGCATCTCGCGGTCGCCGCCTTCCTGCTCAACGCGCTGCCCTTCTCCCTCTTCGCCTACGCGGAGCTGACGATCCCGTCCACGCTGGCGGGCATCTGCAACGCGACCTCTCCCCTGTGGGGCATGGCCCTCTCCCTGGTCGCCCTCTCCGAGGACCGCCCGACCCGGCTCAGGGTCGCCGGTCTCGGCCTCGGCTTCCTCGGCGTCCTGACCGTGCTCGGCGCCTGGCAGGGCTTCCACGGCCTGGACGCCACGGGCACGGCGATGGCCCTACTGGCCTCTCTCAGCTATCCGATCGGCTGGATCTACGTCCGCCGCACGCTCGCCGGGTCCACCCACTCGCACCTTTCCCTGACCGGCGCCCAGTTGCTGCTGGCGACCGCCCAACTGGCAGCTGTCACCCCGCTGTTCACCACCACGCCGACGCACTTCGCGCTCGTGCCCCTGCTGGCGACCGCCGCACTGGGCACCCTCGGCACCGGGCTCGCCGTCCTCATCCAGTACGGACTGGTCGCCGAAGTCGGCCCGACAACCGCCCAGATGGTCACGTACTTCATCCCGGTCATCGCCACGGCCGCGGGCGTCGCGATCCTCGGCGAGTCGCTGACCTGGTCGACGCCGACCGGAGCGGCGATCGTGCTGGCGGGCGCGGCGCTGACGCAGGTCCGCGCCAAGGCGTAGCGCGCCGCTGAGCGCGGTCGCGCCTGAGGGCCCGTCCTCAGGCGTAACCGCGCACCGGCGCCGGGCCCACCGCGGAGGCGACCGCGTCCGCCAGGGGGCCGATCTCGGCGGCGGTCAGGGTCGAGACGGTGATCCGGATGCCGGGCGGCGCGCTCATCCGGAAGCGTGCGCCGGGGGCGACCGCCCAGCCGGCGTGCAGCAGCCGGGCGACGGCTCCGGTCTCGTCGGGGACCGGGATCCAGACGTTCATGCCGCTGCGGCCGTGGGCCTCGATCCCCCGCTCGGCGAGCGCGCCGATCAGCGCGTCCCGGCGGCGGCCGTACGCCGCCGCGACCGCCGGCGCGTCCACCGCGCCGTCGGTCCACAGCCGCAGCACGGCCCGCTGGGTGATCCGGCTGACCCAGCCGGGCCCGAGCCGCTGCCGGCCGCGGACCCGGTCGAGGGTGACGGCGTCCCCGGTGAGCACCGCGAGCCGCAGGTCGGGGCCGTACGCCTTGGCGACCGAGCGGACGAAGGCCCAGTTCCGGGTGGTGCCGGCGAGGGGGTGCAGGGGGAGGTCGACGATGCGGTGGCCGTGGTCGTCCTCGAGGAGGAGGGTGTCGGGGTACTGGCGGAGTACGGAACGCAGGGCACGCGCGCGTGTGGCGCTCACCGCGGCGCCCGTGGGGTTCTGGGCCCGGTCCGTGACGATCAGGGCGCGCGCTCCGGAGTCCAGGGCCCGGCGCACGGCGTCCGGGAGCGGGCCTTCGTCGTCGACGCCGACGGCAGCCGTGCGCAGGCCGAGCGCGGGGACCAGGTCGAGCAGGCTGCCCCAGCCGGGGTCCTCCACAGCGACCGTGTCACCGGGTTTGAGGTGCGCCGCGAGGACCCGCTCGACGGCGTCCAGCGAACCGGAGGTGACGGCGAGTGGACCCTCCGGTACACCGTCGGCGCGCAGGTCGGCCCGCGCGATACGCACGAGCTCGGGCTCCACCGGATCATGGCCGTACAGCACCGGCTCCCGGTCTGCCTGTCCGGCGGCCGCGGCGAACGCGGGCGCGAGCGGCGGCAGCAGTGCCGGATCCGGGTTGCCGTCGGCCACGTCCCGCACTCCCTCCGGCACCTCCACCCGGATGCGCTCGCGCCCCGTGGTGGCCGGCTTGGCCCGCACCCGGCTGCCCCGTCGCCCGGCGGTCTCGATGATCCCGCGCTCGCGCAGGGTGCGGTAGGCGGCCGCGACGGTATTGGGGTTCACCTCGAGCCGCTCCGCCAACTCCCGCATCGGCGGCAGCAGTTGACCGGGTTGCAGGTCACCGGCGCCCACCGCGCGTTCGACGCTCGCCGAAATCTCCGCTGCGCGCCGACCCTGGATCGGATATTCTCCTAGCACAAAGCCAATTATGCACTAGTGCAATGGAGAGCGCCATGCAGGGGACCCAGCGGACGCCGTCGCGACCCGCCGCCTACAGCCCGACCGACCGCACGGTCCCCACGCGTGCCGCGCAGAAGGCGTCGTACGACAAGGAACTGGTGCACGCGATACTCGACGAGGGCTACGTCTGCCATCTCGGTTTTGTCCGCGACGGCGCACCGGTGGTGCTGCCCACGCTGTACGGCCGGGTCGGCGAGCGGCTCTATGTGCACGGCTCGACCGGCTCGCGTCCGCTGCGGATGACGGGGGAGGCCGACCCGGGGCTGCCGGTGTGCCTCACGGTCACCCACGTCGACGCGCTGATCCTGGCCCGCTCGGCCTTCCATCACTCCATCAACTACCGCTCGGTGGTGGTGCACGGCATCGCCCATGACGTGACGGACCCCGAGGAGAAGCGGCAGGCGCTCGACGCCCTCGTCGACCACGTCGTACCCGGCCGCGCCGCCGACTCCCGGCCCGCGAACAAGAAGGAGCTGGCCGCCACCGCCGTGATCCGCCTCGACCTGAACGAGGTCTCCGCCAAGCTCCGCACGGGCGGCGTGAACGACGAGCCCGAGGACCTCGCCCTCCCGCACTGGGCCGGCGTCGTCCCCCTGCGCAAGGGCTACGACGCCCCGCTCGCCGACCCCGACCTGGCCTCCGGCACCGAGGTCCCGGACTATCTGGCGGTGCTGTGATGCTGATCCGTCCCTGGGACGCGCCCGGCGACGACAGCGAGTGGCGGGGGTTCGTAACTGTTGCCGCTCGAGCGTGCACGAGTGCGTTCTCGCGAGCATGAGTGAGCGTCGGCGGCCGGGCGTGCGGACGGGCCGGCCGGCTATGCGGTGGTCCAACTTGCGTGCCGCGTTCGTTGCGCAGCAGGGCCCTTCACCGGAGGGGCCCCTCCGGTGAAGGGCCGCTCCCCCGGACCCGCAGCACCCCCGGCGCACGCGACTGCAGGCGTGCCGACCGGGGGTCCTCCGGCAAGGGGCCCGTGTCAGGCGGGCGTCGCCGCGCCCCGTGCCTCCGCCAGTGCGAGGCCCGTGACCGAGCCGAGCATCAGTAGCGTGCCGGCGAGGGTCGCGGGGGTGAGTCGTTCGCCGAGCAGGGCGACGGCGAGGACCGCCGCGCCGACCGGCTCCAGCAACATGATCACGGAGACGGTGGCGGACCGTACGACGGCCGCGCCCGCGAAGTAGAGGGCGTACGCGAGGGCCGTGGGGACGGTCGCGATGTACGCCAGCAGCCACAGGATCCGGCCGGGGGCGGCGGTGTGCGGCACCAGCCCCTCGGCCAGGGCGAACGGCAGCAGGCACACGCTGGTGACCGCGAACGCGCCCACCGACGTACCGGCGGCGTCCACCGCGCCGCCGCGGCCCCACCAGCGCGTGAACAGGGTCATCGCGCTGTAGCCGGCGGCCGACACCAGCGCCAGCAGCACGCCCCACGGGCGTACGGTCGTGCCTCCGGCGCCGGCCACGAGCACCACGAGGCCGACGAGCGCCCCGGCGACGGCGACGACCCCGCCGCGGCCGAGCCGCTCCCCCATGGTCAGCCGTGCGCCGAGCGCGATGAGGACGGGGCCGGCGCCGAGCGTGACGACCGTGGCGACGGCGAGGCCGGTGGCGGAGACGGCCGCGAAGTAGGCCGTCTGGAACACGGCCAGCCCCACACCCGTGACGCCGGCGCGCAGCGCCTTGTGGCGCGGTGACAGCGCTGCGGCGGTGCGGGCGCGTGGACGCAGGCAGCGGGCGGCGAGCAACACGACGAGCCCGGCCGCGCAGCGCCAGAACGACAGGGTGACGGCGCCGAGGTCACTGGACCGGTAGACGAGGGAGGCGGCCGCGCCGGCGGTGCCCCACGCGACACCGGCGACGATCAGATACAGCAGGCCTCGCCCGACGGGCAGGCCGGATACAGCAGTGGACATGCGTTCTCTCCGCAGACGCGCAGCGAAAGTGCGCGGAAGTTCGGGAAAGGACCCCGGCTCAGCGAGGGTCCGCGGACTTCGTCTGCGGGCAGCACCGTTCGGCCCGGCGACGTGCCGGGCGGGATGACCGGAGGGCCCGCCTCAGGCGGCGGGCGGCGGAAGAACGAGTGCGTCCGAAGGCATGATCCGCACCTTATGCCGCCGTTCCGCGGGCCGACAACTCCCTTTCGGGCGTGCCACTCGCCACCGGCTCCGCCGAGCCCTCGGCGGGCGTGGACGACTGCGCGATGAACGCGCCGATCAATACCACGGCACCACCCGCGATCTGCGGCGCCGAGAGGTGCTCGCCCAGAAGTACCCAGGCCAGGACGGTCGCGATGACCGCCTCCAGGCAGGCCACCACGCCCGCGACCTGCGGGGAGAGCCGACGTACGGAGACCACGCCGGTGATGTACGCGACGACCGTGGCGACGAGCACGATCCAGGCCAGCAGCAGCCAGGCCGGGACCGCGGTGCCGTCCATCCGCGCGCTGTGCGCGAGCACGGACCAGTCCATGCTCCAAGGACGGGCGACGACGGTCAGTACGAGGGCACCCCCGAGGAGGCCGTAGGCGATGACACCGAGCGGGTCGGGGGCGTCTTCGCCGGAGTCGCTGCCCTGGTCGGACAGGACGAAGTACCCGACCTGGCAGCAGGCGGCGCCGAGCGCGAGGAGCAGTCCGAGCGTGTCGAAGCTCAGCCCCGACCACACCTCGACGACGCAGGCGAGCCCACCGGCCGCGAGAACCACACCGAGGGCCGCGGCGCGCGTCACCGGCCTCCGCTGCACGAACCGCACCCAGCCGAGGACCAGGGCGGGCGCGAGGTATTCGACCAGCAGGGCGACCCCGACCGGGATACGGGAGATCGCGGCGAAGTAGCAGGCCTGGACGCCGGCCACGGCGAGCAGGCCGAATCCGGCGAGCAGCGCGGGTCGGCGGCGCACCAGCGCGCGGTGACGCACCGCGAGGGGCAGCATCACCAGGGCCGCCCCGGCGACCCGCAGCCACACCACGTGCAGCGGGTCCAGGCCCGCCTCGATCAACGGCTTGGCCGCGACTCCGGACCCACCGAAGGCCAGTGCCGACGCGAGCGCGAGACCCAGTCCGACGCCCTTTCCGCGGCCGACCCGACTGCTCTCTGACGTATGCACCGGCACATGATGACAGGCGACGACATGAGCGTCACCTCCGATGACACCTGTCTCACCGACTGGACCCGCGGCCCTGCACCAGGTCGCGGCTCACCAGGCCGCCTCGCCGCCCCTCACGTACTTCTCCAGGCCGCCGTCGATCCGGGCGGTCACCTCGCGCGGGTCGACGCCGGCGCGGGCCAGCACCTCCACGGCCCGCGCCTGCGGGTCGACGACGATCGCCGCGAGCAGGTCCACACCCCGGGCCGGTTCGCCGCCGCGCAGCGCGGCGCGCTCGCAGGCGTGCTCCATGGCGCCCGCGGCCAGCGGCGAGAATCCCTCGGCCGCCGCCTCCGTCACCGCGGGCAGGGGGCCGGAGTCCTCGACACCGCCCTGCCAGCGCAGGCCGTAGCCGATGCTGCGCTGGACGAGATAGCCGAGCAGGCGGGCGATCTGCGGCCCTTCGCCGAAGACGGTGCGCGCCTCGGGGTCGGACTCCAGGAGCGAGTGCAGGAGATGGGCGGTGTCGATCTGGCGGTCCCCGTCCCGGAGCGCCCTGCGCCGGGCACCGGCGACCACCGCCGCCAGTTCGGCACTGATCCGGGCCTCGCCGCCGGCGCGACGGATGCCCTGGTCGCTGGTCGACTGCCGGGGAATACGGGGTTGCACATCTCCTAGCTCATCAGCCCCTGCGGATGCGGACATCCCCGGCGCGAAGCATTCTCGCGTCCCACGCAGAGTGGACAACGCGAGCGGGAATCTCCTCCTTACGGATGAGATCACGCCGTTCCTCCCGGAGAGGTGCGCGCCGCCTTGCTCCGCGAATTTTTTCTGACGGTTCATCAGTATTGAATGTTCGGGGCCGTGCGGCTACGTTCCGCGACACCGTAGCCCGACACGAAGAGGTGGTCGCATGGCCGAAGTCAGCGCGGAGGCACGCATCCAGGCCCCCGCCGAGAGGGTGTGGGCACAGCTCACGGACTGGTCCGCCTACGGCGAGTGGAACGCGACCCACACCAACTTTCCCAAGGGTGGTCCGGAGGCCCTCGAAGTGGGCGCCACGTTCCAGGAGAACATGAAGCTCATGGGCTTCCCGGCGGAGGTCGAGTGGACCGTCGAGGAACTGGAGCCGGCCCGCGTGCTCGCCATCCGCGGCAAGGGCCCGATGGCGGTGACCGTCGCCACGCGCTACACGCTGACGCCCGACGGCGACGCCACGACGGTCCGCATGGACGGAGAGTTCACGGGCGCCGCCGTCTCGCTGATGGCGGGCAAGTTGAAGGACTCGGCGACAGCCGCGCTCAACGAGTCGCTGCGCAAGCTGGACGGTCTGGTGACCTGAGGGGCGCACGCAGAGGCGCCCCCGCGGAGTGCTCCGCGGGGGCGCCCCTGTCCTGCTGTACTGCTGTACTGCTGTACTGCTGTACTGCTGTACTGCTGTCAGTCCTCGTCGGCGAGGATCAGGTACAGCTTCTTGCGGGCGTCGTTGATGACGGTCAGCGCCTTCTCGCGCTGCTCCTTGCTGCCGGTCTTCCAGACCTGCCCGAAGGCCTCCATCAGACCGAAGCCGGCCTGGCGGATCTCGGTGAGGGCCTCCCAGTCGACTCCGCGCGAGGCCTCCTCCCAAGGCGCGTCGGCACCTTCCTCGGCGGCCGTGCGGCCCGACTCGGTGAGCGAGAACAGCTTCTTGCCGCCCTCGGTCTCACTGACGATCAGGCCCTCGTCCTCCAGCAGTTGGAGGGTGGGGTACACCGAGCCGGGGCTGGGCTTCCACGCCCCGCCGCTGCGCTCGGCGATCTCCTGGATCATCTCGTAGCCGTGCATGGGCCGGTCCTTGAGCAGGGCCAGGATCGAGGCGCGTACGTCACCTCGCCGCGCCCTTCCCCTGGGTCCGCCACGCCCTCGTCCGCCCCAGGGCCCGGGTCCGCCCGGGCCGAATCCGGGGCCGCCGGGACCGAACCCGGGACCACCGGGGCCGAAGGGCCCGAAGGCGGCACGCCGTCCGTCGCCACCCCTGCCGCGCCGGGAGGGGCCGTCCTGTCGATGTCCACGCTCGAATCCGTGGGTGCGCATCGCAGTCACTCCATTCAGTCGTTGATCAGTCGCGATGCTTCAACGATATATCGGAACGGTGGGCGTGGCAAGCCCCTCCCGGCCGGCCCGGCGCCGACCCGGCGCTGTCGCGGAAACCGGTCCAGCGGCGGCGGATTGGCCTTGGTCCGCCGCGGCGCGGAGCTCTAGCGTCGTGGCATGCGCATTCGTATCGTCGACGCCTTCACCGACCGCCCCTTCGCCGGCAACCCGGCCGGGGTCCTGCTCCTCGACGCCTTCCCGGACGACGACTGGCTCCAGAAGGTGGCCCTGGAGGTCAACCACGCCGAGACCGCGTTCACCCACCGTCTGCCCGAGGGCGGCGAGGCCGACTGGGCGCTGCGCTGGTTCACGCCCGCCACCGAGGTCGCGATGTGCGGCCACGCCACGCTCGCCACCGCCCACGTCCTGCACACCACGGGCGCCCACGAGGGGGCCGTCCGGTTCGCCACGCGCAGCGGCGTCCTGATCGCCACGCCCCGCGAGGACGGCTCGATCACCCTGGACTTCCCCACGGCCCCGCTGACGCGGGTCGAGCTCCCGGGCGGGGTCGCCGAGGCTCTCGGCGCCGAGCCCCGCGCGGCCTTCGACACCGGCCCGAACGTCGGCGACCTGCTCCTCGAACTCGCCGACGAGAAGACCGTCCACGCCCTGAAGCCCGACCACCAGGCCCTCGCCGCCTACTCGGCGCGCGGCATCATCGCCACCGCCCGCGCCGAGGACCCCGCCCGCGGCTACGACTTCGTCTCCCGCTGCTTCTTCCCGAACGTCGGCATCGACGAGGACCCGGTCACCGGCAGCGCCCACACCGCCCTCGCCCCCTTCTGGTCCGAGCGCCTCGGCCGCGCCGACCTCACCGGTCTGCAGGCCTCGCCCCGCTCCGGCCGCGTCCGCACCGACGTGCGCGGCGACCGCACCCTGCTGAGCGGCCGCGCGGTCACGGTCATCGAGGGCGAGCTGCTCGCCTGACAGCGGCAAAAAGGACGTAAGAGACAAGGGGCGTACGACGTCGCCGTACGCCCCTCACGTTGCCCTCGTACCACCGCTCACGCCGTGGGCAGCCACCCCACCTTGCCCGCCAGCAGCGCATACCCGACGAACGCCCCGATGTCGAGCAGGGAATGCGCCACCACGAGAGGACCCACCCGGCCCCAGCGCCGGTAGAGGTAGACGAACACCACACCCATCACCATGTTGCCGAGGAAGCCGCCGATGCCCTGGTAGAGGTGGTACGAGCCGCGCAGTACGGAGCTGGCCACCAGCGCGGTGCCCGGGGTCCAGCCCAACTGGCCGAGCCTGCGCAGCAGATAGCCGACGACGATGACTTCCTCGAGGATCGCGTTCTGCATCGCCGACAGGATCAGCACCGGGTACTTCCACCACACGTCCGGCAGCGCCTCCGGCACCACCGTGAGGTTGAAGCCGAGGCCGCGAGCGGCCAGGTAGAAGGCGATTCCGGCGCTGCCGATCACCGCCGCGACCCCCGCCCCGCGGCCCAGGTCGGGCCAGGGCCGGGTGCGGTCGAAGCCGAGGACGCGCAGGCTCTGGCCCTCACGCAGCAGGAAGTGGGCGACGAGCGCGACCGGCACCAGGGCCGAGGCGATCCCGAAGAGCTGCCAGGCGAGATCCAGCCAGGGGCGGCCGGGCGCGGCCGAGGCGTTGAGAGTGGCCGCCTGGTCCTTGAGACCCCCCGGCTTGGTGACCGATCCGACAAAACTGATCAAGGCGGACACTCCGCTCGCACCGAGCGAAAGCCCCAGGACGAGCAGCGTCTCGTCCCGGAGAATCCGTCGCGAGGGCCGCTCCTGCGGAAAAGAATCGGCCATCGAGTCCGCCTCCACCTGCACACCTGCCTCCAGTTGAGTAATCCCGTCCCATGCCCGCCTTCGCCCGGCCTCTGCAGGCCATACGGCCGTCATCCGGCGCAAGGTTCACCAGGGAGGGGCACCACCGTAATGGGACGTCACAGCTTGCCCGATCAGTACGGGGCGGGCACGGCCGACCCCCGGCGCCGCGTCCGTCGCCGGACCGTGGCCGTCACGACGGTCCTCGTCCTCACCGTCGCCGCCCCGCACGGCGGCCTCCGTGCAGGGCGGGCTGCGCTCTTTCGGATCCTCCTGTCAGGACGACCCCCGGCCGGTTTCCCTGATCGTGATCGCCGTGGGCCCGGACGCCGACAAGCAGGAGGCCGAGCAGATCGCCGGGGCCACCGGCGGCGCGGGGCAGCCGGTCAGCGACCCCTCGCAGATCCAGACGGTGATCCTGACGGCGATCGTGGCGGCGGGGCGAGCGGAAGCCAGGGCTGGCCCTGCACATCACCCGAGCAGCACCGGCTCCGGCAGCCCCACCGGCCAGGTGTGCACCGGCTCCCCGAGGTTCATCAACTCGCGGTACCGCCGGGTGGTGGCGGCGAACGCGGCGTCCCGGGACAGGCCCTTCTCCAGGGCCCGGTGGAAGGTGGCTGCCTGCCAGGACGCGCCGTTGGTCCGCCGCCGGCAGCGCTCCTCGATCACGCCCAGGTACAGGTCGCGGTCGGCGGGTTCGACACCCCACGCGTCGAGCCCGGCCTCGGCGAGGGGCAACAGCTCGTCGCGTACGAGGCCGACGGCGTCGACCTGGGTCGTGCCACCGAGCCGGCCGCGTCGGGGCCACTCGAGGCGGGCGTCGATGCCGTACCGGCACGCGGCGTCGAAGTTGGCGGCGGCCGCCTCGAAGGGCAGCCGGGTCCACACCGGCCGTGGCTCCTCGGCCAGCGCCCGCACGACGCCGTAGTAGAAGGCCGCGTTGGCCAGGACGTCCGTGACGGTGGGCCCGGCGGGCAGCACCCGGTTCTCGACGCGCAGATGCGGCCGGCCGTCGGCGATGCCGTAGACGGGGCGGTTCCAGCGGTACACCGTGCCGTTGTGCAGGACGAGTTCGGCGAGTGACGGGACACCGCCCGCCTCCAGGACCTCGAGCGGGTCCTCGTCGTCGCAGATGGGCAGCAGCGCCGGGTAGTAGCGCAGGTTCTCCTCGAACAGGTCGTGCGCAGAGGAGATCCAGCGCTCGCCGAACCAGGTCCGCGGCCGCACGCCCTGGGCCTGGAGCTCGGGCGGGCGGGTGTCGGTGGACTGCTGGAACAGCGGGGGCCTGGACTCGCGCCACAGCTCGCGGCCGAACAGGAAGGGCGAGTTGGCACCCACGGCGATCTGTGCGGCGGCGACGGCCTGAGCGGCGTTCCAGACGTCGGCGAAACGGCCCGGGGTGACCTGGAGGTGCAGCTGCACGGAGGTACAGGCGGCCTCGGGAGCGATGGATTTGGAGGTACAGGTGAGGCGCTCGATGCCGTCTATGTCGAGCGCGAAGTCCTCCCCGCGGGCGGCCACGATCTGGTCGTTGAGCAGGGTGTAGCGGTCGACATCGGAAAGGTTGGAGGACACCAGGTCGTCGCGGTCGAGGGTCGGCAGAATGCCGATCATCATGATTCCGGCGTCGAGCTCGCCCGCTTTCCGGTCGGCATATGCCAGGGACGTACGGAGTTCCTCGGCGAGCCGGTCGAATACCCGCTCACCCAATCGGTGTGGGGCTATGTTGACTTCCAGGTTGAACATGGCGAGTTCTGTTTGGAAATCTCGGCTTGCGATCCTCTCGAGCACCTGGGCATTGAGCATTTTCGGCATACCGTCGGCGCCGACCAGATTCAGTTCGATCTCCAGCCCCATGAGGTTCTTCGGGCGATCGAACCGCTTCTCCTCCAGAAGCCGCTCCAACCCCGCCAGGCACCGCCGGAGCTTGTCGCGGTAGCGCTGGCGATCGGACAGGTCGAACCGACCTGCCACGACCTTCTCCCCCATGGAAGCGTCCCTCCTCGGCGGGCGGCCCGAAGATTCCGGCCGCCGGTGTCCTGGGTCAGGTGGGATGATGCCCAGTGGAAGCGATCGATAACGTCCCCACCGCACCGGGTAGCCGCTACATTGGTCGGGCGTGACCGGCGGCACATTCACGAGGCATGAAACAATGTGCACTTTCGAGTACCCCGTACGCCTCGTGAAAAACGCCGACGAGAATTGGCCGACCGCTGCACATGCATAACCCGAGGTCATCGCCGCGCAGCGAGCCCGGAACCGGGAGGATTCCCGCATACCGCCGACCGAATGAACCCTTGCCGAAACCGCGGGAAACGGCTAGACGAAACACAGTGTGAACACTCGTCGTATAAACTCCGCGAACAAGGCGGAGAAGGTTGGCGCCCACGGTCGAAAGAAACCTGTCGTCCAGGTGACGTACGACAGGCACACCCGCATCCTGGTCCACAGACCCCGGCCCCTGCCTCTCCGACCATCCGAGAGCTGACAGCGCCGTCCGCCCATGCCCCGCCCTCGCGCCACCGTGCCTGTCGAATGAGAGGCGACCCACCATGCCGCTGCATGTCCCCCCGGCTCCCGCGCCTGCCCTCCGCTCCGTCCTCACGGCCCTCGGTTCCCCCACCGCGGTCCGCGAGGCCCGAACCCCCTCCTTGCGCACCGCCCAGGGGCCCGCGACGCCCGAACTCCCGCTGCCCGTCCACGTACTGGACCGGATCACCCCCGAAGGCATGTCCGCGACCCGGCTGGCCGGCTGGCGGTTCCTGATCCGCTGCGGCGACCGCGCGGTGGCCGCCGCCGAGACCAGGCTCACCCCCGACGGCTGGGCCTTCTCGCACTTCTTCGAGGGCCCCTACATCGCCTCCACCGAACTCGCGCTGCGCCAGGCCGAGACGGTGCAACAGCCCTATCAGGCGCGCCTGCTGTCCCTGCCGGGCCTGTACATGCTCACACTGTGGCTGCACGGCGACTGCGATGCGGACGGCGCCGACGGCCACCCCGCCGCCACGGACCTCCTGGTCCCGCTGGCGCCGGCCCCGCCCGGCATCGCGGCCCACCGCCCGCACCGGGTCGCCGAACTACTCCCGGTGCTCACGCATCGGGCGACTCCGGCACCACTGCTGAGCCAGCCGGCCTGACACCGGGGCAGTCGCCTCCGCCCGCACTCGTACCCCGCCAACCGAATTTCCGGGCAGCGGGGTACGAGTGCGTTTCCGGCGCCGAAGGCCGCGATTCGAGCGGCCTTGCCCACCATGATCACGGCGGCGGACAGCATTGCGCTCGCAAGAGCCGCAAAGTGCTCGTACGAGCCGGAAAATGCCTCCAGCCCGCAGGGACTAGCCTGGTACGACCATTTCGAACCACCCGAAGAGACCGTGCAGTTGGAATGAACCGCTCGCCCCGGTGATGCGTCATCAACCTGTGAGAAGCGGTGCAGCGAAACCCCTGCGGATTGACGCCCATGGGGCAACACTGGGTTCCGACCGACTTATCGCAACGGGGGGCGGACATGACCACGACAGAGCGAGAGATCCCACCCATGTGCCAGCACCAGCCACCGTGCCCGACAGCCGACTCCGCCGACCGGGAATCCGCCCGCCTCATGGCGCACCACCCGGAGCAGGGCTGGAGCCTGCTGTGCAACGGCGTCCTCCTCTTCGAGGACACCGGTGAGCTCCTGCCGGACGGCCAGATCATCGCCCCCCACCGCCCACTGGAGACCAGCCGGGTGGTGACGGCAGCCTAGGACCTGCCGACCCAGCACCATCGGGCGGCACGGCGTGCCGCCAGGAGACATGAGGGGCCGGACCGCAGACTCCCTGCGAACCGGCCCCGACGCATCTCCAGGGGTGGTCACTCACCGTAGCTCTCCGTTACGAGATCCGGAAGATCCCCGCGATGACTTCCCACGAGCGTCCGTTTTCCGGAAGACTCCTGGAAGTTTCGAGAATGCGTCCGGAGCGACGGAGGTGGGGGCATTGGCAGCACGCGAGGCCGACGGAGGGACGGCGTCGGACGCCGTCCGGGGCAAGGTCACGATCACGGAGATCGCCCGGCAGGCGGGGGTCTCGGTGCCGACCGTGTCCCGGGTGGTCAACGGCCGGTCCGACGTGTCGCCCTCGACCCGGGCCCGGGTCGAGGACCTGCTGCGCCTGCACGGCTACCGCAAGCGCCCCGCGGCCGCCACCACCCGCGCGGCCCTGCTCGACCTGGTCTTCAACGACCTGGACAGCCCCTGGGCGGTGGAGATCATCCGGGGTGTCGAGGAGGTCGCCCACGCGGCCGGCGTGGGCACCGTGGTGTCGGCCATCCACGGGCGCTCGGGCGACGCCCGCGGCTGGATGCGCAACCTGCGGGCCCGCGCATCCGACGGCGTCGTCCTCGTCACCTCGGCCCTGGAGCCGCCCCTGCACGAGGAGTTGCGCATCCTCGGCGTCCCGCTGGTGGTCGTCGACCCGACGGGCTTCCCCGCCCTGGACGCGCCCACCATCGGCGCCGCCAACTGGTCGGGCGGCATGGCGGCCACCGAGCACCTGTTGTCCCTCGGCCACCGCAGGATCGGCCTGATCGCCGGGCCGGTCCGGCTGCTGTGCTCGCGCGCCCGGCACGACGGCTACCGGGCAGCCCTGGAGGGCGCCGGCATCGCGGTCGACGAATCCCTCATCGTCCCCGGCGACTTCCACCCCGAGTCCGGGTTCAGCGCCTGCGGCAGGCTGCTCGACCTGCCCGAGCCGCCGACCGCGGTGTTCGCGGCCAGCGACCAGATGGCGCTCGGCGCGATCGAGGCGCTGCGCCGGCGCGGGCTGCGCGTGCCCGAGGACATGAGCGTGGTCGGTTTCGACGACCTTCCGGAAGTCCGCTGGTCCGCTCCCCCGCTCACCACCGTCCGCCAGCCGCTCGCGGACATGGGCAAGCTGGCCGTCCGTACGGTGCTGCGGCTGGCCCGTGACGAACAGCCGGACTCGCCACGGGTGGAGCTGGGCACGGAGCTGGTGGTGCGGTCGAGCACGGCACCACCGGCCACGGCATGACGTTCCCGGGCGCCGGGGAGGCGGGCGCCCGGGACGGGCGTTACTTCAGCGCCTCCCGCAGCGCGAAGTACGCCGGCTTCGGCTGGAGTTGCTCGTCCCACGGCAGGGCCGCGCCCTCTCCCGTGAAGACCGCGGGGATCCACGAGTACTTGTCGGTGTAGTCCCACACCGTGATCCCCACGCACCGGCGCACCGCCAGGCACGCCTCGGTCATGTCCCGGTACCAGTCGGCCTGCTGGGCCACCTTCTCCTCGGTCGCGGGCAGCAGCATCCGTACGTCGACCTCGGTGAGCGCGGTGTCGAGGCCGAGCTGGGAGAAGCGGCGCAGGTTCTCCTCCAGGGTGGTGGGATAGCCGTATTGGAGGGCGAGGTGGGCCTGGAGGCCGATGCCGTCGAGCGGGACTCCCTGCGCCTTCAGGTCCTTGGCGAGCTGGTAGTAGGCGTCGCTCTTCGGGCCGGTCGCCTCGATGTTGTAGTCGTTGAGGTAGAGCTTGGCGTGCGGGTCGGCCTGGTGGGCCCAGCGCAGCGCGTCGGCTATGTAGCCGGGGCCGAGCGTCTTGTAGAAGATCGTCTCGCGGTAGGTGCCGTCCTCGTTGAACGCCTCGTTGACGACGTCCCAGGAGTAGACCTTGCCGCGGTAGTGGCGTGCCTCGGCGAAGATGTGGTTCTTCAGTACGGCGCGCAGTTCGTCGGCGGTCCACTCGCGGCTGGTGAGCCAGCTCGGCAGCTGGTTGTGCCAGACGAGGGTGTGGCCGCGGACCTTCTGGTGGTTGGCGCGGGCGAGGTTCACGATCTCGTCGCCATTGGACCAGTCGAAGACGCCCTGTTGGGGTTCGGTGGCGTACCACTTCATGCCGTTGCCCGGGGTGATCATGTCGAACTCGCTGCCGAGCAGCGCCGTGTAGGCGGGGTCGGTGAGCTCGGGGTTGTCGGTGGCGCTGCCGAAGTAGCGGCCGTGGCGCTGGGCGAGGTCGGCGAGGGTGAGCGGCTTGCCGTGCTGTTCGCCTGCCTGGGCGGCCGGGCCTCCGACGACACCGGCGGCGACCAGGACGGTGGCGAGGGCGCCGGCGAGTCTGAGGCGGGTGCGGGACGGGCGGGTTGTGCGTGTGGTGCTCTCAGAGCCGATGGTGCTGGTGGTGCTGGTGGTGCTCATGGTGCGACTCCTCACAACGGGGTGCTGGTGGGCCGTACGTCCGCGGGCGCGCGTCATCCCTTCGTCGCGCCGGCGGTGAGACCGCCGACGAGCTGGCGCTCGGCGACGGAGTAGAAGGCCAGGGCGGGGACCATGGCCAGGACGAGATAGGCGAAGACGCGGGCGTACTCCGCCGAGTACTGGCCCTGGAACTGCTGGACGCCGATGGGGAGGGTCCACCATGTGTTGTCGGTGAACACCAGCAGCGGCAGGAAGAAGTTGTTCCAGCTGGTGACCACGGCGAGGACCGAGACGGTGCCGAGCGCGGGCCGCGCCATGGGCAGCAGTACCCGCCAGAAGAAGCCGAAGGGGCTGCAGCCGTCGA
Organism: Streptomyces sp. NPDC001315; assembly: GCF_042896175.1. NCBI lineage: Bacteria > Bacillati > Actinomycetota > Actinomycetes > Kitasatosporales > Streptomycetaceae > Streptomyces > Streptomyces sp. NPDC001315. Next base: position 30,660 of record NZ_JBIAWZ010000017.1, on the reverse strand, counting down.
GGGTGGCCGCCTCCTCCATCTCGCCGGGGATCTGCCGGAAGAACCCGCGCAGGATGATGATCGTCATCGGCAGCCCGTAGGCGGCCTGCGGGAGGATCACACCCAGCGGGTTGTCCAGCAGGCCCAGGTAGCGCAGGAGCAGGAACAGCGGCAGCGCCGCCACCGCGAAGGGGAACATCAGCCCCATCGTGAAGACGGTGAACAGCACCTCCCGCCCGCGGAAGGCGAACCTGGCGAAGGAGAAGGCCGCGAGCGCGGACACGGCGACCACGATCACGGTCGTCGCCACCGCGATCAGTGTGCTGTTTCCGAGCAGCCGCCAGAAGTCGCCCGAGCCGAGGATGTCGGTGTAGTTGCCGGTCAGCCACCGTTCGGGCAGCCCGAACGGGTTGCGGGAGAGCTCGTCGGTGGACTTGAAGCCGGACAGGACGGCGTACACCAGGGGCAGGATCATCACCGCGCCGACGACGACGAGGATCAGGTGCAGCGGCAGGCTGCGTACGGTCTTCCGGGTCACTTGCCGTCCCCCCTCATCGTCGTGGTGGCCCCTTCGAGGTCGCGGCGGAGCACGAACCGCTGGTAGGCGAGGGCGAAGACCAAGCAGATGCCGAACATGACCACGCTGATCGCGCTGGCGTAGCCGACCTGGTAGCGCTTGAAGCCGTACTGGAACATGGTCACGGCCATCGTCTCGGAGTGGTGGTCGGGGCCGCCCTGGGTGACCACCCACACCAGGTCGAACAGCTGGATCGACCCGATGACGGCCAGGAAGATGCTGATGCGCAGGGTGGGCGCGAGCAGCGGCAGGGTGACGTTGCGGAAACGCATCCAGGGTCCGGCGCCGTCGATCAGCGCCGCCTCGTTCAACTCGGCCGGGATGGACTGGAGTCCGGCCAGGTAGAGCATCATGTGGAAGCCGAAGTACTTCCACATCATGACCAGGAAGATGGTCGCCATGACGTTGGAGGGATCGGCGAACCACTCGCCGCCCAGACTGTCCAGGCCGATGCTTCCCAGGATGTGGTCGGCGAGTCCGGCATCGGGGGCGAAGACCATGCCGAACAGAACGCCGGTGATGGCCTCGGACAGGACGTACGGCGCGAAGAACAGCATCCGGTAGACGGCCCGACCGCGCAGCCGCTGGTTGAGGAGCACCGCCATGGCGAGCGCGAACGGCAGCTGGAACGCGAGCGTCAGGCCGACCAGGACCAGACAGCGCCACAGGTCGCCCAGGAAGATCGGGTCCTGGAAGAGCCGGGTGAAGTTGTCCGTGCCCGTGTAGTCGGAGGGCATTCCGAAGCCGCCCCAGCGGAAGAAGGCGGCGTACAGCGCGAACAGCATCGGCAGCAGGACCAGCCCGATGAACATCACCAGCGCGGGCACCTGGAAGCCGACCGCGGTGAGCCAGGTCCGCAGGCGCCGCCGGGCCCGCCCCCGGCCCGCGGTCGGCGGCGGGAGGGCGACGTCCGGGCCCGACCGCTTGTCCGGGAGGAATGTGGAGGTCATCGTGGGCTACTGCTCTTCCTTCGCGGTCTTCGTGACCGACTGCGCGACCTGCTCGGGGGACTTGGAGCCGGCGATCAGCGCGGCGACGCTGTCGTTGATCTCCTGGCCGACGGCGGGTGCGTAGGCCTGGTCGAGGTAGAGCTGGAAGCCGGTGGAACCGTTCAACTGGGCTTGTACGGCCTTGGTGTTGGGGTCGCTCAGGCCCTTCTCTGCCCCGGGGACCACCGGGAGAGAGTTGGTCTTCTTGACGAGCTCCAGGTCGGTGGCCTCGGAGGCGAAGAACTTCAGGAAGTCGACGGCCTCCTTCGGGGCGCCCTTGCGCAGGGCGTGCCCGCCGCCACCGCCGAACACCTCGGTGATGACACCCTTTCCACCCTCGACCGCGGGGAACGGGAAGAAGCCGAGGTCCGAGCCGAGGCCCTTGCCCGCGTCGGCCTCGACCACCGGGGCCCACTGGCCCATCAGCTCCATCGCCGCCTTGCCGTTGCCGACGGCGGCGGCCTGACCGGTGGGACTGGAGTAGGCGGCGCCGAGGAAGCCCTTCTGGAACGGCTGGAGGCCGACGAGATCCTTGAGGTGCTGCCCGGCCTCGACGAAACCGGCGCCGGTGAAGTCCTTGTCCTCGTTGGCCTTTTGCAGGGCGTCGATGCCGGCGGTGCGCATCGCGAGGTACGCCCAGTAATACATCGCGGTCCAGCTCTCCTTGCCCGCGAGGGCGATGGGAGTGATACCGGCGGCCTTCAGCTTGCGCACGGCGTCGAGGAAGCCGCTCCAGGTGGTCGGAGGCGTGCTGATGCCGGCCTGCTTGAACAGCGCCTTGTTGTACCAGAAGCCGATCATGCCGATGTCGAACGGGACGCCGTACAGCTTGTCGTCGATCAGGTACGGCTGCTTGGCGACCGACAGCATGCTGTCCGACCAGGGCTTGGTGCTGTCACTGAGGTCCTCGACGAGCCCGGCGTCGACCTGCTGCTTGAGCACGCCGCCGCCCCAGGTGTGGAAGATGTCCGGCAGCTTTCCGGAGGCGATGAGCGCCGTCATCTTCGACTTGTAGGCGTCGTTCTCCAGCTGCACGATCTTGATCTTCACATGGGGGTTCTGAGCCTCGAACTTCTTGGCCAGACCAGCCCAGACGGTCTTCGTGGGCTCGGTGGTGGAGATGTTCCACCACTCGATCGTCTTCGTCCCCGACGACGATCCTCCGTCCGAGTCTCCACCGCAGCCGCTCAGTGCCGTCATGCCCAGACCGGCCGCGGCGGAGACCGCCAGGAAGCTGCGGCGGGACAGTGCCGGGTCGACCATGTTGCGCTCCTTGGGTACGGGACGGCGCGTCCTGCCCGTCCGATTCCGAAAGTTTCGGACCAGATCCAGAAATCTTCGCTGTTGCCGCACCCTAGAGACAGCCTCCGACGGGTGGCAACCCCCTGTGCGCGGCGAATCCGCCACCAAGTTCCCCGGAGTTCGCCGCAGTTGGTATCAGTGGGGTTCGCTGCCCGGCGCCACCCGCTGCGGACCGTGGTCGAACCAGTCGTACGCAGCGCTGCCTTCGATGCCGTACATACCGACCACCCGTCCGGTGAAGCCCCCGGCGACCTGGGTGGACAGGGAGCGGCCATCGAGTTCGGCGAGCCGCACGCCTCCTTCGGAACTCTCGGCCGAGAAAGCGATCGTGTCGGGCCCGCCGACCCTCGCTCCGGGGGCCTCCTGCTCGGCGGTCGTGACCGTGGGCGGCAGGACACCGCCGGTGCGGGTCTCGACGGCCGGCGTGATCGGTCCCGGCGGCACGGCGTGCTCCGCGACGCACTGCCGCACCCGGCCGTTCCGGGCATGGACGTTCACCGTGCCGTCGTACGCCTCGAGATCGTAGTGGTGGTCCCGGCGACCTGCGGCGGCTCCTCGACGCGGCGGACCGCGGCCCGCAGCCGGGCCGTGAGTTCGTCCATGCTGAACGGCTTGGTGACGTAGTCGTCGGCCCCGGCGTCCAGCGCGGCCACCTTCTCGTCGGACGCCTGACGGGCCGACAGCACCAGGACGGGGACCCGGCTCCAGCCGCGCAGCGCCCTGAGGACGTCGACGCCGTCCATGTCGGGCAGACCGAGGTCCAGTATCACCACGTCGGGTTGACGGGCGGCCGCCAGGCGGAGGGCCGTGGCTCCGTCAGGGGCCGCGCCCACTCCGTACCGGCGGGCCCGCATGTTGATCACGAGGGCCCGTACGAGCTGCGGGTCTTCCTCCACCACCAGCACCCGCGTCATCGGTGTGCGCCTTTTCTGTCGTACGTGGGGCCATGGGCGCCGACCTCGGCGGGGCCGGCTTCATGGCGGCGGGAGTCGGCGGAGCCGGGATGTGCCCCGGGCCACCGGCTCCCGCGCGGATCGCGTAACGCCATCAGCCCTTGGCCACAAGCGCCTTGAGCGCGATGTTGAGTTCGAGGACGTTCACGCGGGGCTCACCCATGAAGCCGAGGGTGCGGCCCTCGGTGTGGTCCTCGACCAGCTTCTCCACCTGGGCGACCGGGAGGCCGTTCCGCTCGGCGATCCGGTGGACCTGGATGTCCGCGTACTGCGGGGAGATGTCCGGGTCCAGGCCGGAACCGGAGGACGTCACCGCGTCGGCGGGCACCTCGGAGGCCTTGACCTTGTAGTCGGCGGTCGAGTTGTCCTTGATGACGGAGGCCTTGGCGTCCTTCACCCACCGGATCAGGTCGGCGTTGTCTCCGGAACGGTTGGTCGCGCCGGACAGGATCAGCTTGTACCGCGTGTTGACGCTGTTGCTGCCCAGGCCGTTCTGCGGACGGCCCTGGAACCACTTCAGGTCGGGCGCCGGCGTCTCCTGGCCCATCTTCAGCGGCAGGTTGTACGCCTGGCCGATCAGCGAGGAGCCGACCACCTTCCCGTCCGCCGTGACCTCGGAGCCGTTCGCCTTGTCGTTGAACAGGGCCTGGGCCACGCCGGTGACCACCAGCGGGTAGATGACACCCGTCACCAGGGTCAGCATGAGGAGGGCACGCAGGCCCGCCCCGAGCAACCGGGCGGTGTTCGTAAGGGAGTTGTTCATGACGTCACCCAATGCCGGGGATGAGGGAGATGAGCAGGTCGATGATCTTGATGCCGATGAACGGGGCGACCAGACCGCCGATCCCGTAGATCCCCAGGTTGCGCCGCAGCATCTTGTCGGCGCTCATCGGCCGGTACCGCACGCCCTTCAGGGAGAGCGGCACCAGCGCGACGATGATCAGCGCGTTGAAGACGACCGCGGACAGGATCGCGGAGTCGGGCGAGGACAGCGCCATGATGTTCAGTTTGTCCAGGCCCGGGTAGACCGCCGCGAACAACGCCGGGATGATCGCGAAGTACTTCGCGACGTCGTTCGCGATGGAGAACGTGGTCAGCGCACCACGGGTGATCAGCAGCTGCTTGCCGATCTCCACGATCTCGATGAGCTTCGTCGGGTTCGAGTCGAGGTCGACCATGTTGCCGGCCTCCTTGGCGGCCGACGTACCCGTGTTCATCGCCACGCCGACGTCCGCCTGGGCGAGCGCCGGGGCGTCGTTCGTGCCGTCACCGGTCATCGCGACCAGCTTTCCGCCCGCCTGCTCCCGCTTGATGAGGGCCATCTTGTCCTCGGGAGTGGCCTCCGCGAGGAAGTCGTCGACGCCCGCCTCCTCGGCGATCGCCTTGGCCGTCAGCGGGTTGTCACCCGTGATCATGACGGTCTTGATGCCCATGCGGCGCAGCTCCTCGAACCGCTCCCGCATGCCGTCCTTGACGACGTCCTTGAGGTGGATGACACCCAGGACGCGGGCGCCCTCGGAGTCCTCGACGGCCACCAGCAGCGGCGTGCCGCCCGCCTCGGAGATCCGGTCGGCGAGGGTGTCGGCGTCCGCGGAGACCTCGCCGCCGCGCTCCTTCACCCAGGCGATCACCGAACCGGCCGCGCCCTTGCGGATCCTCCGGCCGTCGACGTCCACACCGGACATCCGGGTCTGGGCGGTGAAGGCGATCCACTCGGCGCCGGCCAGTTCGCCCTGGTGACGTTCGCGCAGCCCGTACTTCTCCTTCGCCAGTACGACGATGGAGCGTCCCTCGGGCGTCTCGTCGGCCAGCGAGGAGAGCTGGGCGGCGTCCGCGACCTCTGCCTCGGTGGCGCCGCGTACCGGCACGAACGCGGACGCCTGACGGTTGCCGAGGGTGATGGTGCCGGTCTTGTCGAGCAGCAGGGTGGAGACGTCACCGGCGGCCTCGACCGCACGGCCCGACATCGCCAGGACGTTGCGCTGGACCAGACGGTCCATGCCCGCGATGCCGATCGCGGACAGCAACGCGCCGATCGTGGTCGGGATCAGGCAGACCAGGAGGGCCACCAGCACGACCATCGTCAGGTGGGAACCCGCGTAGTCCGCGAACGGCGGCAGTGTGGCGCAGGCCAGAAGGAAGACGATCGTCAGCGACGCCAGCAGGATGTTCAGCGCGATCTCGTTGGGCGTCTTCTGCCGTGCCGCGCCCTCGACCAGGTTGATCATCCGGTCGATGAAGGTCTCACCGGGCTTCGTCGTGATCCTGATGACGATGCGGTCGGACAGCACCTTCGTACCGCCGGTGACGGCGCTCCGGTCGCCGCCGGACTCGCGGATGACGGGAGCCGACTCACCGGTGATCGCCGATTCGTCGACGCTCGCCACGCCCTCGACGACATCACCGTCGCCGGGGATGACGTCGCCCGCCTCGCAGACGACCAGGTCGCCGATCCTCAGCTCGGTGCCGGGGACCTGCTCCTCGCGGTCGCCGGCGAGCCGTCGGGCCACCGTGTCGGTCTTGGCCTTGCGCAGGGTGTCGGCCTGCGCCTTGCCGCGGCCCTCGGCCACGGCCTCGGCGAGGTTGGCGAAGACGACGGTCAGCCACAGCCAGGCGCTGATCGTCCAGCCGAACCAGGCGCCCGGGTCCTTGAAGGAGAAGACGGTGGTCAGCAGGGAGCCGATCCACACCACGAACATGACGGGCGACTTGACCATCACCCGCGGGTCGAGTTTGCGGAAGGCGTCCGGCAGCGACTTGACCAGCTGCTTCGGATCGAAGAGGCCCGCTCCGACACGGCCCTCGGGGGACCTGTGCGCGGTGGGTACGTCGCTGTGCGGCGCCCGGGTCGGGGTGGCTGTGGACATCGAGTCCTCGTGATTCGTTACCTCGGTGGTCATGACGCCAGCCCTTCGGCCAGCGGACCCAGCGCGAGGGCCGGGAAGTACGTCAGACCGGTGATGATCAGGATCGCGCCCACCAGCAGACCGGTGAACAGCGGCTTCTCAGTGCGCAGGGTGCCCGCGGTGGCCGGGACCGGCTTCTGTCCGGCGAGCGAGCCGGCGAGGGCCAGCACGAACACCATCGGCAGGAAGCGGCCGAGGATCATCGCGAGACCGAGGGTGCTGTTGAACCACTGCGTGTCCGCGTTCAGACCGGCGAACGCCGAGCCGTTGTTGTTGGAGGCGGACGTGTAGGCGTACAGGATCTCGGAGAAGCCGTGCGCCCCGCTGTTGGTCATCGAGTGCGCCGGGGTCGGCAGGGCCATCGCGATCGCGGTGAAGGTGAGCACCAGCGCCGGGGTGATCAGGATGTAGCAGGCCGCCAGTTTGATCTCGCGGGTGCCGATCTTCCTGCCCAGGTACTCGGGCGTGCGGCCGACCATCAGGCCGGCGATGAACACCGCGATGATCGCCATGATCAACATGCCGTAGAGGCCGGAGCCGGTACCACCGGGCGCGATCTCGCCCAGCATCATGCCGAGCAGGGTGATGCCGCCGCCGAGGCCGGTGAACGACGAGTGGAAGGAGTCCACCGCACCGGTCGAGGTGAGAGTGGTCGACACCGCGAAGATCGACGAGGCTCCGACGCCGAAGCGGGTCTCCTTGCCCTCCGTCGCACCACCGGCGATCTGGAACGCCGTGCCGTGGTGGGCGAACTCGGTCCACATCATCAGGGCGACGAAGCCGACCCAGATGGTGGCCATCGTGGCGAGGATCGCGTAGCCCTGCCTGACCGAGCCGACCAGGATGCCGAACGTGCGGGTCAGCGCGAACGGGATCACCAGAAGCAGGAAGATCTCGAAGAGGTTCGTGAACGGGGTCGGGTTCTCGAAGGGGTGGGCACTGTTGGCGTTGAAGTAGCCGCCGCCGTTGGTGCCCAGCTCCTTGATGGCCTCCTGCGAGGCCACCGCACCGCCGTTCCACTGCTGCGACCGGCCCAGGAACTGACCGACCTCATGGATCCCGGAGAAGTTCTGGATCGCACCGCACGCGACGAGCACGATCGCGGCGATCACGGCGCCCGGCACCAGGATGCGGACCGTGCCACGCACCAGGTCGGCCCAGAAGTTGCCGAGCTCACCGGTGCGGATGGGGGTCCCCCCGCTCGAGCGAAGTCGAGAGTGGGGGAGGGCGAAGCCGCGTACGAGGGCCACCGCGACGGCGAGGCCGACGGCCGCGGAGACGAAGTTCTGCACGGCCAGACCGGCGGTCTGCACGACGTGGCCCATGGCCTGCTCGCCGTAGTACGACTGCCAGTCGGTGTTCGTGACGAAGGAGGCGGCGGTGTTGAACGCCTGGTCCGGGTCGATCGCTGAGAAGCCGAGGGAACCGGGCAGGACGCCCTGGAGCCGCTGCAGCAGATAGAGGAAGAGGACGCCGACCGCGGAGAAGGCGAGGACACCGCGCAGATAGGCGGGCCAGCGCATCTCCGTGTTCGGGTCGGCACCGATGCCCTTGTAGATCCACTTCTCGGCCCGCCAGTGCTTGTCGGAGGAGTAGACCTTGGCCATGTAGGTGCCGAGGGGGACGTAGGCGAGTGCCAGCGCCGCTATGAGGGCGAGCAGTTGGAGTACGCCGGCGAGTACGGGACCCATGTCGCCCGCTGCGGTAGCAGCTGATGTCACGGTCAGAACCTCTCCGGGAAGATCAGGGCGAGGACGAGATAACCCAGCAGGGCGACGGCCACGACGAGGCCGACGATGTTCTCGGCGGTCACAGCTTCGTCACCCCCTTGGCGATGAAGGCCACGAACGCGAAGACCGCGATCGTGGTGACGACGAAGGCCAGATCGGCCATCGTGGACTCCTGGAGTGAGGTTCGTTGGACGGGAACGGTTCGAGGAAACAACCTCGGTCTCCGGATTCGACCGCCGTTGACGGGTCCCTTACGGCTTACCGCGGGCCTTTGACAGGACTCTTACGCGGTCTGGTGGTCGCCGTTCAGCACGGCCGGAACCGCAGCCGGCAGATCACCGCGTAGGTCTCCCGCCGCACGGCGTGCGCGACGAGGGCGCCCCGCTGGTTTGCAGCAGCCCAGGCCCAGCCGCAGCCGGAGGGTTTCCCCGGGCCCGCCCGGCCGCGGCGCCCTGCCCACTGGAGCCGCTCGATCCACCACCGCGTCGGCCTCCCGCTCGCCTGGCCGCCGGCTTCCGCCTGGTGCGCGAACCCGTCCACTCCGTTGTCGGCGGCCCAGGTCCCGCGACCGTACGAGAGCGTGACGTCGGGTATCGGCCCCTCGGCGACCGACCCGCTCGTCCCCCGTACAGCCCAACCCGTGCCTGGCCGGGCCCGCTTGCCCCTTGTCTGATGCGCAGCCCCGCTCACACGGCCACTCTTAACGGAAGCTTGACGCCTACCGCCCCAAGATCCGTGGGCCCAGACGTCACGCTCCGCTTACGCTGGTGCCGCCGTCCGCGTGATGGCCGGAACCCACACGCTGAGCTGCACATCAGGAGCACGCCGATGGCCACAACCGAACACCCGCCTCCCAGTCGCCTGCGCGCCTGGATGCTGGAGGGCCTGTCCGACATGGGCAAGGGCGGCGGCCACCAGGGACCGCACGCCGTACCCGAACCCGCGCACAAGGGCCAGCGTTGGTGGCGGGTGATGTGCCTGACAGGTGTCGACTACTTCTCGACCCTCGGCTACCAGCCGGGCATCGCGGCCCTCGCGGCCGGCCTGCTGTCACCCATCGCGACCATCGTGCTGGTGATCGTCACCCTGGCGGGCGCCCTGCCCGTGTACCGACGCGTGGCCGAGGAGAGCCCGCGCGGCGAGGGTTCGATCGCGATGCTGGAGCGGCTGCTGTCGTTCTGGCAGGGCAAGTTGTTCGTGCTGACCCTGCTGGGGTTCGCGGCCACGGACTTCCTGATCACCATCACCCTGTCGGCGGCGGACGCCTCGACCCACCTGGTCGAGAACCCGCACCTGAACAGCGTCCTGCACGACAAGCAGATGCTGATCACCCTGTTCCTCGTGGCGCTGCTCGGCGCGGTGTTCCTCAAGGGCTTCCTGGAGGCGATCGGCGTCGCCGTCGTCCTGGTGGGCATCTATCTCGGACTCAACGTCGTCGTCGTGATCGTCGGCCTGTGGCACGTCGTCACCGCCGGCCACGTGGTCACCGACTGGTCCACCGCCCTGACCGCCGAACACGGCAACGTCTTCGCCATGGTCGGCGTGGCCCTCCTGGTCTTCCCCAAGCTGGCGCTCGGCCTCTCCGGCTTCGAGACCGGCGTCGCCGTCATGCCGCACGTCAAGGGCGACCCGGACGACACCGAGGAACAGCCGACCGGCCGCATCCGGGACACCAAGAAGCTGCTCACCACCGCGGCCCTGATCATGAGCTGCTTCCTGATCGCCACCAGCTTCATCACCACCCTCCTGATCCCGGAGAAGGAGTTCGAGTCCGGCGGCCAGGCCAACGGGCGTGCACTGGCGTATCTCTCGCACGAATACCTGGGCAACGCCTTCGGCACGGTCTACGACGCCTCGACGATCGCGATCCTGTGGTTCGCCGGCGCCTCCGCCATGGCGGGCCTGCTGAACCTGATGCCGCGCTATCTGCCCCGCTACGGCATGGCTCCGCACTGGGCACGGGCCGTCCGCCCGATGGTCATCGTCTTCACGCTCATCGGCTTCCTCGTCACGTGGATCTTCGACGCGGACGTGGACGCGCAGGGCGGCGCGTACGCCACCGGCGTACTGGTGCTCATCAGCTCCGCGGCGATCGCCGTGACCATCGCCGCGCGCAAGGCGGGCCAGCGCAACTGGACCATCGCGTTCGGCGTCATTTCGGCGGTCTTCCTCTACACGACCGTCCTGAACGTCATCGAGCGCCCCGACGGCGTGAAGATCGGCGCCTGCTTCATCGCGGGCATCATCCTGGTCTCCCTGCTCTCCCGGCTGGCCCGCGCCTTCGAGCTCCGCGTCACCAGCGTGACGCTGGACGACATGGCGGAACGATTCATCCGGGACATGGCCAGCCGGAAGATGCGGTTCATCGCCAACGAGCCCGACCGCCGGGACAAGGCCGAGTACCGCGACAAGATCGAGCAGATCCGGGCCGACAACGACATGCCGGAACAGGAGGACTTCGTCTTCGTCGAGGTGACGGTGACGGACCCCTCCGAGTTCGAGGCGGGCCTGACCGTCCGCGGCGAGGTCCTGCACAACCGCTACCGTGTGCTCACCCTGGAGTCCGCCTCCATCCCCAACGCCCTGGCCGCGCTGCTCCTGCACGTCCGCGACGCCACCGGCTGCACCCCGCACATCTACTTCGAGTGGACCGAGGGCAGCCCGTTCGCCAACTTCCTGCGCTTCTTCCTCTTCGGCCAGGGCGAGGTCGCCCCGGTCACCCGGGAGGTCCTGCGCGAGGCGGAGCCGGACCGCGCACGACGACCGCGGGTCCACACCGGCTGAGCACAACCCGGCGCGTCAGGACCCCGTCAAGATCGGACCGTACGGCGTCAGAGCACCGTCAGCGCCGGTGTCCACGCCGCCGGCGCGGGCCTACCGTCGGCCTCATGGGACGCACCACACCACTCCCCCCGGACGGCGACCGCCACTGGCGGAAGCGCGCCTGGCTCGCGGTGGCCTGCGCCCTGGTCTTCTGCGGACTGACCTTCCTGGTCGACTGGGACGCCGGAACCCTGACGCCGGCGCGGGCCGTGCTGTGGCTGGCCATGGCCGCCGCGGTCCTCACGGTGCTCCTGCCGCAGCGCGTCAGCGCGGGCCCCGGCTGGCTGGCGATACGCGGCCCCGTACGCGGGCACATGGTGCGTACCGACGCGCTGACCGACATACGGCAGTACCCCGGCGTCTCCGGACACCTGGTCCTGCGGGACACCCAGGGTCACCGGCTGGAACTCGACCCCCGTGTCCTCGTCGCCAACCCGCTGCTCTGGCACGACCTGGACACGGGCGCGCGCCGCTCGCGCGAACGCGGCACGCTGTGGGAGGGCACCGAGGTGCTGGAGCGGCTGGGCCGGGAGATCGACGACGCCACCGCGCGGGCCGTGCTCAGGGAGTCGGGGATTTCCTGAGCGGCGCGCGCCGCGGCAGACGCGCCATGACCCGCCCGTGTCTCGTACGGCCGACGATCTCGACACGCAGGACGACCGGGGTATCCGGTTCACCCGCCGGACGTGTCCTGATCTTGGCGGAGTCGAGTGCCAGGGAGTCGGTGTCCACGACGACGCCGGCCGGGTCACCAGCCCCCGTCCACCACCGCCCGTTCCCGGCCCTATCGTGACTCACATGCAGTCCTACACAATCGGCCAGGCGGCACGGCTGCTCGGCGTGAGCCCGGACACCGCCCGGCGCTGGGCGGACGCCGGCCGGGTGGCCACCCACCGCGACGAGAGCGGCCGCCGTCTCATCGACGGAAAGGACCTCGCCGCGTTCTCCGTCGAGCTAGCCAGGGGCGGAACCACCGAGGAAGACGCCCCGTACACCTCGGTCCGCAACGCCTTCCCCGGCATCGTCACCGCGATCAAGCTCGGCGACGTCGCGGCCCAGGTGGAGATCCAGGCCGGCCCGCACCGCCTGGTCTCCCTGCTCACCCGCGAGGCCGTGGAGGATCTGGGCCTGGAGGTCGGCATGGAGGCCACCGCCCGGGTGAAGTCGACGAACGTGCACATCGACCGCGTCTGAGCGGGAGCGGCCTCCGCCGTTCAGGCGTTGACCGGACGGCGAGGACCGCGAGACGTGACAGGCGGCCGCCGCCCGTGCGAAGTGGCGTTCACGCGCGAGCGCGACGCGGTACCGCCGACGCAGCGGCATGCGTGGCCCACGCGTGAATCGGGAGTCGAGCCCGTGCGGCCTGCTCCGGACGCGATGAGCCCCCCTGGGGCGCCCGGTCGACGAGCGAGATCGTCGCCCCGGTCACCCCGCTCTTGTCGACGCCCTACCGCTGGTGGCGCACTCGAAACTGGCCCGCACCCGGTGCTGACGCCAGCCGAGCAGGTCCGGCACGGTCAGGCGGGTCGGGCGGGCGAGGTCTCCGATCAGGGAGAGCTCCGCGAGCGTCACGTGCCACCACCTCCCGGATTACGGTACCCGGACGACAGCCACGTACAAACGCACATGCCCACCCCAACCCGGCCTGCAAACAGATCATGCGATGCCACAGGAGACTTACGCCTCGCATCTGCGGCAGTATCATCGCTGCACGGTACGCACGAGATCGTGGAAGGGCCCGACGGCTCTCAGGTGAAGCAGCAGAGGGAGTAGACCCGTGATGACCCGTCCCGCACGCCGGACCCGCCGCACCCTGCAGATGGCCGGTGCGGGTGCCGCCGCACTGCTGGCGCTGAGCGCCTGCTCGTCCTCCGACTCGGACTCGGACTCGTCCGCCAAATCCGACTCCTCGGTCTCGGCGTCGCCGAAGCTCTCCGGCACCGTCACCGTCTTCGCGGCCGCCTCCCTCAAGGAGAGCTTCACGACCCTGGGCAAGGAGTTCGAGAAGGAGCACCCGGGGACGAGCGTCACCTTCAACTTCGGCGGCAGCGACAGCCTCGCCGCCGGCATCACCGGCGGCGCCCCCGCGGACGTCTTCGCCGCCGCCAGCGCCAAGACCATGGCGATCGTGACGGACAAGAAGGACGCGGCCACCACGCCCGTCACCTTCGTCCGCAACCAGTTGGAGATCGCCACCCTGCCGGGCAACCCCGACAAGATCGCCTCCCTGAAGGACCTCACCAAGTCCGGCCTGAAGGTCGTCCTGTGCGACAAGACGGTGCCGTGCGGCGCCGCCGCCCAGAAGGCGCTGGACGCCGGCAGCCTCAAGCTGACCCCGGTCTCCTACGAGCAGGACGTCAAGAGCGCCCTGACGAAGGTCGAACTGAAGGAGGCCGACGCAGCGGTCGTCTACAAGACCGATGTGCACGCGGCCGGTGACAAGGTGGAAGGCGTTGAGTTCCCCGAGTCCTCCGACGCCATCAACGACTACCCGATCGCCCTGCTCAAGGACGCGCCCAACGCCGAGGCCGCCAAGGCGTTCATCGCGCTGGTGCAGTCCGCCGAGGGTCAGAAGGTCCTGACCGAGGCCGGGTTCCTGAAGCCGTGACCCCGACCGACAAGGCCGAAGCCGCGGGCGACACCCTCAAGGGCGGCCCGCGGCGCGGCCGCGTCCGCGAGCGCCCCCGGGGCGTCCCACTGCCCCTGCTCCTGCCCGCGCTCGTGGGCCTCGCCTTCCTGCTCCTGCCCCTGATCGCCCTGCTCGTACGGGCACCCTGGAGCAGCATGCCCGAGCAGCTGACCAGCACCGAGGTCTGGCAGGCCCTCCGGCTGTCCCTCGTCTGCGCCACGGCGGCGACCGCGGTGAGCCTGGTCATCGGCGTCCCCCTGGCCTGGGTGCTGGCCCGCACGGATTTTCCCGGCCGTGGCTTCGTTCGCGCCCTGGTGACCCTGCCCCTCGTCCTGCCTCCGGTCGTCGGCGGTGTGGCGCTGCTGCTCGCGCTCGGCCGCAACGGGGTCGTCGGCCAGTGGCTGGACGCCTGGTTCGGGATCACGCTGCCGTTCACCACGACCGGCGTCGTCGTCGCGGAGACCTTCGTGGCGATGCCGTTCCTCGTCATCAGCGTCGAGGGCACGTTGCGGGCCGCCGACCCGCGCTACGAGGAGGCGGCCGCCACCCTGGGCGCCTCCCGCTTCACCGCGTTCCGCCGGGTGACCCTGCCGCTGATCGCGCCGGGCATCGCGGCGGGTGCCGTCCTCGCCTGGGCCCGCGCGCTCGGCGAGTTCGGTGCGACGATCACCTTCGCGGGCAACTTCCCCGGCCGCACCCAGACCATGCCGCTCGCGGTCTACCTCGCCCTGCAGAACGACCCGGAGGCGGCGATCGCGCTCAGCCTGGTGCTGCTGGCCGTGTCGATCGCGGTACTGGCGGGCTTGCGGGACCGTTGGATGACGGCCTCATGACGCCGCGACCAGCAGCACGGACCAGCAGGCCACGAGCACCTCTGCGGCACCCCCTGCACCTGCCGGAGAGCGCCGCGAAGACCTCTGCCCAGATCCCCCGACCATGCCGGACGATTGCTTCATGACCGATCTTGACGCCGCCGAGGCCGGCCTCGCCTCCGAGGACGCTCGCGGCCAGGGCCTCGACGCCCGTCTCGTCGTGGACCGCGGCGCCTTCCGCCTCGACGTGACACTGTCCGCCGCACCCGGTGACGTCGTCGCTCTGCTCGGCCCGAACGGCGCCGGCAAGACCACGGCTCTGCGCGCACTCGCGGGTCTCGTCCCGCTCACGGCCGGCCATCTGCGTCTCGACGGCGCATCGTTGGACCGTACGCCTCCGGAGTCGCGCCCGGTCGGCGTGGTCTTCCAGGACTACCTGCTCTTCCCGCACCTGACGGCTCTGGACAACGTGGCCTTCGGCCCGCGCTGCCGGGGCGCGAGCAGGGCGCAGGCCCGTGCACAGGCCGCCGAATGGCTGGACCGCATGGGCCTGGCCGACCACACCGGTGCCAAGCCCCGCCGCCTCTCGGGCGGTCAGGCGCAGCGCGTCGCCCTCGCCCGCGCCCTGGCCACCCACCCCCGCCTGCTGCTCCTCGACGAACCCCTGGCCGCCCTGGACGCCCGCACCCGCCTTGAGGTGCGGGCCCAACTCCGCCGTCACCTGGACGAGTTCGAGGCGGTCGCCGTCCTGGTCACCCACGACCCGCTGGACGCCATGGTGCTGGCCGACCGGCTGATCGTCGTCGAGCACGGCCGCGTCGTCCAGGAGGGCACCCCGTCCGACATCGCCCGCCACCCGCGTACGGACTACATCGCGCAGCTGGTCGGTCTGAACCTGTACCGAGGGCAGGCCGAAGGTCACACGGTCCGCCTCGACGGGGGTCCGGCCCTCACCACCACCGAGGACCTCTCGGGAGGAGTCTTCGTGGCCTTCCCTCCGAGCGCGGTCACCCTCCACCGGGACCGCCCCACCGGCACCAGCGCCCGCAACCTCTGGCACTGCGAGGTCGCGGGCCTGGAGACCCACGGCGACCAGATCCGCGCCGCCCTCACCGGCGAACTCCCGCTCGCCGCGGACCTGACCACGGTCGCCGCGGCCGAACTCGACCTGCACCCGGGCGCACCGGTCTGGGCGACGGTGAAGGCGACGCAGACGCACGCGTACCCGGCCTGACGCCAAGGCCGATGCACGCCGGTTACGGTGGGGCCACCCAGGACCCACATCAGGACAAACCCCACCTTCTGCGAGGCATCCCATGAGCCTGAGCATCCGCAACCAGATCCCTGGCACCGTCACCGCCGTCACCCCGGGCGAGGTCATGGCAACGGTCAAGGTCCGCCTGACCGGAGGCCAGGACCTCACCGCGGCGATCACCCTGGAGGCCGTCGAGGAACTCGGCCTCACAGCGGGCTCCGCCGTACGCGCTCTGGTGAAGGCGACGGAGGTCTCCCTCGCCACGGGCGGGGTGGACGGCCTCTCCATCCGCAACCAGCTGCCCGGCACGGTGCGTGATGTCGCCACCGGCGGTGCCATGGCCACCGTCAAGGTCGCCGTCGACGGTGCCGAGCTGACCGCGGCGATCACCAAGGACGCCGCCACCGACCTCGGCCTGTCGACGGGCTCCCCCGTCATCGCCCTGATCAAGTCGACCGAGGTGTCACTCGCGTCCGCGTGAACGCGCAGGGGCTCCGCCCCGACCGACCGGCCGAAGCGGAGGCCTCGTCACATGCCCCGAGCGACTCGAGGGGCGCGGGGAACTGCGCGACCGGCCCCCACCGGCCCGCAGTTTCGTCACCGCGCTTCCAGCGGAGCGCTCAGTCCTCGTACGCGTCCAGCGGCGGGCACGAGCAGACCAGGTTCCGGTCGCCGAAGGCCTGGTCGATACGGCGCACCGGCGGCCAGTACTTGTCGGCGGCCGAGACGCCGGCCGGGAAGACGGCCTCCTCCCGGCTGTATGCGTGCTCCCACTTCCCGCCGAGGGCGGCAGCGGTGTGCGGAGCGCCCCGCAGCGGGTTGTCCTCGGCCGGCCAGTCGCCCGCGCCGACCTTCTCGATCTCCGCGCGGATGGCGATCATCGCCTCGCAGAACCGATCCAGCTCGATCAGGTCCTCGGACTCGGTCGGCTCGATCATCAGCGTCCCGGCCACCGGGAACGACATCGTCGGCGCGTGGAACCCGTAGTCGATGAGCCGCTTGGCGACGTCGTCGACGCTCACGCCGGTCGCCTTGGTGAGCGGCCGCAGGTCGATGATGCACTCGTGCGCGACCAGCCCGGCCGGGCCGGTGTAGAGCACGGGGTAGTGCGGCTCGAGCCGCTTGGCGATGTAGTTGGCGGAGAGCACCGCCACCTGAGTGGCCCGCTTGAGTCCCTCACCGCCCATGAGGCGGACGTACGCCCACGAGATCGGCAGGATGCCCGCGGAACCCCACGGGGCCGCCGAAATCGGACCGACCCCGGTCTCCGGACCGGCCGCGGGCTGCATCGGGTGGTTCGGCAGGTACGGCGCCAGATGCGACCGTACGGCCACGGGGCCGACGCCGGGGCCGCCGCCGCCGTGCGGGATGCAGAACGTCTTGTGCAGGTTCAGGTGCGAGACGTCGCCACCGAAGTGCCCCGGCTGGGCGAGCCCCACCAGCGCGTTGAGGTTGGCGCCGTCCACATAGACCTGGCCGCCCGCCTCGTGCACCTGCGCACAGATGTCGGCGACATGCTCCTCGAACACGCCGTGCGTCGACGGGTACGTGATCATCAGCACCGACAGTCGGTCGCGGTACTGCTCGATCTTCGACCGCAGGTCCTCGACGTCGATCTCGCCGTCCTCGGCGGTCTTCACGACGACGACCTTCATGCCGGCCATGACGGCGCTGGCGGCGTTGGTGCCGTGCGCGGAGGACGGGATCAGACAGACGGTGCGCTGCTCGTCCCCGTTGGCCCGGTGGTACCCGCGTACGGCGAGCAGACCGGCCAGCTCGCCCTGCGACCCGGCGTTGGGCTGGAGGGAGACCTTGTCGTAGCCGGTGACCTCGGCGAGCCGCTCCTCCAGCTCATGGATGAGCGTGAGGTAGCCCTGCGCCTGCTCGGCGGGCGCGAAGGGGTGCAGCTGGCCGAACTCGGGCCAGGTGACCGGCTCCATCTCCGTGGTCGCGTTGAGCTTCATGGTGCAGGAGCCCAGCGGGATCATGCCGCGGTCGAGCGCGTAGTCGCGGTCGGCCAGCCTGCGCAGGTAGCGCAGCATCGCGGTCTCGGAGCGGTGCTGGTGGAAGACCGGGTGGGTGAGGTACGTGTCGGTGCGCTGCAGCGCGGCCGGCAGGGCGTCCTCGGTGACTACGTCCAGGGCTTCTATGTCGGCCTCGACCCCGAACGCCGTCCACACGGCGGCGATCTGTGCCCGCGTGGTGGTCTCGTCGCAGGCGAGCGACACATGGTCGGCGTCGACGAGGTGCAGGTTGACGCCGTCCTCGCGCGCCGCGGCCACGGTCTCGGCGGCCCGGCCCGGCACCCGCGCGGTGAGCGTGTCGAAGTAGGCGCCGTGGACGACCTCGACACCGCCGGCGGTGAGGCCCGCGGCGAGGAGCGTGGCGTAGCGGTGGGTGCGCTGGGCGATGGCCTTCAGGCCCTCGGGCCCGTGGTAGACGGCGTACATCCCGGCCATCACCGCGAGCAGCACCTGCGCGGTGCAGATGTTGCTGGTCGCCTTCTCCCGGCGGATGTGCTGCTCACGCGTCTGCAGAGCAAGGCGGTAGGCCCGGTTCCCGTCCGCGTCGACGGAGACGCCCACGAGCCGCCCGGGCAGGCTGCGTGCGAACTTCTCGTGCACGGCCATGTAGCCGGCGTGCGGTCCGCCGAAGCCCATCGGCACGCCGAAGCGTTGCGTCGTACCGACCGCGATGTCCGCGCCGAGCTCGCCCGGCGAGGTCAGCAGGGTCAGCGCGAGCAGGTCCGCGGCGACGGTGACCAGCGCGCCCAGCTCGTGGGCCTGGTCGATGACCGGCTTGAGGTCGCGCACGGCACCGGAGGCGCCCGGATACTGGATCAGCACGCCGTTGATCTCGCGCTCGGCGATCTCCGCCGGAATGCCGCCGCTGAGGTCGGCGACGACGACCTCGACGCCGGTCGGCTCGGCGCGGGTCTCGATCACGGCGATGGTCTGCGGCAGCGCGTCCGCGTCGACCAGGAAAAGGCCCTTCTTGTTCTTGCCCATGCGCCGGGACAGCGCCATGGCCTCGGCCGCGGCCGTGCCCTCGTCCAGCAGCGAGGCGCCCGACGTCGGGAGTCCGGTGAGCTCGGCGACCATGGTCTGGAAGTTCAGCAGCGCCTCGAGGCGGCCCTGCGAGATCTCCGGCTGGTACGGCGTGTACGCCGTGTACCAGGCCGGGTTCTCCATGACGTTGCGCAGGATGACGGGCGGCGTGAAGGTCCCGTAGTAGCCGAGACCGATCATGGAGCCGAGGACCTGGTTGCGGTCCGCGAGGGAACGCAGCTCGTCCAGCACCTCGGCCTCGGTGCGCGCACCCGGCAGGTCGAGCGCGTCGGCGTTCTTGATCACGTCCGGCACCGCGGCTGCTGTGAGCTCGTCCAGCGAGCCGTAGCCGACCTGCGCGAGCATCTTGGCCCGCGCCTCGTGGTCGGGCCCGATGTGGCGCTGCTCGAACGGGATTCCCTGTTCGAGCTCGGAGAGCGGAATGCGGTGGGCGGTCATTGCGGAGGCCTCCTGGTCTGACGCGACCTGCGAGGGGCACCACGGCGCGGGTACCCGGACGGCCTCCCCCTCTGTCATCTCAACCTGAGAGCTTCACCGGGTCGCCCAGGAGGGGTCACCGGCTTTCACCGTCGGTGAGAGCGGATGCCGTCGACACCCGCTCTGCTTTCCAGAGTGACCTCGTCCGTGCGGTACGTGGGCCTGAGAGATTCCGGGGAGGATTTGCTCCTTCGGCGCCTCCGATGATGTCCGGAGGACTCTCCCGCACGGGGTCAGCAGCCGTTCGCCAGCCTACCAGCGAGGTCGACGTCGGATCCTTCGAGTGGCCGCCTTCCTGAATGTGCTCTTTTGTAGTGCTTACGGATGAGTTGCGACCAAGAGGAGGGCCCGTGCAGACCGATATCGATCCGCGCAACCTGATCGGCCGCAAGGCGTTCGACCGCAACGGCACCAAGATCGGCACCATTGACGAGGTCTACCTCGACGACGCGACCGGTGTGCCGGAGTGGGCAGCCATACGTACCGGCCTGTTCTCAAGGGACGCCTTCGTCCCGCTCGAGCCCAGCGAACTGATCGAGGGCGCCCTGCGTGTCCCCTTCGACCGCGCCCTGATCAAAGACGCCCCCGACTTCGGTGTCGGCCGCCACCTCTCCCCCGAACAGGAACTCCAGCTCTACCACCACTATGGCCTCGACATCGCCGCTCCTCCCCCGTTCCCGGACCACGACTTCGGCAAGCTGGCAGGCACGGACGAGACCTGAAGGCTGCGCGAGGGCGGGCCGACGGACCGGGCGTTCCGCCCGCAGGCGGCCCGAGAACCCGCGCCCGGGTCCTTCCTTCCGGGCCGGCCGGGCCCCGGCAAGGCGCCGGGCCCGCGACGCTCATCCTGGCTCTGCTTCCCGGGAAGGCCGTCACTGGGCAAGCTGCCGCACCGGGCTCACCCCGAGGCAGCCGACCGCTCCCCCCCGACACCGTCGTCCACAGCCGGGACCTCGCCATCCTCCGGTCTTCGCCGCACCAGCGGCAGTGGATCCGCCGCTTCCAGGTCCGGGTCGTCGATCCGGAAAGTCCGTACCCGCCCCGGTTCCGAGTCGGGCGTCTCGAACCGCACGGTGACCCGCCCGAGGCCGCTGCCCTGCACCCATCCGTGCCCGTACTCGGCGTGCCGCACGTCGTGCCCGGCCGGCCAACGCCTCTCCACCGGCTCCTGCGGCTCCTGCACGGGTTCGTCCACCGCCGACTCCTCCAGCGCACCCTCCGACCGCTCACCGGCCGCCTGTGCGAACAGATCCTCCTGCGTGTAGTCGGCGAGCCCGGACACGCCCACCCCGAGCAGCCGCACACCGCCCGTTGTGTCCACGGAGTCCAGCAGCCGGGCGGCCGCCTCCCGTACGACCGCCGGATCGTCCGTGGGCCCCCGCAGCGTCTCGGACCGGGTCAGCGTGGAGAAGTCGTACCGCCGCACCTTCAGCACGATGGTCCGCCCGGACAGCCCGGCCCCGCGCAGCCGCCGCACGCACCGGTCGGCCAGCCGCTGCACCTCGAGCCCCACCCTGAGCCGGTCGTGGATGTCCACGTCGTAGGTGTCCTCGACCGACACCGACTTGGCCTCCCGCTCGGCCACGACGGGCCGGTCGTCGCGCGCCTGCGCCATGGCGTGCAGCGCGTGCCCGTGCGCCTTGCCCAGCAGCCGTACGAGCTCGTCCTCGCCCGCCCCGGCGATCTCGTCGACCGTGGTGATCCCGGCCCGCCGCAGATGGTCCCCGGTGGCCGGTCCGACACCCGGCAGCGTCCGCACCGGCATGGGCCCGAGCAGCGCCCGCTCGGTGCCCGGCTCGATCAGCACCAGCCCGTCCGGCTTCGCCTGCTCGGAGGCGATCTTCGCCAGCATCTTGGAGGCGGCGAGCCCCACGGACCCCGTGAGCCCCGTGCCGGCCCGTATGTCGGCGCGCAGCTTCAGGCCGGCCAGCCGGGCCGACTCCGCGTCCCAGGCGGCTTCCCCGGCCTCCAGGTCCACGAACGCCTCATCCAGGCTCAGCGGCTCCACCAGCGGCGACAACGCCCGCAGCAGCCCCATCACCTGCTCGCTGATCGACCGGTAGAACCCGAAGCGCGGCACCAGGTACGCCGCGTTCGGAGCCAGCCGGCGCGCCTGGGCCATGGGCATCGCGGAATGAACCCCGAAGACCCGCGCCTCGTACGAAGCGGTCGCCACCACCCCGCGCGGCCCGAGCCCGCCCACGACGACGGCCTTTCCGCGCAGGCTCGGCTTGGACGCCTGCTCCGCCGAGGCGAAGAAGGCATCCATGTCGAGATGCAGGATCGTGGGCGCGGTTCTCACATCTCCGATGCTGCCCTACGCCACTGACAATGCCCCGTACGGCTCCGGGGCAGGGCTCAGACGGCCCGGTTGCGCCGCCGCGCCAGCTCATCGGCAGGGTTGGGCCCGACCAGGGTCTCACCCGTGTCGATCCGCTCCCCGTGCAGCTGCGACAGGGCGCTCTCCACGTCCCGCCACACCACGCCCACAGCGATCCCGAAGACGCCCTGACCGCCCTGGAGCAGCGCATGGACCTCGTCGGGCGAGGTGCACTCGTAGACCGTGGCGCCGTCGCTCATCAGCGTCATGCGCTCCAGGTCACTGAAGCCCCGCTCCCTGAGGTGCTGTACGGCGGTGCGGATGTTCTGCAGCGACACCCCGGTGTCGAGGAACCGCTTGACGATCTTCAGGACGACCACGTCGCGAAAGCTGTACAGCCGCTGTGTCCCCGATCCGTAGGCGGGCCGCACACTCGGCTCGACCAGCCCGGTACGGGCCCAGTAGTCGAGTTGCCGGTAGGTGATGCCGGCGGCCGCACAGGCCGTCGGGCCTCGATAGCCGATCTGCTCGGACGCCATGGACGTCGCCCCTCCGCTGCTCGGCACGGCCGTCGGTCGCTGCGGAGCGTGACCGGCCGCGTTGCTGTGAAGCGGGTACGGACCGCTCGCCCCGAAACCGTGTCCGGGGGCACCCCCAGCCATACCGCCGCCGCTGCTGCTCACGCCGACCTCCGTCCTTGACCTGCCTTCTCGACGGTAGGCAGTCACCAGGGGCGCGTCAACGATCGCCACACTCGGCACGCCGAGTGATAATCACCCTAAGAGTGGTTTCCCGCACCCCACCGCGGGGAAAGGCTAGCCGAATGCTCTCGGAGAGAGCCGCAGGACGCTCTCACTCGCCGCTGGCAATTGCCGCCGTTGCGGCCCGTCACCGGGCCACGGCACCTTGTCACGCACCGGCTCTGCTACTGGCTGCTGCTCCCGAAGTCCTCGGGCGAGATCTGGTCGAGGAACTCGCGGAACTTCTCCACCTCGTCCTCCTGCTCGTCCGGGATCGCGATGCCCGCGTCGTCGAGCACCGTGTCACTGCCGTAGATCGGCGTCCCGGTACGCAGCGCCAGCGCTATGGCATCGGACGGACGGGCACTGACCTCGACCCCGCTGGCGAAGACCAGCTCCGCGTAGAAGACGCCTTCACGCAGGTCCGTGATGCGCACTTCGGTGAGCTCCTGGCCAACGGCTTCCAACACGTCCTTGAACAGGTCGTGGGTCAGCGGTCGCGCGGGGGCCATGCCCTGCTGGGCGAAGGCGATGGCCGTCGCCTCCCCCGGCCCGATCCAGATGGGGAGGTAGCGGTCGCCTCCCACTTCACGCAGGAGCACGATCGGTTGGTTGGAGGGCATTTCGACCCGGACACCTACGACATCGAGCTCGTTCACACAGCAACCCTAGGCCGTGCCCGGGACGTTTGGGTAGTCGGGCCGGGAACGGGTGCCCGATCACGCCTCCCGGGACCACCCCGGTTCAGCGCAGCCGGACCCCGAGCGCGGTCTGTACCAGTGCCGCGTGCAACTTCACCGTGAGGCCCGCCAGCTCCTTGGTACGGTCCTCCGCGTGTGCCCTGGTCTGCGGATTGCGGTGGCGCTTGAGGGGGGCCACCACCTGGTCCACAAGCCCGGCCTCGCGGTCCGCGGCGGCCTTCATCACCCGCAGATGCCGAGGCTCGATCCCGAACCGTCCCAGCTCGGTGACGAGCGAGGCCACCGTGACCGCCTCGGCGTCGTACACCTCGCCCTCCAACGGGGTGATGAGCCCGTAGGACTCCCACTCCTGGAGTTCCTGCTCGCCGATCTCCGCGGCGGCCAGCAGCGCGGCCCGCCCGATCCGGGCCGCGGTGGGTCCGTCGGACACCTCCGGCAGGGCCTCGCCGTCCCGCTGGCGCCCCACGGCCGGCAGCCGTACGGCCTCACCGCGCTCCATCGCCTCCAGGTGCTCGCGGATCACCTTGAGCGGCAGATAGTGGTCCCGCTGCATCCTCAGGACATGACCGAGGCGCTCGACATCCTGGGTGCTGAACTTGCGATACCCCGAGGGGGTCCGCTGCGGCTCGATGAGGCCCTCCGACTCCAGGAAACGGATCTTGGAGATGGTGACCTCGGGGAACTCCTCGCGCAGCACGTTCAGCACCGTGCCGATACTCATCAGCCCACTGTCCGCCGCGGCGGCGCCGTGCCCGGCACCGCCGCCCGGTGTTCGAAGCATGGACCTTCCCTGGGGTCCCCCCGGACGGAGTCTGGGGGGACGGTCAGTAGCCTCGCTGGCTCGCGTAGAAGACCAGCCGGTACTTGCCGATCTGCACCTCGTCACCGTTCGACAGAGCGACCTGGTCGATCCGCTCACGGTTGACGTACGTGCCGTTGAGGCTGCCCACGTCGGCGACCGCGAACGTGCCGTCCTGGCCACGTCGGAACTCCACGTGCCGACGTGACACCGTCACGTCATCCAGGAAGATGTCGCTCTGCGGGTGACGCCCGGCCGTGGTCAGCTCACCGTCCAGGAGGAAGCGGCTGCCCGAGTTGGGCCCCCGGCGCACGACCAGGAGCGCGGAACCCAGCGGCAGCGCGTCGACGGCCGCCTGCGCCTCGGGCGACAGCATCGGCACCGGCGTCTGACCGGTGACTTCGGCGTCGTAGGCCTCGATGCCGGAGATCGAGATCGTGGACGTCGTCTCCGACGCCCGCTCGGGCGTCAGGCCGGGGCGCAGCGGCGCGCCGCAGTTGGAGCAGAAACGGCTGTTCTCGCCGTTGCGGTTACCGCACCTCGTACATACCAGGGCCGACACGGAAAACCCTCCACCCGCACTTGAGGTTGACGGTTGCCCGAAACCTATGCCTCCGGACTGGGCAGGGTCAACAGACGGCGCGCCCTGACCTCCGGAAATGTCGCCGCCGGGACCAGCCACCTGGTCCCGGAACAGCGGCCGCCGGCCCTCTGCATCAGGCTGTGCGCGATGGCGAGCGGTCGCGTTGTCGCTGCCCTCTCGCGCGCTCTTGCCGAACAACTTCGCAAACAACTTCACGGGCGATTCCCCTTGACCGAAACAGACCCGCCCGTGGGGCAGGACGAACCCTGACTCATTACGCCGGTCGAACCGGACATCCTCACAACGTCCGTATCCACCAGACAGTTTCCACCACGCACCACCCATTCGGTGCGCCGACCCCCCGCAACCTCATGCCCTCGCGCGTCGGCCGCCATGCACCCCCGGTTCACTGGGAGGACGACCGAGCGTAGTCAGGCCGCTTCGCCGCCCGCAAGGCGTCCACGACGATCTTGCTCGAACGCTCGACGGTGACCGTGGCCTGCTCCTTCTCCATTGTCTGCACCACGCCTCCGGGGATGTTGAGCGCCGGTTCGAGATCCTGCGGCTTGCCGATGACCTTGAAACGATAGGGAGCTTTGATCTGGTTCCCGTCGACGCTCACGCTCTTGCCGGAGTCCGTCAGATACGTGCCGGCGACCACACGCACGCCGTTCACCTGGATCGCCTCCGCACCGGCCGCGCGCAGCTCCTGGATCGCGTCGAGCAGCATGTCCGCCTCGACCGTCCCCTTGGTGTCCTCGATCGTCATCGTGATGCCGGGCCCCTGCGCGGCCACCGTGCCCGCGAGAATGCCGAGTTGCCTCTCCTTCTCGACCGTCTGCTTACGGGCCTCCTCAGCCTGGTCGGAGCTGTTCTCCAACTCGTCGCGCTGCTTTTCCAGACCTTGCTTCTCGTCCTCAAGACGCTGAGTACGGTCGTCGAGTTCATCGAGAATGCGCACAAGGTCTTCCTGGCGGGCCCCGCGCAGCGCGCTGTCACTGTCGCTGTTCGACGCCACCTGCACGGCCAGCCCGAAGCCGAGACCGAACAGCAGCACGGCCACGATGAGTTGGGCACGGGAGACGCGCGGCGGCCACAGCCCCTTCACCAGCCGCTGACGGCCGGTCAGCGTGGACCCGGACGTCTCCTCGCGGCCCCGCTCGGGCTCGGGAACCTGCGCGGGCACCTCATCGGGCAGTTCCTTGCGCAGCCTGTGCTCGGGCTCGGGCTCGGGCTGCTCGTCCTGGTGGCTCATCGGTGATCTCACGCCCGGAACACATGCCGGCGGATGGCCGCGGCGTTGGAGAAGATGCGGATGCCCAGGACGACCACGACACCCGTGGAGAGCTGGGCACCCACACCCAACTTGTCGCCGAGGAACACGATCAGCGCGGCCACGACGACGTTCGACAGGAACGACACCACGAAGACCTTGTCGTCGAAGATGCCGTCGAGCATGGCGCGCAGTCCTCCGAAGACGGCGTCCAGAGCCGCCACGACGGCGATCGGCAGGTAAGGCTCGACGACCGCCGGAACCTCAGGCCGGACCAACAGGCCGGCCACGACTCCCACGACGAGGCCCAGTACGGCGATCACGATGTGCCCTTCTCGGTTATCGGCTGTGCTGTACGTACGATCACACTCGGTGCGGCGGGCAACCGGAGGGCGTCCTCCGTGGAGATGCTGGTCCGGATGCCGTAGTTCTCCTGCAGGGCGTTCAGATACAGGCCGTCGGCGCTGTTCTGGAACCTGGTGCTCAGCCGCTTGCCGTCCCCCACCGCGAGCACCGTGTACGGCGGCACCAGCGGCTTGTTGTCGACCAGTATCGCGTCACCCGCGGCCCTGATCGCCGACAGCGCCGTCAGCCGCTGTCCATTGATGGAGATCGCCTCGGCGCCCGACTCCCACAGCCCGTTGACCACGCGCTGCATGTCCCGGTCGCGCACCCGCCCGGTGTCGGAGAAACCGGACGTCTCACGCGGATCGCCGTCACCGCCGGTGGTGGCTTCCTTGGCGTCGTTCACGACCAGTTTCACGCCGGGGCCGTGCACCTCTGCGGCGCCCGACAGGATGCCCACCAGCTCCGCCTGGTCACCGCCGCCGCTCTGGTTGAGCGCCTCGCGCTGCCGCGCGCTCACGTCGTCCCTGAGCGAGTCGACGGTGCCCTCGAGCTTGTCCGCCTTCTCCGTCTCCCGGTCGATGCGGTCGATCAGCTCCTGGCGCTCCTTGGCGACGACCGGGGCCGCGACCCGCGCCTGCGCCGCGCCCACGGTGACGACGAGCGCCGCCAGCACCAGGCCGGCGGCGAGACCGAGCTTCGCGCTGAGCGTCCTGGGCATGCCGAAGCCGCCTTCGGACTTCTTCCGGGCGGCAGCCTCGGCGTATCCGTCGTCGAGGCTGTGGTCCATGACGTTGGTGAGCAGCGACATGGACGCGTCCGGACGCGACGGGCGCGTAATTGTGCTCCGAACGGGGGGCTGCTGCGGCATGCCGCACATCGTCGCATGTCGCGACCGCTACCTCCGAATGGCCCCACCTGCGTGCCGGACAGGCCCCCTTGGGGACACTTGTCCGGCACGCACGCGTACCGGGTGTTTCAGCGGCCGGCGCTGTCCACGACCGCCGACCACTCGTCCAGCAGGGCCTGCGCGGAGGCGTCGTCCGGCCCTTCCGCCCACAGGTGCGTGACCGCTTCGGCCGGGTCGGGCAGCACCATCACCCAGCGCCCGTCGGTCTCCACGACCCGCACACCGTCAGTGGTGTCCACGAAGCGGTCTCCTGCCTCCTCGACCACGCGCCGCATGACCAGTCCCTTCACGGCCCACGGAGTCGCCAGATCCCGCTTGAGGACGTGCGCCCGCGGAATCCGCGCGTCGATCTGGCTGAGCGTGAGCTGCGTCCGTGCCACCAGCCCGATGAGCCGTACGAAGGCAGCCGTACCGTCGAAGACGCTGCTGAACTCCGGGACGATGAATCCGCCCTTGCCGTCCCCGCCGAAGATGGTCGTCTCGTCACGCCCGACCCGGGTCAGGTCGTCGGGCGAAGTCGTCGTCCACTCCACCTGGGTCCCGTGGTAGGCCGCCACCTGCTCGGCGATCCGGGTCGTGGTCACCGGCAGCGCCACCCGGCCGCTGCGCCGCTCCGCGGCCACGAGATCGAGCATCACGAGCAGCGCCCGGTCGTCCTCCACGATCCGCCCCTTCTCGTCGACGAGCGACAGCCGCTCACCGACAGGGTCGAACCGCACTCCGAACGCGGCCCTGGAGGACGCGACGATCTCGCCGAGCCGCACCAGCCCCGACCGCCGCACATCGGCACTCTCCGTCGGCCTGGACTCGTCGAGACCGGGATTGATGGTCAGCGAGTCCACCCCGAGCTTGCCGAGCAGGCTGGGCAGGACGAGCCCGGCGGAGCCGTTCGACGCGTCGACCACGACCTTCAGCCCGGACTCGGCGATGCCGGTCGTGTCGACGTTCCGCAGTAGCGAACCGGTGTACGAGTCGAAGACGCTGGCCGGGAAGTACAGGTCCCCGATCTCTCCCGGGAACGCACGCCGGTACTCCTGTCGCGCGAACACCCTGTCCAGCTTCCGTTGGCTGGCCTGCGACAGGTCCGCGCCCTGCCCGTCGAAGAACATGATGTCCACGGAGTCGGGCACACCCGGGGAGGTCCTGATCATGATCCCGCCGGCACTGCCCCGCGCGGTCTGCTGCCGGGCGACGGGCAGCGGTACGTTCTCCAGATCCCGAACGTCGATGGCGCTGGCCTGCAACGCGGAGATGACGGCCCGCTTCAGCGCGCGGGCACCACGGGAGTGGTCGCGGGCCGTGGTGACCGTGGAGCCCTTCTTGAGCGTCGTCGCATAGGCTCCGGCGAGCCGCACGGCGAGCTCCGGCGTGATCTCCACGTTCAGGATCCCGGACACCCCGCGGGCACCGAACAGATGGGCCTGTCCTCGCGACTCCCAGATCACCGAGGTGTTGACGAAGGCGCCCGCCTCGATGGTCTTGAACGGATAGACCCGCACATTGCCCTGCACGATCGATTCTTCGCCGACCAGGCACTCGTCACCGATGACCGCGCCGTCCTCGATCCTGGCGGCACGCATGATGTCGGTGTTCTTGCCGACCACACAGCCCCGCAGATTGCTGTGCTGTCCCACGTAGACGTTGTCGTGCACCACGGCCCTGTGCAGGAAGGCACCGGTCTTCACGACGACGTTCGAGCCCACGACGGTGTGCTCGCGGATCTCGGCGCCGGCCTCGACCTTGGCGTAGTCACCGATGTAGAGCGGCCCCCGGAGTACGGCGTCCGGATGCACCTCGGCACCCTCCGCCACCCATACGCCCGGGGAGATCTCGAAGCCGTCGAGCTCGACGTCGACCTTTCCCTCCAGGACGTCGGCCTGCGCCTTCACATAGCTCTCGTGCGTACCGACGTCCTCCCAGTAACCCTCGGCGATATAGCCGTAGATCGGCTTGCCCTCCTTCATCAGCTGTGGGAAGACGTCGCCGGACCAGTCGACGGGCACATCCGGCTCGACATAGTTGAACACCTCGGGCTCCATGACGTAGATGCCCGTGTTCACGGTGTCCGAGAAGACCTGCCCCCAGGTCGGCTTCTCAAGGAAGCGCTCGACCTTGCCCTCTTCGTCGACGATGGTGATGCCGAATTCCAGCGGATTGGGTACGCGCGTCAGACAGACGGTGACCAGCGCACCCTTTTCCTTGTGGAAGCTGATCAGCTCGGTCAGGTCGAAGTCGGTCAGCGCATCGCCGGAGATGACGAGGAAAGCATCGTCCTTCAACGCTTCCTCGGCGTTCTTGACGCTTCCGGCGGTACCGAGTGGCTTCTCCTCATTGGCATAGGTGAGCTCCATCCCGAGCTCTTCGCCGTCTCCGAAGTAGTTCTTGACGAGCGATGCCAGGAACTGCACAGTTACGACGGTCTCGTTGAGCCCATGCCTTTTGAGCAGCCGCAGAACGTGCTCCATGATCGGCCGGTTGGCCACCGGCAGGAGCGGCTTGGGCATACTCGAGGTCATGGGGCGAAGGCGTGTGCCTTCGCCTCCGGCCATCACGACGGCCTTCATGTCGGAAGCGTCCTCCTCTAAGAGACGACGGTCTAGCCGACTTCACCCGTCCTGATTGTCCCGCACTTTTCCGCAACGGGCCATCGAGCCACTGTTACCGCCGAAGGGCGAGCTCAGTCGGCCATGGCGTCCGCACGAACCAGACGGCGGACTTGTACCACGTAGAGGACTCCTGCCCACCAGTACAGGGTTGTACCCCATCCTGCGAACGCCCATCCGAAAACAGCGGCAAGTGACGCGATCCATCCACTTCCGTCACTGAGCAGGAGCAGCGGGAAGGCGTACATCAGGTTGAAGGTGGCGGCCTTGCCCAGGAAGTTAACCTGGGGCGGCGGATAGCCGTGCCGCCGGAGGATGCCCACCATCACCAGCAGAACCAGCTCACGCGCAAGAAGTACAGCGGTCAACCAGATAGGCAGAATCTCGCGCCAGGTGAGCCCGACCAACGTCGAGAGAATGTAGAGTCGGTCGGCCGCGGGGTCGAGGAGCCGGCCGAGGCTGCTGATCTGGTTCCAGCGCCGTGCCAGCTTGCCGTCCAGGTAGTCGCTGACTCCACTCAGCGCCAGTACGAGTAGGGCCCAGCCGTCGCTCTTGGGACCCCCGAACTCGGGCCTGAGGATCAGCCACAGGAAGACAGGTACGCCGACGAGGCGGGCCATGCTCAGGATGTTCGGGATGGTGAGGACCCGGTCTGTCTGGACACGGGTCTCCTGGACCTCCACCCGGGGGCCTCCAGTAGAAAATAAGCCAACGATGCCCCCTGACCTTACCTCAACGCAAAAAAGCTCTGGCTCTTGGGCTGGTGCCCAAGAGCCAGAGCTCTAAAAGGAGTTCGGCGGCGTCCTACTCTCCCACAGGGTCCCCCCTGCAGTACCATCGGCGCTGTAAGGCTTAGCTTCCGGGTTCGGAATGTAACCGGGCGTTT
>NZ_JBIAWZ010000016.1:0-157690 GCF_042896175.1 Streptomyces sp. NPDC001315 | reverse complement strand
CCCGACGACCCGGAGCTCGCCCGTCTCGTCGGTGATCTGTCCGTGCGGGACACGGACTTCCGCACCTGGTGGGCCGAACACCGCGTCAACAGCGCCGGATACGGCACCAAGCAGTACCGCCACCACCTGGTCGGCGACCTCACCCTGGACTGCGACACCTGGTCCGGCCCCGACGACTCCGGACAGCGTCTGATGGTCCTGACCGCCGAGACCGGCAGCCCCTCCCACGACGCCCTGCGCATCCTCACCTCCTGGACCGCGCAGGAACCGAGCACCGAACGGACAGAGGACCTGAACCGATGAGCACCTGGACACCCGACGACCTCACCCTGCTCGCCGAGACCTACTCCCTCGTCCTGACCGCCGGGGACGACAGTCGGGACGGTGTGGAGATCGGCATGGCGGTCGCCGACGGCGAGCTGTACGTCCGCGCCTACCGGGGCGTCCGCTCCCGCTGGTACCGGGCGGCGCGGGAACACGGACACGGCCGGATCCAGGTGGGCACCGTGACCCGCGACGTCCTCCTCGCGACCCGCGACCTCGAACCGCCCGCCGGCCTCGACGCCGCCTTCCACGGCAAGTACGGAGCGGTGGCCGACGCCCTTGTCGCCAGTCCCGAGGCCCGAGCCGCGACGATCCGGATCGACCCGGCGCCCGCGCCGGAGTCCGGCACCGACAACGAGAGTGAGAGCGAGAGAGGTCTCGCCGACTGAAGAGCCGGCCGCCCCACACGTGTCACCAGAGTCCGGGCCCGCCGACGGCACCGATCCCTTCTTCGGGTTCGAACCGAAGCGCCCATGAAGAATGGACCAAAAAGTCCACCATGTGGGAGGATGGACTCATGAACCGGGGTATGACGGCCAAGGGACTGGCGACACGCCAGCGGATCGTGGCCTCCACGGCCCTCCTGATCAGGGAGAAGGGCGCGGCGGACACCACACTCGACGACGTGCGAGCCGTGACGTCGACCAGCAAGAGCCAGCTCTTCCACTACTTCCCGAACGGCCGCACCGACCTGCTCGTGGCCGTGGCCCAGCACGAGGCGGACCAGGTCCTGGAGGCGCAGCGCCCCTTCCTGGACGACCTGACGACCTGGGACGCCTGGCAGAAGTGGAGCCGGGCGGTGCTGGACCACTACACCGAGCTGGGGCAGCGCTGCCCGCTCGGCAGTCTCACGTCCGAGCTGGGCAAGTCATCGTCCGAGGCGCGGGCGGTGGTCTCCGCACTGTTCGAGACGTGGGAGGCGGCACTGGTCCGGGGCGCGGCGGCGCTGGGGCACGAGGGCGACTCCGCCGTCGACCGGGGCCGGAGCATCCTGGCCGCCGTGCAGGGCGGTGTGGTGCTGCTCCAGACCACCGGTGACACGGATTACCTCCGGGCCGCGGTGGCCACGGCGATCGAGCCGCTGCGGCCGATCGCGGCCTGAGAACCCGAGGTACGGGTTGCTTTGTCCACGAGAACCGACCGACAGCGCCTGTGCACGAGTTTGGGCAGCACTCGAAGCTCTGCAGAAATCGAACAGTTCATGACTTCAGCAGCACGGGCCCCTGCCGAGAGTTCAGCAGGCGCCACGGTGTGGAGAGCTGTGGAGGGCCGGGACCTGTCCTCGATGAGCCGGGACCTGTCCTCGATGAGCGGCATGCCGGCCGATATCAGCTACCGCCTGCTGCCGGTCTGACGGCCCGGCCTCACTTCAGATGTCGGGTGAAGAACTGGGCCGCGGCGTCTCCCGCGAACTGCGGGACGCCGGTGTGCCCGCCCATGTTGGCGTGCAGGGACTTCTCCTTGGAGCTGAAGGCGTCGAACAGGTCCAGGGCCGCCTGCCGGTCGTTCCCTTCGTCGTCCCACTGCAGCAGGACGTGCAGTGGAATAGTGACCTGCCGGGCCTCCTCGAACATGGCGCGCGGCACGAAACTCCCGGCGAAGAAACCGGCGGCCACGATGCGCGGCTCGACCACCGCCAGCCGGATGCCGATGGAGATCACTCCCCCCGAGTACCCGACCGGGCCGCCGATCTCGGGCAGCGAAAGGAGGGCGTCCAGGGCGGCCTGCCATTCCGGGACCGCCTTGTCGACCAGCGGGAGGATGAGGGCGTCGACGATCTCGTCGCTGACCGGCTCGCCGGCCTCCAGCGCCCGGCGCAGGTCGGCGCGGGCCTGCTCGACGGCGGGCCAACGGGGCCGGTCGCCGCTTCCGGGGAGCTCGATGGTGGCCGTGGCGAAGCCGTCCGCCGCGGAGTGCCGGGCCCGGGCCACCAGTCGGGGGTACATCGTGCGCAGCCCGAGGGGAGGGTGGCCGAGCAGGATCAGCGGCGCCGGTGCGGATGCGGGTGCGGATGCGGGTGTCCACAGGATGCCGGGGATCTCACCGAGGGTGAATTCGCGTTCGAGGACGCCGTCGTCGAGGCGCTGCTCGGAAGTGAAATGCATGGTCGTGCCTTTCGGGAGTGCACTGGAACGGCGCTCCCGGACGACCTGTCTATCGCCCGACCGTGACCCCGGAGGGGAGCACCCATGTCGATACTGCGTTCACGGGTACCACCTCCTCGATCCTTCGCACGGCCTCCGGAAATATAGCAGTGGTCGCCCCTCGTCACTGACCGCCACCGGCCTTGAAGATCTCGACGCGCTCCTCGGGCGTCTCCGCGCCGGGAGAGATGTCGCCGCCGGTGGTGTCACTCCTCGTCGGCGCCGGCCGCGGGGTGCAGAACCTCGACGGCCGCGATAACTGGACCGCATGATCCAACCAGCATGCTTCCGCTTGAATGGACTGTCAAGTCCAGAGTTGATTCACCGAGGCCGGGCCCCGTGCACCACCGGTCGGCAACCGTGACCCGGCGCGCTCGTCCATGCATCCGGGCGGGGCACCAGCACCGCGGAGACGACAGCGCCGGACGAGCCGACGACATCGGCAACGAATCGCAGGCGTCCGATGGCGAGTCGGCGCAGCGCCGAACCGTGGTCGACGGCAACGACGAGGGAGACCGCGAGCAGAAGAAGTTGCCACAGGGCCATCACCGGGCGGCGCATTGCGCGGGGCAGCTCCGCCAGGGAGGCGTGCAGCCGCTCGCAGTGGAACGGGACATGGCGCTGCTCGTCACGCAGGATCCGGCCCGCCACATCCGAAGTGAGCGAGTCGTCGGTGCCATCACGCAGGGCCCGGTAATAGCGCAGTGCCACCACTTCCGCGATCATCAGCACCAGAAGTTCCATGCGCAGGCCCATGAGACGCCGCAGCCGTACGAAGACGGTGTCGCTCCAGTGGCCGGCCAACGTCGGTATGCCGCCGGCAGCCAGCAGTCGAGCGAGCAGACGGGCGTGGTTCTGTTCCTCGGCCACGAAGAGCCGGACCGCCTGCGCGTAATCGCCGTCGCCGGCCTCATCCGCTTTGCCGACGAGGTTGGCACCGTCACCGTCCTCACCGACCTGGAAGCGCTGAATGCTGGCCCACACCGCCGGATGCAGCGTCGCGCTCCGCCGCCAGTCCGGGTCACCCTGGGCGCGCCTGCGCTCGCGCTCGTCCTCGAACCGCCTTGTCCACTTGGCGAAGCCGCCCGTATGCACCAGGTCTCCCCTCTCCGGAGCACAGCCACCATGCCCCGGAGAGGGACGACGCCAACGGACACCGAACCGTTCCCTTGTTGCCCGCCGCCGCGCACATCTGAGTGTCGACTGCTGGAGTCTGCCGGCTCGGCCACGGAGGCCTCAGGTCACGCGGGGGACGCCGCTGCCTGTCTCAGAGAGCGCGGGCGAACAGAGCGAGCAGCTCCGTCCAGTGCCGCTCGGCCGCCGCGGGGTTGTAGGTGGCGGTGTCGGACTGGGTGTAGCCGTGGTGGGCGCCCTCGTAGACCTCGCATCGGTGCTTGACGCCCGCGTCGGTGAGCGCCTGCTCCAGGCGGCGGACCTGGTCCTCGGGCATCGAGTCGTCCTGGTCGGCGTGCGCGAAGTAGAGCTCGGCGGTGATCCGGTCGGCCAGCAGGTGCGGACTGTTGGGCGCCTCGCTCGCGAGCCAGCCGCCGTGGAAGCCGGCCGCGGCGGCGACCCGGTCCGGGTGGGTACCGGCCGTGTAGAGGGCCAGCCTGGCTCCCATGCAGTACCCGGTGATGCCCACCGGCCCGTCCACGGCCAGCGGCGAGTCCGCGAACCACCCCAGGTAGGCATCGGCGTCGCGCTCCGTCAGCTCGGGGGTGAGCGACTCCATCAGTGGTACGACCTTCTCCACGATGTCCGGGCGGGCCTCCATGTCGATGAACTCGGGCAGCTCCACGACCGGGGTGCGCCCGTGCCGGTAGAAGACGTTCGGGACGAGCACCGTGTATCCGGCGGCCGCCAGCCGGTCGGCCATCGCCTTCAGATGCGGGCGCACCCCGAACGCGTCCTGGTACAGGAGCACACCCGGGTGCGCTCTGCCGTCGTCCGGGTGGGCGAGATAGGCGTCGGCGGTGCCGTCCGCGGTGGCGATGTCCACGAGTGTTCCTGTCACGGTGGTCATGGAGTGGGTGTGCCTCTCGGTGAGGGAAGACGGGGAAACGGGGGCACGTCACGACGGCCCGCCGCTCACATGCGAGAACACCTCGGTTCGTCCCGTGATTCCCACTTGGCCATGAGTATTCAGATACGTGTGTCATCTGATCGAGCAGCCGGACCAACTGGACACGATGAAGCAGGAGTTCCAGGACCGCACCGAGGGCATCGAGTGGGCGTCGATGATCCCGGACGGCAACCAGCCGCCGCTGTACGAGCCGCCGGCCGACTTCCTGAAGGCGACCGGGCAGAGCTGGCCGCCGCAGGGTGTCACCTGGCCGGTGCCGCAGGTGGTGTCGACCGAGCAGCTGGGCACCGCCGGGCCCGGTCTCCCGCCCGTGACCTGATGACCGGAGCGCGCCGGCTCCTCACCCGGCTGGGGACTTCCCAGGTACTACAACACCTCCGCCCGCCGGACCGCGCAGAGCGGCTTCGGCGGGCGGAGGTGTCAGGTGGAGTCCCTCAGGCCTTACGCCACTTCTGATTGGCGGTGCCGGCGCAGCTCCACAGTTGAAGGACGGTGCCGACGGCGGTGTTCTTGTCCTTGGCGTCCACGCACTGGCCCGGGTTGACGGCGAGTACGAGGTCGTAGGAGTTGTTGAGGACGAACCTCTGGTTCGCGGCGCGGGACGAGGAGCACTTCGCCAGACGCACCAGCGCGCCGTTCCCCGAGCCGGAGACGTCCAGACACATGGTGCCGCCGAAGTTGCGGGCGGTGCCGTCGGACGGGAACGTCCAGCCCTGTGCCGGTTCACCGCTGTCACAGTCGGCGAGCACCGTCTGGGTGCCGGCCGCCCGTGAACCGCTCTGGGTGGCCAGGCAACGGCTGGATGCGAAGTTGAACAGGAGCGTGCCGGTGAAGACGTCGGACTTGTCGGTCGTCTTCGACGTCTGTGGGGTCGACTGCTGAGTGGTGCCCGTCGCACCGCTCCCGGTACCACTCCCGGTGCCGGTCCCCTGTGCGGTGGTCTTGCCACCACCGCTGTTGTTCGCGGTCCCGGAGCCCGGCGCCGCCGCGACCGTACCGGGCAGCCCGGAGACGACGTCCTGCGCCGACGATTCACCCCCCTTGTGCGAGGAGTGCGTCTTCGGGGCCTCGGAAGGCCGGTGTGAGGCCCGCCCCGGGCCCGAGGACGGGCCTTGTGTCGACGGGGCGGACGCGGGCGCGGTGGCCTGGACCGTGGTCGCGGCCTGCGCGATGTCGTCGCCGCCGAGCCGCGAGATCCCGGCGGCCACGCCGACGCCCATGACCGCGAGGCCCGTCACACCGGCCACCGCGATCGCCACCCGGCGGCCGGGCTTGAGGAGGCGCGCACCGGCAAAGTAATGGCGCCGGGCGAAGCCGGCCGCGAAGGACTTGCCGTCCGCCGCGGAAAGCTCGGCGGACAGGCGGACCAGCGGCGTCTCGTCGTCGCTTCGGGCCGTACCGGCCCGCGACGCCTCGCTCTCGGCCGAAGCCGCGCGGTCGCCGCCGTCACCGGTCGGCGGCAGCGGTTCCTCGTCGGCCGTGGGCGACGGCGGCTTCGTGGGCCTCGGCCCGTCGAATGGGGAGGATGTCGTCATATAACTCTCTCCGGATGCCAGGAGTCATGGGCGGGCAGGGACGGAGCCGGCGTATCAGGGCCATTCGGGAAGGTCCTGCGGGCGCAGAGTGATCAGGTCGGTCTCGCACGGAGCCGCCATCTCCGCCACCCGGTACGCCTGGCGTTCGGTCATGGCCTGGAAGGTCTGACGGGCGGTACGGCCGTTGCCGAACCGCTCGCCGCGGGGCGTCGCCTCGAAGTACGCGGTGAGCGCCTCGCGGGCGGGGTCCGTCAACCGGTACTGGTGGCGCTCGGCGTGGTGCTCGACGATGTTCACCAGCTCCGGGGTGTCGTAGTCCTCGAAGAGCAGGGTGCGGCTGAAGCGGGAGGCCAGGCCGGGGTTGGAGTCGATGAAGTGCTCCATCTCGTCCGGGTAGCCGGCGACGATGACCACCACCGAGTCACGGTGGTCCTCCATCAGCTTCACCAGGGTGGCGATGGCCTCGTGGCCGAAGTCGTTGGAGCCGGCGGCCGGGGTCAGCGAGTAGGCCTCGTCGATGAACAGCACGCCGCCCATGGCCTCCTCGAAGACCCGCTGGGTCTTCGGCCCGGTGTGGCCGACGTACTCGCCGACCAGCGCGGAGCGGTCCGCCTCGACGAGGTGTCCGCGGGCGAGCAGGCCGACGGCCGCGAGGATACGGCCGTAGAGCCGGGCCACCGTCGTCTTGCCGGTGCCGGGGTTGCCGGCGAAGACCAGGTGCCGGCTGAGCGGGGGCGCCGCCAGTCCCGCCTCCTCACGGCGCCGCACCATCTGCATGAGCTTCACCAGCGAGGAGACGTCGTGCTTGACCCGCTCCAGCCCGACGAGGAGGCCCAGTTCCGCGAGCAGGTCCTCCAGGCTTTCCTGGGGCACCTCCTCCTCGCCGTCGCCGGACTCGGCGTCTCCCTTCGCCGTGGTGTCGGCCGCCCGCTGCGGGCCCGCGACCGCGGTCTGCGCGGCGACGGGGGACGCGGACGTGGACGTACCGGGGGCGGGCCACACCGCGTTCTTGACGTCCCGTGAGGCGCAGCCCTCCACGTCGGGCTCGGCGCCCTCGTCCACGCTGAGATCTTCGTCGGTCTCCGTCACCAGCAGGTTGCGCAGCACCGGCCGCGCCTCGCCGGCGACGTGGACGGCCGGGTACTCGGTGGCCGACAGGACGCAGTCCTCGTACCGGCCTTTGCCGCCCTCGCCGACGAACAGGCCGTTCTTCCCGGTGCCCTTGACGGTGCTGCGCACCACCGTGGGATCGCCCTCCCGGGCCACCACCAGCCCCGAGCCCGCGGTGTCGGACACCGCGCAGTCGCGCAGTGTCGGCGTCGCTTTCTCTGCCACGACGACACCGGCCGTGCCCGCGCCGCTGATCCGGCAGTCGGTGAACTCCGCGGACGTGTCGGGGCCGCAGGTGATTCCCGCGCGCTCGACGGCGACGATCCGGACGCCCTGAACCCTGGTCTCGCCCCGCGACTGGGCGGTGACGCCGTTACGGCTGCGCCGCACGGTCATGCCGTCCACCGTGGCCGCCGCATACCCGTCCAGATGCAGCCCCGAAAGCCCGCAGCCGGTCACCCGACAGTCCTCCGACGTCAGTTGGGCACGGTCGGTGACGCCGATACCGTGCTCCGGAGTGTCCTCCACCCGTACGGAGATGAGCCGGGCCTTCGCCTCACCGGCCACATGGACGGCGCTGTAGGCCGATTCCCGCACGGTGGTGTCGGTGACACGGACCTCGGCCCGTTCTGCGACCAGGATGCCGTTGCCCTCCGCGCCGCGCACGGTGGTGTCGGTGACGACCGCCGTGGCGGAGCCGCGCACGACCACTCCGGAGGCGTGCGAGTCGTTGATCCGGCAGTCGACCAGTTCCAGCCGCGCGCTGCCGTCGACCGATACGCCGGCAGCGCCGCTGTCGCGGACGGAACACGTCGACACCAGGACGTCCCCCGTGCCGGCGGCGAGGATCCCGGCGGCACCGGCGCCTGTCACCTCGCCACCGGTGATGCGCACGCCGCCGCTCTCGTCGTCCTCCGCGCGCGGGGAGGAGCCCAGCACCCGTACGGCCTCGGCGGCGGCGTCCTTGAGCCGGCACTCGTCCAGCACCACGGCCGCCCGCTCCTCCACGAGCAGGCCGTTGCGGCCCGGTCCGTCGACGGCGCAGCGCTGGATCACGGCCGTGGCCTCGCCGCGGACCCGGACGCCGGAGCCGCTGACCGAGCGCACCGTCGAGTCCGTGAGGTGCGCGGTCGCCGCGCCGGACACGACGACGCCGGTGCCCTCGACGTTCGTGACGAGCGCTCCGGTCAGCCACACCGTGCCGGTGGTGTCGGCGTGCACGCCGGCCAGCGCGGCCTCCCGGATCACGCTGCGGGTGACGCGCAGCGAGGCCGACCGCACGGCCTCCACCCGGCCCCCGGCGATGTCGCAGTCCAGGAGCTCGGTGGTGCCCGCCGTCACCAGCACCAGCGGCCGGGACGGGTCCGCGCCCGACACGGTGACGCCGTTGAGCGTCGCGGAGGCGGACACCTCCAGCGCCGGCAGACCCGGGGCGACAGCTGTGAGCCGTACCGTGCCGGGTCCCTCCTCGGCGACGAGGGTCACCGCCCGGTCGATCAGCAGCCGCTCGCGGTACTCGCCGGCCGCGATCCGGATCTCGTCCTCGTTGTCCGCCGCTCGCACCGCGTCGGCGATGGTACGGAACGCGCCGCGGCGCGCGTTCGGCCGTACGTGATGGATGGCGGGGCTCATTTCTCGGTTCCCTCTGTGGGTGTGCGGTCGGCGCCGGGCTCGACGAACCCGGGGTTGGTCAGGTAGGGGCCGACCGGGCGGCCTCCTTCCAGGCGCTGTGCGCCGCGGATGTACCGGCTGTCCACTCCGCCCGGGTAGAGCACCTCGGCGCGCTCGGGGTGCGGGCCGGCGAGGTCGAGTGTGTCGTTGACGTCGACTCCGCCAGGGGCGGCGACGTCGTACCGCCAGCCGTAGTGGTCCAGCAGGTCGATCGCGGCCGCGTTCCCGGCGGCGGCCCGCTCACGCAGCCAGCCGATCTTCCGGGTGGCGGTCAGCCAGACGCTGTCGGGGACACCGTCGTCGCTCACGTGTGCCGCCACGTGGACCAGCGTGGCGCCCCCGGGGCGCAGGCCGTCGGCGAAGACCGCGGCGGGACGCTCCGGTCCCGCGGGGCCGAAGACGTACAACTCCTCGTCGTCGGCGCGCCAGTGCAGACCGGCGCTCCAGGGCGTGCCCTCCAGTGCCGAGGCGATGTGGTCGGCCGAGTCGGCGGCGATCCGCCAAGGCGTCGCGGTGGCGCCGTTCGGCGTCGACGACGTCGGCAGCGTCAGGGGCGTGACGGCCACCGGCCGGGTCTCACCGGGCAGATGCCAGTGCCAGGCTCCGAGGTGCCCGTCCGCGGCAGGGGGCACGAAGACACCCCGCAGGCCGAGCGCGCCGTTCTCGATCGCGTAGGCGGACGTGTGAGGTGTGTCCCCGTCGTGGCCCCACATCGTCCAGCGTCCGGTGCGGACGAGGGGGTCCGGGAACCGCTGTCGGACGGCATCGAATGCCTCGGCAGGGGTCGGGTGGGTCAGCTCGGGCGGCTCAGGTGTCCTGACCGGCACGGTCCCCTCCTCGACAGTCACATGTGTTCCGTCCTCGACCATACCCCGGACAGCCGTCGACTCCGCCGGTGAGGTGTGTGCCGCGAACACGTCGACCGGCTCGGTCCCGCCGGTGTGCGCTGACACAAGTGTGTCATCCCCCACGGGTGCCCCGGACGGCAGGGCGGCCGTCCTGACCGCCCCGGGTTCGAGTATCTCCACGGTGAACCCGAGTCCCTCGGCGTGGGCGAACCGTTCGAGCTGGAGCTTCTGCTGGTGCGCCGGCGTACCGCCCTCCTGTACGAGCACGACCCGCTCCACGTCCTTCCAGCTCACCCCGCCATGGAGCTGGGCCTCGAAGAACCCGACGAGTTGGCTCTCCAGATCCCCGGCGTCCCGCAGCAGCCGCAGCTCCTCGTCGTACCGGAAGTCGGTCGCCTCGGCGAAGGCGAGCCGGACCAGGGGTTGGGAGCC
Organism: Streptomyces sp. NPDC001315; assembly: GCF_042896175.1. NCBI lineage: Bacteria > Bacillati > Actinomycetota > Actinomycetes > Kitasatosporales > Streptomycetaceae > Streptomyces > Streptomyces sp. NPDC001315. The sequence continues at coordinate 147,543 of NZ_JBIAWZ010000016.1, read as the reverse complement.
GTGGTTCAGCAGCGGCAGCATGTTGCCCGAGCCGGTGATGCTCCGGGCGCCCTGGCGCCCCGGGAAGAAACTGTCCAAGGGTGTGAACGTGGCCCGCTGCATCAGGTCGTGTCTGAGGTGGAAGACCGCCTTTCCGTAGCCTTCCAGGCCACGCGGCCGGTACGTCGAGGTGAGCGCCGCGTAGTTCGGCAGGTCCGCCCGGTCCGCGGGGGTCGGTGCGAACGACTCGTCCCATGCGTCCGGACCGGGCTCGGGGCGATAGATCCCGGAGGCGTGCGTGGTCCGCTTGACGCTCGCGGGGTAGCCCATCGTCTCCTCGGCGGCGCCACGTCGCTCGAAGTAGCGCGTGTAGCCGGGGACGACCTCCCACACGTTGCGCAGCAGCCGCTCGTCCCTGGTCATCGAGTCCAGCAGCGTTCCGTCGCCCACCCGTGCGCCGAGGTCCACGTTGACCGTCAGCGAGAGGTCCTCCAGCAGATGCCGCTGCACTCGCTGGATGAACCGGTCGACGTTCTGCTCGTCGAACGGATAGGCGCGGGCCCAGCGCCAGTCGCGCTTGCCCCCGAGCAGGTTGGCGGTCAGCCTGTCCCGGTCCGCCGACAGCGTGCGCAGAGCCCGCCGTTCGGCGAGCACCACCGCCACCAGTTGTGCGGGCTCCAGATTCCGCAGCGCCTTGCGGTCCTCCAGGATCCGCAACAGCCGGACGTCCTCCTCGAAGGACATCAGCTGCCGCTGGAGCACCTTCTTCAACTGGGGCGTGTCCTCGGCGGCCGTCAGCGCTTTGGCCAACAGCTCCTGCTGTACGGCGATGTCCCCCTCGTACGCCTTCTGGCCGGTGGCCGGGTCCGCGGGCCGGCCGTGGGCGGATGCCGGGTCACTCACCCAGCGCGCCACCATCAGGTCCGGGCCGCTGGGGACCAGCGCGTAGCCCTCCCCGTCCTCGGTGTCGAAGACGACGTGGCTGGCCGACGGAATGTGGTCCACGGAGACCACGGTGCCCTCGGGGGCGGGCGGCGCGGCACTCGCGGAGGCGCTGCCCCGGCCGCTCTTCGACGGCCGCGACCAGTGCGGCGCACCGCCGCCGAGGCCGGGTATTGGTCCCTCGCGCTTGACCGCGAACGGAAGCGGCCTGCCGTGCGTCACCTCGGACCAGTGGGCCTCGGCCAGGGTCTCGGCGGCTCTCGCCGCTTCGAGCTGCTCGTCGGCGTGGGCGAGCCGGGTACCGTCGCCGTCGGCGGCACCGCCGACGCCCCCGGTCCGCCGACCGTCCATCAGGCTCCGGACGCGCTCGGCCTCCGCCCGCAGACGCCGCGCCTCGGTGAGCGCCGCCCCGGCCTCGATCGCCTCGTCCTCGTCCACCGCGGCCTCGGCACGGCCCTTGCCCTTGTCGGCGCGGGGGGCGTCGGTGTGAGGTGTGCCGGCGGAGGTGTGGGCGTCGGCGGCATGGGCGCCGGGGTGCGGGGACGGCTCGGCGTGCGCGGGTGCGTCCTCGTGGGCGGGCGGGGGTGTGAGCGCTTCCTCGTGGGCGGGCGCGGGTGCGGGCGCTTCCTCGTGCGAGGACGTTTGTACGGACGAGCCCTCGTGCAGGGACGTGGGTACGGACGCCTCCTCGCGTACGGACGTGTGGGCGGACGCCTCCTCGCGTACGGACGTGTGGGCGGACGTCTCCGCGGGCGGATTCTGGTGGGCGGAGGTGCCCTTCGGCGTCGTCAGGTCCGTCGACGACATGTGCGGTACGCCGTGTGTGACGGTCTCCTCGGCCGGCTCCGGTACCTCGAGAAGCGTCGACAGCCGCACGCCGTTGGCGGACGCCTCCGGCAAGGACCGGTCCGGTCCCGTCGACGCGCTCGGTACGGGGCCCTCGGACCCGAGCCGCTCGGGCACGTCCGGGGTGGCATCCGCCGGGTCGACCGCCTGGCCGGTGCCCGGGGTGGTGGTGGGCTCGTGGTCGGGGATCTCCGGCCTGGTGAAGACATGGCCCTGCTTGACCACGACGTGTTCGGTGATCTCCGACGAGGGCACCGATACGCCGGCCAGGACGACGCCCGAGACCTCGGTGTCCGTGCCGCCGTGGTGGAACGTAAAGGTGAACTTGACGTGGCCGTCGTAGTGTTCGAGCGGCGTCGGGATCTTGGCGTTGGTGAAGGTACGACCGCCCGTGACCTGGTCGCCGCGGGTCCGTCGTCGCAAGCCGCCGCCGAATGTCAGGGCCGCTCCCAGCTTGTTCTCCAGGGCACTGGTGACCGCGCCGACCTGGCCCAGCAGGAAGAACTGCCGCGAGTGCTGGCCTCGTCGGGTGAACAGGGAGAACCTCTCGCCCGCCAGGGCCACTTCGGCCTTGGGTTCGGGGCGCACGTGCGTCAGGCCGACGATCTCCGCCTTGGCCGACACCCACGCCTCACGGCCGTTCACCCGGAACGTCTCGCTCTTCAGCTCGCCGCCGCGGGTCAGTTGCGGAAGCTCGGCCATCAGACGGTCCTTGGTGAACTCGCCCATGACCCGTTCGCTCCGCGGCGTCCCGGCCCGGGTCGCGTCCGACCAGGCGCTGCCGAACGCCCTGCCGCCCTCGCTGTCGAGCAGGCCGCGCAGCGACTGGACGTCGGGCAGGTCGCGGACGAGATGCCCGCCCGACATGCCGTCGGTCAGCAGCGACTCCGGCGGCTTGGGCATCTCGACCCTCTGGGGCTCCTGGCCGGGGTGCTTCGGTGGCTGCGGTCGTCCGACGCCCGGCTCGGGCGCTTTGAAGAGTGCGTCCTCGGCACGGGAGACCTTGACCGCGTCGGCGCTCGGCAGCAGGGCCTGGAAGCCGATCTCGGCCTCGCCGACACGGCGCACCCGCACGCCGAAGGTCCGCTTGGTCATCGAGGAGAAGGCGAGCGGGCCGCGGCCGGTGCGCCGGGTGTCGAGCGCCGTCTTGATGTCCGCGCTCTGCTTGACGAGGTGCGCCTCGAAGTCGGCCTTCGCCGCCGCGAGCTCGTCCTTCAGCATGTCGACTTCGCTCTTCGGAACGCCTGTCGAACCGCCCGCCGGACCGGCCGCCGGGTCGCCCGCGCGGACCTCGTCACCGGCGCCGGCCTGCGGGTCGCGCGTCGCGACGCCCGCACCGGACGTCTCGGGGACGTCTCCGGGCCGGACGGTCTCCAGTGCCTTGACCTGCTGGTCGAGGTCGGCGATCTTGTCGCGCAGTTCGTCGAAGACGGTCTGCGCCTTGACGGCGTCCTTCGACACACGGGTGTCGACCGCCCGTCCGAACGGCCGCCAGCGGTCGCGGAACTCGAAGTGCAGCCGGGCCACGCCTTCGAAGACGCTGCCGGGGACCTTGGTCTTGGTCCCGACGGCGGAGCGGATGCCGGAGGAGGAGTCGGCGAGGTGCTCGACCTGGACGGTGTGGGCGAGGGTGCCGCCGCCGAACACCTCGGCAGGCGAGGCGCCGATCGGGTCGGAGGTGCCGACGACGGTCACGTTGGTTCCGTCGGAGGTGATCTGCGGACCCGAAAGGCCTGGTTCCGTACGGCTGCCTCCCGCGATGTCCACAGTCGCCGAGTTGAACTCGGTCGCCTTGGTGTTGGCGGTGTGGTTCATCTCCTTGACGCTCGCGCTGATGGCCAGCTCTCGGCCGTTGACCCGGATCACCCAGGGCTGGCCGGACATCATCGACCTCAGCCGGCGCTGGAACTCGGACGCGGGCAGACGCTCCATCAGCTTCGCCCGCGCCACCTGCCAGTCGGCGACGGAGCCGAACACCTTCGGCCCGCTCGGGTCCAGCTGGCGCAGGACGTCCTCCACCAGGTCGGCGGCAGGCGCGCCACCGGCCGCGTCCGCACGCGCGGGGCGGGTGTCGAGCACGATGTCCTCGGCGCCCAGGCGCAGCGACCGGGCGATGCGTTCGGGCACCCGGTAGTGCTGGTCGACCTGGTGGGCCGCGCCGGTCGCGGGGTCGGCGGGCAGATCACGGACCGGGAAGGCGAACTGTCCGTCACCGGTGACGGTGAACGTCCGCTCGCCGCCGCGGCCCGGCAGCGCGTGGGAGACCTTGACCTGAACGGTGTAGGTCACCTGGCCCTTGAACAGGGCGGCCGGTTCGACGGTCTTGTTCTTGGACACGACGCCACCGCGGACGTCGACGCTGTGCCCGTCGACGGACTCCTTGTGGTGCACGTGGCCGAGAGTGAAGGAGACGTGCGGGGTCTTGAACCCGGCACGCTCCCACAGGGTGCGCCGGACGTGCGTGTCCTTCTGTACGGCGGCCGCGGTGACGGACTCCGTGCCCTGTTCGAACTCGAAGTTCTCCTCGACCCTCACGTGCTCGGTCATCTTGGCGTCGGCCGCGGTGATGTGGATGTCCGCGGTCACCGGACCGGCGCGGAAGGTGCCGCCCCAGGTGTCGCCGCCGGTGAGTCCGGCGGTCCTGGGCTGCAGGGCGATCGAGTCGAAGAACCGGCTCACCTCGCCCTCGACCTGGTCCCAGCGCTCTCCGAAGGTGCCGGAGAGCTGCTGCTTCAGCTCCTTGACCACGACGTCGCCGGGCAGTTCGACCACGACGTCGCCGTTGCCGATCCGTCCGGAACCGGTCACCCGCAGCGGAGGCTGGACGGTGAGGTCCGTCCGGGCGGCGGTCGTGGCGGGCGTCGGCGCGGGTTCCGTGACGGAGGCCGGGCGGTGGAAGGTCTGCGTGCCCGCGGCCTCCTTCGTGACCTCGTAGCGCTGGGTGTGGCTCTTGGGGATCGCGACGACGAAGCGGACGTCGGTGCTTCCGCCGTGCGCCGCCGTCTCCCCGACGCGTCCGACGTGGGCGTCGATGCCGGCCGTGGCGATGTACAGCGCCATCGGCTCGGGGTACTTGGCGCCGGCCACGCTGCTCTGGCCGCCCGACACGCCGTTGCCGCTGCGGTACCGGTGCGCTGTGCCGCCACCGGGAGCGTGCAAGGCGAGCGTGAAGTCGCCGGCGAGCTCTGGCTGTATGCCGCCCTGCGCCAGCTGTCCGTGCCCGAAGCCCGATCCCAGTCGGCCGCCGAGCTCGTCCGCGACGTCACTGAGCAGGTTGATCTCGGCTGCGTCCAGGGTCCGCACGAACTCCAGCGACTCCAGTCGCCCGTTCAGGGCGAACTGGGCATTGGAGCGCAGCGGCATGGGTAGCGGGGCGCTGCGGGCGGTGGTGCCCCGGGTCATCTGGGGCAGCGTCGCCGCGAGTTGCTCACGGGTGGCCATGTCCTGCGCGGCCGGGCGTGCGTCGGCCCAGTCGGGGCCGAAGTAGTCGCGACCGATGCCGTCCACGAGATCGTTCAGCCGGGGCAGCTGCGGTGCGCCTACGGCGCGTTCCTCACCGGCGAGGACGTCGATGACGACCGTGCGGGACGGCAGTCCGTCGTGCCAGACCGCGGCCGAGGGCTGCCAGGCGTGGTCGCCCTCCCGCAGGGCGGGGGCCTCGGTCCGGCGCGGTCCCTGGGGCCGGGTGGCCGCGGAGAAGGAGCCCGGCTCGGAGACCGGACGGGCGTCCGCGGCGTCCACCAGGACCTGGAAGCCGAGTTGGGCCCGTCCGCCGCGTACGGGGCGGACCGTCCCGCCCGGCGCGTCCGGCGAGGCGCCGTGCGGGGTCGTCGTGGCCACATGCGCGCTGTCGGCACCCGCCACCACTGTCGTGCCGTGGCCTGTGGTGGGTGTGGCGTCGTGCGCCGCCGACGTGGCGTCCCGGGCGGCGTCCAGTACGGCACTGTGCGCCGCCACCTGTGCGCCCGGGACCGGCGCTGTCGCGGCGCCGAGGGGATCGGCGCGGTGGACGAAGGAGAGCGTGGTCACGCCGTCGAAGACGGCGCCGGGGACCTTCATCTTGACCGCGGTACCGGTCCGGACCGCCTGCTGTCCGATCACGGCGCCCTCGCGTTCGAACTCGCCCTGGCCGACGCCGGTGACCGTGGTAGGTCCGGCGTGCAGGTCGGCGCTCTGCACGTTCATCGTCGCCCGGACACCGTGCTCGGAGCTCTTCGTGTGGGTGTAGACCCGGGTGACGTCCGAGCCGGTGTTGAACTCCGTCTTCTCGGTGTTGCGCAGGTGCTTCATCGACGAGATCTCGGCGTTCACCAGCAGGCTTCCCGCGTCCGGGCCCAGGTCGATCTCCAGCGTCTGGCCGGCCGTCATGCCCTTGAGCCGGTACTGCAGGGAGTCCAGGGAGCCGAGGCGGTCGAGGACCAGTTCCCGGACTCTGGGCCAGCCGTCGCCGAAGGCGCGCTTGCCGTAGGACTCCAGCGAGTCGGGGTCGTCGAGGCTGCCGAGGAGGGCCTTGTGCAGGGTGCCGGAGACCCGTTCGCCGTCGGCGTTGACGAGGAACAGGTCACGGACGGTGTCCATGCCGCCCAGCGCGAGGGTCTGCTCGATGCGGGCCGGCGGCAGGTAGTGCTGCATCCCGGACGGCGGGCGGACGTCTGCCTCGGCGGAGGCCACGGGCACCTTCGCCGGCACCTCGACCCGGCTCACGCGTCCGCCGTCGACGGTGCCCAGGGGCAGGTGCTTGCCGAAGGTGCCGCGGACCGCGGAGAAGTCGAACTCCAACCGGACCTCGACGTCGAGCTTCAGCGCCGGCTCGGGGGTCTTGGTACGGCTGAACAACCGGCCGCTGGAGACCATGCGGTGCGCTTCGGAGCGGGACCAGTTCGAGGACAGGTATCCCGTCAGGTCGGTGTATGCGGCGGCCTTGCCCTTCACGAGCACACCGGCGGTGACGACGGAACGCGTCTCGCGCTGGAAGCCGTCACGGACCAGGGACTCGCTGCCGTCCTCGAACTCCAGGCTCTTGAAGGCACCGTCCGTCTCCGCCTTCGTCACTTTGGCCCGGACGGTGATGTCACCGCTGAAGCCGGCCACGTCCATCGTGAGGGTGCGCGGTTCACCGCGGGTCATGGCCGACAGCGACGGCCAGACCTCCCTGCTGAGCTGTGTCTGCAGGTCGGCGCGGAGCGTGTCGCGCTGGTCCGGGGTGAGGACACCCTCGAAGTGCGCGACGAGGTCCCGTGTGACGGTGGTGGTGGTCTCCTGGGAGGGCAGGACGCGGTCGGCTCCGCCGATCTGTCCGTTGGCCGTCATGCGGACAGGAGCCTGCGGCGCCGACTCGGCGGCCGGTTGCGGCGAGGGAGGGGTGTCCGGGGCCTTACCTCCGACGCCGGACGGCTGCGCGCTCGCGGCGGGCAGCGGGTCCGGGACGTCGGGCACCTCGCGGACGGCGTCGTCGGAAAGGCTGCCGTGCTCCGGACCGGACGACTCCGGCGCGACCGAGTGGTCCGCCGCCGGTGCGTCCGTGTGACCCGAGGACGGGACGTGGTGTCCGGTTCCCGGGACCTCCACGGAGTGAGGTGCGGTGAGGTAGTCGACGACCTTGGTCACGTCTCGCAGGTCGAAGCCCTTGATGTGATGGTCTTTGACTTCCTTGATGTTCCTGACATACGGGCGGTCGCCGCCGGGCACCCAGCTCGGGTGCTCGAACTTGTCGGTGAGGTCCTTGATGTCCGCCTTGACGTCGTCGGGAATCTGCTTCCCCTTGTACAGCTCCTCCTTCTTGAGTTTCTCGGCCTTCACTTCGAGGACCATCTGGCCGGAACGAGTGGGCGGGCGCTCGATGATGATGCGCTCGTAGCCGGGGGCGAGTCCGTCGGCGGCGGTCCGTGTGGACCCGTTGACCGCGTGCCATTTGGCCATGCGCTCGCCGCCGTTGCTGCCGGCTTCCTCCAGGTAACGAACCTGGTGACCGGAGAGAGCCATCGCTTCGAGATTGCCGCTGCGGAAGCCGAGATGCCTGAGATGACCGTCGCTCGCCCGGTTCAGGTACTCGAACAGCCTCATCTGGCCGATGCGGGTGTTGCCGCCCCACCTGTCGAGCCCCTTGGGCTGCTTCCAGAACGCGGTGAGGTCATGCACCTCAAGGCCCGCGTCCCGGAACTGCTTCGCCATGGCGGGGAACTTGCCCGGGCGGCCGGAGTAGGCGGAGGCGTCTCCGGCCAGGATGACGAGGGGGCGCTGCGGACGGTCCGTGGTGCGCTGGTGCAGGGCGTCCAGTATCTGCGCCACGCCGGTGTGGCTGGTGTCGTGCTCGACGTGGATCTCTCCGCGCTTGCCGCTGAACCGGGTCCACAGGACGACTACGTCGCGTCCGGCCACGTCGGGCACGCCCCGCTCGTTCAGCCAGGAGCCGACCGCCTGCTGCAACTCGGGCGTGAAATGACCGTCATCGAGTTTCCACGCGGCACGCAGAGTCTCGCGCAGTTCAGGACTGAAGTGCTTTCCGACGAACGTCGTCGCGGCACCCACCGGAAGAATCAGATGGTTGTCGAAGTCCTTCCTACGGGGCATCTTGTCGGCATCGACCGTCGGCAGCACATCGGCATTGATCTCCTGCCACTGCTCCATCTTCAGGTCCTTGGTCTGCTGCCCCTCCACCAAGTCCTTGACCAGAACCCGGCTCGGATCGATACCACTGGCCAGATAGAAATCGCGGATGTCCGTGCTGCGATCGCGGTTGTCCCGGGCATTGCGGATCAACAGCACATGGAGCTTCGGATCGTTGTGCAGAGCGGCCGCCACACCGAACTGGTCCCCAGTCGCATACCCGTTCTGAGTGAGCAACTGCCGCAACCGCGGGTCGGGAGCACTCTTCGGAGCGAACTGCGCGCCCCGCTGCTCCTTCGACAGACTGTCCTTCGGCGCCTTCTTCTCCTTCGGCGCCTTCTTCCCCTTCAGCGACTTACCGCCGTCACCCGCCTGCGAATTTCCGCCGTGAACGGCCGAGGGGTCGTTCACAGCTCCGTGGGCGCTCTCGCTCCGCGTGACCCGGGCGGCATCCACGTCGAGCGAGACGGTCACCGTGTCGGCCGAACGAGACGGGCCGGCCGGCTTCGGCGCACCGGTGTCGACCGGGGACAGCTCGTGCGCCTCGTCGCGCGGCCCCTGACCCGGACCGTGGGCGGCGTCATCGGGCAGTGACCCGGCGGACTCGTCGCCGGCATGCGGCCTGGGCTCGTGCCCGGCCGCCGGGGCGGAGTCCGACAGGTGCGCGCCGGCCTTCGGGGCGGCGGTGGGAGCGGACGGGGCGACCCCGTGGCCGAAGCCGTTCAGTGCGTTGAGGTGGTCGACCAGGGCGGTGCGGGTGCGGACCGCGAACCGGCCCAGTTCCGGATGGGGCTTCAGCAGTTTGACCTCGGCCGAGGACAGCGCCTTGTTCACCAGCTCGGCAGCGTTCATCCTGGTCAGCTGGGTGCCGTCGGAGACGATCTGGTGGAACGCCATCTTCGACAGGATGTCCAGCATTCCGTTCTGGTCCGCCACGCCCGGGTGGTGCACTGTCAGGTAGTGCTCCATCTGCTTCTTCCAGGTGCCCGGGTGCGCATGGCTCTGCGTGAGGCCGGACATCAGCGTCTTCGGATCGGCGGACATCTTGTCGGCGATCCGCCCGCCGTCGGTGACCAGCGCCAGTCCGGGGTCGAACCTGACCATCTTGGACGGATTCTCGGTCCACGCCTTGCTCGACGTCTGCCGGGACTTGATGAGATTGTCCAGGAGGTGCTGGCCCTCCTGTGCCTCGAAGGAGAAGGCGTTGTGGTTCTTGCCGCCGACCTTGATCTTGTCGACCGCGCCGAAGTGGATTCCGTCGTCAAGGGTGTCGAATGCAGCTGTGTCGACGCGGATGAACGTGTTCGGCTCGGGGAAATAGATGGCCCGGGAATCGACTGTGGCCATGGCCTTGCGCACCGACAGATCGAGATCCGCGGCCTTCATCCCGGCCAGGCTCTTCTCTGTCTTTCCGGCGGGCAGCTTGTAGCCACCGCTGACCGCTTCCGGGTAATGGACCGAACCATCGCTCTTGAGCTCGAACTTCGCCCCCTCGATGGACGTGACCGCCCGATCGAAGAGCGGCTTGCCGTGCACGACGAAGTCCTGGACATCCGCGTCCCCGATGTGCAGATACAGCTGCCCGTGCGCTTCCTCGACCGGCTTGAGCTTGCCGATCATGTCCCGGGTGAGGTCGTCACGGATGATCGCCTCACGGATCGCCCCGTACGGCACCTCCTTCTGCTCGCCCTGTCCCACGGTGACCTTCTTGGGATCGGGCTGGTGCCAGGTGAAGCCGGTCACCGAGACGGAGAACGTCCCCTCTGTCTCCCACTTCTCGGCGAACTCCTGGATCTTGGCGAGGATCTTGCTCTCCGTCCCCGCCCGCCCGTTCAGACCGATGACGAGACCCAGACGCTCGTCCCAGCCCGACTTGGCCCCGAATGACTCGCCGTACTTCTTGGCCAGATCGAGCAAGAAGTTCTTCTTGTCGCTGAGCCCCGCGGGAACGGTGGCGACGAACCGGATGTCCTCACCCGGCTTCAGAGCCCCCTTCGCGGTGCCGTCGTACTGAGCCACCGGCTTGAAGTCGTAATACTCGTAGGCCTGCTTGAAATCGGAGTTGGTGCCGAAACGCCCGGGATCGCCATGCGTGGTCCAGGGATCCGGTTGCGGTACCGGAGCCTTGTTCTTGTTCTTGTTCTTGGGCGGCCCAGGGGGCGCCACCCCGTCGAATGCCTTCAGAGGAACATACGTGGCGAGCGCGTGGTCGACGTCGACAAGGCTGTCCAGGTGCTGCTGGAAGAGACGCAGATACCGATCGCGCATACCACCGCCGGTGAGACCGTCGGTGTAGTCACCCATCAGGCTGCCCGTGTTGTCCGGACGATGGCCCGCGTCAGCGGCCCGATACTCGTCCCGCAATCCCAGCTGATGACCGATCTCATGCGCCAGATCCGTCTGTGACGCGTCCAACGGCCACAGACGCTGATTGGCTCCGGCCCCCAGCTCACCGACCGTGACCTTCAGATGCGCGCTCTGCGAAACGCCCGTGCGCTCCAACGTCACATGGAGCACGCTCCCGTCCGGAAGCACGTAACCCGGGCGGTTGAAGACATCCCCCACACCGGACAACGCCCGTTCCCACAGCGCGTCCACCTCTGCCGTCGGCCTGCCGCCGGCAGACAGATGCACCCGCACCGTCAGATCCGACACCGCATGCCCGTCGACGCGGAACGTCCGCACGTCGAATCCCGCCTGGACCACATAACGCGGGATGTCCGCATGGCTGCGGATCGGACCGGAAAACGGGTTCGCCTGGCCCGGGTGCGACACCAGGTCCACCCAGTCCCGGCCCTTCAGCGTCTTCGGCACGGCACCGTCCCGCGCCGCCTTCCACGACACGTGCGAGCCCAGATCCACACCCGTCGTGGCCAGAACATCGAGTTGCTGCTCTTCCACCGTCACCTTCGACACGGCGGTGGGAGCCGGCGGAGCGAGGGCCTCCTCGGCGAACTTGTTGATCTTGTTGATCTCGGTGACCAAGACCTCGCGGGTACCGAGGGCCATGTTGACCAGATCACGGAATGTCTCCTTGGAGCCCACTCCGTCACGCAGTTCATTCCACTTGGCCAGGTCCTTGCCGATGATGTCCTTCACCGACATGGATTCGAGCTTTGCACCGTCGGTCTGGATTTTGTGGAAAGCGATGTCCGCCAACTGGTGCGCGGTCTGCGGGTTCCTGCGGAGGATGTCCCCATGGTGCAGTTGGAGGTACTGCTCGACCTGGTCCCTCCAGACCTTCTTGTCCGCGTGACTCTGGGTCAGACCCCCCATGAGCGACTTGAGATCGCTCTTCAGGTCCTTGGCAATGCGCCCACCGTCGGTGACCAGGGCGAGATCGGACCTGAACCGGACCATCTTGGACACATCCGTGTCCCACACGTCCTTACGCGCGTCCATGACGTTGCCGAGGAGATGCTTCCCCTCCTGGGCCTCGAACTGCCACTTGTTCCCCTGCTTGAGGCCGAAGTGGATCTGGTCCTCAAGTCCTTCGTAGATCTCGGTGTCGAGGCGGAGGAACGTGTTGGGTTCGGGGAAATAGACAGCACGGGAGTCGATCTTGCTCATTGCGTCCCGCACCGCGAGGTCCAGGTCGGCTGCCTTCGTCGCCGCGACACTGTCCTGAAGCTTGTAACCGCCACTGACGACCTCGGGGAACAGGGTCTGCCCCCCAGCCGCGTCCGACGTGACCCTCATTTCATGGATGGCCGTGGTGGCACTGTCGAAAAGCGGCCTGCCACCGACCATCATGTTCTTGACGTCGTCGTCACCGAGGTGCAGGTAGACCTGCCCGTCCGACCCCGCGACCTTCTCGACCATCTCGCGCGTCAGATCGTCACGGACGATCGCCTCACGGATCGCCCCGTACGGAATCTCCTTCTGCGTACCCGCCGCACGCAACGCCGGATCAGGCTGATGCCACGTGAACCCCGTCACGGACACCGAGAATGTGCCCTCCTGGTCCCACTTCTGGCGGAACTCCCGGATCGCCTTCAGGATGTCACCCTCGGTACCCGGACGACCGTTCACACCGATGACGAGCCCCAGCCGCTCCGAACGACCGGAATCGGCGCCGAACGCCTGCTCGTACTTCTTCGCCAGGTTGAACAACTTGTCCTTGCCACCGGGCGTGGCAGGGACCGTGGCGATGAACCGGATCTCCTCACCCGGCTTCAACGACCCCTTCACCGCACCGTCGTACTGCGCCACCGGCTTGAACGAGTAGTGCTCCGCATACGAACGGAACTCCGGCGTGAAACGCGTGACGTCCTTCAACTCCGTCAGCTCGCCGTGCACCACCACCGGCTGCGGAGCCGGCACCGCCGCATTCGCATGGCCGGCCCCACGACTCGGTGCGTTGGGCGCCACCGCATGGCCCCGCGTCGGCATCCCGTGGGCCGACGAACCCGCTCCGTGCGACACCGCGGAGGAAGCGTCCGTGGTGACGTCGACCGCGACATGTCCGTTGATCTTGTTGATCTCGGTGACCAGAGATTCACGGGTATGGAAAGCCATCTTGACCAGATCACGGAATGTGTCGTCGTCGGGGATCCCCTTGCGTAGCCCCTTCCACTGCTTCGCGTTCTTCTCGCCGAGTTCCGTCACCTTCATGGAGACGAGCTTCGAATGGTCGGTCGGGTGGATGTCGTGAAAAGCGAGGTCGGCCAACTGCCGTGCGGCATCCGGATTCGTCGCGAGCAGGCCCTTGTGATACGTGTTCAGGTAATCCGTGACCTGATCGGTCCAGACCTTCTTGTCCGCGTGACTCTGGGTCAGGCCTCCCATGAGCGACTTGAGATCGCCCTTCAGGTCCCTGGCGATACGTCCGCCGTGCGTGACCAGCGCGAGATCGGACGAGAACCGGACCATCTTGGACACGTCCGTGCCCCACCCGTCCTTGCGCGCGTCGATGACGTTCTTGAGGAGGTGCTTGCCCTCCTGGGCCTCGAACTGCCACTTGTCCCCCTGCTTGAGGCCGAAGTGGACATGGTCCTCGAGCCGCCCCCAGTCCGTGGCGTCGATCCGGACGAACGTGTTGGGCTCAGGGAAGTACACGGCGCGGGAGTCCACCCCGCTCATCGCGTCGCGCACGGCCAGGTCGAGGTCGGCTGCCTTCGTCGCCGCGGCGCTGTCCTCAAGCTTGTAACCACCGCTGACGACCTCGGGAAGCAGCACGCGCTCCTGCCCGGTCCGCGACACCTTGGTCACCGCCATGTCGTGGATGACCTTGGTGGCATTGTCGAAGAGCGGCTTGTCGCCGACCGTCATCCTCTGGACGTCGAAGTCACCCAGGTGCACATACACCGCGCCGTCGGAACCGGCGACCTTCCCGATCATGTCGCGCGTCAGATCGTCACGGACGATCGCCTCACGGATCGCCCCGTACGGAATCTCCTTCTGCGTACCCGCCGCACGCAGCGCCGGATCAGGCTGATGCCACGTGAACCCCGTCACGGACACCGAGAACGTGCCCTCCTGGTCCCACTTCTGGCGGAACTCCCGGATCGCCTTGAGAATGTCACCCTCGGTACCCGGACGACCGTTCACACCGATGACGAGCCCCAGCCGCTCTCCCCGACCGGAATCGGCACCCAACGCCTGCTCGTACTTCTTCGCCAGATCGAACAACTTGTTCTCGGCTGCCCGGCCGACAGAGGTCTTCGTGACGTTCTTGACCTCGTCGACGGACGCGGCGACCGTGGCGATGAACCGGATCTCCTCACCCGGCTTCAACGACCCCTTCACCGCACCGTCGTACTGCGCCACCGGCTTCAACTCGTAATGCTGCGCATACGAACGGAACTCCGGCGTGAAACGCGTGACGTCCTTCAACTCCGTCAGCTCGCCGTGCACCACCACCGGCTGCGGAGCCGGCACCGCCGCATTCGCACGGCGGGCCCCACGACCCGGTGCGTTGGGCGCCACCCCCTGGACATGAGCCGACGCATCCGCTCCGTGCAACGCTCCGGTGGGAGCCGCCGGAGCGACACCGCCCGTAACATGCCCATTGATCTTGTTGATCTCGTCGACCAACGCATTGCGCGTGTTGATCGCGAGCCCGGCCAACTGCTTGTTCCCCTGCAGCACCTTGATCTCGTCAGGGGACAGGAGCGCCTTGAGCAGTTGGTTCCCGCCGATCTTCTTGAGCAGGGAACCATCCATGGTGATGTCGTGGAACGCCACCTTGGACAACATGTCCAGCATTCCCCTGGGATCGTCCAGATGGGAATGGTGTACCGCCAGGTAGTGCTCGATCTGCTTGGTCCAGGTATTCGGGTGCGCATGACTCTGAGTGAGCCCGGATGTGAAGGTCTTCACATCGGTCGTCACCTTGTCCGCGATGCGGCCACCGTCAGTGACCAGGGCCAGCTTCGAATCGAAATGGACGATCTTGGTGGGATGGGCGCTCCACACATCCGCTTTCGCCACCTTCCGCTGACCGATGAGGTTGTCCAGGAGGTGCTGGCCCTCCTGCGCCTCGAACTTGAAGGCGTTGTGGTTCTTTCCGCCCGCCTTGCTCTTTTCGATCGCGCCGAAGTGAATGGCGTCCTCGAGCCCTTTGAATTCACTGGTTTCGAGACGGACGAACGTGTTGGGCTCGGGGAAATAGACGGCTTTGGCGTCGATCTTTCCCATGCCGTCACGCACTGCGAGGTCGAGATCAGCGGCCTTCATCCCGGCCAGGCTCTTGTCTGTCTTTCCGGCGGGCAACTTGTATCCGCCGCTGACAGCCTCGGGATAGTGAACGGCGTTGTCGTGCGTGAACTTCAGATCGTCGATGACGCCGGCGGCCCGCTCGAAGAGGGGCTTGCCGTCCACGACCAACTGCTGCACGTCGGCGTCCCCGATGTGCAGGTAGAGCTGCCCGCCGGTTCCCTCGACCGGCTTGAGCTTGCTGATCATGTCCCGGGTGAGGTCGTCACGGATGATCGCCTCACGGATCGCCCCGTACGGCACTTCCTTCTGCTCGCCGGAACCAGGAGTGATCTTCTTCGGATCGGGCTGGCGCCAGGTGAAGCCCGTGACGGAGACGGAGAACGTCCCCTCGGTCTCCCACTTCTCGGCGAACTCCTCGATCTTGGCGAGGATCTTCCCCTCCGACCCCGCCCGCCCGTTCAGACCGATGACGAGACCGAGACGCTCGTCCCAGCCCGACTTGGCGCCGAGCGACTCGCCGTACTTCTTGGCCAGATCGAGCAAGAAGTTCTTCTTGTCGCTGAGCCCCGCGGGAACGGTGGCGACGAACCGGATGTCCTCACCCGGCTTCAGCGCCCCCTTCCCCGCGCCGTTGTACTGGGCCACCGGCTTGAACTCGTAGTGGTCGTGAACGTTCTTGAAATCGCCGCCGGCACCGAACCTGTCGGGATCCGTGAGCTTGGTCGTCAGCTCGGCGCCCGTGAGCGGCTGCGGGACCTTGCCGGCCTTGGCCTTCTTGTTCTTGGCCCCAGGCCCAGGGGGCGCAACCCCGTCGAAGGGCTTCAGGGAGACATGCGTGGTGAACGCGTGCTCGGCAGCGGCAAGGTCGCTCAGATGCCCCTGGATGGTGTGGAGATACACCCCGCGCATACCGCCACCGGTGAGACCGTCGAGGTAGTCACCCATCAGGGTGCCCACCTTGTCCGGGCGGTGGCCGGCGTCCGCAGCCCGGTACTCGTCCTTCAGTCCCAGCTGATGGCCGATCTCATGCGCCAGGTCCGTCTCCGACGCGTCCAGCGGCCACAGGTACTGATTCGCCCCGGACCCCATCTCACCGGCCTTGACCGTCAGATGAGCGCCCGCCACACCATCGACGCGCTCCAAGGTCACATGCAGCACGCTCCCGTCCGGAAGCAGATAACCCGGACGGTTGAACACATCCCCCACGCCCGACAAGGCGCGCTCCCACAGCTTGTCCACCTCGGCCGCGGGCCTGCCGGCAGCCGACAGATTCACCCGCACCGTGAGATCCGACACCGCATGCCCGTCCACACGGAACGTCCGCACGTCGAACCCGGCCCGGACCACATACCGCGGTGCGTGCGCGTTGCTGCGGATCGGACCCGAGAACGGCTCCGCACGACCGGGATGCGACACCGGATCCGGCCAGTCCCGGCCCCACACCGGCCTCGCGACAGCGCCGTCCCGCGCCGCCTTCCACGACGTGTGCGACCCCAGGTCCACACCCACCGACGCCGGAACCTCGAACTCGTCGTCCAGCGCCTCGACGGCACGCCCCACCGACGGCGGCTCGTGCGACTTCGGGCCCGTGCCGTGCCCGGCGGTGTCGGGCGTCACGGAGTGTTCCTTCACACCCTGCGACGTCAGGTTGTGCGACGACGTCTCGGCGACATGCGCCGGCCGGACGTCGTCGCCGGCCTTGGCGACCGATCCGGAGCCGTGCGTGCTGGGCGCGTCCAGGGCCCGGCTCGGCCGCGGTCCGGGGATGCCCAGGGCGTCGAGGTGGCCCTCGATGGTCTTGGCGTCCATACCGAGCCGTGACATCTTGCCCTCGGCGATGTCCAGGGCGACCTCGGCCTGCTGTACGTCGAGCTTCGCGGCGGCCTGGTCGACGTTCTCGGACGGCCGGCCGAGCTGCCCGCCCGTGAGGTCGAGTTCGCGCCTGGCGCCGGCGAGCTTGGCGCTCGCCACCTCGTATTCGTCCCAGGCGGCCAGTCGCTCCTTGCCGGTCTTGCCGGTGACGCCACCGCTGACCGCCTCGAACCTGCTCAGCGGCCCAGGCTTGCCACCGGCCGCGTTCGGGCGCGGCTTCGGGACCGGGGTCGGGGTCGGGCGGAGGGCGACGTGCTCGCCGAGCATGACCGCGCCCGAGCCGTCGTCCAGCGCGCGTTCGACACCGGTCAGGTGTGCGTCGGGCCCCGTCTTGACGTGCGTCGTGGCAGCGGCGCCGGCGGTGTCGCCGGTGCCCTCGCGCCGGCCGAGGAGGTCGAGGTCCTCGCGGGCCGACACACCGAGGTGGTCACCCTGCGCGGTGACCGAGGAGGTATCGGGTCCTTCGGCCAGCCGCTCCGGGGAGTTCAGACTCCTGGTACCACCGGAGAGGTCGTCGAGGTCGCGCACGGCCTTCTTGATGCCGCCGCCGACGGACTGCCCGGTCGTGCTGCCGGTCTTGACCCCACCGGTGGACCCGGCGCCCGCCGAGCCGGTCTTGACGTCGGCGGTGACCGAGGACATGCCCGCGGAACCTGTCTTCACGTCAGTGGTGACCGAAGACGTACCGACGGAACCCGTCTTCACGTCCGTGGTGACCGAAGACGTACCCACGGAACCCGTCTTCACGTCAGTGGTGACCGAAGACGTACCGACGGAACCCGTCTTGACCTCGACGGCGGGCGACGCGACCGCCGCACCCGCCTTGGCCTCGACGGTGACCGGAGCCGTACCGGCCGCACCCGTCTTGACGTCGACCGCCGCCGCCTTGATGTCCGTCGCCGGGGAATGGGCCCCGAGCGCGCCGGTCTTGACGTCCGCGGTCACGGACGCCGTGCCCACCGACCCCGCCTTGACGTCGGCCGTGGCAGGGGTCGTTGCGGCCGCCCCCGTCTTGACGTCCGTCGTGACGTGGCCGGCTGTGGCCGCGGGAGGGGGCGTCTGGAGGCCGTTGCCGGCGCCGTGGGCCGCCATGATGTCGGCCGTGCCGAGGGCCTCGTGCACCTCGGGGGCGACGATGACCTGCTTGCCCTCGCCGTTGGTGAGGCCCGAGCCGCGGTAGTCCATGTGCAGCGTGGTCGGAGTGCCCTCCTGGGCGCCGATCTGCAGGCTGATGCCGTCATGCGTCATCTTGATGGCGGAGATGTCGCCGTCCACGATGCTGCGCAGCTCGGGGATGCCCAGCGTGTGGAAGTCCTCGACGTGGCCGGTGGCGACACGCACCGAGGACATGGCGTCGCTGAACGACGCGGACAGGCCGGTGCCGGCGGGCGTCAGGTCGCCTCGCAGGGCGTGCAGACCGCTGGAGCCGAACTCCGAGAGGCCGCCCCCGGCGAGGTTCGTCCCGCTCAGGTGGGTGGGCAGCGGCTCCAGCAGTCCGGCGGCGGTGCGCTGGAAGCCGGTGGCGTGGTCGAAGGCGGCCAGGTGGTCGATGGCGTCCAGACCGCCGGCGTTCGCCATCACGGTGCCCACGGAGTCGAGTTGGGTGCCCCCGTTCAGCGAGTGCAGGGACGTGAGGCCGCTGTTCATGCCGCCGATGTCGGTCCCGAGGTTGAGGCCGTGCAGGCCGCCCAGCTGGGCATCGATCCCGGTGTTGAGGCCGTGGAGCCCACCGGGGTTGAGGCCCTGCAGGCCGCCGTTGCCGAGGCCGTTGAAGGAGGCGCCGGTCGGCAGCCCGGTGAGGCCGCCGTGTCCGCCGGTCAGCGCGCCGACGTGCAGGCCGCCGCTGAGGACCGACTGCGAGAGGTGGGCGGTCGGGGTCACCAGGCGGGTGCCGAAGCCCATCTTGAAGGCGCCCTTGAAGCCGACACCGAGTTCGAAGAAGTCCACCGGCAGCACGGCGCCGAGCAGGAAGCGTCCGCCGAAGCTGATGGGGTAGACGGCCACCTTTCCGAGCGTGGTGCTGATGCCGGCGGTGGCGACCTGGAAGTCGGTACGGAAGGTGTTGGCGAGCATCTTCAGACCGGCGGCGGTGATCTTGACGCCCTTCATGGCCAGGTTGGCGATGCCGCTCAGTCCGCGCAGGACCAGCCCGGGCAGCGCCGTCACCCCGCTGTAGATGCTCTTGATGGTGATGCCGCTGGTGAGGAAGTGGCCCAGGGTGCCGCCCAGCTTGGTCACACCTGCGGAGAGCGACTTGGGCAGGTTCTTCAGCGCGTTGAACACGCCCTTGGCCAGCGCGCCGATGTTGATGCCCTTGGTGGAGGGAAAGAGGATGCCGACGAAGGCGAGCACCACGTCCAGGATGCCCGCCTTGCCCTCGGCGAACTCGACCAGCGTGCCGATGAACACGACCATGCCGAGGCCGAAGGCGAGCAGGCCGATCCAGCCACCGAAGATCGCGCCCACGATGGCCAGGATGATCTCCAGGATGCCTATGGCCTTGAGGAACAGCTGCCAGCCGCTGATCGGCTGGCGGATCATGTGCTCGGCTTCCGTGAGTCTGTGCTGGTACGTCCTGACGGCGTCGTTGTAGTCGTCCTGGGCGGCATGTGCCTGGTCCTTGAGGCCGGCCAGCTGCGGGTCGTCCTTCGACAGTCCCTGAGCGGCGTTCAGCGCGTGTTCCGTCTTCGCCTGGGCCTCCGCGACCGCGGACTTGTAGACCGAGGTCGCGTCCGCCGCGTGACCGAAGGACTGGCCGATGGCGTCGATGAACTGCTTGAGGTGCCCGTCGATCTTCTCGCGCAGCGCCTCCGCGGCCTTGCCGACGAACCCGTTGCCCGAGCCCGTCTTGTCGAGGACGCGGTTCAGACCACTGGTGAGCTCGTTGCCCAGCTCCTCGGTGTCGTGCAGAGCTGACTGGAGGCCCGCCAGGGCGTCCGGATCGCCAGGTGTGGGGTCGCCGTGCATCCCCAGCGCACTCCAGTCCTCCGGCCGTGGCATGTGTACCCTCCGTACAGTCGAACTACCCGTGACGCAGGGTGCGCAGGGGTGGTTGGTTCACACGTATCACTCCATCGTAATGTGGAGACCGCCGCGCTTTCGCGGGGGACAGGAAACCTACGCCGTCAACACACGTGTCAATCGACGGCCAGGTGTCGGTGAGGCGACCGGAGGGAGAGGACATGCCGGACTTCGACGTAGCGATCGACTACGAGTTGCTGAGGCAGCTCGCCGCTGACACGGAACGGCTCAAGGACCAGCTAGCGGATTCCCGGCTGATGGGCCATGAATCCTTCTACAGCAAGCGCGAACTCGGCGGGGCGTTCGGCCACGTCAACCTCTTCCTCTTGCACTGGTCGGGCCCCTGGGAGAATGCCAGGGAGCTGCTGGAGAGCCTGAGCGGCACCTACAAGGTCGCGTCCCAGAAGTGGTTCGAACTGGACGCGAGCTTCGCCACCCAGGCCAACGTCCAGGCCGCGGCCTGGTATCACAGCGCGTGGGACATGAACAAGAAGGCCTACGACAGCTGGAAGTGGCTGACGGAACACAGCATCACCGTCCACGCCTGGGACAAGAACGGCCACGAATACACAAAGCAGCAGATGCTGGCCGATCCCAATGACCCGAACGCCCCGAAGCCTCCGGGGCTCGAACCCGGCGGCTATGAGTACTACCACGACGGCGACGGCACCAACAAGGTCCACAACTCGACGCAGGCGACCTTTGACTCCGACGGCAAGGTGAAGTCGAGCGACACCACGATCGACGACATGGGCGGTGGCCTGTCGTACCACGAGCACACCGACCACTGGGACGACAACAACTACACGACGACGATCACCCACACCGACGGGTCGAAGACGGTCATCGAGGTGCACGGCGACGGGAACGGCAACGGCAGCAAGATCGTGACCAACACCGA
The DNA here is from genome assembly GCF_042896175.1 of Streptomyces sp. NPDC001315. NCBI lineage: Bacteria > Bacillati > Actinomycetota > Actinomycetes > Kitasatosporales > Streptomycetaceae > Streptomyces > Streptomyces sp. NPDC001315. Next base: position 126,716 of record NZ_JBIAWZ010000016.1, on the reverse strand, counting down.
CAAGGACGGCAAGACCGTCGACGTGTCCAGCTACACCGGTTCCGGCCTCAACTCCTACGACGGCGCCAAGTGGACGAACAACGACCCGAACGCCGAGGACAACGACGGGGGCGGCGAGGACGACGACTCCGGTGGCACCCAGAACTCGAACACCGGCGTCGGCAGCACGTTCTGACACACCCGCAGCACATTCACATCACACCTACAGCACACCCGTCAGCCGCCCTGGCCGGCGACAACATCCAAGGAGCCCTCATGCCCAACAACAACGTGCAGCTCGAGTACGCCCAGATCGACAAGGTCGCCACGGAGCTGAACCACGCCGTGGTGGCCATCAACCCGCAGCTGATGGGGTTGAAGAACTCGGTGATTGTCCTCCTCAACGACGGTCTCTTCCTGCAGCAGACCAGCCCGGCCATGCAGCACGCCTACGAGCAGTTCACCGCCCAGCTGACGTCGATCGTCAGCAAGATCGAGGACTTCGCCAAGCAGTTCACGTCGATCAAGACCCAGATCGACGACATGGACCGGACGATGGCCGCGCAGATCAAGGGCGACGGCAACAAGTAGCACCGTATCGCCCGCCGGGGCACACGGAAGGGGCGCCGCTCGACGCGGCGCCCCTTCCTTTCGTGCGTTCTCACCGCGCCTCAGCGCGCGTCGGCGCCCTCGGTCTCCGGCACCAGAACGGTCATCAGGGACCCCGCGTCGTCGACCGTGAAGGCACGCCCCGGGACCCTGTTCACCCGGACCACGTTGTGCGGCAGCCGCAGCCCCAGGACGTCTCCCTCGCCGATGGTCTGCGGCGACAGCAGCAGGCCCTTGCGCGAGCGCCGCACCTGGCCGATCCAGGTGCTGAGCGGTGACACCAGCGCCTCGGCGGGACCGGCGATGGCCAGGCCGAGGGACCGGTCGCGGCCGGAGGAGGCGATGTCCCGCAGCATGGTGTCCACGGGTGACATGGACAGCAGGTCGGCGTCGTCCACCATGACGACACCGACGCCGCCGACCTTCTCCAGTGCCGCCTGCAGGTCCTGCTCGCTCGGGGCGGGCGAGGACAGCACGACCGCCTTGGGGTGGCCCTCCAGCCCGCGCAGCGGCGACTCCCGGGGGGTGATGGCCACCACGCCGGTCCCGGAGCGCAGCAGGGACGCCGCCAGGGACAACAGCGCGGTGCTGCGGCCGGATCCGGGCGGGCCGACGATCGTGTACGTCGAGGCGACACCGGCGAAGTCCACCCACACAGGGGCCACGTCGTCGCCGCCGAGTCCCAGCATCGCGGTCAGCGGGCCGCGTGGCGTCGTGCCGACGCGCTCGTACGCCTCCTTGAAGCTGATCGTCATCGGCAGTGTCTCGATGCGGAAGGGCCGCGCCGAGTCCGGCACGCCCAGGTCCCGGGCGGCCGCCTCCTTGCCGATCCGCTGCAGCGCCTCGGCCTGTTCCGGGCCGCTGAGACCGCCGGGCAGTACGGCGATCTGCAGTTCGCTGCCGGTGTCGGTGCGGAAGCCGCGGCCGGCCGGGATCACGGAGGGGACCTGTTCGCGCGGGATGCCGCTCATGGTGTAGTCGCTGACGTCGTTCATCCGCAGCAGCAGCTTGTTGTCGTTCAGCGCCGCGGTCCGTCCGGCCATCAGGGCCCGTTCGGAGGTGGCGACGACGTGCACGCCGACCGCCGCGCCCTCCCGGAGCAGCATCCCGACCTGGCTGATCATGCGGCCTTCCTCGATGTCGCCGACCAGTGCGCTCAGCGTGTCCCAGCCGTCGATGAACAGCATGAGGTGCGCCGGCCGCTGGTTCGGGGGCAGCGCCGCACGCAGCTCGGTGATGTTGCCGGCCGAGTGCGCGGTCATCAGCTCCTGCCGGCGTACGAGTTCGGCGGTGAGCCGGTTGAGGAGCCGGCCCGTGCGTTCCAGGTCGGCCCGTGGCACCACGGCGCCGGTGTGCGGCAGCGCGGAGAGCGCCGTCAGCGCGCCGCCGCCCGCGTCGATCGCGTAGAAGTGCAAGTCCGCACAGGAGTTGGCGCGGGCGAGCGCGCTGGCCATGGTGCGCAGCGTCTGCGACCGGCCCGAGCGCGGCATGCCCAGGACGAACAGGTGCGAGAAGGTGTCCAGGTCGAGGAACACCGGTGGCTGCGCCTGGAGTTGCGGCAGGTCCTCGCGGGCCCAGGCGGCCGGGACGAGCCGTCCGTCGCCGGTGGGGGCCGCCGGCTCCGGCAGGTCGGACAGGGTGAGGCTGTCGGCCAGCGGCGGCAGCCAGGGGCTGGGCTGCGGCTGGTGACCGGACGCCTGCGCCGCCTCCAGGAGCGCGTCGACCAGGGCCATCAGGTCGGTCGGCCCCTCCTCGTCCTCGAGGAAGGCGAACTCGTCCTCGGCTTCCTCGGGTGCCTCCACATGGCGGCCGAGGCCCTGCCAGGACAGCGGGGTCATCCACAGTCCCGTGTCCTCGTCGGAGAATTCGGGCTGCGGCCCGGTCTGCTCGGCCGGGTCCTGACCGGATCCTTCCGGCGAGCCGGCGGCGGGCGCGGTCTCGCTCTGCGGGCGCGGGGCGCCCACGTAGGCGGTCTGGAAGCTCATCGCCGAACGGTGCCCGAGCCGCACGAGGGCACGCCCCGGGGTGGCCGCGGAGATGCTCGCCGCGTCCGGTACGTCCAGCACGTCGGTGCTCTCGTTGGCGTCGGTGACGCGCAGCGAGATCCGCAGGTTGGTGTTGGCCCGGATGTCGCTGGTGACCACACCGGCGGGCCGCTGGGTGGCCAGCACCATGTGCAGGCCGAGGGAGCGACCGCGCTGGGCGATGCCGACCAGGCCGGGGATGAAATCGGGGATCTCCCGGGCGAGGGTGGCGAACTCGTCGATGACCAGCAGCAGGCGTGGCATCGGCGGCAGGCTCGGGTCGCGGCGGCGCAGCGCCCGGTACTCGGGGTGGTCCTTCGCACCCGCCGCGGCGAGCATGTGCTCGCGGCGCATCAGTTCAGCCGTCAGCGAGGTCAGCGCGCGCTGGACGAGGTGGCTGTCGAGGTCGGTGACCATGCCCAGGGTGTGCGGCAGCCGCACACAGTCCTTGAAGGCGCTGCCGCCCTTGTAGTCGACCAGCACGAAGGTCAGTTCGTCGGGGCGGTTGACCGCGGCCAGCGAGGCGACGAAGGTCTGCAGCAGCTCGGACTTGCCGGAGCCGGTGGTGCCCGCGATCAGCGCGTGCGGGCCGTCCTTGACCAGGTCGAAGGCGACCGGACGGTCGAAGCCCTGGCCGACCAGCGCGGACGTGGAGGCCGGACGGCGGTTCCAGCGCTGGACCACCTCCTCGGCGGTGGGGGGTTCCAGGTTCAGGAGGTCCAGCAGGGAGACGTTGTCGGGCAGTCCGCCGCCGGCGTCCGGGGTGACGTCGTGTACCGGGGCGATGCCGCGGGCCAGGCGTTCGGCCCACTCGGAGGTGACGTAGTCCGGGCGGATGCCGGTGATGTCGGGCAGTCCGGTGCGCCGCAGCGTCAAGGTGTCCTTGGCGATGGACACGACCGCGCTGGCCTCTTCGGGGAGCATCCGCTCCTCGCGGTCCAGGCACAGCAGGTGGATGCCGCGCAGCGGACCCTCCTTGAGGACCTGGACCATGCCGGGGACGTCGCGCAGTTCGCGCGCTCCGTCCAGGACGACCAGGACGTCGGGCTCGCTGAGCAGCGCGCCGCGCAGCGTGGCCTGCTGCGCCTGGTTGCGGTTGCGGATGACGTTGATCAGTTCGGTGACCCGGTTGGCGACGGTCTCGGGGTCGTTGCCGAGCAGGATGACGGGTGCGTTGTCCTGGGAGGCGGACAGCCCGGACCGGGCGTGCGGCAGCCAGCGGGCCCATTCCCACGCGTCGGCGGTCTTGTTGTCGGTGAGCACACAGATCTTCAGGTCGCGCGGGCTGTGCAGCACGGCGGCCTGGGCCACCGCCCAGCGGGCGAGCGCGCGGGCGGGTTCCTCGGGGCCGGCGACGCCGACGACCCTGCTGCCGGCGAGGTCCACGCCGATGGGCATGTCGGGGATCTGCCAGCAGACGGTGCGGTGGTTGTCCTCGCGGGCGCCGTCGTCGATCTGGAGCAGCGACTGCTGCTGGGTGGTGCCGATGCGCAGGACGAGGTTGTCGGGGTCGGACGGGCGGCGTTCCCACAGGCGGGCGCCGGGGCCGACGGCCATCAGTCCGACGACCGCCGGGTCCGGGGCGGAGGCGATCCGTACGCGCCGCTCGTGGTCGACCTTGGCCCGTACGTCCGCCTCCAGGGAGGCGCGGCGCAGCCGGTAGTTGGCGACGCCCTCCAGGTACTCCTTGCGACCGCCGCGCCGTCCGCTGATCCAGTTGCCGATGCCCAGGACCGGGCTGAGCACCATGAACGCCAGGTAGATGATGGAGTGGAAGAGCCAGACCATGGCCACGCCCATGAACATCGGCGCGATGATCACCAGGAAGGGGAGGGGCCGGCGCTTGGGGGGTCCGGGCGGGCCGGGCAGCCGGAAGGTCTCCGGCTGGAGCGGGGGCAGCAGCCGGGGCGGCCGGTTGAAGTCCAGACTGGCCTTCGGCGACGCGACCACCGCTGCGTCGGCCCGGGTGGGCCGGACCACGCGCAACAGGTGCTCGCCGATGACGAGTTCACCGTCCAGTTCCCACCGTGTCCAGCCGCGGGGAAGCCCGTCGGGCTCGTGTTCCTCGGGGTTCGGGTCGGGTTCCGGCGGCAGTGCGGCCACGTCCACGCGCGGGCGTGGCGGCGGCGCCTCGGGGAGGGACAGCCGGACCTGTCCGTCGCCCTCGGGCAGCACGGTGAGGACCGTGCCGTCCGGACGCACGGTCAGGCGCACTCCCTCCTCGGGAACGCCCTTGCCCGCCAGGCGTACGGAGCTGCCTGCCCGGGGGCCGATCAGGTGGGTGCCGATGCCGAGGTGATGCACCTGACCGGCCTTGGGGCCGCCGATCATCTGCATCTCGACCACGGGGGCGGAGCCCGGTGCCTTGGGCGTGGGCATCTCGTCGCGGGCAGGACCGTAGACCGATTCGGTGCCGGTCACGGGCCGGCCGAGGCCAAGGGTGCTGCCGTCCCGGATCCCGGAGGAGGCCAGGACGGTGTCGGGGTCGAGCATCCGGTCGCCGAGGTAGAGCGGGACGTCCACGCTCTCCTGGGCGGCGTCCGGTTCCTCGGGAGCGGTGCCCCGGTGCGCGGCCAGCAGTTGCGGGGTCAGCCTGCGTACGGGGGTGGCGGCGGCCGCGTTGACGAGTACGTCGCGCTGCTCCCGCTGTTCGTCGACGGTGGTGACGAGGAGCTTCACGGCTCGTTCCGCCTTTCGGCTCGGGGATTCTCGTAGGACTCGGCGTCAAAGGGTCCGGCGGCCGAGACGCCGGTGATCTCCGGTTCGGCGAACAGGTCGCGAACGGCTGGAGCCAGGGGTTCCGGGGCCGGTGCGGGCGATGCTCCGGCCGGGGCCGTGCTTCGCGCGGCGGATGCCGCGAACGGCCCCGCCAGGACCGTGCCGCGAGCCGGTGGTCCGGCTTTCGAGGCCTGGTGGGCGACGGGGGTGGGAGCCGGGGACGGTCGCGGCCCGGGGCCGGACGCGGACGGCTCCGGCACGAGGTGGCGCGGGTCCGGGCCGGCGGGCGGCCGCGGACCGGTCGGGCGCACCGGTCGGCCCTTCGGCTGAGAACGGGGCGCGCGGCTCTTGCGGACGGTGCGGGCGACGGCGGGACCGAGCGGCGCGGCGTCGGTCTCGATGCCCAGGCCGGGTGTCTCGGTACGGCCGCGCGAGTTGACCCGGATCTCCCAGCGGTGCACTGACATCGGGCCGACGACCAGGGCGCACAGCAGTCCGGCGTCGGCCATCTCGGCCAGCCGCGCCGCCTGTTCGTCGTCCGGGGTCGCGCACACCACGACCACCGGCCGGCTGCGCTCGGACGCCGCAGCGGCCAGGGTGTCCAGCAGCGAGTCCAGGTCGGGACCGTCGAAGCGCGGGTGCACACCGCGGGCCACCAGCACCTGCGCCGCCCCGCCCGGCAGGTCGAGATAGGCCGCCACCGCCTGGACGAACGCGCGGGTCGCCCGGCGCTCGCCGTAGGTGCTCAGGATGCGGGGTCCGCGCAGCAGGTCGAGGAAGACGACGCCCTCGTCGCTCAGGCCGAGCGGCACCAGAACCCTGGGCGTCCCGTCGCCGTCCTCGTCCGGCGCCGCGAGGTCCTCGGCGTCGAGGGCGGAGGCGTACCAGACGAGCGGGTCGTCGTCGGTCTCCCACGGATGCCCGGGTGCCGGCACGTCCCGGCCCGCGAGGCGCACGGCGACCTCGCCGCCGTCGCGCCGGGTGGCGGGCCGGACCGTCACCGCGAAGCCGAAGGCCTGGGCGGCGGCAGGGCGGACAGCTGAGTCGGCGCCGTCGAGGGCGTGGTGGGCGACGGCCGCGGTGTGCTCCGCGGCCAGCAAGCGGGTCAGCTGCCGTACAGCCGCACGGAAACGCAGGAACTCCCGCACCGGCGCCGAGAACGCCTGGCGGGTCAGGCGCACCTGGCGGGTCAGCCGGCGCCAGGCCCGCCGCCGGCCTCCTTGCCTGCGCACCAGCCAGCGCAGCAACAGCCACACCAACAGCAGGAGTTCGGCCAGCGCCAGGATCAGTGCGCTCGCACCCGAGTTCCAGGAGAGGGCGATCGTACTGTCCGCTTGGGCCACCGGTATCCAGCTTTCCACCGGACCCACCTGATGGATCTGCACGAGAACCCCTCGATACCCTCGATATGTCGCGACCGGAGGACGGCCGGGTTTCTCGCCGCCGACTCACATCTGGCAGGCCGACGAGGCCGTGATGAACACAGTTCGGCACATGTGCGAAGTGGGTGTCCACCTCGGACCTGTGACCGTCCCGGCCGCGCAGGTGTGACCGCGGCCGTCTTTCCGCCACCGTCGCAGCCGAGTGTAAACGGAAACGTGTCCTCCTAACACACCGGCCTGGTTCGACTGCCCACACATGGGTGCCACGCCGCCGGCTCGCGAGGTGCCGACCGGAGACGAACAGCTCTGAGCGGACCTCGTCGAGCGCCTGTTCCGGAGGTCGTCCAGACACTCCATGCAATCCACGCCACTTCAGCGGCAACTTTCAGCCAGACACTTCCCGTGCCGTGCGGTGCGACGGATGCTGTCGTTGCCGTCCAGGCCCACGGGCAGACATGTCACGCCGGGCAGAGACCTTCCCCTCCCACTCCGCGTCGTGAGATGCGACCACGGCAGGGTGCTCACATCGGCCCCGGACGTGCGCCCTCTTCTTGCCCCTCTGTTGTCCATGGAAGTGAGCGATCGAACGTGCAAAGCCTGTTTCCCGCGCCCGCGGTGCCCGTGAACGGACACGAACTGGAAAAGTTGTACGACTACCCCGCTGATCTCGACCGGGCTTGGGTGCAGGCGAACTTCGTCGCCAGCGCGGACGGGGCGGCCACCGTCGACGGGGACTCCGAGTGCCTGTCCGGGCCTGCCGATCGCAGCGTCCTGGGGCTGGCCAGGGATCTCGCGGACGTCATCATGGTGGGTGTCGCCACCGCCGTTTCCGGCGCGTACCAGAAGATCCGGGTCGACCCCGCCCGGCGCACCGCGCGTGGCCTGCGTCCCCAGCCGCCCATCGCCCTGGTCACCAATCGATGCTCGCTCGGGCCCGACTCGCCGCAGATCGCGGACTGCCCCGTACCACCTGTCGTGATCACGTGCCGTAACGCGCCGCGGGCGGCGAAGAGGGATCTGATCGCGGCGGGCGTGGATCTGGTGACGGTCGGAGAGGACACGGTGGATCTGCGGGGTGCGCTCGGCGCGCTCGCGGAACGCGGTCTACGGAGGGTCGACTGCGAAGGGGGACCGACCTTGTTCGGCGGGCTGATCAGCGAGGACCTGATCGACGCTCTGTGTCTCACCGTGGCGCCGGTCGTCGTCGGCGGACTCGACGGACGGATCGCCACACACCCGTTGGCCGCGAAGTCACGGCCCATGGCCCTGGAGTCGGTCCTGCAGGCCGAGGGGTCCCTGTTCGTGAAGTACCACCGTCTTCGTGACGGCGGATCGTGGTGAGCCGGCCCGGCCGCGCCGCCGTGCCCGCCGGACGCGGTCCGCGTCAGGGCACCACCTGGGAGCGGGAGGAGTCCCCTGTCCTGCCCGGTGACGTGTGACACACAGCCGATTGAAGTACGTTTTCCCTTGAAGATACATGTACATCGGTCGCGGCCGTCCGGCGCCTGTCGCCCGCCGTGCCCGGTGCCGGCATCGGCAGACAATTGACTTACGTCACCTCTGCCGGTGGCCCGCGGGAGACATCCCAGCACCCCCTCGGCGCCGGTGCGGGCGCCAATAGCGTCACGCATGGGCGCCGGTGTTCCGTCAACTGCCCGCAGCCGGCCCCGCCTTTGACCGTCAACTGACCGATGTGCGGGCTCCCCGCCTGGCGAAGAGTTGTGGACGCAGACTTCGTCCCACGGAGGGGAACTCCTGTCATGCACCGTGATCAGTCACCCCTGCGGGCGCGTTCGGCGCCCGAGCTTGTGCCTTCGCTGTTCCTTGATCTCGACCAGATGCTCGACGAGTTCACCCGGCTGCCGATGCGGGCGAAGTTCAGCTTCGACCCGGACATGCCGGCCGTGATCACGGTCGAGTTCCTGGCCGAACGGGGACCGAGCCTCAACTGGCGCATCGGCCGCGGGCTCCTCCATCTGGGCCTGTCGGCGATGAGCGGATCCGGCGACGTCCGGATGTGGCCGACGCTGCCCGGCGAGCGGCCCTCGTCCTGGCTGCTGCTCGAGTCGCAGGAGGTGGAGGCCCTGTTCGAGGTGCCCACCGCGCAGCTCGCGGAGTGGCTCGACGCGACCTACCGAATCACCTCGTCCGAGGCGGAGATGGACGGTCTGGACTGGGACGACTTCCTGATGGAGCTGCTCGACGGCCCGGGAACGCACTCCGAGTGACCGTCACCGGGTCCGCCCTCGGATGACTTGCTTCTCGATTCGTCACCTGTCAGAGTGGTGACGAACAGGGTTGCCGTCGTCGGCCCGGTGCGTGGTCAACGCCACACGTATGCCGCCCCGGGCGCCCGATGACAACGCTTTGCCGCAGGCCGCGCGTGTGCGGCGGACGAGGAGGAATGACGTGAGGACCAGCAACCCGATCTTTTCCCGCTGGGGCGCCGCCCGTGACACGGACCGGGCCGACACCTACGCGCGCCGGCCGGTGGGCTCCTCGGTAGGAGGCCGGCCGACGGACGACTACCTGGCCAACCCCTACGCCCCCGGTGCCGACACGTCCGCGCAGACCGGCCGGAACGCCGTCACGATGGACGACGTCCTCGTCCGCACCGGCATGACGCTCGGCACCGTGGCCCTGACGGCCGTGCTGTCCTGGCTGCTGCTGCCGGTCGACGAGGCGAACCTCGGCAAGTCCTACGGCCTCGCCGTGGGCGCGGCCCTCGTCGCCTTCGTCCTGTCGATGATCCAGGCCTTCAAGCGGACCCCGTCCCCGGCGCTGATCCTCGGCTACGCGGCGTTCGAGGGTGTGTTCCTCGGCGTGCTCTCCAGCACGGTCTCGACGTACCTCTCCCCCGGCGTGGTCGTACAGGCGGTGCTCGGCACCTTCGCCGTCGCCGCGGGTGTGCTCATCGCCTACCGGATGCGCTGGATCCGGGTCGACCAGAGGTTCACCGGGTTCGTCGCGGCCGCCGCGACCGGCTTCCTCCTGCTGCTGGTCGCCGACGCCCTCTTCTCCCTCTTCGGCGCGGGCAACGGCCTCGGCTTCCACAGCGGCGGCCTCGGCATCGTCTTCGGTGTCATCGGCATCCTGCTCGGCGCGGCCTTCCTCGCCCTGGACTTCAAGCAGGTCGAGGACGCCGTCGCCTACGGCGCCCCGCGCGAGGAGGCGTGGCTCGCCGCCTTCGGTCTCACCACGACGCTGGTGTGGATCTACCTGGAGGTGCTGCGCGTACTGACCATCTTCAACAGCGACAACTGAGTTCCCCCGAGTTCTCCGATGCCGGAGGGGCACGCGTACCGCGCGTGCCCCTCCGGCGTGTCCGTGCGCGGCCCCATCTCCTGATCTTCCACGACATCCGGCTCGTTCTCATGACGACGAGCTGATGGCAGGAAATGGAAGAGACGCGCCCGGAACGACCTGCTGTCCGCCCTGGTCGCCGTACAGGACGAGGAGGACGGTCGGCTCTTCGAGGAGGAAGTCGTGGCCACGGCCATGATGCTGGTCGTCGCCGGTCACAAAAGCACGGTCAACCTGCTGGGAAACGCCGTGCTGTCCCTCCTACAACACCCTGACCAGCTACGGCTGTTGCGCGGACGGCCCGAGCTGATGCCCGGGGCAGTGAAGGAGTTCCTGCGCCACGACACCTCCGTCGAGCGCTCCACCAGTCGCCACGCGGCCGAGGGCATCGAACTGGACGGGATGCCGATCCTCCGGGGCAGCGTGATCGTCGCCACGCTCGGCGCGGCGGGCCGCGACGCCCCGCAGGCCGAGGACGACGGCCCCGCCGTACTCGACGTGACCCGGCCGGGCGCCCGTCATCTTGCCTTCGGACACGGCATCCACTACTGCCTGGGCGCCCCGCCGGTCCGTGTGGAGAGCACCAGCGCCCCGCGCACCCTGCTCGCCCGCCTCCCCGAGCTTGAACTCGCCGTCCCCGCCGACTCGTTGGAGTGGATCGGCTCCGGCGTCGTCGGCGGCGGGCTGTCCCTTCCGGTGCGCTACCGCGTCGGCTGACGCCCCGCACGACGAACGTCCCGGCCCGCGCCGTGGAGGCGCGGGCCGGGACGTTTCGGAAGGGGTACGGCCGTCAGACGGTCCGGGTCCGCAGCTGACGGGTCTTCCAGCCCAGCAGCAGGGCCTGGAGGATGAACCACACCCCGCCGCCCGTGGCGTACACCGACAGCACGTCGAGCGAGGGGTTGTCGCCCGCGGCCTGGATGTTGTAGGTGATGCCGACGAGGAAGGACAGTCCGCCCGAGATCAGGGTCGGCCACTGCTTGCCCAGCTCGGGCCCGCGCCGCCGCAGCCCGACGACCACCTGGGCAGCACCGGAGACGATGGCCCAGGCGCCGAACACATGGAGCACCGGTGCCTCGCCGCCGGCGCCGGCGATGCCGATCGCGATGGCGGCCAGCGTGCTGAGCACCCCGTTGAACGCGATGACCCGGCGCTCGGAACCCTCGGGGGTGGCGCGGTAGTCGAGCAGCGAGGACACCGCGTCGATCAGCGGGTAGACGACCAGCAGCGTGATCGCCACCGCGTCGACGTCCTCGTGGGCTCCGGCGAACACCAGGGCCCACACCACGGCGAGGATGCCGCGGCTCAGGTACAGCTTCAGCAGGGAGGAACGTTCGCCCGTGGCCGCCCGGCCGGTCGGGGTCGCGGTCTGGGTGCTCATGTCGGTTCGGCCTTTCTCAGGTCAGGGGGTTGTCGCCGACCCGGTCAGTGCCGGGAGGGGGAGACGCAGCGGAAGCTGGAGGCGAGGGACGGGTCGCCGTGGCCGTTGTAGCGGGAGACCGCGGGGTAGGCGCACAGGTCACGGTCGACCTGCTCGCCGTTGGTGTTGATCAGCGTGGCGGGCAGGGTCTCGGGCGCCTTGCCGTGCTCGACCCAGGCGGTCAGCGCGGCAAGGCCGTCGGTGGAACCGTCTTTGCCGTTGAGGCCGCAGTGGCTGGTGTTCGGGGCGAGGAAGAGGCGGTAGAAGTCGTCGACCCGCTTGGAGCCGCCCAGCTCACGCTCGACCTGCTTGTGGTACTGCACGGTGCCCTGGGCGGGGATGTACTCGTCGGTGTCGCCCTGCCAGGTCAGCAGCTTGCCACCGGACTTGCGGAAGTCGGACAGGTCCGGGTCGTCGGTGCCGATGACCTTGTCGTACTCGGCCTCGGACTGCTTGAACAGCTTCGTGAAGTCGCTGTAGGTGATCTTCGTGAGATCGAAGGACGGGTCCTTCTTCAGGAAGAGCTGCACCCAGAGGGCGGGAACCTGGAAAGGCTTGCCCTTGACGATGCCGTCGGTGTCGCGCTCCGAGTTCGCCAGGCCCTTCAGGTCGGCCCCGACCGGGACGCCGGCCCACAGCTTCTCGCCCGAGGTGGTGCGGGGACCGTCCCAGATCTTGCGGACCACGGCCGCGTCGGCCGCCGTGATGGTCAGTTCCTCGCCGTTGCAGTCGACCTTGGTGCCGATCAGCCGGCGCGGGTCGAAGTCGCAGCGGGACGCGTCGTTGACCAGACCGTCCTTGACACCGTCGAGCTTGTCGCAGGCCTTGACGGCGGCGTCGGTGAAGGCGTTCAGCTCACAGCCGGTCGGGTAGGTCTTCTCGTTGTTCATGACCACCTGCGGCCACAGGGTGGCGACCTCGAACTCGTCCCAGTTGATGGCGGGCGCGTCCGCGAGGATGCCGTCGTAGTCGTCGGGGTAGCGCTGGGCCTCCATGTAGCCCTCGCGCCCGCCGGTGGAGCAGCCGGTGAAGTAGGAGAAGGCGGCACGCCGGTCGTAGACGCCGTCCACGACCGCCTTGCCGACGACCGCCGCCTCGTGCTGGGAGCGGGAGGCGAAGTTCTTCAGCAGCGCGCTGTTGACCTGGCCCTTGCTGTTCAGCACCCAGCTGGTGTCGAGGACGTCACCGATGCCGGCGTCCGTGGTGGTCGCCGCATAGCCGTTCTTGACCGCGGTGCCCAGGCCCACACCGTTGTCGCCGGCGCCGTAGGCACTGCCGCCGAGCGCCTGGAAACGGCCGTTCCACCCGGTCTCGGGCAGCCAGGTCTGCACCTTGGCGTGGTCGCCGTCGCCCGGGTGGGTGAGGGTGACCGTCACCTGGCAGAAGGCCGGGACGCCGGAGACGTCGCCGCCGAGGATCCCGGAGCCGTGAATGGTGCCGCCCGCCTGGCGGACCGCCGTCACGGACTCCACCTCGGTGCCGGCCGGGGCCTTCACGGACGGCGCCGTACAGGCCGGAGGCGTGGAGGTGGTGGTGGTCTGGGGCTCCGCCGAGGCGGTCGGCAGGTACACCGCCGCAGCCAGCGGCACACCGGCCGCGAGAACAGTCAGAACTCTCTTCATTGCTTTCCCATCCAAGAAGTAGGTGTGCGCCTGGCTGTAGCGACACATGTGCACGTCACATGAGAAGGACGGTGGCTCTGGGCCGACGGGCTCAGCGCGGACGGCGTCCGCGTGTACCTCCGCGACCTCGGTATGCGCCCCCGAGACAGCCTCGGGTGCGCCGAAGACTGAGCCAGACGTTATCACCGGTTAAGCCGGTGACGAAAGGGGGGGGCGAATTCAGGTGTCGGAGTCGTCTCTACGGCCTCGGCCCGGTTCCACTCTGGCCGCGCCCCGCACACCCCACATCAGTCAATTGACGGTCGGCGCCCGGGGATGTCCATCTCCAGCCACACGGTCTTGCCCCGGCCGCTCGGAGAGGTGTTCCAGGTGTGCGCCGGCGCGTCGACCAGGTACAGGCCGCGGCCGTGCTCGGCCCGTGCGCTGCCCTCGTCGGTGAGCGAGTAGGCGGTGGGGACGGGGGATCACTGTCCGAGTCCCCAGCAGCAGCGCGGCGTCGTCACGCCGGCCGGGTGTGTCCTTCCGTCCGGACCTGCCCCTCTTCAAGAGACACGTCACACCTGGTTCGATTTCCCGGCCACGTCACCCGCGCGCTCCTCCCGCAGCCACCGCGAGTGGTACCGATCCGCCCAGGACCGGCTGACGTATCCGGTGCGCATCCCGAGCCTCGCCTCAGGATCCTCGAAGGCCTTGCGCATGTGCCCGAGGACGACGAAGGTGATCGCCCAGGCCAGGAGGTCGTGGACGAAGATCGCGCTGGTGCGGGAGATGAAGGGCAGCAGCCCCATGAACCACATCAGCAGACCGGTGAACATCATCACCAGCACGGCGCCCGCGATCCAGCCAGCGTAGATCTTCTGGCCCGCGTTGAACTTGCCGGCCGGGCGCGCCTCGGGCGAGGTCCGGCGCCGGCGGACGGCCCGCAGCCACTGCCGGTCGTACACCGCGAAGCGGTTGATCCTGCGCAGGTCCGCGCGGAACTCTGCGGAGAACAGCCCCAGCAGCAAGGGCAGCGGCAGCGAGATGCCCGACCACTCGTGGACGGTGACCATCAGGTGCCGCCGCCCGACGAGCTGGGCCAGCGGCCCGAGGTACAGGCAGGCAGCCGAGACCAGGCACAGCAGCATCAGGTAGCCGGTGGTCCGGTGGACCCAGCGCTCGGCGGTGCTGAAGCGGCGGACCCTGCCGGGCGGTTCAGGCCGCGTCGCTGTGCCGGTCGGCGTCGTCGAGCCAGCCGTCGACCGCATAACCGCGCTCCTCCCAGTAACCGGGAACGACCTTGTCGGTGACCGAGATACCGGACAGCCACTTGGCCGACTTGTAGAAGTACATGGGCGCCACGTAGAGGCGGACGGGTCCGCCGTGTTCGTGGGTGATGGGCTTGTCCTGCATGTTCAGGGCCACCAGGACGTCCGAGCGGCGGGCCTGCTCCAGGGTGAGGCTCTCGGTGTAGGCGCCGTCGAAGCAGGTGAAGCGGATCGCCGCGCCCGGGGAACGCACTCCGGCGTCGTCGAGGATGTCCGCCAGCTTCACTCCGTCGAAAGGCGTCTTCTCCACACGCCATCCGTCGGTGCACACGACGTCGTGGACGACCCGGGTCTGCGGCATCGCGCGCAGCTGGTCGAGGGTGTAGCTCTTGGGCCGGTCCACCAGTCCGCCGATCCGCAGCTCGTAGTTCGTCTCGTCCTTGTGCGGCACCGAGCCGACGACGCTGTAGTACCGGAAGCCGCCAGGATTGGGCAGCAGACCGGTCAGTCCCGTCGCGTCGACCTGGGAGGCGGCGGCGAGGAACCCCTCCCAGCCACGCTGGAGACAGGGCGCGGCGGCGAGCCCCGCGGCGCCCGCGCCGAGCATGCCCAGCATCGCCCGCCGCCCCACCGGTGTGCCCTCGGCGGCCTCCCGCTTCGGCTTTCCTGCCATGGTCAGTGTGCTCCTTCGAGGTGGCGACGATCCCGGTGCCGTGCGGCCGCACGGGGCGGCGCCGGTCGGGCGAGCCCACACGTGTGAACACTGTCGAATCAGAATCATGCACGACATCGTCACCTATTCAACCGGTGACGATAGTGACACGGTCGTCCTCGGGCTGTCAACAACACGACGAACGGGGCGACGCGACTCGCGCCCGCCACGACATGACGACATGTGCCGATGAGCACACATGTATGGGGTCCGGACGTCCACCCGGCCCGGACGGACGGAAACGGGACAGGGCACGGACAGCTGCTACGCTCTGAGAGACGTCGACCATCTATCGAGGAGTCGCAGACGTGGCGGGTGAAGACGACATCTCCGGGTGAGATCCGGATCTGACGGCCACCGGCCGGCGCTCAGGAGCGCCGCTGACGTGGTCCGTTTCGTCGTACCCATTTTCCCACGTCTGCCCAGGGCAGAGGTCTCATCCCTGTCCTCAAACCCGTTCGAGGTCATCTCCATGTCCGACGCTTCCATCGTCTGCTCGAACCTCTCCTTCACCTGGCCCGACGACACCCCGGTCTTCCACGACCTGTCCTTCGCCGTGGCCCCCGGCCGCACGGGTCTGGTCGCGCCCAACGGCTCCGGCAAGAGCACCCTGCTCAAGCTGATCGCCGGTGAACTGAAGCCCGCCACCGGCTCGGTGTCCGTCAGCGGCACCCTCGGTTACCTCCCGCAGAGCCTCCCCCTGACCGGCAACCTCACGGTCGCCGAGGTACTCGGTGTCGCCGCGGTGATCCGCGCCATCGACGCCGTGGAGTCCGGTGACGTCGGCGAGGAGCACTTCACCACCATCGGCGACGACTGGGACATCGAGGAGCGCACCCGCGCCCAGCTCGACCGCCTGGGCCTCGCCGACCTCACCCTGGACCGCAGCCTGAGCACGCTCAGCGGCGGCCAGGTCGTCTCCCTCGGCCTCGCCGCCCAACTGCTCAAGCGCCCCGACGTGCTGCTGCTCGACGAGCCCACCAACAACCTCGACCTTCAGGCCCGGCACAAGCTCTACGACGTGCTCTCCGACTTCTCCGGCTGCCTGCTGCTGGTCAGCCACGACCGCGCGCTGCTCGACCGCATGGAACGCGTCGCCGAGCTCGGCGGCGACGAACTGCGCCTGTACGGCGGCAACTTCACCGAGTACGAGGAGGCCGTGCGCGCCGAGCAGGAGGTCGCCGAGAAGAACGTCCGCAACGCCGAACAGGAACTGAAGCGCGAGAAGCGGGAGATGCAGCAGGCCCGCGAACGCGCCGAGCGCCGTGCGAGCAACGCCGCCAAGAACCTCAAGAACGCCGGTCTGCCCAAGATCTTCGCCGGCAACATGAAGCGCGGCGCGCAGGAGGCCGCGGGCAAGTCCGGCACGATGCACGCCTCCCGGGTCAGCGAGGCCAAGGCCCGCCTCGACGAGGCCGGACGCGCGCTGCGCGACGAGCAGCGCCTCACCCTGGAACTGCCCGACACCCAGGTGCCCGCCGGGCGCAACCTCTTCCTCGGCGAGGGCATGCAGGTCCGCCTCGGGGACATGGAAGTCTTCGCGGCGGGCGGTGTCGACCTGACCGTGCGCGGCCCCGAGCGCATCGCGCTGACCGGGCCCAACGGCGCCGGAAAGACCACCCTGATGCGTTTGATCACGGGTGAACTCGCCTCGGACGGCGGGGAGATCAAGCGCAACGACGGCCGGATCGCCTACCTCTCGCAGCGCCTGGACCTGCTGGACCTGGACCGCACCGTCGCGGAGAACTTCGCCGCGTTCGCCCCCGAGCGGCCCGAGTCGGAGCGGATGAACCTGCTCGCCCGCTTCCTCTTCCGGGGCGCGCGGGCACACCTGCCGGTCGGCGTGCTCTCCGGCGGCGAGCGGCTGCGCGCCACGCTGGCCTGCGTGCTGTGCGCCGAACCGGCCCCGCATCTGCTGCTGCTCGACGAGCCGACCAACAACCTCGACCTGGTCAGCGCGGGCCAGCTGGAGAGCGCGCTCAACTCCTACCAGGGCGCCTTCATGGTGGTCAGCCACGACGAGCGGTTCCTCGCCGAGATCGGCGTGAACCGCTGGCTGCGGCTGGCCGACGGGGCGCTCAAGGAGACGGGAGCCCCCGCGGTGTGAGCCGTCGGCGTGTGACGTGGCCCGCGTCCGAGGCCTGGTGCCCGGCGGGCCGACCACCGATCACGTTGGACGGTTCCCCGTGTCCCAGCCCGCTCTGCTCGCCCACGACCTCGTCCGCAACCTGGGCGGCCGTCGCGTCCTCGACGGCATCTCCCTGACCGCCTCCCCCGGCCACCGCATCGGCCTGATCGGGGAGAACGGCGTCGGCAAGTCCACCCTGCTGCGGGTGCTCGCCGGCGCGGACGAACCCGACGCGGGAAGCGTCACACGCCCCGCCGACCTCGGCTTCCTCCACCAGGAGATGCAGTTCGACGCCGGCTCGACGATCGCCGCGGTGCTGGACGAGGCGCTGCGCGAGGCCCGCGAGGACCTCGCCGAACTGGACCGGCTCGGCGAGGAACTCGCCCGCGTCCCCGAGGGCGACCCCGGCCACCAGGAACTCCTCGACGCCTACGGCAGGCGCCTGGAGCAGGCCCAGGACCGGGAGTCCTGGGACGCCGACCGCCGCGCCGCCCTCGTGCTGGACGGCCTGGGCCTCGGCGCGTTCGGGGACGACCGCACGCTCGGTTCGCTCTCCGGCGGACAGCGCGGCCGGCTGGCCCTGGCCGCGCTGCTCGTCCGGCGGCCGTCGGCGCTGCTGCTGGACGAGCCGACCAACCACCTGGACGACGGCGCCGCCGCCTTCCTGGAGGAGCAGGTCCGCGGCCTGCCCGGGACCGTGGTGATCGCCGGCCACGACCGGGCGTTCCTCGATGCCGTCTGCACCGACCTGATCGACCTCGACCCGGCGGTGGACGGCCCGGTCCGCTACGGCGGCAACTACACCGCCTACCTGGCGGAGAAGCGCGCCGAACGGGAGCGCTGGGAGCGGCGGTACGCCGAGGAGCAGGAGGAACTGGAGGGGCTGCGGGAGTCGGCGGGCGTGACCGCGCACCGGGTCGCGCCGGACCGGGGCCGTACCGACAACGAGAAGATGGGCTACGGCCACCGGGCCGGCCGGGTGCAGAGCCAGATCTCCCGCCGGGTCCGCAACGCCACTCGGCGGCTGGAGGAGTTGGAACGCACCCAGGTCGCCGAGCCGCCCCGGCCACTGCGGTTCGCGGGCGGGGAACTCGCGGCACGTACCGAGGAGGGCCCGCAGCCGCTGGTGTCGCTGCACGAGGTACGGGTGCCCGGCCGCCTCGCGCTGGACGGCCTGGAGGTGTCGCCGACCGACCGGCTGCTGGTCACGGGCGGCAACGGGGCGGGCAAGTCGACGCTGCTCGCCGTGCTCGCCGGACGTCTCACCGCCGAGGGCGAGGTGCACACGCGGCGGAAGCTGACGGTGGGGCTGCTCACCCAGGACACCGTGTTCGACCGGTCCGACCGCACGGTCCGCGACACCTATGAGCTGTCGCTGGGAGCGGCACGGGCCGAGAAGGTGCCGCTGGGCTCCCTCGGTCTGATGCACGACACGGACCTCGATAAACCGGTCGGGCAGCTGTCCGTGGGGCAGCGCCGGCGCCTGGCGCTGGCGCTGCTGGTGGCCCGGCCGCCCCAGCTGCTCCTGCTCGACGAGCCCACCAACCACCTCTCCCCCGCGCTGTGCGACGAACTGGAGGCCGCGCTGGGTCCCGGTCCTGGCGCGATCGTCGTGGCAAGCCACGACCGCTGGCTGCGCCGACGGTGGCAGGGCCGCGAACTCCGGCTGGAACCGGGCCGCGGCCGACGGGAGGCGACGGCACCGGCCCGTTCGGGGTCCTGACCCGCACCCGTAACAGGTCCTGCCCAGCGCCCGTACGCGGCCTGACCTGAACCCGTACGCGGTCCTCTGGCCTCTGGCCCGTACCCGTACGCGGTCCTGCCCAGTGCCCGTACGCGTCTCGCCCCGCCCCCGTACGCAACCCTGGCCCGCACCGGT
The DNA here is from genome assembly GCF_042896175.1 of Streptomyces sp. NPDC001315. Taxonomy (NCBI): domain Bacteria; kingdom Bacillati; phylum Actinomycetota; class Actinomycetes; order Kitasatosporales; family Streptomycetaceae; genus Streptomyces; species Streptomyces sp. NPDC001315. The sequence continues at coordinate 107,693 of NZ_JBIAWZ010000016.1, read as the reverse complement.
ACGCGGTCTCGCCCCGCCCCCCGTCCGTCATCCCGGCCCGATTCCTTCACCGTCCTGACCTGCACGGACCGCGCAGGTGCCGTACGATCTCGATCACGCCGCCGTCCGGGGTACCACCTGGAGCGGTGACGAACCTTGCGTTCGACCGGAGTCACCTGTCAAGATGGTGATGTGAATCTTAACCATGTATTCGTATGCGGGCACCCGGCTCTCGACTTCGCGGCCACGCTCCGGGCCCGGCGTTCGACCCGGTTCGAGATGTTTGTGACGCCGGAGCGGCTGAATGCCTGGTACCTCGAGTCCGGGCTGGTGGACACGATCACACCCGGCGAGGAGGACGACGTCCGGGAGGCGACGGCCGTGCGCGAGGCCGTGTACCGGCTCGTCACCAACCGCCGGCTCGGCGAGGACTTCGACCCGGAGGCGCTCGACGCGGTCAACGCCGCCGCGCGCAAGATGCCCGTGACGCCGCAGCTCACCATGACCGGGCGGCTCACCGAGGCGACGCCCGAGCAGGCCCTCGCGACCGTCGCCCGGCAGGCCGTCGAACTGCTCAGCGGCCCGGACGTCCCCCTGATGAAGGAGTGCGGCAACCCCGAGTGCACGCGCGTCTACATCGACCGCTCCCGGGGCATGCGGCGCCAGTGGTGCGGCATGGAGTCCTGCGGCAACAAGATCAAGGCTGCCGCCTACCGGGCCCGCAAGAAGACCGCGCCCGCCGTGACCGCGCACTGACCCCCACCCGGGCCGCACACGGTCCCGGCGAGCGCGCGGCCGGAGACTGTCTACTCAGCGGCGAGATCCCTGAGGGTCTTGCGGAACTTGTTGATCAGCACCCCCCGGGCCCAGCGCACGGGCTGCGGGAAGCAGGCGTGCACACGGTCCCGGCCGGGGACGGGCTCAGGGTGCTCCAGCAAGCCGAAGACCAGGTGCGGCCCGGTGCGCGGGAGGCCGTCGCGCACCGCCTTGCGCAGGCTACGGATGTCCTCGTCCGGAGCCTTGGCGAACAGCCCTCTCAACAGCGTCTCCTCGACGGCGAGTTGTTCGGCCAGCCCGTCCCGGATCCGGTGTGAGGAGACCGTCCCCTCCTTCATCGCGTGCCCCCAGTCCACCGAACCGCCGACCGTGCGTTCGTCGGCGATCCGCGCGATGACGCCGTCCAGCTCGTCGATCCGTTCGTTCAAGGCGTCGTCCTCGGTCAGCCGGTCAAGACGACGGAGCGCCAGGGGGAACCGCTCCCGCAGCACCGGCCAGAGCAGCTTGTCCCCGCTGCGCTGGTGCCGGCGCGCGAAGTCGACCAGCCATTGCGTGGTCGTCACCAGGGTCTTCGTGTCGACGGCCGCACCGCCTGCGAGCCGGGTGAAGGACCCGGCGATCAGCTGCGCTCCCCGGGTCATGACGGTGTGGACGGCGAGCAGTTCCTCGAAGAGGCGGGCGCCTTCCTCGGCCGGCACCTGCGAGGCGGACATCCGTGGACCTTTCTTCTCTGTATGTCACTCCCCTCACCGCTGCGCAGCTGCTTCAGGACGGGCACCCGAGGAGCCTGCCCCCGACCCGACGTGCCGCCGCCATGAGGGGCACGCCGGTCGGTCGAAGCCGAGTACCAGGACTGGCTGCGGCGCGACCCGGACGGATACCCGCCACTTCCCGCGCCCGGGCGCCGACGGTCGCGGACCGGGGCCTGCGGTTCGGTCAGCGTCCTGCGACCGGCAGCGCGTAGTCCCACAGGCGGTCGGCGGCGGCCGGATCGACCGACCACCGGGCGACGCCCGCCATCACGTCCGGACCCCCGTCGACGACATCGGACTCCTGGTTGTCCTCGAAGTAGCGTCCCGTCACGCCGTCGAGGAGCGGTGAGGCGGCGAGCAGAACAGTGGTGGCGGCGCCCTGCTCGGGGTTCTTGTAGTAGTCGGGGGTCAGGAGCCGGCCATCCTCGTCCATGGCACCGAGCGCCCGCATGGTGGCGTTGTCCAGGTGGCGGGTCAGGTTGGTGTGGATCCATCCCGGGGCGCAGGCGTTGGCGCAGATGCCCTCCGCTGCCCAGCGACGGCTGATCCCGACGGCCAGCAGCACGTCCGCTGTCTTGGACCGGGCGTAGGCGACGAAGGGGTCGTAGGGGTGTCCTTCGAACTGCGGGTCGTCGAAGTCGAAGCCCGCCCGCAGCTGTGCGCCGGAGCTGACGACGGTCACACGGGGGTTCTCCGCGGCCCGCAGCGCGGTGTGCAGGCCGAGCACAAGCGCGTAGTGGCCCAGGTAGTTGACCGCGAGCTGCATCTCCCAGCCCTGTGCGTTGACCTCGCGGGTCGGGAGCATCATCACCCCGGCGTTGGCGATGAGGGCGTCGACCGGTCCCTGCCAGTCGTCGCAGAAGGCGTGGACCGACTTCAGGTCGGCGAGGTCGAGCGGGACAGCCGTCGTGTTCGGGAACTCGTCGACGAGCGACTGGGCGGCAGCGGGGTTGCGCGTGGCGATGGTCACGTGCGCTCCCGCACCGGCGAGAGCGCGGACCGTCTCCGTGCCCAGCCCGGAGGCTCCGCCTGTGACGATCATGCGGCGTCCGGTCAGATCGACGCCTTCGAGGATGTCGGCGGCCGTGGCGCGCGGACCGAAGGAAGTGGTGATGAGGGTCATGGGTGCAGACCTTTCGAAGGCGATCCGATGCCAGGTACGCGACGTGGCCGGACTTTCCGCCGTTCAGCAGGAGGCGTCAGCCGCGAACGATCTCATCGAGGAGAGCGGCCAGTTCCGCGGGACGGGAGAGGAACGGGGAGTGGCTGGTGGCGATACGGCGGACGTCCTTGGCGTGGGCGGCCATCTGTTCCTGGACGGCGACCGAGAGCGACGCGTCCTGCTCGGTGACGATGTAGGTCGACGGCACGGTGTGCCAGGCCGCCCGGGTCACCCGGTCGGCGAACGCCTGGTGACGCTGGTCGACGAGCCGGCTGATGGCCAGGTCGGCCACCGCTTCGGGGACGTCCGCGTAGAGCTGCGCCCGCGGGTCGGCGCCGATCGGGAACATCCCCTCCACCACGTCGGGCTCCGGAGCGCCGAGCAGCGTGTACATGGATTCCCCGATGTCCGGGACGAAGGCCGCCAGATACACGAGACGCTGGACGTGGGGCAGGTCGGTCACGGCCTCGGTGGCGGGGATGCCGCCGTACGAATGCGCCACCACGACGACCGGACCGCTGACCGCCTCAATGGCCGCGCGGATCGTGTCGGCGTCGTCCCGCAGGCCGCCGCGCGCGTCGGGACCGGTGGTGGGCAGCTTCACCGCGAGGCTCGGGTAGCCGAGGGCATCCAGTTCTCCGCGCAGCAGGTCATAGGTGGAAGGCAGATGCCAGGCGCCGGGAACGAGAACCAAGGTGGGCCGCTGATCAGTCATGGCGTGTCTCTCCGTCACTGCAGTAGAACATGTCGACACGACATGTTCATTCGAAGTCTAACGGCATGTGTCTGCCGATCGACATGTGACCGGCGCGGGTGCGAAGGGCCTGAAGGGGCGTACGGCCCGCCGTCGGGCTGACGGCGGTGGTTCACGCGCAGGTGCGCACTGGCGGCCCGAGGGGGGACTCCGGCCGCCAGTGCGGGGACGGGAACCGGACCACGGGTGTGGCTGGACTCCGGAGTTCCCGTCACGGCTCCGCCGACCGCGTGTCCGACGGCGAGGCCTTCCATCTGGAGAACGCGACAGCCGGCGGAAAGGTTCAGCCCAATACGTGTGTCAGAGATACATGGCTCGGTGGCTGTGGAAGACGAAGGGGTCACCCGCGCTGAGGATGGTCACGATCTCCTCGCAGAAGCGCCGGTACTCCGCCTCCTGCTCGTCCGGCAGGGTCACGGAGACGACAGGCCCCTCGGGCACGACATGCCGCAGGGCATCCAGCAGGCCTTGCGGGGGCGGCAGCAGCAGCACGTCCATGACGCGCCGGAAGACCTCGGTGACGCCCTCCTGCCGGTCCGGCGGTTCGGCGCGCGTCCGGCCCGGCGCCGCGCGCCAGGCCCGGTCGGCCTCGTCGAAAAGGTCGAGGCAGGCCATCAGGTGTCCCAGGTCAGCAGCGGTCGGCTCGATCGGATACAGGCTCGTCAGCTGGTCCCCGCGCGCACTGTAGAGGGCGTACCGGGGCCGCTCGGCCGACGGGCGGTCGAACGAGGTGTCTCCGGTGCGCCACTGGGGCCACAGCGGCAGCTTCAGCAGCACCTGTACCCAGCTGTCGTAGGCGTCCGAGATGATCCGCTCGGCGTCCGACTCCGGGCCCGTGCTGTGGAGTTGGTAGAGGTGGCGGAGAAGGGGTTCTTCCAGGCTCTGGAACTTCGCGAAGAACACCGGATCGTCGGGGATCAGAACATACACGGGGGTTCCTCCTCTCACCAGCGTCACGGCTCGGGTTCACATGCCGGTGAAGCAGACTCCCACGGCGGTCGCTCGGACCGGCGGAAGCCCCCGTCATGAGAACGAACGGGAACGGACCACCGCGGGGTTCACGGTCCGTACGAAGACACCATGCCCTCCCCCGGCCACCCCACCCGAGTAACTGCCTTGACAGGTGACGTAGCTTTGCGGGATAGTCGTCACCTGTCAAGATGGTTACTTTCTTGGGTGGAGGCACTCATGTCCGGACAGGCAGGGTGTGACGGCAGTGCAGACGCCCGGAAGACCGGAGCCGGAAACCCCGATCGTCATGTGACGCACCGAGGTCGCGAGCCCCGCAGGAGTGCCAAGTCAGCCGACCGATCCGCCCACGGGTACCGGCTTGCACACTCGCAGCGGCACCCGAAACCGTCGGGAGCCGTCCCGGCCGCGGACTCCGGGAAAAACCGGTTCCGCCCGGACACCTACGTCACAAAGGCATTGCTCCGGCATGCCGAAACCCCCACGTCGCCCAGCCTCTCCCCAGCGAGGTCCACGACATGTCTGCCCGCTCCGGGCGCATGCGTGACAGCCACGGCCGCCGATCCGGACTCCTCGTCCCGGTCACCGAAACATGTCCCACGACATGGCTACACTTCGCGGTCTCGGCAACGAACTCCTCGGGAGAAGACGGCTCGGTCCCCCCGCCGACGCGGTGACGACAGACCGGACGGGCGACCAGCAGCACCAGATGAGAAATGACGAGGCCAGCCGCGAGATGGACGCGACAGTGCGCTACTCAATCCTCGGTACCGTGCGGGCGATGCGCGGGGACACCGAGATCGACCTGGGTCCCCCGAAGCGACTGGCCCTGCTCGCCCTGCTGCTGCTCCGTGCCCCCGGCCCGCTCACCCTGAGCGAGGCGGTCGACATCCTGTGGGACGACGAACCCCCGTCCAGCGCCGCCAACGTGGTGCACCGGCACATCGGCGCCCTGCGCAGGACACTCGAACCCCAGCTGCGCAGCCGGACCCACGCGGCACACCTCGTGCGCGCCGCCGACGGCTACCGCCTGCTGGTCGACACCTCGACCTCCGACCTGCTGCGCTTCCGCGACCTGCGCGCCCAGGCCCAGATCGCGGTCAAGGGCGGCGCCCCCGCACAGGCCGCGCAGGACTTCGTCGAAGCGCTCCGGCTGTGGCGTGGTCCCGTCGTCGCCGCCGGCACCACGGTCGCCCGGCATCCGGTGTTCACCTCGGTCGGCCACGAGTTCGTCGCGACAGTGAAGGAAGCCGCCGACGCCGTCCTGACCGCGGCGCCCGCACTGACGGAGGAAGTGCTGACGGTGCTGCGGCGCGCGGTGGACAGCCACCCCTTCGACGAGGCACTCCACTCCCGGCTGATCGCCGCACTGGCCGTCACCGGCCGGCAGGCCGAGGCCCTGCAGCAGTTCGAGAGCATCCGCGAGGCGCTCGCCGAGGAACTGGGCGTCGAGCCCGGTCCCGAACTGCGCGCCGCCCAGCAGCACCTGCTCCAGCGCCGCGTCTCCCCGGACCCGGACACCCCGGCCCCCCGGCCCGTGGAGGCCGACAGGCCGACCCAACTCCCCGCGGACTGCGTCCCGTTCGCCGGCCGCCGGCAGGCCCTGAGCCAGTGCCTGGAACTGCTCCCGCTCAAGGGCGAGAGCCAGCCCCCCACCATGACCGCGGCCATCTGCGGCATGGCGGGAGTCGGCAAGACGACACTGGCCGTGCACTGGGGCCACATGGTCGCCGACCACTTCCCCGACGGGCAGATCTACGTCGACCTCCAGGGCCACCGCGCCGCCCAGTCCCCGCTCGACCCCGCCGAGGCCATCGCCGAGGTGCTCCGTGCGCTGGGTGTGGAGAACGATCGTTCGCACTCCAGTGCCGCCGCGCTCGCCGCCGCCTACCGCAGCGCCCTGGGCGGGCGCCGACTGCTGCTCGTCCTGGACGACGCGGAGGACTGCGAACAGGTACGCCCCCTGCTGCCCGCCACGCCGGGGTGTCTCGCGATCGTCACCAGCCGGCGGCGGCTGGAGGGCCTGGCCGTCACGGACAACGCCCGGCTCATCACGCTGGATCCGATGACCCGCGAGGAGGGCCTCGAACTGCTCGACCGGCGCCTGGGCACGGACCGGATCAGAGCCGAGCACGCCGCGGCGGTGGAGGTCGTGGAGCTGTGCGGCGGGCTGCCGCTGGCGCTGGCCGTCGCCGCCACCCGGGCACTGGTGCAGCCGCACTTCCCGCTGGCCTCGCTCGCGGCCAGGCTCCAGGACACCGACGACTGTCTCGACGCCCTGTCCAGCCGCGACGCCCGCACCAACACCCGTAGTTCGTTCCACCGCTCCTACGAGGCGCTCAGCAGCAGCGCCGCGCGGCTGTTCCGGCTGCTCAGCCTGCACCCCTCACGTGACATCACCATGCCGGCCGCGGCCAGCCTGGCCGGCACCGACCTGCGCGGGACCCGTCAGGACCTGGCCGAGCTGATGGACCACCACCTGCTCGTCGAACTGTCCGCCGGCCGGTACACCTGTCACGAACTGCTGCGCACCTACGCAAGGGAGCTGAGCTCGCTCCTCGACGCCGCGACCGTGCGGTCCGAGGCACTGTCCCGGATGTTCGAGCACTATCTGTACAGCGCCGACGCCGCCACGGCGTTGCTGGCACCGCACCGCGCCACCGTGACCCTGCCGCCGCCGAGGCCAGGCGTGCGACCCCAGCGGTTCGGCGGAGCCGCGGACGCCGCCGAGTGGATCGTCGCCGAGCAGTACCTGCTGCCGGAACTCGTCCGCTCCATCGGCCACTATCCCCGCGGCGAGACGTGCCGACGCCGGCTGACCTCGGCGCTGGAGATGTGCCTCGACTCGACCCGGTTCTGACCCTACGAAATCCCGGGAACACGACGAAGTCCCGGTGCCGTCCGCCCATGGCCCGGGACCGTTCGACGCCTCGGCTCGGACTGCCTAAGCGGCCTCGGGCCGTACGACGCTCCGCAACTTGCGCAGGGCGTTGTGCTGACGGCTCTTGACGGTGCCGACGGGCACTCCGAGGATGCCGGCGGTTTCCTGGATGCTGCGGTCGCACAGATATATGTGGACGAGCACGGCACGGTGCTCGGGAGTCAGCCGGCGCAGCAGCGGCCGGGCCACCAGGGCGTCGTGCACCGCCTCGGTGCCGTCGGTGCCCGAGACGGGGTCGTTGTAGGTGACTCCGACGACTTCCCTTCGTGCGTGGGGCTTGCGCACCCAGTCGATGACCAGGTGCCGGGTCACGGTGAAGAGCCAGCCGCGGACCGAGCCCTCCATTCCGAGCAGACGGTCGATGTTGCGCCAGGCCCGGATGGTGGTCTCCTGGACGATGTCCTCGGCGAGTCCGTGGTCACCCAGCATCTTCTCGGCGTAGGAGACAAGACCGTCCCGGTGTTCCCTCATGATGGTGCCGAGCAGCTCGGACCGGGACATAGCCGTGAGGGGCGTAGCCATAGTGTTCTGAACCATCCTGGTTCTCTTCGTGCGGCGACCGGAGGCCGGATGCAACCCCCGCATTCGCACTGTAGGCAGCGGCAAGTGCCAGAAAAATGCTGCATTTGTGTCGCCCGAGTGCCGTGCCCGCGCCCCGCAGACACATATGTTTCAGAAGCGGCTGAGCCGAATCAGTAAACCCACTCTCACCAGGGGATTTTCCCGCTCCGGCACAGATTCCCCGTCCTGACAGGATTCAAACGCGTACAAGATGTGAGTTGTATGTCACGTGCGTCGAGCCGCCTTGACCCGTCAGGAAGCCACCCCTCAAGTAAACACATGTGAGGGTCGCCGGGCAATTGAGGGGAAGATGTACGGACCGGGCGCCCCGAATCCACGTGTGTGAAACTGTCTGCTCGGAACGCGCTGGACGGTGTGGCACCTCCAGGAACCCACGGCGCCGACAGCGCCTGTGGTGAGCGCGTGTTCCGGCACAACAGTGCACCGGCCCGTTCCGGGTGCGGCCCGGCCATGCCCGGCGTGCTGGAGAGTTCACCTGAAAGGTATGACCACATTGCGTAAGAACCTACTGCGACTGGGCATGACCATGGCTGCGGCCGTCGGTCTGTCCCTCGGCGCGGGCACCGCGTTCGCCACCCCGGGCGGTCCGGGTGTGACGGGCACGATCATCTCCCAGACCACGTTCGCCGGGAAGGACTACATCCTCCGGCAGGTCACCATTCCCCCGGGCCAGAGCACGGGCTGGCACTTCCACGACGGAACCCTCTACGGCTTCGTCCAGCACGGCACGCTCAGCCACTTCGACTCCGACTGCGAGTCCGACGGCGTCTACGAGGCCGGCCAGAGCCTCACCGAGCCGTCCGGCTCGGACCACGTGCACATCGGCCGCAACCTCGGCAACACCGACGTCGTCCTCGACGTCCTGTACGTCCTCCCGCACGGCGCCCCGCTGTCGGAGGACGCCCCCAACCCGGGCTGCGGCTTCCAGTAGGTCCCGGCCCGGGCCCGGCCACGCGAACCATGCGCGGCCGGGCCCGGGAGAGTCGAACGACGAGCCCGCCACGGCGACACACCGTGGCGGGCTCGTTCCGCGACGGGGCCCGAAGGCCGTTCACATGTCCGCGGGCGACCAGGAACGGAACACCGCTGCCTGGCCGTGGATCCTGCCGTGGATGTCCATCAGGTCCCACATGGTCACGTCCTCTATCCAGAAGGTCCGGCCGCTCTTCGCGACCCGAAGCCCCCGGTAGCCGGTGGCGTAGTGGCCGGCCGTCACGGCGCGCACGAAGGCCTCCCGGTCCTCCTGGCCGTCCGGCCGCGCCGACAGCCGGGACGGCAGGCCGACAATCTCGTCCCAGGAGTAGCCGAAGAGGTCCTGTGCCGTGCGGTTGGCGTAGACGAAGCGCGGATCGGCGGACGTGTCGTGCGCCAGCAGCCCGAACGGGGCCTGCTCGTACAGCCACCGCGCGGCGTCGTGCTCGGTCTCCCACGCCGCCGGGCACAGCGGCTCGCCGACCAGGCGCAGATGGCTGGAGAGCAGCAGGGCAGCGAAGTCGGCGTCCTTGGCCGGCGCGTGCGGTGTCATCGGCGTGGTGCCGTCGTCAAGGGATGTCATCACCGTTCACCCTCTTCTTTGCCTGGTGCGAGTGGTGCGGAGTCGATAGCCACACGTGTGACCTCAGGGACACGGTAGTCCGGCCCGGCCGCGCGCGGCAGCCCCCCGCAGTGTCCGGAGCGGTCCGCCGCACCATTCGTCACCGTCAGAAGCCTTGACAGGGAAGTGTGCGTCGCAACAGCCTATGGCAACGTTGTCAGATCACGGGAGCCGCCCGTACCCGGCAACGAGCCGCTTCCCACTCACCCTTGTGATTGGACGCCCCATGGCCGATCAGTCGTGTTCATCGCACCACCCCTCCCGGCGGTCCGTCGTCGCGACCGGCTCGACGCTGCTGGCCGGGTTCGGCCTCGGCACGGTGTTCGCTGCGGCAGCCGACGCCGCCGAGCGCACCGCGGGCGCGACCGGCACCGACTCCTCCGCGCCGGTTGAGATCGCCGTCTACCGCCCGGTCCGGGTCTCCTCGCAGGCCTACGCGCCCGCCCCCGCCGAGTTCGTGGTGGACGCCGTCCCCGCGCAGGGTGTGCGCGGCACCGGTTGGCGAGCCGAGGCCGGCGACCCGCAGTGGGTTTCGGTCGACCTGGAGGCGGACTGCTGCCTCGACCGGATCCGGCTGACCTTCGAAGCCGAGGCCACCGACCCGGTGTTCACCCCACCGACCGGCGGAAACCCGCGCCAGGACACCACTGGCAAGGAGCTCTTCTCCAGCTACGCGACCGAGTTCGTCGTCGAGACGTCCCGCGATCACGACTCCTGGAGCAGTGTGTACCGCACGACCGCCGGCACCGGCGGTGTGGTGGACATCCAGCTGCCGAAGCCCGTCACGGCCCGCTGGGTACGGATGACGGCCCACCGGCGCTCCGACCCCAACCCTCTCGGCCTCAACGGCTTCGAGGTGTACGGCACCGCCCCGGACCACCGCCCGGCGGCCACCGGCTGGACCGACTGGGGCACGCGGCACGGCGACGCCCCCCGGCTCACGGTCGCCGACGACGGCACAGTGCCGCTGGAGTCGGGCTGGACGCTCACCATGGACGACTGGGCGAAGGGCGACGGCGCGGCCCTGTCGCAAACCGGCGTGGACACCAGCCGCTGGCTGCCCGCGACCGTGCCCGGCACCGTGCTGGGCTCCCTCGTCGACCAGGGCAAGCTGCCCGACCCGGTCGCGGGGCTGAACAACCTGCGCATCCCCGAGGCGCTGTCCCGGCACTCCTGGTGGTACAAGCGGGACTTCGCCCTGCCCCGCGGCCTGCTCACCGGTCAGGGGCGGCACGTCTGGCTGGAGTTCGACGGTGTCAACCACAAGGCCGAGATCTGGCTCAACGGACACGGAGTGGGCGAGGTGACGTTCCCCTTCGCCCGCTCCGCCTACGACATCACCGGGTTCCTGGCCGCCGAGGGCGACAACGTGCTCGCCGTGCGGATCTCCCCCATGCCGGTGCCCGGCAGCCCCGGCGACAAGGGCCCCGCGGGCGAGTCCTGGGTGGACGCGGGTGCCAACACGATGAACCGCAACTCGCCGACGTACCTGGCCTCCTCGGGCTGGGACTGGATGCCGGCCGTCCGCGACCGCGCGGCCGGCATCTGGAACCACGTACGGCTGAGAGCGACCGGGCACATCGTGATAGGCGACCCGCGCGTGGACACCGTGCTGCCGAAGCTGCCGGACCTGTCGGTGGCCGAGCTGACCGTGACCGTCCCGGTGCGCAACGCCGACTCCGCCGACCACGAGGCCAGCGTCTCCGCCGCCTTCGGCGACGTCCAGGTCTCCCGCACGGTCACCGTCCCGGCCGGCAGGTCGGTCGACGTCGCCTTCACGCCCGACGCGTACGGCGCGCTGCGCGTGAAGAACCCCGACCTGTGGTGGCCCAACGGCCTGGGCGAGCCAACACTGCACGACCTCACCCTGGTCGCGCGCACCGGCAGCACGGAGAGCGACCGGCGCACCACCCGGTTCGGGATGCGGCAGTTCGGCTACGAGTACGACACTCCGCTGAAGTTCACGCCGTCCTCCGACGCCTGCACCCAGACCGTCGAGCTCGGTGACCAGCACGCCCGGTACGTCCGTGTGCGCTGCCTGACCCGGGCCACCGGCTGGGGCAGTTCGCTGTGGACGCTGTCGGTGTTTGACAGCGCCCGTGCGGGCACCGACCTCGCGCTGCACGCCCCGGCTGACGCCTCCAGCACCGACGAGGACGGCCACGGGCCGGGCAACGTCACCGACGGCGACTCCGGCACCCGCTGGTCCTCCGGCTTCGCCGACGACCAGTGGATCCGCGTCGACCTCGGCTCCGCGCAGTCCTTCGACCGGGTCGACCTGGTCTGGGAGCAGGCCTACGCGCTGACCTTCGTCGTACAGGTCTCCGCGGACGGCGAACAGTGGACGGACGCCGCGTCCGTCGACAACACGGCCGTACCGCTGCCGTTCAACAGCGGCGACGCCAGCCTGCGGGTGACCGACTTCGAGGCCCGCACGGCCCGTTACGTCCGGCTGTCGTGCGGCATCCGCAACACCAGTTGGGGCAACTCTCTGTGGTCCCTTGCGGTCGTCGACAGCGCCGAGCCGGGCACCGACCTCGCCCTGCACCAGCAGGCCACCGCCTCCAGCACGGAGGACGGCCACCCCGCCGAGCACGCCACCGACGGCAACCCCGGCACCCGCTGGTCCTCCGCCTACGAGGACCACCAGTGGATCCAGGTCGACCTCGGCTCCGCCCGGCGCTTCGACCGGGTCGCGGTGCTGTGGGAGCAGGCGTTCCCGAAGACGTACACCATCCAGGTCTCCGACGACGGCGACACCTGGACCGATGTCACATCCGTCTCCAACACCCCCGACCCGCTGAAGATCAGCGTCAACGGCGTACGGGTGCTGGTGCGCGGCGGCAACTGGGGCTGGGACGAACTGCTGCGCCGGATGCCCGCGGAGCGGATGGACGCGGCGGTGCGCATGCACCGGGCGATGAACTTCACGATGATCCGCAACTGGGTCGCCAGCAGCAACCGCGAGGAGTTCTACGCCAGTTGCGACGAGCACGGCATCCTGGTGTGGAACGACTTCCCCAACGCCTGGAGCATGGACCCGCCGGACCACGAGGCGTTCGTCTCGGTGGCCCGGGACACCGTGCTGCGCTACCGCATCCACCCGAGCGTGGCGGTGTGGTGCGGCGCCAACGAGGGCAACCCGCCCGCCGCGATCGACGACGGCATGCGGGGGGCGGTGGAGAGCCAGGTGCCGGGCATCCTGTACCAGAACAACTCCGCGGGCGGCGTCGTCAACGGCGGCGGCCCCTACGGCTGGGTCGAGCCGGAGAAGTACTTCGACCCGTCCACGTTCGGCAGCAAGGACTTCGGCTTCCACACCGAGATCGGCATGCCGGTCGTCTCCACCGCCGCCAGCACCCGCGCGATGATCGGCGACGACGGGCCGGAGTGGCCGATCAGCGGCGCCTGGTATCACCACGACTGGAGCGAGCACGGCAACCAGGCACCGCAGAACTACCAGGCCGCCATCGAGACCCGCCTCGGCACGGCCCGCGACCTGGACGACTTCACGCGCAAGGCGCAGTTCGTCAACTACGAGAACTTCCGGGCCATGTTCGAGGCCTGGAACGCCAACCTGTGGGACAACGCCAGCGGGCTGATGCTGTGGATGTCCCACCCGGCCTGGCACAGCACGGTCTGGCAGACGTACGACTACGACTTCGACGTCAACGGCGCCTACTTCGGCTGCCGGAGCGCATGCGAGCCCCTGCACGTCCAGGCCGACCCGGTGAAGTGGCAGGTCATCGCGGTCAACCACACCCGCAGGGCACTGACGGGAGCGAAGGTCACGGCGGAGACGTACGACCTGTCCGGCCGGCGGCTCGCCGGCACCCGGCAGGCGCGGGTGGACGTGGACCCCGCCGGCTCGGCGACGGCGTTCAGCGCGGCCCCCGCCGACGACCTGCCGGACCTGCACCTGCTGCGACTGACCCTCACGGACGAGCGGGGCCAGGTGCTGTCGCGCAACACCTACTGGCGCTGCCGCACCCCCGAGGCGCTGCGCGCCCTCAACCAGGTCCAGCAGGCCGAGCTGTCGGCCTCCCTCACACATGTGTCGTGCGACGGGGACCGGCGGACGACGACCGCCACGGTCCGCAACCGCGGGTCCATGGTCGCCGCGATGGTCCGCCTCTCCTTGCTGGACGAGGACGGCTCCCGGGTCCTGCCGACGCTGTACGACGACAACTACCTGTGGCTGCTGCCCGGTGAGACCCGCACGGTGACCGTGTCGTGGCCCGCCTTCGCCCTGCCTTCGGGCCGGCCGAAGCTGCGGGTCGAGGGGTACAACACCTCCCCGGTCACGGTGCGCGGCTGAGCACTGCCCACAGAGACCGGGAGCCCGCGTCGCCGGCACGGCGGCGCGGGCTCCCGTGCGTGTGTCACACGCTGCGTTCGTAGCCGGCCCACGCGATGTGCGACTCGTGCAGCGTCACGGCCACCTGACGGATCCCCCGGGCGCCCTCCCCCAGCGTTCCCGCGTGGATCGCCTCGACCAGGCGGTCGGCGACCACCTTCGCCAGATACTCCGTGGAGGTGTTGATCCGGTCGAACTGCTCCACGTCGTCGAGGTTGCGGTAGTTGAACTCGCTGATCACCTTGCCGAGTTCCGTGGTGGCCAGACCGATGTCGACGACGATGTTGTCGTCGTCCAGCTCGGGGCGCCGGAACGTCGCGTCCACCACGAACGTCGCTCCGTGCAGCCTCTGGGCAGGCCCGAAGACCTCGCCGCGGAAGCTGTGGGCGACCATCATGTGGTCACGTACGGTGATGCTGAACAAGGGTCCTCCAGGTGGGGGGAGTCCGGCGCCACGGTCGTCCGAGGCGCACCGGCGCGGTCCGGCATGAGGTCGCTCCCGCCGCCGCGGGTGCGGCACCGGAGCATACCCGGGGCACGTGTGACGAAGACTACGCCCTGCCGGACACCGGCGGCCGGGGCTCGACGTTTCCCCGGTGTGTGAACCAAATGTGCGGTCCGCTCGTGTCCTTCATGTGTCGGAGGGCCACCGGGCCGGCTCGCCTTCCGGCACAGCTCTCCTCTTCCCCTTCCGGTCGCGTGCGGCAAGGATGTCGGAGAGGTGGGGCGGGCGCAGGAGGGGCGGGATCGCGCGAGCCCGGACGCGAACGGACACGGGGGGTGTCCGAAAGTGACACGGCCCGCCCGGCCGTTTCGAGGTCATGCCGCCTGGGGGTGGCTTCACCGGCAGAGGAAGACGATGAACACGCCACCGGGAAGCCGTCTGGAGAAGGTCCTTGCTGACTTCGCCGAGCAGTACGGAGCTGTGACCAGGGCCCGGGAACAGATGAGGGCGCTGTCGGTGACGGCGCGTTCCAGGGACGGCGTCGCGGAGGTCACGGTGGGCGCCGACGGCCGCGCGGCGGGGATCCGCTTCGTCGACAAGCGGTTCCGCGAGATGACGGCCCCGCAGCTCGGCGACAGCGTCCTGGAGGCGCTGACGACGGCCCGTGCCGAGGTCGCGGCCCGTGCCACCGCCGTGATGATGGCCGCGAACCTCCGGCTGCCGCCGTCGGGGGAACCCCTGCCCTGGGACGAGCAGGTCCCGTCCGAGGCGGTCCTGGACGCCCCGTCGGTGTGCTGGCGCCGCCTGGTGCGGGAGGCCCGCGCACTGACGTCCGGCCCCGTCCCCGTCCGCGACTCCGGCGTGGTGAAGGCCGGCGGCGCGGTGGGCTCGTGGGAGACCGGGACGGGGTTCCTGGACACACCGAGGTCACGGCCGCAGGGGCCGCTGTGGGGCCGGAGCCGCCCCGCTCTGCGGTCCGCCTCGCCGCACGCTCCGCTGCCGGCGGAGCTGCGTGCGGCCGTCATGGCGCTGAGGGACTCCGTGTGCGACGCCGTGAGCGACTCCTGCGCTCCTCCGGTGTGCGGGTGCGTGGGGGCGATGGAACAGCCGGGGAGAAGCGCGAGCGGGGCCGTGGAGTCCGCCTGACCGCCCCCGGCCGGCGGGCGGTCAGGTGTCTCCAAAGAGAAACACGCGCATCCGCCGATTCCCCTGCGCACATGTCACTGCATTCGATAGACATGTTCTACAGTGAAATGAATCGGCCTTCGCCGGATCTCCTCACTTCGCGTCCCACGCCTCTTCGTGGTTCCGCGCCCCTTCGTCGCTCTCCGAGCAGGAGTCACACGTATGTCCAACTTCCCCTCCCCGCCGCCGGTCCCGGAGGACCGCCAGTTCGTTCTCGGCCAGCACCTGCGCCTGTCGGTACTGGCCTCCGCGGAGGACACCGAGGGCCGGCACGACATCTCCGACGTCACCCTGCCTCCGGGTGCGGGAACCCCGCTGCACGTGCACACGGGCTACGAGGAGCGCATCTGGGTCGTCTCCGGCACCCTTACGGTCTGGTCCGGATCGGACACCTTCACCCTGCGGTCCGGGGACTACTACGCCGTCAAGATGAACACTCCGCACACCATCAAGGCGGGCGACGACGGTGCGCGCACCCTCGCCATCACCTCGCCCGCCAGGTTCGCGGAGCTCATCGGCCGCACCGGCACCCCCGCCCACCTGGCCACCACCGAAACCGAGTGGGACATGGAGCTGTTCAAGTCCGTCACGGAGGAGTTCGGCGACATCATCCTCGGCCCGCCCGGAGCCACTCCGGCCGACCTCCCGCGCGACGCCAAGTGATGTGTCCGGGCCGCGAGGCAGGGTGTGACGCGGGTGTTCGTCCGTCCGTCGTCCGCGCTCAGGTAGGTTTGTGAGCCGGAATCCCGCCCGCGGTCCCGGTGTGCCTCACCCGGAGTGCTCCAGCCGGTCGCTTTCCGCGCCGTGACATGGGCGCGCGGCGTGGGAAGGAAGGGCCCCTCACCCGGTGACAGGGCTCCGTCGGGGGGTCCCACCGCAACGAGAGGATCACCACACCATGCCGAGGCTTCTGCACGAGGACGACATCGGCCGCGTCGAGCGCAACGTCTATTCGGTGTCCACCAACCTCCGTCAAGACATCCGTCAAGGTACCCGAGCGCACCCACCCCACCGCGGGTCGTCGGAGGGACGGGACTGGGCGAGAGCCCACCCGCATCCGCATGTCAGCGGCAGCGTTGGGCTCCGCTCGAGAACGCCCACCTGCTCTTGACAGCACCACGTGGCCGGCTGCCGGCGCCGATGCCGCCAGCAGCGCACCGAACGATACGCATGCGCACGGGGTTCTCGGTCGGCGGGCGACCCATCGAGATCGAGGAGTCGGGTCCTACGTGGATTCCCGCCGAACCAGCCGGGTCGGCAGGATCAGCGGGCTCGGGTTCTCACCCCCCATGAGCGCAAGCAGCATCCGCGTCATCTCGCGGCCGAGGGCCTGTATGGGCTGATGAATCGTCGTGAGGGGCGGGTCGGACACTTCGGCGACCGGCAGGTCGTCGAATCCGACGACGGCGACGTCGGAGGGCACCACGCGGCCGGCACGGCGCAGTGGCCTCAGTGCCCCCACCGCCATGTTGTCGTTGGCGGCGAAGACCGCGTCCACGTCAGGAATGCGGGCGAGCAACGAGTCCATGGCGGTGATCCCCCCGCGCTCGGTGAAGTCGCCGGCCTCTTCGCCGTACGGGGTCAGCCCGGCCAGGGAGAGAGCCTCGCGGTAGCCGCGGAGTCGGGACCGGGCGACATCGGTGTCCGGCGGACCGGTGATCATCGCGATGCGTGTACGACCGAGGGCGATCAGGTGCTCGGTAGCGGCTCGGGCGCCTCCGACGTTGTCGACGTCCACGAAGGAGGGCACGTCCTCCCCCAGAGGCCGTCCGCCGAAGACGGCGGGCACCCCCGCGTCCAGGGCGAGCCGCGTCAGCGGGTCCTTCTCCCGCAGCGCCATCAGCATGACGCCGTCGACCGCGCGGGTGCGCAGCAACTGTTGCACGCGCAACTGCCCCCGGGCGGAGGTGGCCAGGCAGACCATCAAGTGGAGGTCGGTCTCCTCCAGCACCGTGGCGGCGCCGGCGACGACCTGGCCGAAGAACGGGTCGGCGAAGATCGCGGGGTCGTCGCCGGAGACGATGAGCGCGACCGCGCCCGCTTGCCGCGTCGCCAGTGCACGGGCGGTGGGGTTGGGGACGTAACCCAGTTCCCTGATCGCGCGCTGCACGGCATCGCGTTTGTCGCGGCTGACGTGAGGTGCGTTGTTGAGCACCCTCGACGCCGCGGTACGGGAGACGCCCGCACGCTCGGCCACCTCGTCCAGGGTCGGCCTCCGACGCGTCGCTTCGTCCGCCACGACAATCACCTCGATCTTGATACGTCAGGAGGGTAGCGCCCCTCGGGGCTCATCCGGGGCGCACTCTACTGGAAGCGCTTCCGGAAAGCCGCTCATTCCCCTGCCACACCTACCGGGGTGAGCAGGTACCTGCACGCGTCTTGACACAGTTGTAGAGCCAGATCCACGATTGCTCAGCGCGACATAGGGCGGCGAGTCGACCGGAAGCGGTTCCAAAAAACTGCTCCTGGGGCTCCTTTGCGCAGAACCGGGAGCGCGAACACGGGTGCGCTCCAGCAGCCATTCACCGGGCCACCACTCCGGTAACGGGCGACGCCCGGCCCCACCCGTCCCGCACCCGTTCTTCGTCGAACCGCCGGCCTCACCGGCCGCGGGACGACCCCGGTCGAAAAGAGGTTTCACCATCCGTAGGCCTACCCGTCTGCTCGCATCGATCCTGCTCGCGATTCCGCTGGCGCTCGCGGCCCCCGCGGCTGCGCACGCGGATGATCCCCTCTCAAGCACCAGCGGGTTCTACGTCGACCCCAACTCCACCCCCGCCGCGTGGGTGGCCGCGAACGCAGGTGACGGACGCGCCGCCGCCATCGGCGCCTCCATCGCCGCCAAGCCCATGGCCCGCTGGTTCGGCAACTGGAGCGGTGCCATAGGCACGGCCACCGGCGCTTACGTCGGCGCGGCCCGCGCCTCGAACAAGTTGCCCGTCCTGGTCGCCTACAACATCCCAAACCGCGACATCTGCGGCGGCCAGTCCGGCGGCGGCGCCGGTAGCGTCGCCGCGTACAACACCTGGATCGCGGCGTTCGCCGACGGCATCGGCAACCGCCCCGCCGTCGTCGTCCTGGAGCCGGACGCGCTCGGCGACGTGAGCTGCATGACCTCCGCCCAAATAGCCGAACGCAACTCCTTGCTCAACAACGCCATCACCCAGTTCAACGCCAAAGCCCCCAACACCTGGGTATACCTGGATGCCGGAAACCCCGGCTGGATCAGCGCGGCCACGATGGCCCAGCACCTGAACGCCGCAGGCCTCAGTCGGACCCACGGCTTCGCGCTGAACGTTTCCAACTACTACTCCACCGCCCAGAACGTGAACTACGCCAACTCGGTCAACTCGGCGCTGCAGAATTCCTTCGGCTACACCAGGCCCTTCACGATCGACACCGGCCGCAACGGCAACGGCTCGAACGGCGCTTGGTGCAACCCCGCCGGCCGCAAGACCGGCACATCCAGCCAGATCGGCGGTGGGGCCGAGATGCTGCTGTGGATCAAGACCCCGGGCGAATCCGACGGCAACTGCGGCACTGGGGCCGGCTCGACCGCCGGGCAGTTCCTCCCCGAGACCGCCTACAAGATGATCTACGGCTACTGAGCCCCGCCCACCGCTGAAGGCAATCGCCGGCCCGGTCGGTCAACGCGCCCGAAACGCACATCGGCGCGCCCCACCCACGCCCTCACCGAGCTCGACCGAGCTCGATCCGACATTCGAGGAAACCGATGGCACACCGCCTGCCCAGATCCGTTTTTCCCATCGCCGTCGCGCTGGCGCTCGGCCTCGCCGCCCCCGCCGCAGCCACACCCGCGCCACCGTCGGCAGCGGCCGACCACACCTTGCCCAGCGACACCCGCTTCTACGTCGATCCCGGCAGCGACGCCGCCCGCCAGGCCGTCACCGACCTGAAGAGCCACGACGTGGCCGGTGCCGCGGCGATGGCGAAACTGGCGAGCTGGCCCGAGGCCACCTGGTTCACCGACGGCACCCCCTCCGAGGTGAAAAGCAGGGTGGAGAAGCTGATGCGTGACGCCAGGCGCACCGGCACGGTGCCGACGCTCGTCGCCTACAACATCCCGCTGCGCGACTGCTCGCTGTACTCGGCCGGGGGCGCGCAGTCCGACGCCGAGTACCAGGCGTGGGTCAAGGGCTTCGCTCAGGGAATTGGCACCGGCAAGGCGGTCGTCGTCCTCGAACCGGATGGTCTGGCGAACCTGCCCTCCGACTGCGGTCCCGACTCCGATCCGACCGGCGCCCTCACCGCCGGCCGCATCGCCGACCTCAACATCGCCATCGACGCCCTTGAGGCACAGCCGGGCACCTCCGTGTATCTGGACGCGGGCAACAGCCATTGGAAGAGCGTCGGTGACATCGCCCAGCGTCTGCTGCAGGCTGGAGTGACGCGTACTCAGGGGTTCTCGCTGAACGTCTCCAACAACCTGACCACCGAGCAGAACAGTCGCTACGGCACCTGGGTCTCCGACTGCCTCTGGTTCGCCACCGAAGGCCCGGACTGGGCGCGCGGGCACGCCGACTGGTGCGCCGGTCAGTACTACTCGCCGACCGCACCGAACGACGGACAGCCCGGCAACGCCGTGGATCCGGATGACACGAGCACCTGGCACTGGACCGACCAGTGGTTCCAGCAGAACGTCGGGACCCCGCCCGCGTCCCAACGCACCCATTTCGTCGTCGACACGAGTCGCAACGGGCGCGGTGCGTGGACCCCGCCGAAGGACAAGTACACCGGCGACCCTCAGGTCTGGTGCAACGCACCGGACCGCGGCATCGGCGCTCGGCCGACGGCCAGAACCGGAGTGCCTCTGGTGGACGCCTATCTCTGGATCAAGACCGTGGGCCAGTCCGACGGCCAGTGCAACCGTGGCATACCCGGCGGCACCGTAGATCCCGAATACGGCGTCGTAGACCCTGCCGCCGGTGAATGGTGGCCCGACCAGGCTCGATCCCTCGTCCAGAACGCCGCTCCGGCGCTGACGTTCAACCGCAACCTGCTGTGAAGGGACGGTGCGTGCGGTG
Source organism: Streptomyces sp. NPDC001315 (assembly GCF_042896175.1). Taxonomy (NCBI): domain Bacteria; kingdom Bacillati; phylum Actinomycetota; class Actinomycetes; order Kitasatosporales; family Streptomycetaceae; genus Streptomyces; species Streptomyces sp. NPDC001315. Next base: position 87,151 of record NZ_JBIAWZ010000016.1, on the reverse strand, counting down.
ATGTTGGCTTCTCATTGAGGCCGGGGCGGGGTAGGCCCCCCAGATCGGCGGTGACACGCGCCGTGTGCACCCTCTCCGGGCTGCATCCTGCCCGCCTGTGGGCCCACCAGGCAGCCGCCTGGTGGGCCCGGGGGCGAAACCAGCCCCAGCTATGGGCGCGCAGCCCAGTCGCCGGACTGCCTGCGCGCCCACGCGATGAACTCGTCCGCCACCGGATAGTCGCGCTCGACTGACGTCGCGAGGCGATGCAGCTTCCGGCGCGTGTGCCAGGCCCTCATAGCGCCGGCGCGTGATCGGGCCGGCCGCTGGTCCGGCGGCGAAGACGTACTCGGCCCCGTCGACGCGTCAGCCGGTCGAGGCGTCGATGACCGTGAGCTCGGCCTCGCGGCCGGGTCCGGACGTCGATGAGGACCATCTGCGGACCCTGGTGGCCGCCCTGCCCCGAAGCGTTTTCCACGGGCGGGATCACACTGAAGGGCTATGGACGAGTGCATCACCGCGCGTATGTTCAACGACCCCGACAAGGGGGATGCTCGTCGCTCCCCCGGTCTGATCCGGCAAAGACGAATGGCCCCGTCGCGAGACGCGGCCATTCCTTCTTGCGCTGGACTTGGCGAGGCGCATTGGTAGCCGCCGGCGCGTGAGCAATGCGACCGCTACATGATCGCGCCAGCCCCGCCGTCGACCACGATGTTCGTCCCCGTGACCCATGCGGCCTCGTCGGAGGCCAGGTACAGCCCCGCGTAGGCGACTGCCATCGGATCTCCCGGCTTTCCGGTGATCGTGCGCTCGAGCACGGGAGCGACGGGGGCGTTGGCCCCCATCTCCTCGTACATCGCGAGAACCGGCGGTGTTCCCATGGCGCCGGGGCTCACCGAGTTCACGCGGACTCCGACAGCAATGCCCTCGGCTGCGAGCTGACGGGTCAGGGCCATGACCGCACCCTTGGCAGCGGCGTGAGCGGCCTGCGGCAACGTCCGGACGCCCGCGAGACCCGCTGCGGAACCGATGTTGACGATCGCACCGCGCACCTTCGCGAGGTGGGGCCATGCGATCTGCGACGCGCGCCAGACGAGATGCAGCTCGTTCTCGATCGTGAAGACATAGTCCTCATCGCTCTGTTCGGCGAACGGAGCGAATTTCGGCATGCTCGCGTTGTTGTAGAGCACATCAATACGCCCGTGCTTCGCCACCGCGTCCTGGATCCACGTCTGGACGTCGGAGTGATTGCTCAGGTCGACGGGAGCGCTGGAGTCGATGGTGCCGCCCTCGGCCTCGACCAGGCGGACAGTGCCGGCTGCACCCTCCGGGTTCAGGTCGCAGCCGACCACCGTGGCGCCCTCTCGTGCCAGGAGCTGTGCCGTCACCCGGCCCATTCCGCTGCCGATCCCGGTAAGCAGCACGACCTTGCCTTCTAGACGACCGGACACTGTCACTTCCTCCTTGGTTCTCTGCTGACGTGCCCGATCCCAGCACAGCGCACCGCCGCGAGCATGCTCCTCGCCGACGACGTGCACGGAGTGCACAACTCTGTGCGGGATCTGCCCAGTCCGCTTGCACCGAACACCGTCCAGGCGCGGGCGTGAGTAGAACCGCTTGAAACCAACCACTCCGCGAACTGTTCAAGGGAGAGATGAGGAGCCATGCTCGACACCACCCGACCGATCCCACCCGGCCTGACCGAGGGCGACCTCGACCGTGCACTCGTCGCGATCGCTGCCGCGATCGGTGACGACAAGGTGGTCACCGACGCCGAGTCCCTCGCGGATTTCCAGGATCCCTACCAGTTTCCCGGTTCCGCCACGAACGTCCCGTCGGGCGTCGTCAGCCCGACCAGCGTCGAGGAGGTCCAGGCGATCGCCCGGATCGCCAACGAGCACCGCGTCCCGGTCTGGCCGATCAGCCGCGGGAAGAACAACGGCTACGGCGGTGCCGCGCCGCAGGTGCGCGGCACACTGATGCTGTCGTTCAGGAACATGAACAAGGTCCTCGAGATCAACGAGGAGCTCGGCTACGCGATCGTGGAGCCGGGCGTGAGCTGGTTCGACCTGCACGACGCCATCGAGGCGGGCGGCCACAACCTTGTCGCCTCCATCGTCGACATCGGCTGGGGTGGCGTCGTCTCGAACACCCTCGAGCACGGTCTCACCTACATGCCGTACAGCATCGACCAGGCGTCGCACTGCGGCTTCGAGGTGGTGCTGCCGAACGGCGACCTCTTGCGCACCGGCTCCGGCGCAATGGACAACAACCCGACCTGGCCTCTCTACAAGCGCGGCCTCGGCCCGACGTCCACCGAGCTGTTCATGCAGTCGAACTACGGAATCGTCACGAAGATGGGCTACTGGCTGATGCCGAAGCCCGAGATCTACATGCCGCTGTGGCTGCAGTTGTGGGATGACTCTCAGATGCCCGCCGTGGTCGACGCGCTGCGCGAACTCATGCTTGACGGCACGATCGACATGCGCCCGCAGCTCTCGAACACCCTCTGTATGGCGTCGATGATGACCGCCCGAGCGGAGTGGTACGACGGCCCGGGCGCGATGCCTGAGGAGGTCATCGAGAAGATCGCCAAGGACCTCGGGCTCGGGCGCTGGACGATGCGCTTCGCGCTGTACGGCGACGAGGCGGTCGTCGACTACAACTTCGCCAAGCTCAAGAAGCGCTTCGAGTCGATCCCGACGGTCTCGGTCTTCGGCGAGAAGCACGGTGCCGACGAGTGGGAGACCCTCCCCAACCCGCACGAGCGGGTCCAGATCGGAGTTCCGAGCCTCGACCTCTACAAGATGGCCGGGTGGTCGGGCGGCGACGAGGGCGGGCACGTCGACTTCTCGCCGGTGATCCCGCTGACCGCACAGCACGCGAAGGCCGCCCAGGACCTGTTCTCGAAGATGTGCACCGACGCGGGCTTCGACTACCTCGGCGGAATGCTGCCGATCAACGCGCGGGCGACGACGTTCATCAACGTCATCCCCTTCGACACCAAGAACCAGGCACAGGTGCATGCCGCGTACGAGCACGCCAAGCGGATGGTCGCGGCAGCCGGGAAGCTCGGCTACGGCGAGTACCGCGCCCACCTGTCGTTCATGGACCTCGCGGCGGACCAGTTCGGCTTCAACGACCACGCGCAGCGGCGGTTCAACGAGACGATCAAGGACACGCTCGACCCCAACGGCATCATCGCGCCCGGCAAGTCGGGAATCTGGGGGACGCGCTTCCGCCAGGCGGGCTTCCCGCAGCAGTAGACCTTCAGCACAGATGGGCCCCCGTCCGCACGTACAGGGGCCCATCTCAGCCAGTACCGGGCTACGCGTCAACTGGCGGACGGTACGCGGGACAAGACGCTGTTCTCGGTTGCGGCACGGCCGACCCCTGTCAGGCTGACCGGCGAAGCGCGCCGATCCACGCCGCTCGCCCTCCGCTCGACAAGGCCGGGTTCCTGGAGGGTTCCGAGCGACTTGCGACTTGCTGTGCTGTCAGGCGCCACGGCGCAGGTCGCGCGGGGAGCACCCGTAGGTCTGACGGAACACACGACTGAAGCTCGCGGGGTCGCGATACCCCCACCGCGACGCAATCGACGCGATCGAGGCATCGCTCGACCGGCGCAGATCGGCCAGCGCCCGTTCGAGCCGCTGCTCCCGGATCCAGGCGGACACGCCACATCCGGACGCGGCGAACAGTTTGTGCACGTATCGCGTGGAGACGAAGTGTGCGCGCGCGATCTGTTCGGGCCCGAGCCCGGGGTCGTGCAGGTGCTCCAGCGTGTAGCGGCGCATCCGTCCGAGCAGGGCGTCCGAGCGATTCGCCGGGGTCGGAACGGCGTCGCTGCCACTGTGCAGGGTCCACAGCATGGCGACGAGCATGTCGGAGAGGCCCTCAGCCTCCTGCTCGGAGACAGGTGAGCTCTCGACGGTGCGCGCGAGCCCGGCGAGGAACGGCGTGCCGAGCCGGATCACGGACTCCTTGCCGTGCGCGATCTTCATCGCCGTACTCCGGACGATGCCGTTGCCCCGCGCGCCGAGCAGCCACTTCGGGAAGCTGAACACCGTCACGTCCAAGCCGTCGCGCGCCTCGAAGGTCGAAGGCCGCGAGGTGTCGTGGATCGCGAGGGCGCCAGGTCCCAGCACGCAGGAACGATCGTCCTGCTCGATCCTGCAGGAGCCGTTGCGTAGCAGGTAGAGCAGGATGCAGTCAGGGTCCCCCTCGGCGATCATGCGAGAGGTCCGTCTGGCGGTGTGCGGCGCGCCGGTGATCGAACGCACCGCGACAGGGCCTACCGGGCCGCCGGTGAGCCGCGCCTCGAACGGGTGCGGCCCGACCGACTCGACGCCCATCGGGAAGAAGTGCTCGGCGATGCCCGCCGACCAGTACTCCGGACGGTCGGACGGGGCAACCGCCCGGGTGTCGAGAAAGGTGGTCATCGCTGGGCGATCTCTCAGCGCTTCTTCTTCGGCAGCGCACGGGCGACCGCATCGGCCGTCTTCATCAGCGAGGCGTTGCCCGCGGCCCACACGACGAAGTTCTGACCCGGCGTGGAGACCTTCGCACCCGGGTCCTCACGACCCATCTCGGGGTTCTTGTGGCACGCCACCGGGATGTTGAGGACGAGCCGACGCAGGCATGAGTTGGCGTGGTCGCACCACACGATCTCGGAGGTCCGCCCTTCGACGACCTTCAGTGCGTAGTCCGGATCAGCGAGTATCTGCCGGGCGAGCATCGTCGCATCGGCGTGCCCGGCGGCGATCGCCTCGCCGGCCTGCTGCGGGTCGGGCGTACTCGACAGGAACAGCCGGACGCCGTCGCCGACCGCCGCACGAAACGCCTGCGGCTCACCGTGCGCCAGCATGTTTCCAGAAGCGGACGGGATGTTGTCTCCCATCGACTCGTAGTTGCCCTCAGTGAGCGAGACGAAGTCGACGCCGGCCTTGACGATGTGGCCGGCCACCTCGGCGAAGCCATCGGCGTCCTGGCCGTCAGGCATGTGGTCGTTCACGCTCATCCGGATGCCTACGGGGAAGTCGGGACCTACCTCGGCGCGGACCGCGGCAATGGCGTCCCGCAGCGCACGGGCCCGGTTCTCTGCGGAGCCGCCGTACTCGTCGGTCCGCTTGTTCGCCAGCGGCGAGAGGAACGAGGAGTAGAAGTAACACATGTGCGCGGCGATCTCGATACCGTCGAAACCAGCAGCCTTCGCCCTCCTCGCCGACTCGACCACGTCGCGCTCGAGGCCCTTGATATCCTCGACCGTCGCCTCGTGCGGGAGCGGTGTGACACGGCCGCCCGGGACGTAGAGATGGTCCGGCAGCCCGCCTGAGCCGAAGTCGACCGACTTCGGACTCGCAGCCGAGATCCATGCGCCGTTCCGCGGCACGCCCATACGGCCGAAGCTCGGGAAGAGTTGCGCGAAGATCGGCGATCCGGCCGCGTGCACCGCGTCGACCAGGCGGGCGAGGTCCGCGACGAACTCGTCCTTGTCGAAGCGGAGGTTCGGGAAGAAGGGCGACTCGTTCCACGCCCGCTCGCTCGCCACCGAGCCGCCGACGATGACCAGGCCCACACCGCCCCTGGCGCGTCGCGTGAGGAATGCGATGGTCTGCTCGCTCGGGCGGCCATCCTCCGTCGGACGAAGCACTGCCATCGGGCCGAGAACGATGCGGTTCTTGAGCTGCAGCTTGTTGACGGTGAACGGAGAGGCCAGCACCTCGGCGGTGGTGCCCGACGTCGTCACATTCATCTCGTCTCCTTGGTGATGGCGGTTTTCACCGGCCTGGGTCGGGTGCAAGGTGCGCCCGTGCGCGACCGGGCGGCCATCTGCCTCCTCCGGCTTCGGGTCTGTGACGATCGCATCATGGTTCTCAGTCATGGGAATCCTTCCGAACTGGGTGGATCACGGTGCACAGGAACTGCGGGCGGTGGAACAGTCGGGGCACAAGCCCCAAGGGATGACAGGCCTCGTCGATCGAGAAGCCGTGGTCGTCGGACGCGGTCAGGCAGGAGGCCGCGCCGGCCGTGCAGTCGACGTCGGCGACGACATCGCACGACCGGCACACGACGTGGTGGTCCAAGGGCGGGGGCCCGTGAACGACGGCAGCGGCCCCGCGCCCTTTCTCTCAACCGCGATCAGGTCGGCCATTTGTGGCGACAGGAACACGAGCGGGGTCACCGTCAGCCTGGGTGGAATCCCACGGGAACGGTCCGCACAGGCCCGGCCTCTCGCCCGGCGCCGCACAGCGCGGGTCGGGCTCGGCCGCCTCGGCCGGGCTCGACCCGTACGAAGGGCCCGCTGTACGGGCCCTCGGAGCCGTTACTCAGTTCTCCGTACCGTCCAACGCCATCGGGTCCGTGCCCGCCCACGCCGCGCGCAGGAGCTGCCGCAGGCCGTCAGCAGTGACCGGGCGTGGGTTGTTCACCGGAACAGCCTCCAGGATCGCGTGCACAGCGTCCTCGATCTGCTCCTCGGCGAAGCCGTAATCGCGCAAGGCGCTCGGGGCGTCCACTGCCCGCCGCAGCCACTGCAGGCCCTCGACGGCTGAAGTGGCGCCGAAGGCGTCCGCGATCCGCCGTGCGGCCTCCGGCGCGGCAGGCGCGTTGAAGGCGAGGACATAAGGCAGGACGACCGCGTGGGTCTGGGCATGCGGCAGGTTGTAGGCACCGCCCAGCACATGGCAGACCTTGTGGTGCAGGCCCGAGCCCGCCGACGAGAACGCCACCGCCGACAGGTAGGCCCCGAACAGCACCTGCTCGCGTCCCGGCAGGCCGGCCGGGTCGCCGACGACGTCCGGCAGGCCGGCTGCGAGAGCACGGATGCCCTCCCCCGCCAGGACCCGGTCCACCGGGTCGGTGCGCGGGGCCCACATCGAGTCCACGCAGTGGGCGAGCGCGTTGAGCCCGGAGGCGACGCTCATCGCCACGGGCAGGGACAGGGTGAGTGCCGCATCGTAGATCACCGAGCGCGGCAGGACCCGTGGGTCCGATCCCGTGGTCTTGCGGGCGCCTTCCGTCAGTCCCCAGACGCTGGTCACCTCCGAGCCGGCGTAGGTCGTGGGGACGGCGACGATGGGGAGTCCGCTGGTCAGAGCGATGGCCTTGGCCAGGCCGGTGGTGGAGCCGCCTCCCACGCTGACGATCAGGTCCACCTCATGCGCGGTGGCCGCGGCGCGGGCCCGTTCAGCGGCCGCGACCGGGACGTGCATGAGCACCTCGTCGTGGCACAGGACGACCGGCAGCTCCGCGGTCACCTTCCCGGCCAGGTCGTTCTCGGTCGCTGAGGCGATCACCATCACCCGCGAGCCGCCCAGCCGCTCCACCTCGGCGCACACCGCCGTAGGCGCGTCACCCGGCGCGAAGCGGACGCGCTGCGCCAGGGTCTCGTGCTCGAATCGCATAGGGGGTTCTCTCCTCAAGGGGCTTGTGGGGCGAGCACGATGTCGAACCACACACGGGACCAGCTCTGCGCGCCCAGGTCCCGCCCGCCGGGCGCGGGAGTGCCGGGCGGCTGTCGCTCGAACCGTTTGACGAGGGAGTCCTTGACGCCGAACACGGCGTCGGAGCCGAGCAGTGCGTCGCCTTCGACGAAGATGTGTGTGACGAGGGTGCGCAGGTCGGGTGCGTTGACCTTGAAGTGCAGATGCGAAGCGCGCAGCGGTGAACGGGCGGTCTTCTCCAGCAGGGCTCCCACGGGCCCGTCGTGCGGGATGGGGTACGGGGTGGGCGTGAGGCCCCAGAAGGAGTAGCGGCCCCGCTCGTCCGTGTGGAGGTGAGCCCGCCCAGCCAGATGGCCCTGGTCGTACTGGACGTCGTAGAAGCCGTCCTCGTCGGCCTCCCATACGTCCAGGCGCGCCCCGGCAACGGGCTTGCCGTCGGTGTCGGTGACGGTGCCCTCGACCCAGCAGGGCTCGCCGGCGGCGCCGCCGGACGTGTCGCCGCCGAGGGGGATCTCGGGAGCGCCGTCGACGAAGAACGGGCCGACCACGGTGGCCTCGGTGGCCATGCCATCGGCCTCGTGACTGATGTTGATGGTCTGCATCGAGGCGCCGAGGACGTCCGAGAGGAGGATGAACTCCTGCCGGGTGTCGGTGGTGATGTGGCCCGCCGCGGTGAGGAAGTCGATGGCGTGCTGCCACTCGTCCTCGGTCAGCCGGACTTCGCGGAGGAAGGCGTGCAGGTGCCGTACGAGGGCCTGCATCACCTCCTTCATACGGGGCTCCGGGGTGTTCTCGAACGACGCGAGCACCCGACGGACCAGTTCGTCCTCGACCTGACGCTGCTGTTCGGAGACTGCGGGAGAGGAGGTCACGGTGTTGCTCCTTCCATGGGTGGCGAGGTGGTCGGCGCCTGCCCGGGCCGTCCACCCGTGAGAACAGACGCAAGCAGGCCGCCGGCCAAGGCGACGTTCTTGAGGAAGTCTCCCTGCTGGTGGACGCGTTGCGGGCCGGGCGGCTCCTTCCAGAAGGGGAAGGCGGCGAGTGTGGTGGGCACCAGGGACCCGGCGAGAGCTGCGGCGCAGGCCCTCGGGGCGACGCCGGCGGCGAGCGCCACAGCGGCGGTCACGTGGAGCGCCGCGTTGGCGCGGACCAGCTGGCGGTCGGTGAAGCGGTCCAGCGGCGGCACCGCTCTGCGGCACCGACCGAGCAGGGACGAGGCCGCCTGCGCCGGGCCGTCCGGGCGCCGCCACACCTGGCTGCCTCCGGTGACGAAGACGGCGGCCAGGGCGACGCGGGAGAGGGCTCGCCCCACATCCCTGCCGCGTGCTGGTCTCTCAGGCATTCCAGGGGTCCGTTCGCAGGTGGCGGTCGAAGAAGCGCTCGACGAAGGCGGGTGTCAGCAGCGCCTGCCGTTCGGTACCGGGGCTGCGGGAGGAGCGCACGGTGGCGCTCCTCGGCCGCAGTTCCCAGTCGCCCGTGTTGAGGAAGCTGTGGTCGGCGCCGTGGACGAGCAGGAGATGGGACTCGGCGCCGGCGGCTGTCAGGGCGTCGTGCAGGCGGACACTCTGCCGGGGGCCGACGAGGAGGTCGGCGTCGCCGTGGAGCAGCAGGACGGGCGGTGCGTCCGGATGTGCCTGATGCGCCGGGCTGGCTGCGACGGCGGCTTCGGGCCGATCGGCCGGGCGGCCACCCAGCAGGCCCCAGGCCGGGTCGGAGGCGTCCACCCCCAGCACGCCGCCCGGCAGGGCGTCGTCGTCGAGCCGGAGCAGGTCGGTGGGCGGGTAGCCGGCCACCACCGCCCGGACGCCCGGCACTGCGGCCGTGCCGTCGGGTGCCGTGGCGAGCGCCGCGAGCAGTGCGAGGTGCGCGCCGGCCGAGCTGCCCCACAGGCCGATCGCGTCCGCGTCGATCCCGTGGCCGTCGGCGATGGAGTGCAGGTGCCGCAGCGCGGCCAGCACGTCGTGCAGCTGTGCCGGCCACGGCGCGGTATCGGAGGAGCGGTACTCGATGTCGGCCATGGCGTAGCCGCGCTCGGCGAAAAGCCGGGCGAGGCGTGGCCCGTAGCCGCGGCGCTGGTGGCGCCAACCGCCCCCTGGGAACCAGACGATCGCCGGGGCCGGGGTTCCGGCCGATGCGGCCTGTGGGAGGTGGAGGTCCATCCTCAGGTCCGCCCCGCCGTCGGCGGCGCGGAACGCGATGTCACGCACCACCCGGACCGGATCCGGGTCGACTCGCTCGGGCGGGGGCGGGGCCTGACTGAGCCCCTCCATGAAGCGGCTCATGGTCTCTGCGTTGCGGGCCGCCGCGTCCCGCGCGGTGTCAGTGCTCATCGTCGCGTCCGGCGGCAGCCGCGCTGCTCGCGACGAGCAGCGGGAGGGTACGGCGTTTGCGCGCGCGGTGCTCCTCCAGACGCTGCCGGTAGTCGGGGGCGAGCCGGTCCTGGGTCCAGTCGTAGTCGTCGGCGAGGCTGATCTCGACGGACGTGACGCCGGGCAGTGCGGCGAGGCGCGCGTGCGCCTCGCTCGCGAAGGAGCCGATGAGGACGCAGCTGGGCTCGGTCACGCCGACGGTAACCGCGACGTGCCGGCCCTCCGTCCCGGCGGGGTCCTCCTCGACGCGGACACCGCTGACGAGTCCCATGTCGTCAAGGCCGGCCGGGACGCCCGCCGTGATGCTGCACGGGTCGACGATCTCGTTGAGGACCGCCCGGACCTGGGCTTCGGTGACGCTCACCGGGCACCTGCCGGGACCTCGTCGCCCGCGGGCTCGATCCGGCCGCCCCACGCGGGCTGCAGCTCGTCGGTGTCGAACTCGTCCCCGCTGATGCGCTCGCGCAGCTTCTTCTCGTCGATGCCGTGCAGGCGCAGGAAGTTGCGGCCCAGGATGCCGGCCTTGATCTCCTTGGTGAGCTCCGGCATGCCGTACTCCTCGACGAGGTCGCGGGGCATCTCGAAGTTCCAGAACGCCTCGATCACCGGGCGAGGGTGGACCGCGTCGCAGCCGGTGGCCCAGATGATGCGGTCGCCGCCGCCGGCCTCGAGGAAAGCACCGATGGCCTGGGCGAAGCGCCGGGGTGCGTAGACGGCCATGAACGAGGTGGCCTCCAGGTTGACCCAGATGTTGCGGAACGACTCCAGCTGCAGGGCCGTCTCCTCGACGAAGGCCATACCGCCGTGGACGACCTCGAACTGCAGGTCGGGGAAGGCGAGTGCGGCGGCCTCGACGTCGGCCACGCCGAGCGCGGAACTGGGGCCGGGGCCGACCGGGAGGGCCTTGTGGATCGCGACGACCTTGATGCCGTGCCTGCGGGCCCGCTCGAAGACGGGGAAGCAGACCTCCGGGTCGCCCATGTCCAGTGCGGTCACCCGGCCGTCGACGACATCGATCGGGTACAGCTTGAGGGCGTTGACGCGGTGCTTCTCGACGAGTTCGTCGACCCGGTCCAGCACGCCGGGCCGCAGGGGCGAGACCGCGCCGTAGATCAGCACGCGCTCGGGCCACTTCTCGCGCATCTCCAGGCCGACGTGCAGCGCCGAGCCGCCGTCCTTGAAATGTCCGTAGATGGGTGTCTCGTGGAAGGCGACGATGTCGGTCTGGCTCTCGGCGAGCAGGGCCCGGCCGATGATGTCGGCACCGGCGCCCTGCATGTAGGTGGAGCGCTCCAGGGTGTAGGCGGGACCGCTGGTGCGCTTGTGCAGGCTGTAGAGGTGTTCGCCGATGGCGGCTCCGACGGGCGGGGTGACGCAGTTCTCGGGCCTGAAGTTGTAGTTGTGGGCCACGCCTTCGACGACGAGGTTGCCTTCTATCACTGCTCTTCTCCTCGGGAGTGAATGCGGTTACGGGGTGGGCGAGCGGACGTGTTCAGGCGAGCAGGTCGGCGATCGCTTTCAAGGCTTGGCGTGCGAGGCGGTCGTCGGTGGCGGCGTCCGCCCCGCCGATGCCGATGGCGCCGATGACTTCGCCGTCGTCGACGGTGATCGGTACCCCGCCGGGGACGGGGAGCAGCCGGTCGTCGAGGAGGTGCACGGGCGCGATGGCCATGGCGGGGCTCGCGGCGAGTTCCGCGAAAGCCGAGGTGGCCATGCCGGAGACGGCCGCGGTGTGGGCCTTTCGGCGGGCGGTCTCGATGCCTATGGGGCCGACGCCGTCGTCTGCGAGGAGCACCTTGGCGCCTCCGCTGCGGTCGGTGACGACGGCGCAGATGGCGGCGCTCTCGGCCCGGGCGGCTGCCAGCGCGGCCTCGGCGGCAGCGTGGGCGATGACGTAGCTCAGCGGCGCTCTCATGCCGCGCTCCTGTCCACGACGGAGGTACGGGTGGCCGTCGGAATGCCGCGGATCAGGTCGCCGGCCCGCTCGGCGACGGCGATGACGGTCGCGTTGACGTTGGCGCCGGGGACGGTCGGCAGGACGGACGCGTCGACGACCCGCAGTCCGTTTATGCCGTGCACACGCAGCTCGGGGTCGACGACGGCCTGGTCGTCCGTTCCGATGGCGCAGGTGCCGCTGGCGTGGTTGCCCGGGTAGGCGACCTCTCGCAGGAAGGCATCCAGCTCGGCGTCGGTGCGGATCTCGGGGCCGGGCATGCGTACCGCCTCGATCATGGGGGCGACCTCGGGGGTGTTCAGCAGCGCCAGGGTGGTGCGGACGATCTCGCGCAGGCTGGCGAGGTCGTCCGGCTCGGTGAGGAAGTTGTAGAGGATGCGCGGGGCGTGGGACGGGTCGGCGGAGCGCAGCCGGACCGAGCCCTTGGCACGCGGGGTGGCGACGGCATTGAGGGCCACACAGTGGCGTCCGCGCAGTGGCTTGATCCCGGGGAACCAGGGGCGTGCGTCGAAGCCGCCGGCGAGGATGCCGAGGAAGCCGTCGGGCCGGTCCAGGTCAGGGCGGGTGCGCACATAGGCGGAGAGGAACTCGGGCATTCCGCCGAGCGGTCCGCTGCCCGCGAGGAGCCAGCGCACCCCGTTGACGAGCAGACGGTCGGCCCGCAGGTGCTCGTGGAAGGTGACCGGCTCCTTGACGTCGAAGGCGACCGGGGCGGCCACATGTTCCTGCAGGTTGGCGCCGACGCCAGGCAGTTCGGCCTGTACCTCGATGCCGTACTGCTGCAGCTGTGCGGCAGGTCCGATACCCGAACGCATCAGCACTTGTGGTGAGTTGAACGTACCGGCGCTGAGGATCACCTCGCGGGCGGCCCGGACGGTCCGGCTGCGGCCTTCCTTGACCAGGCGGACGCCGATGGCGCGTCTGTTCTCCAGCAGGACGGTGTCGACCAGCACTCCGGTGAGCAGCGTCAGGTTGGGGCGCTTGCGCAGGACGGGGCGCAGGTAGGCGGCGGCGGTGCTGTGGCGCCGGCCACGGTGCAGGGCGTTCTCGCACTGGCCGGCGCCGGTGGGGTCGCCGGCCTGGGTGTCGTCGGGGATGGCGATACCCAGCGAGCGGGCCGCGCGGTCGAGGCGCTGCCCGAAGGGGCCGCGCCGGGAAGCGGTCGACACGGTGACGGGGCCGTAGCCGCCGTGGTGATCGGTGTCCCCGCGCCAGCTTCGCTCGGAGCGGCGGAAGTAGGGCAGCAGGTCGTCCCAGCCCCAGCCGGTGGCGCCGGCCTTGACCCAGTCGTCGTAGTCGAGGCGGTGGGCGCGGACATGGGTCGAGCCGTTGATCGATCCGGTGCCGCCGACCAGGCGGCCCCGCGGGACCGGGACGGTCCGGCCGCCGAGGCCCGGTTCGGGCTCGCTCTCGTAGCCCCAGCTGATGTTGTCGCGTCCCGACAACAGGCCCACGCCCACGGGGAGTCGAACGAGCAGATCGCGGTCTGCGGGCGGGCCCGCCTCGATCAGCAGAACACGGGTGGCCGGATCGGCGGACAGGCGGGCTGCCAGGACGCAGCCGGCGGTTCCGGCGCCGACCACGACGTAGTCGTACTCGGTGCTGTTTCCGGCGCTCACGCGGAAGTCCCAGACATCGTCGTCTCCTTCGTGCAGGGGAAATGCGCGGACCGGCGCGGACCCTCGCAACGGCCCGGCACCTCGGCGCGGCGCCAACGTAACAGCGGGCTCGTCACCCCGCCAGACCCTTGCAAGCATTTCATCAATGCAGGTCGGAAGCATTGACAGGAATTCATCAGGGCCGTACAAACGGCGTCACCGCCTCAACGCCGAGGAGACACCCGCATGACCGAGACCAGCATGGCCACCACCACAGCCGGCACCGCTCCGGACACCGGCACCGGTTACGGCCGCAAGCCCGCCACCCACGACGCCCGCCTCACCGAGGTCGGTCCCGGCACGCCGATGGGAGAGGCACTGCGCCGCCACTGGCACCCCATCGCCCGCTCCGCCGGCCTCACCTCCGAGGTCCCGCACCGCGCCCGCCTGCTCGGAGAAAACCTCATCGTCTTCCGGGACGGCCAGGGCCGTGCCGGCGTCGTCTTCGAACGCTGCGCGCACCGCGGCAGCAGCCTCTACTACGGCCGCATCGAGGAGGACGGCATCCGCTGCTGCTACCACGGCTGGAAGTTCGACATCCAGGGCCACTGCCTGGAACAAGCCTGTGAAAAGGACGGCGGCCTGCGCCGTAAACTTGCCCGACAGCCCTGGTACCCGGTCGAGGAGCGCTACGGCCTGGTCTTCGTCTACATGGGGCCGCCCGACCTCAAGCCGCCGCTGCCGCGTTACGAGTGCCTGGAGCCGCTCGGCGAGGGCGAGTCCTACCACACGGACTGGATGGCTCCCGGAACCGAAGTCCTCGGCTTGGAACAGGACTTCAACTGGCTCCAGATCTTCGAGAACGCCGTCGACCCCGTCCACGCCGCCTGGCTGCACTCCAACCACAGCGGCTACCAGTTCCAGGGCACCGCTACGACGGGCTTCCCCGAGGACTACTACGACACCACCACGGCCGCCGAACGCACCTCCTACCACCGCACCGACCACGGCGTGAAGTACATCTGGCGCTACCGGGACACCAAAGGCGAGGGCAGCGAGCCCGTCGACCTGGACTGGTCGGTCGAGTGCCTGCTGCCGAACATCCTCGCCCTGCCTGACTTCGTCCGTGCCACCCCCGACGTCCGGCACGACATGCTGATCTGGGTGGTGCCCGTCGACGACACCCACCACCGGCTGGTCTTCTCCATCCGCTCGGCCGACCCGGAGCGGGCTGCCTCCTTCGTCTTCGGCATCAAACAGAACGGCAAGAACGGCTGGGAGCTGACCGAGGAGGAGCAGCAGCGCTTCCCCGGCGACTACGAGGCCCAGCGCTCGCAGGGCGACATCACCCAGCACTCCGAGGAAACCCTCGCCCCCTCCGACCGCGGCGTCGTCATGCTCCGCCGCATGCTGCGCACGATGGTCGACGACGTCGAGGCCGGTCGCACCCCGCTCGGCGTCGCCGCACCCGGTGAGCCCGCCCGCCGCGTGGAGGCCGGTCTCTTCACCCGGCCGGAGCCCGAGGCCAACGCCACGGGCGCCGCGGGGACAGCCGCCCCCGCGGCCTCGGGAGCGTGACCGGGACGTGAGCACCACCTGGACGGACGCGGTCGTCGTCGCTCGCCACGACGCCACCCCGCGCATCGCCGTCTTCGACCTCGCCCGGGCCGACGGCGGTGAGCTGTGGGAGTACGAGCCCGGCGCCCACATCGACATACAGCCGGGCGAGACGGCACCGGTCCGGCAGTACTCCCTGTGCGGACCGCCAGGGCTGCGCAAGCAGTACCGGATCGCGGTGCTCGCCGAGCCCGCCTCGCGCGGCGGCTCACGCGCCATGCACGCCCTCGCCGAGGGCGACACCCTGCGCATCGCCGCCCCACGCAACCGCTTCGGCCTCGCCCCCGCCCGCCGCCACCGGCTCTTCGCGGGCGGCATCGGCATCACCCCGCTGCTGTCGATGGCCCAGGCCCTCGACAGCACGGGCGGCGACTACCACCTGCACTACTGCGCCCGCAGCCGCGCCGAGGCGGCTTTCGCCGCCGACCTGGCGGACCACCCCCGCGTCACCCTGCACTTCGACGACGAGGACCCCGCACACCGCCTCGACCTGACCCGCGATCTGGGGACACCCACCCCAGGCGTTGCGGTCTACGTCTGCGGCCCGGGCGGCTTCATGGACCACGTACTGGGCCAGGCCACCGCAATGGGCTGGCCCGAGTCTGCCCTGCACAAGGAGCGTTTCAGCGCGGCTCCAACCTCGGCCGGAGCCGACCGGGGACAGCCGGGCGGATTCACCGTGCGCCTCGCCTCGACGGGAGCCGAGTATCCGGTCCCCGAGGACCAGAGCGTCCTGGACGTGCTCCTGGCGAACGGCGTCGCGGCGGCCTCCTCGTGCGGCCAGGGCATCTGCGGCGAGTGCATCGTGCGGGTGCGCGCCGGCGAGCCCGACCACCGGGATGACGTACTGACCGACGACGAGCGCGCCGAAGGGCTCTTCACCCCGTGCTCGTCCCGCTCGAACACCCCGATTTTGGAGCTGGAACTGTGACCACCACGCCTCCCTCCCCTCCCACCGCGCCCGCCGCCCCGGCCACGGTCGAGGAGGCGGAAGCCGCCTGGCGCGCGGCCCAGACGCTCCCCGACCCGGAGCCGGCCCTGCGCGCCCTGCTGCACCCTGACTGCGTCATCGTGCACTCGGCGGTCGGCCACCTGCACAGTGCGGACGAGTGGCTGCGCTACGCGGGCCGGCTGGGCCGCACCAGCCAGGTGGACACCTTCGAGGTCACGGTGCGGAGGTTCGGCGGCACGGCCGTGGTCTCCTGCCTGCAGGAGATGCGCGTATCCTTCGTTCCGGAACTGACCCCGTTCGTCATCCAGGCCGCTGTCACCCGCGTCTGGGTCGAATCGCCGTCGGACGGCTGGCAGCTCGCGCATCTTCAAATGGCACGACGGATGCCACCGGGGTGAGCGCCGCGCCGTCCGGCCCTCAAGCTCCAGGCTCGGGCACGGACTCGGTCGCCTCGGACTCCCCGTCCGCTGCCGACTCGCCGAACGCAGCCTCGGCCAGCGCAGAGATCATCCGGGACACCTGCTCGGCATAGTGCTCGGTGAACTCCTGCGATGCCGGATCCTGTTGAGTGAACTCACGGGCGATCCACGGCAGGACAACCGGTGCGATGGACGCGGCGAAGAATGCAAGGGACACAGCACCGACATCGAGATCAGAGCGAAACTCGCCACGGGCCTGCCGAGCACGCAGCCCCTCGACGGTTTTGAACAGTTCGGCAGCCCGGTCGTCCTCGGCAGGCGGCCGTGCGCCGAACTCTTCACGAGCCAGCGTGCGCGCCCAGTCCGGGTCCTCATGCGCCATGTGCACATAGCGCTGGACGGCCTCGGCGTAGGGGAGGGCGAAGGTGAGCGGCATGGTGGTTTCCAGCCACTGCTCGCTCAACGCCTCGTAGAGGCCGCGCTTACCGCCGAAGTAATAGGTGATCAGCTGGTGGCTGACGCCGGCGGCCTTCGCGATCCGCACGACCCGCGCGCCGTCGAAGCCGTGCGTTCCGAACTCGGCGGCGGCCGCAGTCAGGATGGCGCGCCGGGTACGCACCGGATCACGCCGGCGCCCGGGATCCTCGGGGCTTCTCCGGCTCTGCCGCTTACCTGACGTCGTCTCCTCCGCTGCCACGGTCCGACCCTACCTGCGGGGCGGTTCCCGGCCCTCCCCCCTGCACCCACCAGCCAGAAAGCTTCCTGTGCCGCACCCCGCCGTCACTCCGGAAAGGCCCTGCCCTCGTGTACACCTAAACGCGACGCCCGGTACGTGGCGTCCAGGAACACCGAGGTCGATCACCCACTCCTGCCGCGTATTTCAGCACGCCCCGCGGTCCTGTACCGCACCGCCGAAGAGTTTTTGGATCCCATCCCGGTCGGCGCTGGAACGATGCCTGCCGGTGGATAGGCCACGGCGGACCATCCACCTGTTGCCTACACGGGACAGCCTCGCAACCGCACCGTCGAGACCAGGGCCGCCAAGGTGGTCTCCGGGTGCCACCAGCGGAGACCACCACATATGCGGGCTGAAGAACCTGTTCCAGGGTGTCCCCCAAGCCTGGCAGCAGGACAGCCAGGCTCATCCCCCACCCGTAGTTCAAGACTTTCGGGGGGACCATCTGAATCCAGGGCCGGGAACCGAGTGGCTACGCGTCGAGCACAGCCTCGGCGTCGTAGCCGTAAATCCAACCGCTGGCCAGCAGTGGGTCGGCGTCGGCGAGGGAGACGTCACGAGCCTGCTGTTCGGGCCCGTCGGCAAGGTGGTTGACGTTCTTACGGACTCGGCTCACCTCTTGCAGGCGGGTGGTACGACCAATTCGCGCAGTCTCGTACCGGGCCAATGCCTGCTCCGGGGCATCCCCGCCCTCCGCCAGGCAGCGAGCGAGGACAGCGGCATCCTCAATGGACTGAGCGGCGCCCTGAGCGAAGAAGGGGAACATGGAATGTGCCGCGTCACCGAGAAGCGTCACCCGGCCACGGGACCACTGCCGCAGCGGCGCCCGATCGAAGAGAGCCTGGCGCATGGGAGCCCCGTCGGCTGCCGCGATCAGGTCGGTTACCCGCGAATCCCACCCGGCGTACTCAGCAAGAAACTCCTCAGCCGTGGCGGTCGCGGTCCACGACTCCTCGGCGTATTCCCCAGCCGGGGCCGCGGCGAAGATGTTGACGGCCTTGCCGCCTGCGAGTGGGTAATGAACAAAGTGGCGTCCAGGACCGATCCACAGGGTCTGGGCCGGACGGAGCGTGAATGCGGGCGCCGCCTCGGCGGGCACGATCGCGCGGAACACACACAGCCCCGAATACTCGGGCGGCCCAGGTTCCGCTACCGCCTCACGGACGGCGGAGTGGATGCCGTCGGCACCGATCACGATGTCGGCCTCGGACCGGCTCCCATCGGCGAAGTGCAGCACCGCACGATCGCCGTCCTGCTCCACCTTCGTGCACCGAGCCCCAAGCCGGATCCACTCGTCCGGCACAGCCGATCGCACCGTGGCGAGCAAGTCCGCCCTGTGCACTGCGTAGGTGCGCTCGCCGTACAGTTCCTCACATCGACCGCTCAACTGTTCCACCGAAAGCACGTCGCCGTTCGCCCAACGCCGGAACTCCCAGCCCCACTCCAGCGGAACGGCACCGCGCAGGAATCGGTCCATGACGTCGAGCCGGCGCAGCATCCGCACGGCGTTCGGTGCGACGATCAGCCCGGCACCGACCTCGGCGACCTCGGGCGCCTGCTCGTAGACGGTGGCGGTGAGCCCCGCCCGGCGCAGAAAGCCGGCGGCGGCGAGACCTCCGATACCGCCGCCGACGACGGCGATTCTCGGTCCATGCTGTGTGAGAGCGGACATCGCCCCACTCCTTCCTATGTAGGCATCGAGGTGAAAACCCCGTTGACCGTTTGATGTTCATCGCACCCACCGGCAACTAGGAACAGGCCCGTCCGTTCAATGGACAGATACCAATCGCTCTGCGGGAGAAGCCGGAGCCTGAGACGGGAAAGAAGGAAGCGAGATGCCCCACTCCGCGCAGCCCGGCCGCAGCGTGAGTGCACGCCTGCTCGACGTACTCTTCGCCTTTCGGCCCGGCAGGCCCCAGCTCAGCCTCGCCGACCTGACCCGCGAGACCGGGATACCCCACGCCACAGTCCACCGGCTGACACGGGAGCTGGTCCGGGCAGGCGCACTGGACCGGTCTCCGGACGGCACCTTCACCGTGGGCCTGCGCCTTTGGCAGCTGGGCACCCTCGCGCCCCTGAGTGCCTCACTGCGCGCGGTCGCGCTCCCGTTCATGGACGACCTGCACACCGCCCTGCGCCAGCACGTCCAGCTCTCTGTCCTGGAGGGCACCGAGGCGGTCCTCGTCGAGCGGCTCTCCGCGGGCAGGGCGGTGGACGTCCTCTCGCGGCTCGGCGGACGGCTGCCGCTGCACAGTTCCGGTGTCGGCAAGGTACTCCTCGCCCACGCCGACCACGAGCTGCTGGACCGCATCCTGGCGCAGGGCCTGCCGGCGTACACCGGACGGACAGTCACCGCTCCGGACCAGCTGAGAGCCCAACTGGCCGAGTGCCGTGAAAGCGGCGTCGCCGTCGTCCGCGAGGAGACGACGGCTGGCGTCGACTCCGTGGGCACGCGCATCCTCGACTCCGAGGGTCAGGTGGTCGCCGCCCTGTCGGTGGTCGTCGCCTCCGGATCGGTTGACTTGCACGCCGTACGCCCCGCCCTCATCGCCTCCGGCCTGGCGGTCTCTCGTCGCCTGGGGTGGCACCCGTCGGCCGGGGTCCACGTCACAGGGCCCAGCCACTGACTGTGATCACCGGTGCGGCGGCGTGCGTCGGCGTCCGGACCTGGCAGACCCGACCGGCGACACTGGGCGATCGCCCGCCGCAGCGTTTCCCGCCCCGAAGAGCTCTCCTACGCCATCGCCTCCTGCTCGCTATGGAGGAGGGCACCCGCGACGACACCCCGGAAACGGCATGGGCGAGGCCACGGACCAGCAGTACAACGGCACTCGCGGGGCAACGCACGCCGGCGAACGAAGTGCTCCCTCCTGACAGGCGACCGCCTGCCGGACCTCTGACGCTCCCGCCAGAACCGGCGTCAAACGAGCGTCGGGAAGGCAACATCCGCACCCCTCGGAATCGGGGCAACACGTCCGTTGTCCCGCACGTCATCCCACAGGGGTGTTGGCGCCTCCTGGGTCCGGGCTGCTTGTTCGGCCTCGCTCAGCACGTGCCAGACACGGGCCAGAAGTTTGCGGGCGATCGCCGTGGTGGCGATCTTCTTGCCGCGGCGATGGGCGAGCCGGGCGAAGGTGTCGGCATAGGCCGGATTCCGCTTCGCTTTCTGCGCGGCCTCGCCACGCACTCCACATGATGCGTCATCGGGGGATCCGTGCATCCTCGCCCCGAAGTCGCGGCGGGTGCCACCCGCTCCCCGGAAACCTCCTGATCGATCCGTTAATCAGCCTTCTCGATGCCAAGGCCACCGATTCGGCACACTGCCACACGCCTCTGGCGCGACCAAGTCCCGAACCCTCTGAGGCCAACACCCGACGATCTGCAGACCCATCCTTCTGGTCAGGAGCGCGTTCCGCTCCCCCACCAGCAGGCGAAGAACGTGCTGTCGGGTGTGGCACGCTCATCCGGCACCGGGGGTGCTACTCAGTTGGTTCGGCCGGAGTTCACCTCTACAGTCCTACCGAAGCGGCTCACTGGCCGAGGAAGCTCAGCCGGACTCTACGGTTGGTGTTGCTCGCGTTTGTATCCACCAAACTCCGTTAAGACAACCGTCAAGGTACCCGATCGCGCCCTCCACATGATGCGTCATCGGAAAGATGTTGGTCTGGGCGATTCTCGGAAACTCCCAGGTCACAGCTGGTTTATCGGCTCACTGTCCCGCGCGCGTGCGCCCAGAGCGTCAAACGAGCGTCATGACCCACAGTCCATCCCTCCTCTTCAGGCGGAACAGGCTGCCACCACCAGCTCACCTGCACGACCTCGCTCCCGCTCACTCCGGACGCAAGCTCGCACATCATGGCCCTCACCGCTTCTCCGGCCGCCATAATGGAGTCATGCCCTCCAGCTCACAGCACGCCACACCCACGCCGAGCGGCCTCTCGGGCGCGGTCGCCGAGGACCTCGCGCTGTACCGGGAGAAGTTCCGGCGCCGTCTGCCGGAGTCGCTGGACGAGTTGCAAGGGCCAACTCATGGTGTCGTGGAGCTGCCTCTGCACATGGCCTGGTCGGGGATGACCTCGTACGACATGAGCAAGCCTCGCCAGCGCATGGGCCTGTACCGCACCGTCCTGCACGAGGGCCTGCGCGACGACCTGCCCCGCTACCTCAACCAGGACCTGCTCCTCCAGCTGTGGCCGGTGCTGCGCAAACTCGTCGGTCGCACCGTGCGCACCGTATGGGAAGACGCATTCCCCCAGCTCGCCTCCCGCACCCGGGCAGCCGCATGACGGACATGCCGGAGCTGCACACCCGGCTCCTGGCGGATGTGATCGCGCTCGGCTCCCCGTACCCCCTGGTCCTCACCGGTGGATACGCCGTACGGGCGCACCGCCTCGTGAACCGTCCCAGCCAGGACCTCGATGTCGCCACCGAGAACCCGGCACCCATGGCCGACATCGCGGCCGTGGTCCGCGCCGGCCTAGAAGCCCGGGGCTGGAAGGTGCACGCGCTGGAGACCGCCCCATTGTCCGCCCGCTTCACAGTGTCCGACCCAGCCACCGGGCAGGAATGCGAGGTCGACATCCTCAAGGAGATCTTCTGGCGGCCGGTCGCCCAGAGCCCGTACGGCCCCGTCCTCGCGGAGGAGGATGTGATCGGGACCAAGGTCCGCGCCCTCGCCGACCGCGGAGCACCCCGTGATTTGATCGACGTGTTCGCAGCCTCGCGCCGCTGGAGCAATGCCGAGCTCGAGGAGTTTGGCCGCCGCCACGCCCGCGGCCGCTTCGAGCGCGAGGACCTGCAGTCGAATCTCACGGGCGCCGAGTGGACTGACGAAGAAGCATTCGCCGCCTACGGGCTCGATGACACCACGATCACCGCTCTCCGCGCCTGGGCTGTGGAATGGGCCGACGACCTCGCTGCGCGTCTCCTCGAAGAGGGCGGTGCCCCGGACAACGACTGATCAAGCCCCGGGGAGATCATAGCTGCGAACGACCATTCGGAGCCGACTCTTGTGCGTCCCCTGCTTGACTTCAAGAGATCTTGACGTGGTCGAGGTCGTGTCTGGTGAGTTTGGCCAGTCACAGCCGCAGCGTCCCCTGCCAAAATCCGACCGGACGTCAGCGACCTATGTAGAGAAACCGCACGTAGCACGCGAACGACAGTCCCCGCTGCCGGAGCCTGGCAGCCTCGACGGAGGCGCTCAGTGTTCCGTGGAGTGCGCTGTTCCGCTGGAGTGCGACCGTACGTCGGCTGAATTCCTGCCGCTGCTGTCGGGCTTGATCGCCCGCAAGCGTGTTCTCTCGGGTGAGCCGATTCTGATCGTCCTCCATCTGCTTACGTGCTTTCACACGCAGTGCATCGGTCTCGGACTGCACAGCCTTGCGCTGGGCGGTGAGCTGGGCCCTACGGCTGGCGATGCCCTGTTCGATCGACTGCCGCTCTGACGCACCGAGGGCGGTCGGTTGCCGGGCTTTGGCGGATGCGACCAGGTCTTTGCGCCAGACATCGAGGGCGATGGCCTTGGCCTCGCCAATGCCATGGACGTCGACGACACGGCCGGTGCTCAGCACGAGCACAGCGCCGGTGCTGTTGTACTGGGTGTTCTGCACGGACCGGTAGCCCGTGAAGTCGGCTGCCGTACGGATACCCGCCACCGCCAGCCGCGCGGCAAGTTTCGGTCCGATGCCGTGCGGCGGGGACTGAGCGATCAGCCGTCGGCTGAGCTGATCCCGCACAAACGCGGACTGCTTGTCGGTGAGTGCCTTGGCCAGGGCTCTACGGAGTTCTTCCGAGAGTCCGTCGATCTTCTTATCTATGTCGCGCTGCTTGCGGACCTTGCGTCTCTCGGCCTCCTTGAGCTGGGCGTGGTACTGGGCTGTGAGCTTGCTCTGGGCTCGCGGGTAGGCAGCGGCCCGCTTCGCCTCCGCCGCGTCGAACTTCGCCCGGTCCTTGCGCAGCTTCTCGGCAG
This sequence comes from Streptomyces sp. NPDC001315, assembly GCF_042896175.1. Taxonomy (NCBI): domain Bacteria; kingdom Bacillati; phylum Actinomycetota; class Actinomycetes; order Kitasatosporales; family Streptomycetaceae; genus Streptomyces; species Streptomyces sp. NPDC001315. The sequence goes on along the minus strand of NZ_JBIAWZ010000016.1, from coordinate 64,114 downwards.
CCTTGACCGGGTCATCGAGCTGGGCCAGTTCATTCGTCAGCTCTGCGAGGACGGCCCGTGACCGTGCCCGCTCCGAGCGACGGCTTCTGGCGAAGGCGGTGAGCGCGATGGCAGCGAGAACGGGCACGCCCGGGCCGATCGGTGGCGCCGAGAACCCCGTGACGAACATCAAAACTGTTGCGACCAGCATGAGTGGCAAGAACACGGCAGTGGCGACATCCAGCGGTGTCCGCGTACGGAAGCCGTCCGGCGCAGTGACCGAGGGCCCGGTGGGCGTCGGAGTGACCTGCGGAGAGACGTGGCCGGTCATCCATCCGGGCAGTCCACCTGTACCGGGTGCGGCCGCTGTGCCACCGCCCGATACCGTTGAGGTTGTCGTCGCGGCGGCCCGTTGTCTGGGCACGGCTGCCGCGAGCGGAGGTAACACGTCCAACGGCTGGAAAGCGAAGGACCGCACCTGGTCAGCGAGGCCGCTCACCGTGCGGTCGGGGTGGGCCAGCAGCGTCTGGAGTCTCGTGGAGCCGCCCGGATTCTTGAAATCGTCCTCGGTGAGCAGCAGAAACTCACCGCTGGGCTCGTGCAGCCGATTCCACAGGTCGGGGTCGGAGGCAATTGCCTTGAGCGACAAGAAGATGACCCAAGCGGAGAACCGGTCGAGCGCCGCCCCGAAGTCATCATTCCCCCGCATGGGCGACTGATAGTTGCGGTGTCCCCGCTCAGTGCCGCCCATGCCGGCCAACGCCGGGACGTACATTCCGTCGTAGTCGACCAGACGCAGCGTGTCATCGCTCGCGACGAGCAGGTTGCCGTGCTGGAGGTCACCGTGGGCTATCTCGTGGGTGGCCAGATCATGGGTCAGTGCCTCGAACCGGTCAGCCAGACGGTCGACGGCGAACCGGTGGGCGTGGTTGTCGTCGAGCCACGATGACAGGGTGACGGCCTCGACCCATTCCATCTTCAGGACCGGATAGCGATCCCGCCCGACGCTGATGGCGTCGGGCAGATACTCGAATCCCAGATTCCACGGTTGCGAGAGTTCGGCCGGGTCCAACTGCGCAAGTCGGGAGCTGATGGCCTCATAACGGCGTTCCTGGTCCGGAACGTGACGCGTGAAGCATTTGATCGCGTACCGCTGGCCTGAGGAGGCCGAGGTCAGCGAGAAGACGCTCGCGAAGGCGCCGGAGATGGCGCGAGGCAGACCGAGCTTGGTCAGTTCCGGCCGTGCGCCTTTGAGTTCGGGATGCTGGAAACACAACTGCGTGTGCTGCAGCGCCTCGGCGTAATCAGCGCCGCTGGGAAACTGTCGTTGCGGACCAGTGGCCGAGCCCACTTTCACCGCCCCTCAAAATCGATCCGTACGAGCGCCACGTCGTCGTTGCGCAATTGTCGGCGGTCCCGCAGACCGTTCAGCCAGTTCTTGAATCCACCCAGGTCGTCTGGGCCGGCGAACTCCAGCAACTGGCTGACGGCGTCATCCTGGTCCGGGACCGACAAAAGCCATGCGGCCAGGGCGTCGGTCATCAGGAGCAGCCGGTCGCCGGGTTGGCACCAGCCTTCGGTGAACCGCGTGCGGCGGGCCAGCAATGCCACGTCGTGGTTGCGACTGCCGAAGAGGTCAGGAGTTGTGCCGAACTCCTCGACGGCAGCCACCGGGAACGCCTGTACCAGCCGGTCGTGGTGCAGGTGGAACAGGCAACTGTCCCCCAGGGCGGCAGCGCGCCATCGCCAGGCCGGTTCACTTGTGTCGGGGTGGGCATCGGATTCCGGGTCGACGCGCACCGCGAGCAGGGTCGCATAGGCACCCTCTGCAAGCTTGGTGTGCTCGTACCACTTCAACGGGCGCCCTTCCGCATGGCGCATCTGCGTGTACTCCACGAGCCAGGGATCCCACTGGGCCACCGCCGCCGCGGCGAACTCTTCGAAGCTGGTGCCGCCCACCAGCAGGTCTGGCAGTCTCATGGCATATTCGGCCGCCGCGCGGGACAGCAGACGGGCCCAGTCCTTGGCCAGTGCGCTCTCCGTCGCACCGTCGCAGACTCCCGCAGTGAGCGGCTCCTGCACCATGTAGTCGTGTGGACGGCCGGGAAGCACGGCGACGGCGTCTTCGCATTCCGCCTCCGTGCTTCCCTGCTTAGGGGCCACGAGGTGCGTGACGTACACGCATGAGGTGGAAGTCGTCACCGCAGTTCGGTGGCTCGGGTGCCGATGTCGAGGAACTGCACGACCGCGGTGATATCCGCGTTGTAGACGAAGCCTCGCGTGGTCTCGCTGACCCGCTGCCCCTGCGAGGCGGCGTACGAACGCATGTGGCTGGGCAGCGGACTCGACATGGCGAACAGCGTCTGGGCGTAGCTGTCCGGGAGGCCGTCGGCCGTGTCGGGGAAAGCGGTCGGGGTTCCGCCTGCGGCAGACACGTGCAGATTGAACAGCAGCGCCGCTCCGTCAGCCGTAGCGTGCGAGGTGATGGCCTCGGCGGCCGCGGTCGGGTCGCCGTCGGTCGACTCGCCGTCCGTCAGGTTGATGACGATGGGCGGGAAGCTGGCCGGGTAGCGCTCGGTCCACGCCGCGACGAGGCTCTCAGCGTACTGAAGCGCGCGGTTCATCGGGGTCCCGCCGTGGGCGACCGGGTCCATCCACAGCGGGAAGTTGACGACGGTCTCCACCAGGCCGCCGGCACCGTCGGGGACCTTCTTGCTTCGCTCGTCGACGCGAGCAGGATTGTCCGCCACCTCGCTGAGAGGGACGATGTCCCGGCCGGCGAGCGAACCCGCGAACGCCGAGCCGACGGTGGCGCCGTAACCGACGACCGCGACGTGGAAGTAGTCGCGTACGCCTTCTTCCTTTGCACACTTGACCGAGAGTTCAGTGAGGAGCCGGTTGATGGCGTCGGCAACGACATCAGCTTTCTGCTGGGGTACTTCTCCACCGATGGGATCGCTCATGGAGGTCGACTGGTCGACGAGGAAGATGATGCTCGTCGGATTGTTGCGGCTGATCTCTGCCGTATACGGCACGTTGGGCTCCTGGCGGACTGTAAAGGAGTCGGTCGTCGGAGAAGCTCATAGGACATGCTGACGTGCCGGTCACCAGCGCGCAGGCCAAGTCACCGAGATCCCCCCGGTCTTATGGTAGTGCGAGGACCTTGGCGTTTGGGGCGCACTCACTGCCCTCGACGAGGTCCTGTTCTTCGGCCCTCCTCACGGGCCGCCGAGCCGAGCCGTCACGCGCTCCGCTCGGTCGGCCCACACATGCCAGGCAGGCAGCCGCACGCCGTTCGGCAGGAGGGCCGTGTGGCTGAGGGCGAGCTTCAGGTGGCGTGCGTCCTCCATGTCGGAGGACGCCCCGTGGTCCAGCCGGACCTGGACAACACCCGTGCCTCGGCGGACGTCGAAGTCGTAGGGGTAGCCGTCAGCCGTGACGTTCCTGTCGAGCAGGACTCCGGACATCGCGCCTGCCAGCATGAGTTGAAGTCGGTCGCCAACAAGCTCGTCCTGCTGCCCGGAGTTCGCACCGGGCGAAAACAGCGCTGCTTTGGCCTCAGCCGCCTCCAGCAGTGCATGCGGCATGCCTGCCCGAACCGACCAGAAGTCGCGGTCGCCGAACACGATGAGGTGCGAGCGGGCGCGGGTGATGGCCACGTTCCACAGATTGACTTCGCGGCAGAGCCAGTTGACCGCACTGGGGCGCATTCTTGCACCTGCTACCAGGGACAAGAGGATCACGTCTTGCTGTCCCCCCTGGAACGTGTGCACCGTGCCGACCCGGACGCGCCCCTCGTGCTTCCAGCGCTCGGCGATCAGGTCCTTCTGAGCACGGAAGGGGGTGACCACCCCTACCGTAGAACCTTCAGGCAGCCGCATCAGCAACCGTTCCACGGAAAGATGAACGCGCTGTGCCTCCTCCTCGTTCATCCACGACCCGTTGCTGCCTCTGCGCGCCGTTCCCACCACATCGAGCCACTGCACCGCGTCGACTCCATCGAGGCGCCGCAACGACCGCGGTTCGGTGAGGACGGTCAACCGGTCGCCGTAGCAATGTCGGTTGGAGATGCCGACGATGTGCGGATGACAGCGGAAGTGCTCGTCCAGCAGCAGTGTTTCCCCCGCCGCGTGGGCAGCCGCGTGGAACGCGGAATAACGTCGGTGCTCGAGCCGGTGCTCGTCGAGCCAGCTCGCCCGCAGCCCCGCCCCACGGTGTGCCTCCGCCTCCTGCCGGGGCTGAAGTGTCGTGATGTGCTGCAACTGCATGGGGTCCCCGATCACGAGGGCCCGCCGTGCGCGGAAGAGCAGAGGCAGCACATCCGGGATGGAGCACTGGCTCGCCTCATCGACGATGACCAGATCGAAGAGGGCGGCGCGGTCCCGGAACCGTCGTGGGGATCTCGCGGTGACGGCCCAGCCGGACACTTGCGGCAGGATCCGTTCCAAGGACGACCACTGCCGCGGTGATCGTGACTTCACGGCGTCGATGCGGTCGTGTATGGCCGCACGTGCGGTCATCGCCTGCTCCGCCACCGACGCCTGCAGCAGTGCTGCCGACGTCTCTCGGACCTGTCGATCGGTCTCCCGGAGCATCGTGAGAAGTTCGGCGTCGTCCGGTGCCGCATCGGCTTCAGTGCACTTCCGTCGCCAGGCGGCTTCGGCTTCCGCGAAAGACAGCAGGTCGGCGAAGTCTTGCCGCCCTGCAACCTGTTCGGACAGCGAGGCGAGACCACGCAGGCAACGGCCTCGCAGCCACCCTCCGAAGATCCCGAGGCGGACCGCCATGCGAGCCCGGCGCAGCCACCGGCCAAGGGAAAGATCGTCGCCCAGGGCTGTGGCGAGCGTCTGAGGGTCGCCACGGTGTTGCTCGGCGTAGGAGAAGCGCAGCCGACCGAGGTCGGCCAGTTCCCGTTCCCAACGGGCGACCAGCGCGAGTTGACGACGTAGCGCCTCCTGCCCCCGAAGGTGGTTCCGCAGTTCGCCTCGGTGCATCTGGGAAGACTGGTGGGGTCGGACGCTTCGGGTGAGCTGCTCCAGCGTCCGTAACTCATGCTCGACGGCTGTCTGGTTGCCCGTCCGTACGAGAAGTCCCGGAGCCAGGGCTTCACAGCGCTCCCAGACCTCGTCCACCGCCTTGTTGTTGGTCGAGGCGACGAGCACGGTCTGACCGGCCGCTCTGGCCGTGGCGACCGCGTTGACGATGAGCTGGCTCTTCCCGGTGCCGGGCGGCCCGGTGGCGACCGTGAGCTTGCGGACCATGGCGGCCCGGATGACCGCTTCCTGTCCTTCGTTCAGGTCCAGGGGAGCGACAACCTGCACCTCTTGCTCGGCGCTCTCGTCCGCTCCCGAGGACGCGGTAAATGCTCCGAGCGCGGTGCCTGCGAACTGCCCAACGCTCTTTCGCAGCGTTCTGTAGTCCTTCATCAGCTGTGCGGTGGCCGCGGCGTCCGGCCGTGCGGCGAAGACGACCGCCACATTGCGGACGCCCTCATGCGCGGCGTACAGCGAGCTGCCGTCGCCGAGCGATCCGGGGTCAAGGTGCTCTGTGTCGGGCAGTCCCAGCTCCTGCAGCAGACTGCGCAGGTCGCGGACCATGTCCTCCCGGAATCCCGGCCGCCAGTTGGGCTGGTAGGCGGCTAGCAGTTCTTTGCCTTCGTCCTTGCCCAGCCGGTCGAGGACGAGTTTGGGATGCAGGACGATCGGTCCTGTGGGTGTGACCACACTGTGTCCCTGCGGACCGCGTTCGATCTCGATCTGGCGCATGGCGAGCGGTGCGCACACCTGCCGCTTGCCGTCGTAGAGGACAGCGACGGGGTATCCGTACCAGAGGTCGGCTCCGTCCTTAAGGCCACGCTCGGCGAGGTCCACAACGCGTTCCGGCGCTTGAACCGTGGTTTCTATGCCGGAGAGCAGGACTTCCTCCCCCGCCGGCCAGACCGCGCGTGGAGGGTCGCTTCCCACCAGTGGCAGCAGTTCGTCGGTGGCGTTCTCCGCCTCCAGGCAGTGTTGGTAGTAGGTCAGCAGCTGTGCCCATTCGACGTCCGTGAAGGCGGAGTCGTCGTGTACCGCCTGGGTGGCCTTGACTGGTGCCGGCGTCACCTCACCGGCTCCGTCGACGACTGCGGTGTACCCGGCAGGCAGCGGCTTGAGGGCGGGTATCTGACGGCCGACAGCGGCACGGGCGAGATAGATGTCGCCGGTCACGTGAAGGCTGGACTGGGTCGGCGTCTGTCGCCGTCCGTCGGGTGCTTTCTGCAAGTCACGGCTGACGTGCCGAAACAGATCGTTCGCGGAGACCTGTCCGTCACCGTCCAAATCCGCCTGTCCCGAGTGCAGGCCCTCAACGATCGCCCTGGTGAACTGCGAGGGCTGGTCCGGATCAGTGGTGAATGCCTGCTCCCAGTGCTGTGACGCGGTGATGACGTGCACTCCACTGGCCTCGACGACCGGTGCCGTGGCCGACTGTGAGGCCCCCTTGCTGCGGAAGCCCTGCACTGCGCTGCCGCTGAAACAGCAGTCGAGCAGCAGGACCTTGCGCCGAGCCGCACATTTCTCCAACTGATCGGTCACGAAAGAGGCTTCGAGGGCGGTCTGCTGTATCCGATCGACCTCGGTGTCCGTGGTGACGTAGTACAGCTGACCGTCCTCACGGTCGTAAACCCCGTGGCCGCTCAGATAGAGCACGACCAGTTCGTCAGGCTCGCGTTCCGTCAGAAACCGTTCGACGGCCTGCTTGATGGCCGCCTTCGTCGAGTCCTCGACCCGAACGCACGCCTCGTACCCTCCGACCGCAGGCATTTCCAGCACCTGGCTCAGGTAGTGAACGTCTGCGCGCACAGAGGGCAGAGCGGCGAAAGCTACGTCCTCATAAGCAGCGGTGCCCACCAGTAAGGCATGTTTGCGGCTCATCGGGCGTCTCCCGGGCCGGTCTCCGTCGTGTCGCCCTGGCCATTCCGCAGTGCGTTCACCTCACGTCCGGACACTCCGCCCTGGAACTCCGTGACAGTTCCGTCGGAATGCACCACGCGCACCATGCGGCTCTTCCGGACCTCGACCCACGCTTTGATGGCGGTCCTCGCCAGCGCGAAGGTTCCTGTGGTGAGGATGAGTACGACCTCCGGAGTCAGCAGTGCCGGCCCTTTCGCACCCTCCGTAGCTCGCGGCGCCTCAGGCGGGGCGAAGCGCACTTCTGCGCCGTCCAGCCGGTTCAGCACCTCACGGAGTTCCTTCGCTTCGAGCTCCGCATGCCGCGGGTCGGCGCCGAACACCTGGATCCGCGCGGACTCGATCTCGTCGGACATCTTCCCCCTTGTACCGCCAACTTGCATGTGTTCAAAGTGGGTTACGGGCGTTGCTGGTTCGCCGTCACCCTAGCGATTCTTCCTTTCCTCCACGATCCGGGGACCCAACGCCTGCGACTTGCGCCCTCGTCCGGAACTCGCAGGATCCCGTACAGCGGCTCACCCAGGTCCGCCCATCTCTCCAGGGCGTCCCGGTCCACCAGGTGAATCCCATAGCGGGGGCCGCTGGCTCGCGCGGCTGCCGTAAAACCCCCGGTGGTGACGATCACGGCGAAATGGGCGCCATGGTCGTGGCGGTATGTTCCGTTGACCCGCTGGACATCCTGGTCACCGACCCTTCGGTCCGGTCGTAGCCGCTTGCACTGCACGACGACCCGACGTTGCGAATGATCGACGACGAGTACGTCGGCGCCCTTGTCCCCCGCTCTGCCCACATGTTCCGCGGTCAGTCCGTCCCTGCGCAGCAAGGAGCAGACCGCCAGCTCGAATTGCTGGGGGTCCAGGGCATCGAGATGGGCCAGCGAATAGCGCACGGGCCCCGCGGGAAGCGCCGAGCGGCCGGCCCATCTCTGTACGGCCAGCTGCCCCGGTTTCAGGCCCAGCCCCACTGCCACGGCGGTCAGCACTATGCCTGTCCACACCGGCCATTGCTCGGCCGCCTGCCACAGACCGCTGACCCCGGCCAGGGCAGCCACGCCCCACACCCACCAGGGAAGCGCAGCCCATCCTCCCTGGCTCCGCCGGCGCCGCATCAGATGCCCGGCCCGAAAAGCGCCCACACGCCGAATGCAAGACCGAACAACGCAAGTCCCGCCAGGTCGGTGATCGTGACCAAAGTGAAGGCATGGTCTCGGCAGCGCGCGAACAGCCCCCTGCGTCTGCGGCGACACGGCCGGTGGAACGCTGTCGGCCCCCCGCAACGCGACACCAGCGTGACCCCACCGATCACGAGTAACGCCATGACAAGCAGCATCGGACCCCCGTTCCCCGACCAAGCCTTTATGAATACCGGGAAAACTTCCGTCCCGACCAGTACCTCTTCGGCCGAACCATCTGAGAAGCAGGGCACAAGGAGTGGTGACAACGGTCGCCCATTCCTCGTGCGTCCTCTGTCCCCTCGGGCCGACGGATGCGACGTAGTGGCCGGTGCTGCGCGCCCTGGTCGGTCGTACCGTGCGCGCCGATGGGGAAGGCGCCTCCCCAGCTCGCCTCCCGCATACACCCGGGCAGCCGCGTGACGGACATGCCGGAGCTGCACACGCGGCTCGTGACGGATGTGGTTGACGGCCCGACCTGACGGGCACGCCCGACCAGACGCGTCAACTGCCCTACCCGGCGTCCATTCCGGCCACCCGAGGCACTGGCCGAAGGCATTGCCCCCGCCTTCGCCGCCAACGGCCGGCCGGGGCCGGGGTGCATCCGGGCCGCCTGGTGATCGCCCTGTCGGCCAGTCACCCGAGGGTCCTGCGAACGCCCCGGGCGCGGACCACCACACGCCACGCCTCGCCTGCTCCTCGGCGGCCCGCTGGCCGGGCCGCCATGCCCCGTCGACGTGGTCAACGACGCCAAGATGGCCGCCCTGGCCGAGTACCACGCCCTCACCGCGCAGGACGGCGAAACCGTTAGCACCGTTGCCTACGCCAAAGTCGCCGGTCTGATCGTGGGCGGCCGCATCTACCCCGGCAGTCACGGCCTGGCCGGCGAACTCGGTCACATCTCCCGTCTCCCTCGACGGACCCGCCTGCGGGTGCGTCGCGACCGGCTGCCTGACCACATACATCAACACCCACGCCGTCCTGGACGCGGCCGGGCTCGGCGCTCTTGTCTCCCCTCATGACACCAGCGCCGCCCTCACGGAACTCGGCCACCGCCTGCACAGCAAGGATGCACTTGCCCTGGCTGCCCTGGACCGCGCCGGACATGCCCTGGGCGCTGCACTCCAGGCGGTCACCGGCCTAACCGACCCCGACCACATCGTCGTCGGCGGCCACCTCGCCACCCGGCTGCCCTGGCTGAGACCCGGCATCGACGCCCGCCTCGGCCCGCGCCGGACCGCCTTCCTGACCCTCCCCGTCACTGTCATCCCCGGCACCCTCGGCCCCGACACCGCCCTCACCGCCGGACGCGAACAGATCCTCGCCGACCCCACCGCCGTACCCCGGGCACGTGACGCCGGAACGCGACGGGCGGCACACCGGACCGAGCGCGGTCGACACTGCTCTGGCAGACCGTCAGAGCGAGCGTCGTCCGAGCGTCAAGACAGCCTGCTGCCGTGCTGGCCTGCACCGAACGAGGCACAGCCGCCGTCCCCGTAGTGCTCGCAAAACAGCAGGTCAGTGACGCTCATGCGCGCATCGGACGTGATTCACGTCATGCATTCCAGGAAACAGATCGAGCGCACAGACCGCGCCTGAGGAATCTACAAGAACCCGCAGGTCAGAGGCCCTTTGCGGCCGGTTCGAGGATCGCCACGCCCTCCACATGATGCGTCATCGGAAAGGTGTCGGCCGGGGCCGACTGCAGGTCAGATGAGGTTTCTCGGCCCTACGTCCTTGGCGTGGGGTACCTGGAGCGTCGCATGAGTGTCACAGCCGACGTACTACTCCTCCTCCAGAACACCCACATGGGGGACGTGGGCAAGGGCGAGCCGCGTTCCCGCCCATGTTTGCGGCCCGCCCGCCAAGCCCCTGGTCCCGATCTCCGTGCTGCCGATCGTCGCCGAGTCCCGCGCCGGTTGCCCGAAGGTCCAAGACCTCCCGCCAAGGGTTGCCCTGAGCGTTCACAACCCCGACAATGAGTTACTAAAGGCATACGGGGGGTGAGGTGTCGAACTCGCGTGTACGTGCCGCAGCCATGGTGGGAGTTCTCGGCCTCGTTGCGATCTTCGGGATCGTGTGGCTCGTCGGGGCCGCGACCGGCGGTAGCAGCTCGGGGTCCGTCGGACACGGGTCGACCGTGTCGGGCGGCAATGCCACTGCGGACGACGCATCCGCGGGAACGGCGAGCAGCCCGACGGGGGGTCAGGAGGGCGGGTCCCCAACGGGCGGAAACGATGCGTCAGTCGGGGCGATTCCATCGACGACGGACAGTGGTGCGCCGTCGGGCGGGTCGAACAGCGGCGGCCGACGCAGCATCCATTGGAACGGCGTCCATCTCGACGGCAGCCCGGGCGACAGTGGCTGCATCACTGTCATTAACAAGACGGCCACGGTCGGGGTGGTCGAATCCGTCTCTTTCACGGTCGTCGATGGCCCGGGGACGGCGACCGCTCACCCCGACCTCGCGCACTGCTCACCCACCGGAGATCCTCCCTGCGAGCAAGTGCAGCTGAGGGCAAGTGGTCAGTGCATGGCGGGTGCAGTCCTCACCGGCGACCCCTCGCCGGACCCCTACACGGTCCAGGCGACGGTTCACTTCCGGTACGTGTGCGTCAACAAGGAGGACTCACCCTGTGACGAGGTGAAGGACTGGCAGGGGTCTCCACCCACAGCGGAGGCGCCCGTCGAGGTCAGTGGCACGACCACCGACCTGCCGAAGATCGACGCGTGGATCGACGTACCATCCTCCCCAACGACGACGACATCCCCTGAGGAATCGCGGAGCGGGCCCCCCTCGGCCGGTTCCGAGAGTTCTTCCGCTCCGCTACCGGGGAACTCATGACCGCCGAGGAGGAACCGGAAGGCCAGGACGACGACGCAGAACCGGATGGGGCGACCGACGACGCAGAACCCGCCGGGGAGAATGACGACGAGGAGGATCCGGCACGGCAGGAGGAAGAGCCGGCCGACCAGGACCCCATCTCGACCCGTATTCAGCAATTCACCGAGGCTATCGGCCCGACCACGTTAGCCACGGCCTTGCTCATCTACTTCGGTTACGTCGCGACACGAGCCCGGTTCGACTACTTCGGCGTCCCCCTGGAGATGACGGGCCTGTCCAATCAGACGCTGTTGCTGTACGGGCTGGAGGTCGTCTACGTACCGGCAGCGTTGATCTTCCTCGGAGTGCTGACCGTGGTCGCGATACACGCCACCGTGAAGTGGCGCCTCACCCGAGACCCGGAAGACGCCACCAACACCTTCCTTGCAGCCGGCATCGCACTCGTCGGCGTGCTCCTGATCGGGCGAGCACTGATCGGCATGTTCGTGCAGGGCGAGGAAACCAGCGTGGTCATCGGAACCACTCCACTGGCTCTGGCGTTCGGGCCCGCCACCCTTGCCTACGGCGCCTGGGTCCACGGGAAGAATCGTGGGCGCCCCCTCCTGCCCGCGCGCCTTGCCAGGAACGCCGCCATGTGCACGATCGGTCTGGCGGTCGCCGGGCTGTTCTGGGCCTCCACACAGATCGCATGGGCATACGGAACCGGCCGAGGTGAAGAGGACGCCCGTGAGCTCATGGAACGGCCTGAGATCATCATCGACACCAAGGAACCACTGGTCGAGCTTCCTACAGGCATCACCGAGACCGCCCTCGCCACCGCGGGCGAAGACCGGACCTTCGCCTACCGCTACCGCGGCTTCCGGCTGCTCCTCAGCTCCGGCGACCGCCTCTTCCTCGTCACCCCGACCTGGATGCTCGGCCGTGACCAGACGGTCGTCGTCCCCGATGACGGCAACGTTCGGATTCAACTCCTTCCCCAGGCATAGCGCCCCGCCCGTGATCTCACGACCGACGCGTGTCCCCACGCATGGCCGGCCCGTGTCCGAGTCCACTCTCCTGGTAAGCCGAGTCGAGGGCGAACGGAGAGCCTGTTCCGTCGGTAGTGGTGGCAGTGCCACCACCAGCACCAGCATTCACCCGCATCCGCCGCGCGGCGGACGCCGCACGAACCGCTCCCCGCCCCCCGCCCCGGCGCACCCGGGTCCTGGATGCAAGCCGCGGGGCCGGAACAGAATGACAGTGGCGAGGGAGCAGACGAGCCGTATGCGAAGGCCGTGTGAGCTGACACCGCGCCGTGGGGCCGGAACGCGCTACGAGTGTCGGCGGTCTCTGAACCTGGGTTCTGGATCACTTTCAGTGCCGGGGCCACGGAGGGTCACCACAAGCGCGATCATGAACGGCCTTGCGCCGCGAGGAGGACCCGCTTGCGGAGCAGGTCGAAGTTGGCGCGGCTGAACATCTGCCGCTTGATCATTTTGATCTTGTTGTTGTGGCCTTCGACGGCGCCGGAGCTGTAGCGGAGGCTGAGCCCGGCGACGACGGCGTCGAGGTCCTGGCCGAGGCCGTTGACGAAGCCGTGCAGGGCGGGCACGTCGTCAGCCTGCACGCCATCCATCCACTGACCGAGGTCGCGGCCCCGACGGTCGTTCATCAAGTCGGCGAAGGCGCGGACGTGTTCGGCGGTGCGGTCGAGGGCGGGGCAGCGGTCGAGAATCTGCTTGAGCTGCTGGGACTGGTCGTCGTGGAGGCGGTCGGGGTGGCGGGTGATCCAGCTGGTCACGTCGCGCACTGACGGCGCTTTGCGGGGCGGAAGGTACTGCCTGATGCCGTACCACTCGCTCGGCGGGCGGCGGCGTGGGCCGGAGTGGCCAGACCTGCCGAGAGGGCGAGCCCGGAGGCGGCCGTGGCCGCGAGGAATCCCCGACGACCGAGCGATCTACCCACCGGGTTCGTGGACTCCAACGCCTGGAATGACTTCTTTGTCATTTTCTGTCCTCTGGATTGGGGTACACCGGCCGAACCGCCGGTGCACCGGGCTGCGGGTGTCGGGGTGGCTGACGTGCGGGCGCGTGCCCGGGTCGGGTCAGCCGTTCTTGTACGTCTCGTCCATCTGGGCCAGGGGGCAGCGCGAAGGTCCCGAACTCCGTGCCGGCCGGCGCGGCGGCCTTGATCTGTCCGGCCACGGCGAGGACCTGGACGGCGGCCACGGCGCTCCCCTTGGCGACCTGTTCGTTGGCCGTGTCGACGCTGGTGCCGAGCGGGTCCTTGGAGAAGCAGCCCCGCTTGTTCATCTGGAGGTACTTCTCCATCGCCGTCTTCCAGCCGGAGTCGACGAAGTTCGCCTTCCCAGCCTTCTGCTGGGTGTTGAAGTCGGGGTTCTTGGCGTAGACGGTGGTGGACACCAGGGCGTAGTCGATGAGCTGCGTCACCCAGGGTGTCTGGTTGCCGAGGGCGAAGGCGACCTTGCCCTTCTTCTTCGCCGCGTCACAGAGCTGGAGCACCTCGCTCCAGGTCTTGGGCTCCCCCTTGCCCGTGTCGGCGAGGGCCTTCTTGTTGTAGATGGCGGCGACGCCCGTGTAGGTCAGCGGCAAGATGTACGTCTTGCCCTCCGGCAGCAACACCAACTGGATCATCATCAAGGACGGCGACAGCTGCACCCTCATCGACACCGGCTACCCCGGCGACCGCGACGCCGTGCTGGCCTCGCTGGAGGCGGTCGGGCTGAACGCTCGCTCCGTGGCCGCCGTCCTGGTCACGCACGCGCACAACGACCACATCGGCGCCGCCGAACACCTCCGCGCCGCGTACGACGTTCCGGTACTCATGCACCAGGAGGAGGTGCCGCACGCCCGCCGCGACTTCCTCGACCAGGTGTCCGTCGGGCAGGTGCTCGCGCAGGCGTGGCGGCCCGTTGTGCTTCCCTGGGCCGTACACGCGCTTCGGGCCGGCGGAACCACCCACGTTCCCGTCTGCGAGCCGGAGGCCTTCCCCGCGCCGGGCGCCCTGGATCTGCCCGGTGCGCCGGTGCCCGTGCACACACCGGGTCACACCAAGGGCCACAGCGCCTACCACCTGCCCGGCAGCGGCATCCTGATCACCGGCGACACCCTGGTGACCGCGCATCCCACCTCGCGGATCAGCGGACCGCAGCTGCTGCCCGACATGTTCCACACCGACCGGGCCCGGGCTCTGGACTCCCTGGCCGTGATCGAGGGCCTGGACGCGGGCATCGTCCTGCCCGGCCACGGCCCCGTGCACCACGGGTCGGCCAAGGAGGCCGCCCTGACGGCCCGCGAGCACACCACCCGGTGACGACCTGTCCCTCGGACAGCGCAACACGGTCCCACCGACCCACGTCCGAGTACGTTCGGCCCGGTGGGACCGGCTGTCGGAGCGTCCCGGACGCGTCTCACACACAACGGTCCACAAAGGAGCGTGAGGGCGGTTCGACGACACACTTACCGGGCAGTATGTTCGGAGGGCACCTCGTGCGAGTGACGTCGTCGGACCTCGGGAGGCCGAAGAAGAGGAAGCACCTCCTACATGCGCAGGCACATCAGCGCCTATCTTGAAGAGCGAACATGCCAGACGAACCATCTGGCGTTGACACTTATCCGCACGGGACCCTCGGCGTGGGTACCATGCACAACGTCATCCATATCGAGGGAGTGAACGGTTGTGACCAGCCAGTCAGCCGCCACGCTCCGATCGCGGTACGTAGAACAAGCCGCATCGGACCTGGAGGAGAACCGTCGGCGACAGCAGGAGCTGGCGGAGAAGATCACGGCGTTGAAGCAGGAGGAAGCCCTCCTGGCAGACATCCTGAACCTCGCCGAGCGGTACGAGGGTTTCGCGGACGCGTCCCGCCTGCCCGAGCAGTTGCAGGACGAGCCCGTCGTCGCGAAGGCGAAGCGGGCGGCCGCCGGGGCCACTTCGCGGCGTACGGCACCGGTCAAGACCGCTCCGGCGGGCACCTCGGCGAAGGCCGGCGCGAAGGGGAAGTCGCGCCAGCCCCTGCTCGGTGACCTGCTGGCCGACATGCTCGGCAAGTACGACGAGCCGCGTCTGGCGAAGGAGCTGCGGGACGAGCTGCTGGAGAAGCACCCGGACCGCAACCCCACCCCGCAGGTGGTGCGGAACACCCTCGAGTCGCTGGTCGCCAAGGGACGTATCCGGCGGCACAAGCAGCAGCGCTCCGTGATGTACACCCTGGTGAAGTAGGTGTGGCGGTCGGCTCCGACTGACACCTCCGCTCGTCCCGCGGGCGACACAGTCCGCCGCGCGGGACGGGTGAGGCACCTGGGAGCGTGGCGACGAGAGTTTCTCTCCACAGTCCCTACAGTCCCTGCGGGGCCCTACAGGACCACATCCGCCGGCCGTGCTACCTCGTCGAGGTCGTCGACGGTGGGGTGGAGCATGAGTTCGTCGACGCCGAGTGCCTCATAGGCCTTGATCGTCGCCCGTACGGCATCGGCTCCCCCGCTCATCTCGGCGGCCCGGGCCCGGGCTCCGTCCGGTCCGGCCGGACGGTAGTAGTCGTAGACGTTGGCTCGGCCGCGGTCCTCGTCCCCCAGGGCGAAGTACGCGAGGGCAACGAGGTACGGCGTGCCCTCGCGTCCGGCCGCCCGCCAGGCCCCACGTGCGCGGTCGAAGGCCGGGGCGACGAGCGCGGGTGCCGCCGACGGGCCGATGTATCCCCGGCCCACCCTGGCGACCCGGTCGAACGACGCCTGCGCCATGCCGCCGAACAGCAGCGACACCTCAGGGGTGCCGCCGGGCACGGCCGGGTTCTCGCAGCCGGGCGGCACCTCACCGCGCCAGACACTGCGGTAGGTGTCGATGTCCTGGTCCAGCCGCTTTCCGGTGCCGCGCGGGCCGAGGCCGTCCACCACGAAATCGTCGGCGCGCCCGCCCAGTCCGAGGCCGAGAGTGAGCCGGCCGCCGGAGACCGCGTCGATGCCCGCGACCTCCTTGGCCAGCAGGACCGGCGGCCACACCGGGGTCGGCAGCAGTGTGCTGACCAGACCGATCTCGCGGGTGGCGCCCGCCGCCGCCGCAAGGGCGACAGTGTCCATGACTCCGGGGTAGGCGATGCGCCCGAGCGAACCGAGCGAGCTGAACCCGGCCTCCTCCGACGCCCTGGCCCAGGCCGGGACGGCATCGGGCCGGACGTCGCGGACCTGGTTGGGAAGCCCGATACCGATCTTGACTGCCCACCTCTCCTCACGACGCGGCCGACGGGCGCGTGTATGACACCCGGGCTCCCTGCGCTCCCGCTACCTCTACGGACCTCCGGGGGCAAAAGGTTCACCCGGCGTCGGCGCCCCGTCCGCGGAAGCCGACGGCCGATCAGCCGGCGGGTGTTGCCGTAGGAGGTCCGCACGGCGAGTCTGCGTGCGTCCGGGCGGCTGCGGCTCGAGGTATCGGATCATCCCGCCCAGCCTCTGGAGGTCCACAAGACAAGTGTGAGTTCTCTACTCACATGTGTCTCGGAAGCGCAGGCGGCGAAAACACCCGGCGTTCTAGCCCCGCCACACATTGTCGAACGCGGCGTTCTCGACGTCCCGCCGCAGTCGTACGGCCTCCAGTTGTGTCACCGCGTCGCCGACCGCGGCCAGCACGGTCGTGACGGCGTCCCCGATCGGGCTCTCGGGGGCCTGGGACGGGGCCTCCGCAATGCCCGCAGCCGCGAGCAGAGCAGCGAGGACGGGCTCGCCGGACGTCCTGCGTTCCTCCGCGTCGCGGCGGGCCTGCGAATCGGCCGGCACGGCCGGCGCGAACCGCAGCCGGAAGCCGTGGCCCGCCGGGTGGGTGATGAGCCCGGCCCGCTCCAAATCGTCGAGGTAGGCGGCGGCGAGTTCACTGCCGCGGCGCCACAGCCAGGCGTCGACCGTCTCGTACGGCTCCCGCCGGACGAGCGCGGCGTCCGCCTGGTCCAGCAGCCGGTCGCCGGTCGCCACCGGCGCGCCGGGCACGAGCCGGTCACCGTCCAGCGTCAGCGCCCCGCTCTCCAGAAGATCGACCGCCTCGGCCCCGGCGAGCGCGAGGGACAGGTCGCCCTGTTCCACGGGCCGGTCGGGCGGCAGGCCCAGGGCGACGAGCGTGAGGTCACGTGCGGTGGTCACGAGTCCCGCCTCGTCTCCAGCAGCCGCAGCCACACCTCGCTGATGGTGGGAAAGGCGGGTACGGCGTGCCACAGACGCTCGACGGGCACCTCGCCGGTGATGGCGACGGTCGCCGAGTACAGCAGTTCGCCGACGCCTGGTCCGACGAAGGTGGCACCGACGACGACCTGGCGGTCCCGGTCGATCAGGATCCTGGCCCTGCCCTTGTAGTCGGGGCGGTACTGGAGGGCGCCCGCGAGGTGGCCGATCTCGTAGTCGACGACCTCGACGTCGCGGCCGGTGCGCTCGGCCTCCCGGACGGTCAGGCCCACGCCGACGACCTCGGGGTCGGTGAACACGACGCCCGGGACGGCCTCGATGTCGGCGGTGCTGCTGTGCGGCGCCCAGCGGCCGGTGTCCAGCCCCTCCCCCTTGGCACGGGCGGCGATCACGGCGCCGGCGACACGGGCCTGGTACTTGCCCTGGTGGGTGAAGAGAGCCCGGCGGTTGACGTCGCCGACGGCGTACAGCCAGTTCCCAGGGACGGCGGTGACGGTCAGGCTGTCGTCGGTGGCGATCCAGTCGCCCGGCTTCAGTCCTACGGTGTCGAGCCCGATGTCCGTCGAGCGCGGGACGCGGCCGGTGGCGAACAGGATCTCGTCGGCGGTGATCTCTCCGCCGTCCGACAGCATGACCCTGACCTCGCCGTCGCCGCTCCGCTCCGCGCCGACGACGGAGATGCCGAAGCGGACGTCCGCACCGGCCTCCCGCAGGCGCTCGGTGACCAGTTCGCCCGCGAAGAGCTCCATCCGGGGCAGCAGCCCCTCCTCACGGGCGAGCAGGGTCACCCGGGTGCCGAGGGCCTGCCAGGCGGTGGCCATCTCGACGCCCACCACACCGGCACCGACGATCACGAGGCGCTGCGGCGCCTGTTGAGCACTGGTCGCCTCCCGGCTGGTCCAGGGCCGCAGCTCCTCGATGCCGGGAAGCGGGGGCAGGGCCGCGCCGCTGCCCGTGCACACGGCGACGGCGTGGCGGGCGCGCAGGCGGACGGTGCCGCCGTCGGGCGTCTCCACCGTCACCTCGCGCTCCCCCGCCAGGCGTCCGTGGCCGCGCAGCAGCTCGATGCCGACCGACTCGAGCCATTCGACCTGGCCGTCGTCCTTCCAGTCGGCGGACATACGGTTGCGGTGTGCCAGGACGGCATCGACGTCCAACGGGCTCTTGACGGCGGGGTCGAGACCCGGGACGTGCACGGCGTCGGCGCGGAGCAGGGCGGGCCGCAGCAGGGCCTTGCTGGGCTCACAGGCCCAGTACGAGCACTCGCCGCCGACGAGTTCGCTCTCCACGATGAGGGTGCTCAGGCCCGCGGCGGTGGTGCGGTCCGCGACGTTCTCGCCGACCGGGCCTGCGCCGATCACAATGACGTCATACGTGCGGATGTTCTCGGTCGTCATGTGTCCTCCGGTGGACGGTTCCCGGTCGGATGGGTGTCGGTCCGATGGACGTCGGTCGGACGTCGTCCGATGGACGTCTCGGCCCGATGGACGTCGGCCTGACAGGTGTCGGTCCGAAAGGTGTCGGTCCGAAGGGGGGCATCGGTCGGACGGGTGTCGTGGTCCGTCATGAGGTGACGGTCCCGACGCGGCGGGGAGGTCAGCCGCGCCGGGACCGGGTCAGCGGCCGGGGGCGCGCTCGGTGACCTCCTGGAGGAACCACTCGTTGCCGTCGAGGTCCTTGAAGGCGGCGAAGGTTCCGTAGCTGGCCCGCTCGGGGTGCGGGCCGGGCACCCGGTGGCTGTCGCCGACGTGGTGGAAGGCGCCGGTCTCGTCGCGGAACGGGCCGGAGACCTCGACACCGCGGGAGGTCAGCTCCTCCTTGGCCTTCACGATGTCGGTGACGGTCAGCTGAAGGCCGTGGAGCGTACCCGCCTCCTGCTGGGTGAGGCCCTCCCCGAAGATGATGGAACACTCGGAGCCGGGCGGGGTGACCTGCACGATCCGGTAGCCGTCGTTGATCGGGAAGTCGGCGTCGAGGCGCCAGCCGAGCTGCTCCACGTAGAAGCCCTTGGCGCGGTCCACGCCGGAGACGGGCAGGATGACGACTTCGAGCTTCATGTCCATGGCTGTGTTCTCGCTCTCGATGGTTCTGTTATGGGGTTCAGTGTCGGATGTGGGCGACACGTGTGGCATCAGTAACCTGACGGTATGTTCCAGCCGGGCCCAGGTGTCGGGTCCTTAAGTGACGGTTCTCCGCATGCGCAAGGTGTGCCGTCGGCCGTTCCCGCCGACGTTGACCAAGTCGTTACCGAAGCCACCGGCACCTGACGACTGTCGGATACGTGTGAATGTTGGGTGTTCCGTCTTCAACCAGGTGTGCGCGCACAGTGCAGTCCACGGCCTTCGACCAAACACGGCCTCCGACTGCGACGCACCGCCGGGCGGAGCCCATCGACCGATCACGGAAGGACAGATCTTGAGGAAACTCTTCCCCACCTCCCGCGCCGGACGCGCTCTTACGGTGGGTGCCGCACTCCTCTCCGCCGGGGTGGCCCTCGCCCCGGCCGGAACGGCTGCGGCGAGCACGGCCACGGAGAGCCTGCACAAGGTGGACTACGTCGCTCTCGGCGACTCCTACGCCTCGGCGCCGCTCGTGTCCACCCAGGTCGACGCGACCTGCCTGCGCTCCAACCAGAACTACCCCTCGCTGGTGGCGCAGTCGCGGTCCGCGACGCTGACCGACGTCAGCTGCTCGGGTGCCACCACCGACGACATGACGGCCTCGGAGACTGACGGCGTCGCGCCGCAGCTCGACGCCCTCAACCGGGGCACCGACCTGGTCACGCTCACCATCGGCGGCAACGACATCGGCTTCTCGACGGTGCTGGGCACCTGCGCCCAGCTCACCTCCGGCAACCCCGCGGGCACCCCGTGCCAGACGCACTTCACGGGCACCGGCACGGACCAGGTCACGGACGCGATCGCCCGGACCGGGCCGAAGGTCGCGCAGGTGCTGCGCGGCATCCACAGGCGGGCGCCGCACGCCCGCGTCGTGGTGGTCGGCTACCCCGACCTCTTCCCCGACGACGGCGTGGGCTGCACCAGCAAGACCGTGCCGCTGGCCGCGGGTGACTTCGCCTGGCTCCGTGACAAGGAGAAGGAGCTCAACGCGATGCTGGCCCGCGAGGCTTGGCAGGGCGGCGCGAAGTACGTGAACACGTACACGCCGACCGTCGGTCACGACCTCTGCAAGCCGACCGGCGAGCGGTGGATCGAGACCTTCGCCCCGGAGACGCCGGCCGCGCCGGTGCACCCCAACGCCACGGGTGAGAGTGTGATGGCCACCGCCGTCGGGGGTGTTCTCACACGTCACGGCCGGCACCACTGACGTCTCCTTCGTAGCGAGATGACCGGTTCGGCACGATCCAGTGTCGGACCGGTCTTTCCGTGTGGCCCGCGTCCGTCAGAGGAAGTTCGGGGCCGCCGGGCCGTACCCGGACAGCAGCGCGCTCTCCGCCCAGTTCCACACCTGTGTGTCCGTCGGCCACGCACACTCCTTTGAGCTTGCCTCGCCACCAGGCGGCCGGTCGCCGGAGACACGTTCGAGAGCGGTTCGTCGGTGCTTGGCGCTCCGTATGTGTGTGTGCGTCAGGGAAGCCATGTCCTGTCTCGCTCTTCGGTCGGCGGTGCGGGTGTGTCGGGGAGGGGTGGCGGGTCCCGTGCAGGGGGGCGAAGGGGGAGAACACGGGACCCGCGGTCAAGGGGCGGGACGGGTCAGGCGGCGGCGCTGGCGTTGATGGTGACGGGGATGTTGCCGCGCGTGGCCTTGGAGTAGGGGCAGATCTGGTGGGCGGCCTCCGCGAGTTCCTGGGCGGTGGCCTGGTCCACGCCGCCGAGCACGGGGCTGAGGACCGCGGAGAGGGAGAACTCGCCGTCGTCGCCGTGGGTGAGGGTGATCTCGGCGGTGATGGTGGTGCTGGTCAGCCGGATCTTGCGGGAGGTGGCGGCGCGGCGGAGGGCGCCGAGGAAGCAGGCGGCCCAGCCGGCGGCCAGGAGCTGCTCGGGGTTGGTCGCGGTGCCGGCGCCGCCGAGCTCCTTGGGGAGGGCGAGGCTGGTCTCCAGCAGACCGTCGGAGGAGCGGACGTGACCGCCGTTCCGGCCCTCTCCGTCGACGTCGACAACGGCGGTGTAGCTGACTGCCATGACTGGGGCTCCCCATCTGGGTCGAAAGGTGTTCGGTCACCTCTCACCAGACACTTTTTGTGTCACCGGTTGAGGTGGTGACGTAATCATGGCAGCCTCTCGCGTCACCCGTCAAGGTGGTGATTGCAGACACCTAGAAACATCCGCTTGTTGGCGACCTTCACTGCACGTCGCGCAGGACGACCTGAGCCGCTTCTGGGACCAACTGGCGCCCGGCCAGGCCCAGTCGAAGAGATCCGCCGTCCCCGTGTATGGCTGGACGGCCGGGTGCCCGCCGTCCTCGACCGCAGCACCGCACAGATCGGCGCCCCGACGGTCTCGCAGACGGGGCGCACACGGGGAGGGAGTCAAGGTCGCCGTCCTGGACACGGAAGTCGACCAGACCCACCCGGACCTGGCCGGACGGGTCGCCAACACGGCCAACTTCTCCGACAGCCCGACAACCGACGACCCCTACGGCCACGGCACACCGCCTCCATCGTCGGCGGCAGTGGCCCGGCTTCCGGAGGCGCCCGCAAGGGCGTGGCGCCCGGCGCCGACCTGCCCGTCGGCAAGGTGCTCGGTGACGACGGCAGCGATTCGAGTCCGGGCCGGCACCTGCCTGCAGCTCGCCTGGCAGGCCGCCCGCCGCGGCTGGCTGTGACCGCAACTGCCGTACGCAGAAGGCTGGTTAGGGAAGCGGGAAGCCGAGCTGCTTGGCGGCGGCCGCGAGTCCCGTGGGTCCCCACCGCTCCATCAACTGCTCCGTCGTGCTGAGGGACCGCAGTTCGGCACGGTCGAGGTAGAGCATCCCGTCGAGGTGATCGGTCTCGTGCTGCACGATCCGCGCGCCGAGCCCCGCGTACTCCTCCACGAGGCGCTGTCCCGTCTCGTCCTCGCGAGTCAGCTTGATCTGGTCGGGACGCGTCACCACGGCCTGCCAGCCGTCGACACTGAGGCACCCTTCAAAACTCGCCGCCCGCTGCGAGCCCACAGCCGCGTACGACGGATTGACCAGCACGGTGAACGGCACCGGCTGCTGTCCGCGCTCGATCAACCGGTCGGCGAACTCCGCGGGCGTCGCCAACACCGCCAGCCGCAACGGAAGCCCGACCTGCGGCGCGGCCAGTCCGACAGCCCCGTGGGTCTGCTCCATCGTCTCGCGCATCCGGACGATCAGCCGCTGCAGAGTCTCGTCGTCGAGTTGCCCGTCGTAGTAGGCGGTCTTCTGCCGGAGTACGGGATCACCGGCCTGAACGATGCTCAACGGCATCGGCTTCTCGATGAGCTGAGCCACCTTGTCGGCGAGTTCGCTGCTTACCATGGCTGACCTTCCGCCTTCGACGTTGTGCAATGCACCTCGTCGGCACAACCGGAATCGGCCCGGCGCGGGTTCACACCTTCAGTCGAGGAGTGAGGGATAGCACACCAGCGAAATCACTGCGCTTCCTGCGTAGCTGACACCTCATCGCTGAAGGCTCCCAAATCGTCTCTCTGGAGCCGTTCCAGCACGGAAACCGCCCGGGCGGCGACGCACCCCTCTCCAGGAGAATCGTTCTGAGCGAAGAATCGAACTGTTCGAAGAGAGGGTGAATTAGCAACCATTCGCCCCATTTACGGGCTTCGCGCAAAGGAAGGCCCAGCGCACGGCACGACCGTCCAAGACGACGGCGGCATTGCCCGGACGGCAGACGTGGCGTCCCAGGGATCGCCCCTCATTGACGTGACGTACATAAGGCACGATCCGCGGGACGCCTCAGGTGGCCCGCCGGAGAGGGATGACGACCCGCTCCCCCAGTCGCCCAGGGGTGAGGCGGTAGTACTTGATGTGCCCGATCTTCTCGGTCTCCTCAAGCCAACCGAGCCCGATGACCTGCTTCCGCGTTCTGGAGAAGACGGTCGGCGCCATGCCGACCAGCTCGGCCAGTTGGGCCGCGGTCTCCAGAACGGCGCCTGAGCACTCCGTCGGGTGCAGGGCGTAAAGCATGACGACGAGACGCTGGTTGGCGGTCATGCCGGCCGTGGCCTTCAGCAGCCTGAGGTTCTGCTGCTTGTCGTCGCTGGTCACTTTGCCTCCCACCGTGCTGGGGTGTCCTCGTCGAAGCCAGGGATGTGCGGTGGATTACATGCTTTCACCGCTTCACGCTGTTCCACGCCTGTCCCGTGAAAAGCAATGTAAGGACTGATGCGGTACAGGTTGTAGTTCCCGATACGTCCGCGGACGACCAGGATCCGGTGCTTTGTGAGCTTCCTGTTGATTTTCCCTACCGCGTCCGTCGACATACCCACCCGTTTGCCGATGTCGGCTCCCGTGGCTCTCAACGGCTCCATGCCCTCAGGTGACACGCCGATCCACCAGAGGACGAGAAATTTCTGACTGGGCGTGAAGGCCCTCGACTCGGTGATGGCCTCGACCCTGGATTTGTCCACCTGGGTATGCCTGCCGGAGAAGGCATACGGCGCATAGGGGATCGGCTCGCCGGTGTCGGCGTCGACCAGTCTGCGTACTGCTCCCAACAGGCCCTCCGTGCATGGGTCGTTGCCGCACTGCTCCTTGGGGGCGGCCTTCGGACCGCTCTCATGAACTTAACGTACATGAGCAGGAAGTCAATTAACTCCGCCTGTCGGCCGTGTCGCTTGCCCGTCGAGACACGCGCGCAGCCCTCCCCCATGGTTCACAGCCGGGCGAGACATGAACGTGACATCAATCTGCCGCTGTTCTGGAACAGTGGTACTCAGCTCCTGTAGACGTGGTGGCGGTTCTTCAGAACTGCCTGCCAGTCCACAGAACAGGGCTAGCAGTCCCAGAAGACTGAGTGGCGCGTCCCCTGGAACTGGGTACTCAGTTCCCTTGATCTGCCTCCGCGGTCACAGGATCTGCCTGGCAGTTCGTACGATCTTGGCCCAAGCAGATATTTCCGCAGGTCAGAGGCGTTTTGGAGATGTCGCTCTCTTACCTTGTGACACAGCGCCGTAGTCCGCTCCCCCACTGCCTGGACCTCCTCCCAACAGCCTGCGAACGGCTGCCCGTTTCGGCATCTGAAACGGAGCCTGTTCCCATGACTCAACGGCCCAGCCACCCCCTTCCCCACTCACCCGCACCACAGAAAGCCAGCCACGACGAACCGGAAGGAAATCACTCAGGCGCGCGTATGCCGCGGTCAGCCCCACCGGGGCCAGCCACGCTACAAGTCTTTGAACCCGCCACAAGGAGCAGCGGCCAGGAGGCGCGAGCCGTCACGTCGGGGCACCGCAAGCCCGCCAGGGCTGAGGAGCTGCCGACCCGTCGCCCTCGAGGAACGGCGAGGACAGCGCGCGGCCAGGCGAGGAGAGCCGGCCCTAGTACGCCGTAATAGCCGGAAACGCCTGTGGCCGGCAGGAGACGATGCTCGTGCCGGCCACAGGCGTGGTGATCAGGAAGCGCTGGTCCGAGAGCTGACCCGCTTGCTCTGATGCTTGTTCAGGATGTCCAGCATCCTTCGAACTCGAACTCGAAGTCGCTCATCTTCTGGATGAGGTGTATCGCGATGAACCCGCCGTCGTCGTAAGGGAGTCGACGCACAGCATCCGACTCGACCTTAGAGGAGTCCGGCTCGATGGCCATGCTGTCGGCTGCCCGGGTGTCGGGACCGTGTCCACTCGCTTTCCTGCAGGAGCCACTCCGCCGCTGGGCACACCGGTGGCGACCCCGACGGCGACCCGACGGGCGCTGACGGGCCGGGTCCCTCCCCCGAAGCGTCCGGCACCCAGCTGGTCGGCCTTGCTCATGAGATCTCCCGGGCCAGTGCGCGCATGGCGATGGCCTGCTGCGAGGCGGGCGCGTAACTCAGCAGAGGCTGCTTCATCCGCACGGCTTCCTTCTGTTCCTTGAGGTCGGCGATGAGGCCGACGACTCGCGGATCCTTTACGTCGATCCAGCCCTGCAGAGACGACGTGGCGATGTATCCACGCCGACCGTCGTAGAGGTTGACGACGATGCCCAAGTAGTCGATGTCGAGGGCGAGGTCGTTACGGAGATCCTCCATCTGTTTCGTCAGCAAGTCGTAGGCGTCGGCGGAGCTGTCCTCGGCCTGGACAACGATGAGCGCTCCGGACTGGCCCGGTCCCTCACCGTCGCGACGGCGTCCGTAGTAGGCGGCGGCGTCCATGCTGAGGCCGAGGCTGGGCGGGCAGTCCACGATGATTACGTCGTAATCGGCTTCGAGCGGCATCAGGGCCCGCTCAAGAGCAGCCTCACGGGCGCGCACCGCGGACAGACGTACGTCGAGAAGGAATGCGTCGTGGCACGCGGGCAGGAGATGCAGCCGCCCGCTGAAGTGATCGTCGTCGACGGAGACGATCAGATCCCGCAGCTCACCCTTCGGGTCACCGGCCATGTGGTTCGTGAGGCTGTCACCGTTCAGCGCCACCGGGGCCGCGCCCAGTTGGTTGGTGAGGTGGCACTGCGGATCGAAGTCGACCAGCAGAACACGGAGTCCGTGTCCGGGAAGCTTCTCGATCTCGAGCGGGGCGTTGGCCGTGCCGGCTGGGTCGGCACCGGTGTCACCGGCGCGAAGGGCAGAAGCCAGAGCCTTGGCGATGCGCACCGGAAACAGGCGGTTCGGGTCCTCCGACAGGGCCTCACCCACCCCCGCGGTGATGGCGGTCTTGCCCACGCCGCCCTTCTGGTTGCAGACGACGATACGGCGGGTGATGTCCGGGCGTTGGACATCCGGCGCGGGGTTCGTGTCGATCCAGAGCTGGACGGACTGGGCGAGACCTTGGATCAGAGATACGCGCCGGTCCTCCGCGATGCTCCGGAACTCCTCCCACTGCCCGGGCGGCAGGAAGGTGGAGAAGGACTGGGCTCCAGTGGTGTCGACCGAGGCCGTGGGCGAGGCAAGGTCACACCAGGCGGCGATGCCCTGCTCGACGGCGGTCTGGACTTCGATGCCGAGTTGGGCGGTTCTGACTTTGAGCTTTTGCTCGAGCCATCCCGGCAGTTTGGAGACGACCTTTGCCCGGTCGCTTGAGGTGGCTGGCATACTCATGGCGCTACCTTACTAACGTCCTAGATCATCCACCGCGCCGACACGTTAGTTAGTGCGACTTGGTGATGAGGAAGGACCCCGTCACCCCTATTACGGCGTAATAGCTCGGCCGGGTTCACCATCACATGGGACCAATCCACTCTCCCCGCCCACATCTCTCCCCACAAGCCCCCAAGTCTCCCGAAGTACCTGAACTTCCCGAACCAGGCTCCGGCCCTGAACCTTCAGTGATCTGTCGAGCCCTCAGACCTATTACGGCGTAATAGCTACGGTGCCGTGGATGGCTCAGGGGGCTGGCTGGCTCTGATCTCTCTGAAGCGGGATGCCCATCAGACGTAGTCGGCCTGAACCACTGTTGGTTGTCCCGATGACTCATTGCAGTCGATGGTCACACCAATGACCTGATGGATCGTCTGGGCCGACCGACTCTTCATTGAGACATGTCACCAGCGCGAGATCACGGCTCGACAAGTGGGCGCTGGCAACGAGGAGCGATCGATCGACCGTTCCCTCAGCAGCCGACAACCACGACGATCCGCCTCGTCCGCAACGGACAGAGCCAGTCGCGGGGCTCTCCCTCTTCTCTGTTACCTCTGCTCGCTCTGCCTATTACGGCGTAATAGGCAGAGCGAGCAGACGTAGGCAGCGAGCCCAAGCGCAGACCCGGTGCCGCTCAGGCATCGGGCGGTTCGTTCTCCGAGGAGCCGGCCTCTCTGCTCCCGCCCGGTCCGGGTTGGAGTTCAAGAGCTGCAGACAACGCCAGCCGAGCATCCTCAGTCAGTGCGACAGAACGAGCTGTCTGCTTCTCCAGTTTGGTCAGGGCACGCAGGGCTGCGTCGAGATAGCGCTTGAGGCTCACCATTTGCAGCGGTGTCTGGCAGTGGGGGAGTACGGCCTCGATCTCCTCCAACCAGTAGTCGACGTCATCGTCCCGCAGCAATGCCTCGCGTTCTTCCAACAACCGAGTGGCCACCGGCACCAGGAGCTCATGCCGTCGCTGTGCTGCTTCCTGAGCTCGGCGCTCGGCAGCCTGCTCCAGCGCGATTCGGCGCTCCGCTTCGAGAACTGCCTCAGGCGTCCGGCGGACGTGGTTCGCTCGGGGAGTCTCGTCGATCAGCTCGACGGCCTTCAGCCGCTTCGCTTTGTTGTAGGCGGCACTCGGCGCGGCCACTGCCATCGCTGGAGCCAACTGAATCCACTGGGCCCCGGCGGCTCGGGCGTCATCCACTGCACGTGCCTGATGGATCTCAGTCTGCTCACGCAGGTACTCCCACAACTGCACCCGCTTGAGAGCTGCAGCCTGCTGTACCTGAGGAGACTGCCTCCGTAGCGCCTGGGCGTGTTTCTCGGCGTAGAGGAGTGCGCCGAACAGTTCGTCATCGGCAGGCATGCGCTCCACGTCTGGATCCTCAGCGTCCTCGTGCATCTGACGCAGCTCGCCGACGACAGCGGGAGCATCCAGGGGACCGATTCGCATCGGCGCTCTGATCAGCGGTTTCGTGGGGCGGGCCGAACTCCGGGCGCGTCTCGTCATGCCGACATCCTGTCCCACCAAACCCTGTTTCACAGAATGTGAAACAGGGTCATTCAACGATGCGTCAGTCCGAGCGAAACATGTCCTGTCTCAGCGAAGTCAGTTGTCCGCATGCCGCTGACCTGCGTGGACTGGTTTGGGCGAGACGCCGCGTGGACTCGCTTCGTTGAGATGGAACGTGCCTGAGGGTTGTCCGACGGATGGAGTCGAGAGGGCAACGGCTTGTTCATTGCCGGTCAACAGGAGGAAGAGCGCTTCGACGCTGGGCTCCGTTCAGTCTGAGCGGGGGCGATGATGGAACGGTGGCCTGAGGGACCCGCCGCTGATCCGGAAGCGGGGCGGGAGCGGTATGACCCCGACATGCGGTCAGCGCGCACGTACTCGCCGCTCAGGGCAAGGAACGTGCCCGCATCGGCTGCGAGGGGGCATCCGCTGGGGCGGACGCCCCCTCGCAGTCGTGGCCTGAACTCGAGTGGGCCCTCGTGTCACCTTCGCCAGAACAGGTGGTGCGTCACGCCGCTCGGGCTGGGCACGACCTCCAGGTGGAGTCGGTCGAGCAGCTCATCGGGGGACTCCCAGAGTCGTAGTCCGGACCCGAGCTTCACCGGCGAGACCGCCACATGCATGGTGTCGACGAGGCCGGCATCAAGGAACTGCCGGATGATGGTGACACCGCCGCCGAGTCGGACGTCCTTGCCTTGCGCCGCCTCCCGAGCCTGTTCGAGGACCGTGGCCGGGTCGCCGTCGACGAAGTGGAACGTGGTGTCGGAGAGTGTGAACGACGGACGCTTGTGGTGACTCATGACAAACACCGGCGTGCGGAACGGGGGCTCCTCCCCCCACCAGCCGCGCCACTCATGGTTCTGCCAGGGGCCCCGCTGGGGCCCGAACTTGTTCCGGCCCATGATCTCTACGCCGATGTTGCGTGCGAAGTCTCGCGTGAAGTAGTCGTCGAGGCCCCGGCTCCCGCCGGGATCCGTGCGCATGGGCCAGCTCGCCGTGGCTCCGGCCCAGGCGAACAGCCTCTCGGGATGGTCATAGCCGAACGGCCGCTCGAGACTCTGGTGCTCACCGGCACCGATTCCGTCACTCGAGACGTTGAAGTTCATGACTTTTAGAAGTTGGTCCACTTGTTTCCTCGTCCGGTCCTGTCGCGTCATCGTGTGGCGAGGCGCCGCACATCATGACGTCGAACGGGACGTGGCCGGATCGACAGCGGCCCACAACCTTTTTCCAAGGCGTGTCAGGGAGCGGCCCCGTTGGCGGTGTGGCCGTGGCGGACGCGGCCAGCATCGAGGTGGCCGCAGTGCCACCGCGACCACTCACATGCGTCGCAACGGACGTCACCGCCTTCCCACCGTTCCAACGGCCAGAACGGCGAATTTCCCCGGTCAGAGAGCACTAGGGTCGCTGAGACAGCAGCCCGAACGACTCGGTTCGTTGAGGAAACGACTCGATTGAGTGAGACAGGACAAAACACAACAGCCTTGCTCCAGCGCGGGGACTGTACTGGGCATGGACCTATTACGCCGTAATAGGTGCGCTCCTCACCAGCGGTGCCGGTGGGGCTGAGTGGCTGCGCAGCTGAGGATGAAGGTCTCGCGTTCGGCTCTCCGGTTCGGCAACGAGTTACCGTCACCCGACAGTTCTTCGACCTTGCCGGAGTACACCTCTGGGATTCATACGACGAACTGGTCCATCGGTTCCACCTGGAGGACGGGGCGGTCGGGGCTGCGGCACAACGGGCCATCAGCTCCGGCGGTAGTGACACCAGCGCCCACGCTCTGCCCGGGAAAGCGGGCACTCAGCCGTTGCCAGGCCACGCTCACCAGCAGCCGCTCCGAGCCGTTGAGGCCGCACAGCTATTACGCCGTAATAGCCCTGACCCGTCATCCGGACTCCCCTCCACACTGGCTACGAGCGGAGAGTGCTTCGTTACTGGCAACGGGGGGAGCGTGCTTTGTTGTGTCGCGCGGCGGACGAGACGCCCGCTGGACGAGGAGCGACCGTCAAGCCGTCGTTAGATCGTGGTCCGGCTGCGGCGAGTCGCGGGGGAGTGGGGAAGTGGGGCGACTATCCGGCCGCAGACGTTTGGGGGCGGGCATGGTGGACTATCCGAAGGGTCTGCACCTGCCGCACCATGCTGGCCGACGTCGAGGCCGGCCGGGGCGGGGACGTGCTACCCCCGATCACACGGTGGCCGCACTCCCAGTGCCCTTGGTGACCTTGATCCCCAGCCGTACCGTCGCGGACGTCGATTCGATGGGATTCGTTGTGCGCACTCGTCGACCCGCTTGTCGTTCACCCGCGGGGCCTTGACCTCGACCGACCCGGCGGCCGGCGGTGACCTGCCGGGGCTAGGTTCTGTCTCTTTGGCTTCGCGCGACGGATGCGCGTGCGGCTGGCCAGTGGCTTGACGTGACTGACTGACATGAGCCCGGTGGATGATTTTCCGCATGATGATGCAACCTCCCCGACGAGGCATAGACCCTGTCGTGCCCCCGGTCGCGATGTCCTGGCGCCGCATCGACGCCTGGTTGTCCCGGTACGCACCGAAGGCGCTGACAGAACTCAGGCCCCCTGCTTCGTGGCAGTCCATTCAAGAAGCCGAGTCACGCTTGGGGTTCCCGCTTCCTGCGGATCTCCGTGAGTCGCTGCGGTGCCACGACGGAGATACGTCCCTGCTGGGTGTGCTCCCTTGCCGGAGGCTGTACTCGGTGTCCGAGATCATCGAGGTCCGCGAGATGCGGATGGAGATATGGGAATCAGACGACCCAGACCAGGCGGAATCTCCCTGGTGGGGAACGAAGTGGGTCCCCATCTCAGGAAATGACGGAGACGACCACTTCATTGATGTCGGGGAAGGGATGTGGCAGAACCATCTCGGTGACGCTGTTCACGATGACCAGGCGTGCTTTCTGGGGTGGCCCAGCTTGGGCTCTTGGCTCCACGAGGTGGCGGAAGCTATGGAGCATCATGGCCAATCCTCCTGGTTCGGCGCGGTGACCGCACCCAAGGTTCACAGCGGCGGAGACATCGACTGGTGGCACTGAGTCCTGCCCCGTTGATCACTTTCGCGCCCAGATGAGGAGGCCCGCGAGGGGGGGGCGGCCTGGTAGGCGATCGCGAGCTTGGCGGTTCGTGTGGCCAGTCCGCGCCGCTGCTTGAGGCGGTTGATGCACCGCTCGACGGTGTTCCGTTGCTTGTACGCCTCGCTGTCGGAAGCGGGCGGTCGGCCACCGCCCCGGCCTCGCCGCAGGCGGTGGCCGACTTGGTCGGACGGCTGAGGGATGACCGCGCGGATGCCCCGGCGCCGTAGGTGGCTGCGGATGGCGCGTGAGGAGTACTCGCGGTCGGCCAGAACGCCCAGGGGCCGAGGCCTGCCCTGGGCCTGCGGGGGACGCGGATGCGGGACATCACCGTCTCGAAGGCGGGTGCATCACTCCTTGGTCTGCGATGCCGGTGAAGGCGAGGGGCCGTGCGCGGCCGTCTGTGGCCAGGTGGACCTTGGTGCTCAGCCCACCGTGGGAGCGTCCGAGCGCGTGATCGGTGGGCTCGCCGCAGTGGGGTGCCCCCTTTGAGTGCTCCGGCGGCGTGCTGGTGGGCCCGGACGACCGTGCAGTCCACTGACACCCTCCAATCGGTGTCGGTGTCGTCGTCGGCGTCTGCCACGGCCAGGACCTCGGCGAGGACCAGCTCCCAGGGGCCGTCGACGGCCCATCCGGCTCAGCCGCTTGTGAGCGGTCTGGAATGAGCCGAGCTCGTCGGGAAGGTCCCGCCAAGGCGAAAAGGTTCGGTACTTTCACACGATGGCCTCAAGAGGGCGGCGGCGGTCGGCTCATCGCCGCCCGCGGACCGGATCCGCCGGCATCAGCGGCGCCATCCGGTCCCTCATCGCATCGGTGATCACTAATCGGACAGACACATCCGATCAACTGACCAACCCAGCAAAGAGACACGACCTAGTGGTACCCCTTGCGGACGGCCAAACGTCGGAAACGTCCTCGATCCGCTCGTCGGCCAACTCGGTCATATAAGGTGTGGACTTCGACCTCAAGGGCAGCGGCCAGCATCCGCCTCGCGCCTTCGCGGACGATCTCATCGATCAGGGAGCCGTTCGGGACCGGACTCTCGGCAGCCCAGATCGCCGCATCCAGTCCAGAAGGCCGTAGCCACAACTCTTGACGTTCTCAGGAAGACGTCCAGCCTGCAGGACCACCTCGTGGGGCAGGCGGCCTCACGGGACTCTTACCGGGAGTCAGGACCTCGACGATGTCAGTCGGAAGCGGCGTCTCGAAACAGGACGACCTCAACTGCAGGAAACTTGCCTGCGCAAAATCCCCTGCAGCACCTACAGCCAGCCCACACCGAGGCAACGACCTCAGGGACTGAAAGTCCACCGCGCGGCCCGGGGGGCAGGCTCGGCACGCCCCGTAAGGGACCGGACAACGACGGTCCGAGGGGTCGAGCTTGCCGCAGAGGTTGAACAGACCTTTGCCCGGGGACTCAAAGGGTCTGTGGCAGGGACCCTCGCTCTTTTAGTCCCTGACCTTCCGTCCCTGGCATCTTCCCAGGTCAGAGGGGTTCTCCACCCTCGGATAGGGACTGGAGGGACTGAAAAACGCAATTATGACGTAGACAAGAGATGTATTCGTACGCACGCGCGTATACGAAACACACTTCAAGTACAGCTCATAATGGCGACGTTGAGTCCCTACAGTCCCTGATTCAGCAGAGTAAAAGGCTCTGACCTGCAGTGATGCTCAGTCCCTGCCCAGGGACCGCCGTGTCGTTCAGGCCCTGTCGTTCGGTCCCTGGACCCTTTCCGTCCCTGTCGGGGACCGGATCGGCCGTATGTCCGCCCCGCAGGAGCCCGAACCCATCCTGCTCCTCGGTCCCTTCAGCCCCTAGGGTGGGAGACGGACCGTCAGTCCAGGGACCCAAGGGACCCAGCGACCTGATAGAAAACGGCACGCCGGTCGGACAGACTTCTTTTTGTGATCGTGGGCCGTACACTCTTTTCGCATCAGAGTCCCTTCGGTCCCTGGCGAGGTTGCCGCCACGTCAGGTGTGTGAAGTGATCGGGCAGACAGAAGTGACGAGGACGATTCCCGTGCCGCGCGAAGGTGAGAACCGCGACAGTGCTGCCACAGTCGCGCCCACGATCCCGCAGGCCGTCGCACGATGGTGTGCCGCGCAGGGCTGGCCGGTCCATCCCCTCTCCCCGGGCCGGAAGACCCCTGTCGGGAACTGTCCTGCCTGCTCAGGCTCCCCGGCGGCAGGCAGGCACGATCCGGCTTCCTGCCCCTGTATCCCCGCAGGACGTCCTTGCCACGGCTTCCACTCGGCCACGACCGATCCAGGGCTCATCGACCGCTGGTGGGGCGACGTCCCGGCCGCCGGCGTGGGTGTTGCCTGCGGCCCCGCCGGTCTCGTCGTGATCGACATCGACGCCCACCACGTGTCTGTTCCGGACAGGACACACTTGCTCCCCGGAATCGCCATTCCCGAGCAGGTCGAGCTGGACGGCCTGGCCTCGGGTTTCGACACACTGGCGCTGCTGGCCGCTTTCCGCGGGAAGACGGATCCCGCGCAGGACGAGAGCACGCTGCGCGTGCGTACGCCCTCCGGTGGCCTGCACGTCTGGTACCGGAATCCCGAACCGGACGTCAGTTACCGGTGCTCGACCGGCTCCGGTCGGAACACGGCGCTCGCCTGGCAGGTCGACGTACGGGCCGAGGGGGGCTACATCATTGCCCCGGGCACACGTATGTCGCAGGGTGTCTACCGTGCGGAGGGCACCGCCCGGCACCCGGCCGTGCTGCCGGAATGGCTTCGGGAGGAACTCCGCCGAACGGGACATGTCATCGAGAGGCCGGCTCCGGCTGCTCCTCCCGAGGGTCCGGCGGCAGTGGTCCCTGCCGCGCGCCGTTCCCGGCGGCCGGCTGCCGCCCATCAGGTCATCGACCCTCTGATCGCCGTGGTCGCGGAGTGTGCCGCCGCTTCGGAAGGGACCGGGTTCTCGGAGAAGCTCAACAGGGCTGCCTACACGGCCGGCGGTCTGGTCGGAGCGGGGCATCTCGAGCACGCTGCCATCCGCGACCGACTTGTCCGTGTCGCTCACTATGCCCGCCCTTGGCAGCAGTCCCGGAATGAAAAGATCGTTGACGACGCCCTTGCCGTAGGGTCCGTCCGCCCTCTTCACCTCGAAGGACGTCCATGAGCAGCAGCGCCGAAGGCTCGCCGCGTTTTGACCCGCAGGCTGCCGCTCAGCAGATGCTCGACCTCCAGGCGGCGGACCTTGTTCGCGGCCCCGCCCGGCTGCCCGCACAGGGCTCCATAGGCGCTCCTGCCGCCCCTCCAGTCCCGGGCGTCGGTCCCTCGGCAGCGCTGCCTCCGTCCCTCTCCGACCGCGGGAACGCCCGTCTCTTCGTGCAGCTGCACCACGACCAGTTCCGGCATGTTGAGGGCCTGGGCTGGTTCGCGTGGGACGGCTACCGGTGGAAGCGCGGGGGAGGGGAGAAGGCCGCGCTGTGGGCCGCGGGGGAGATGGCCGAGGACATGCCCGGCACCGACCCGCGCGGAGTTTTCAGCGACCGTGAGCTCGCGCAGCACAGGCGGCGCACGCTGTCCACCACCGGTCTGAAGGCCCTTCTGACGCAGGCCAAGGCCTCGCCGGACATCTCCGTGGATCCCGACAGGCTGGACGGGGATCCCTACGCCCTGTGCACCCCCGTCGGCGTGGTCGACCTGCACAACGGGCATCTGCGCAAGGCCGACCCCACCCGTGACTTCCACTCCCGTGCCACCAGCGTCGCCCCGCAGGACATGGAGACCCCCCGCTGGCACCGCTTCCTCGCCGACACCTTCGGGGACGACGACGAGGGCCGGGAGATGATCGACTTCCTGCACCTGTTGTTGGGGTACTCCATCACGGGTGACGTCGGAGCCCAGGTGCTGCCCTTCCTGCACGGTGAAGGCAAGAACGGCAAGTCCGTGCTGCTCGACATCATGATCCAGATCCTCGGCGACTACGCGGACGCGGCCCCGCCGGGCTTCCTGATGGACCGGGGCGCCTTCTCGGAGCACTCCACCGAGCTGACCGAACTGCACGGGCGGCGGCTGATCGTGTGCAGCGAGCTGAAGCCGAACGACAAGTTCGACGAGGCCAGGGTCCGGCTGTTGACGGGCGGCGACAAGATCAAGGCCCGTCGTATGCGGCAGGACTACTTCTCGTTCACCCCGACCCACCACCTGTGGCTGCTGGGAAACCATCGTCCGGAGGTCTCCACCGGCGGCTTCGCCTTCTGGCGGCGTATCCGGCTGCTGCCCTTCACCCGGACGGTCCCGGCCCACCGCAGGATCGACAACCTCGCCCTCGAGCTCGTCCGCGACGAGGGCCCTGGGATCCTCCAGTGGCTCATCGCGGGGGCCCAGCGCTATCTGCGCACCAGGGACCCGCTGGAGGGCCCTGACAGGGTCCGTATCGCCACGACGGCCTACGCCACCACCGAGGACCACATCGGCCGCTTCCTGGCCGAATGCTGCACGCGGGACGGCGACTCAGGGAAGGACCTGCGGGTGGAGCAGGGGCTGCTGTACTCGGAGTACAGCTCCTGGTGCAACGCCGGTGAAGGGATCCGGCCGGCGACTCCCCGGGCCTTCGCGAACCGCGTCCGCCAGGAGGTGGGCGTGACCGCGCCGACCGACATGATCAAGTCGAATGGCCGCAAGTACTACCCGGGAATCGCCCTGCTGGAGCACGCATGACGGCTGTCGTAGATCAGACATCCACACCACGTGCCCTACACCGTCGTCGTCGTGCGCTCTACGATGGTGGTCGGGCCCCGCATGCGGTGGCCCCGACAGAGCGGCCCGTCACTTGGCGGCGAGCGGGCCGGAGCGACACGGACAGATGTCCGGCCATGGCCCCATGGCCGGGGAGCACGCCGACGAAGGAGGGGCTGCAGCCATGAGTTCGCTGTTGACCGAGAGCGACCTCATCCACGAGGACGAGGTGGTGTGGCTGGAGAACCTCGAAAGCCTGGACTATGTCCGTCAGGCGCTGGACAAGACCAGGCGGCGCAACACCAAGCCGCCGTACGCGCGCGACGGGCGCATGGTGGGCTACGCGTTGCTGGACGAGGACGCCTCTCCCGACCCGGACAGCGGCCTGTACAAGCGTCGGGTGTTCTTCCTGCTTCCGCATGACCGCGACAGCCTGCCCGACGGCCTCTACCGCGAGGGCGCCCCGGGCGAGGCCGTCGACCCGCGCACGATCGTCCCGAAGAAGCCGGGTGCGAAGACCCCAAGGTCGCAGTCCGGCTCGGTGGCCATAGCATCGGCGCCCTGACGCTTCTTCGAGGCGATTTGGCGGTACGTCACGTCACAGCCTGCTCGCGGGACGTGCGGAGACCTCCGCTACCAGCACGAGGCAGAACCGGTACCAGGTTCACGTGCGCCGACCCGGAGTGGGCCGGCGCACGGGCTGCGGCGCCTGCGGTCGGCTACGCGGCACCGTCCCGTGGGGCGGTCCGCAGGACGAAGTCACGGACGGCGTCCGCGAACAGCTCGGGCTCCTCGACGTGCCCCATGTGCCCGCTGTGTTCCAGTACCAGCAACTGGGAGTCGGGGATCAGTTCGTCCATCTCGAACGCCCAGCGAGGCCCGCAGATCACGTCGTGGCGGCCCACGATGACCAGAGCCGGTACCTCCAGTCCCTTCAGAGCGACCCGGTCGTCGATGACATCGGGCGTGAGGTCCTCATCCAGACCCGAGATGTACGTGGCTCGGACCGCGTCCCGGAACGGGGCCAGCCGCTCCTCGTTGCCCCAGTAGTCGGCGAAGTACGACGGCAGCACACCGCGGGCGACCGCTTCGGTCTGCTCGTCGCTGGAGATGCTCGACATCGCGCCGAACGCGGCCAGCACATCGGGCAGTCCGGGGTGGTCGGCGTGCTTCGCGGCGAATGCCTCCACCCTGCGGCCCGCCTCCGCGCCGTGCTCGGGTCCGGTGACCGGCGCGCCCTCATACAGCACGACGCCCGCCAGCCGCTCCGCCCGGTGCAGGGCGTGGTAGGCGGCGACGAACGCGCCGTGCGAGTGCCCCAGCAGGTGCACCTTCGGTGCGCCGAGCCGGTTGAGCAGCGTCTGCAGGAAGAGGCTGTACCGGTCCCGGGTGTAGCCGTGCGGGTGCGAGGGGAGCCGGCTGTCCCCGGCGGTGCCGATGGGCTCGACGTAGACCATCGTCAGGTGCTCTTCGAGGGCGGGCATGCGCATGTAGTCCCAGTGGATGCCGGGACCGCCGGAGAGCACTACGCACACCGGGCCGTTGCCGTGGACGTGGTAGCGCTGGACGATTCCCCCCTTCCGGTAGCTGTGGGTTCCGGGGGAGAGGGGGGCGGTGTCCGTGGTGGAAGTGTTCATCGGGATCTCCGTGAAGGTGCGCAGGTGTCAGGAACACCGACAAGACGCTCCCGGAGCCGGGAAGTTCGATCGGAATAGTGTGATCCAGGTCACGCCGCGGTGGGGGTGAGGGCGGCCTCGGGGCGTGGTGCGTGGTAGAGCGAGACCCGGTCGAAGCGGCCGCCGTCCAGCGACATGATCCAGGCCACGCCGGGCGGGCAGTGGTCGGGGTCATCCGGAGGGCTGATCAGTTCCATCTCCCAGACGACCAGGGACCGGCCGGCCACCACGTGCAGGGGGCGCTGGCGCACGCCTGCCGAAAGGTCGTGGTCCATCCCCCAGAGGAGGAGGTCGACTCCGCCGAGCCGTTCGCCTCCGGTCAGCAGCGAGACGGCGGGGGAGTAGCGGTCCTTGACCACCTTGCCGAACTCGCCGCGCTCGGCGGCCGCGAGGGTCTCGTGCACCTCGTGCCAGCTGTTCTCGGTACGGCGTACCGCGTCCTCGTGTGCCGTGGCCGCGGTCGCGGTGAGGGATTGGGCGAGGGCGCCGCGTGCCTGGTTCAGCCGGCTGCGCACGGTGCCGACAGGAATCGCGCAGGCCTCGGCTATCTGCTGGTACGAGGTGATCCCGGTGGAGAAGTAGCGCAGGATCAGCGGCAGCCGCAGGGTCGGGGACAACGACTCGACGGCCTCCCAGATCCAGTCCCGCAGCGCGTGGCTCTGCAGGACCTGCTCGGGCGTCTCGCCGTCCGACGGCAGCGGCACCGACTCCATGGGCTCGACACGTCGCGAGGCGCGCAGCAGAGTCCGGCAGTTGTTGCGTACGACCATGCGCAGCCAGGGCCCCACGGCTTCGGGGTCGCGGACGTCCACGATCCGGCGCAGCGCCACCAGCGCCGCCTCCTGCATCACGTCGTCCACATCCGGGCCCGGCCCCAGCAGGCAGAGCGCCACGGCACGCATCCCGGGCCGGTGCCGCTCCAGGAGCAGAGCCAGCGCCGATACGTCGCCCGCCTGCGCGGCCCGGGTCAGTGCCGCGTCCTCCGCCGGGCCGACGTCGCCCGGTATCCCGCTCATACCTGTCCTTCCGGCCACGACACCTGTCTGCTTTCGAGCCTAACCGCTCCGAGGCTCGGACCGGGCGGGGGAGAGGTGCGGGGCAGTGAGACACGTGTGGTGGGACGCCCTCGAGCAGGACCTCAGTACCAGTGGTTGGCCTGCCAGAAGGTCCAGGCCTGGCACGGGCTGCCGTAGCTGCCGTTCATGTAGTTCAGGCCCCACTTGATCTGGGTGGCCGGGTTGGTCTGCCAGTCGGAGCCGGCGGAGGAGTACTTGGACGCGGGAAGGGCCTGGAAGAGGCCGTAGGCGCCGGAGGACGCGTTGACCGCGTGCATGTTCCAGCCGGACTCGTGGTTCACGATGTTGCTGAAGCACTGGAACTGGTTGCCCGGCACCAGCTGCGCGGCCATCGACTGGATCTGCGCGACGGTGTAGGAGCTCTGCACCGGGAAGCCGGCGGCGTCCCGGGAGGCGGCGGTCTTGGCCTCGGTGCGCTCCTTGGCGGCCTTCTCCGCGGCTTCCTT
The DNA here is from genome assembly GCF_042896175.1 of Streptomyces sp. NPDC001315. NCBI lineage: Bacteria > Bacillati > Actinomycetota > Actinomycetes > Kitasatosporales > Streptomycetaceae > Streptomyces > Streptomyces sp. NPDC001315. Next base: position 25,337 of record NZ_JBIAWZ010000016.1, on the reverse strand, counting down.
CTTCGCGACCGCGCTCTCGGCGGCGGCCTTGCGGGCGGCTGCCTCGGCGTCCTTCCGGGCGCTCGCGTCCGCCTGGATGGCCTGCGCGTCGGCCTGCTGCGTCAGTGACGCGCTCTGCACCTGGACCTGGTGACCGGCCGGGATGTCCGCGAGGAGCGTGGTGCCGGGCGCCGTTGCCTGGGCGTCGTTGGGCTGCGCGGTGCTGCCCGAGGCAACGCCGACAACGCTTCCGACGGCGGTGACCGCGGTGGCGGAGGCCACTGCGAATCCCCGGACTGTAATCGGGCTCACGCGATTTCCTTCCGGTTCGTGCCTGGGTTGTGCCGCGACCGACGCAAGTGATTCGCCTGCCGGGACCGGCAGTTGGAACACTCTGCCGTGCTGGAGCGTACGGGGCAATCCTGGAGAAGGTGTGGATGCTCACACCTGGTGTCGGCCGGTGAGTTCACGAAGCCGCCACATGCTTCGAGTTTCTGTACCGTGCCGTGCCGTCACCGCCGGCCCGATCGCGGACTGAACCCTTCGCCGCCTTCGGCACGTGTAGCCCGCCGGGCTGCGGGCCGTCATGGAGGAGGCTCGGGCCGACGGCTGCGAGGACCTCACGTCGAAGTCCTGAGGCCCGGTGCGTTTCCGGTCGGTGGGAGGGGTGGAGCGGCCGCCCTCATGTCGGGGAAGAGCATGAGGACGCCCGCCCCGTCCTGCGACCGGGCCAGCCAGTGAACACCCTGACCGCAGGGGCTCTTCTCTGAGGCAACGGGATTGGGAACCGCGCAGGTTCACGTTTTTGGGCAAGGCGATCGCGCCGGCTGTCGTGCGGGAGCGGGAGACGGGTGGGCACGACCGGCCCCACCGCGTCATCCACGGTGGTGGAGGGCCGGCCGTTCTGGAACCGCGGGATCTCCGCGCTGATGCTCACGGACACCGCGAACTTTCGCAATCCGTACTGTCACCGCTCGACGGACGCGTCGGGCACGCTCGATGACGAGCGGCTGGCCATCGTCACCGCGGCCCCCGCAGTCATCGCCGTCACCGCGGCCACCGCCGTGTCGTGGCCCGATGCCGGACCCGCCGTGTGAGCACATCGTCTTTTGTCGGGTTCGCATGCCGAACTCACACCCTGCTGTGGCAACATGTGTTCGTGCACGCGCGACACGTATGTCGTAGCGGCACTCCTCCGGAGGCTTCATGTCCGCATCGCCCGAACCTGCCGCTCTCCCCACGAACCCCGCTCTGCCGCTCGGTGAGAACCCGGTGGCCGTTCTGGAAGCCGCCGTGTGGGCCATGGCCGCGTTCGTGAGCACCGAGCGGCAGGCGCTGTCGGAGCCCCTCGCGGACGTACTCGCGAGCGATCCGCAGCGCACCGCGGTGCTGGAGAGCGTCGGCCTGGTCCGCCGGGGCCCCGACGGCCTCGTCGTCCACCCCTCGCTCCAGCAGGCGGACGCGCCGACGGCGCGCAGCGCGGTGGAGGCGAAGCTCAGCTCGCTGCGGCAGGCTGTCTCGGCCGCCGCTTGCGACGGGCCGGGCACACCGGAGGGCGGCTGGGGCGCGCAGGACGACGAGGTGCTGCTCAACCAGGGGCGGGCCTCCGCCGCGACCGGCCGCGCGCTCGCCGGGAAGATCGTGCCGCGACTGGCCGGGTGCGCCGAGCGGCTGGCGGCCGAGGGCAGCCGCGTCCTCGACGTGGGCACCGGCGTCGGCGCGCTGGCCCTGGCGCTGGCCGAGGGCTTCCCGCAGGCCCGGGTGGAGGGCATCGACGTACTGGAGCGGGCGCTGGATCTGGGGCGGGCCGAGCTCGCCGCCGCGGATCCGGCCGTGGCCGCCCGCGTGTCGCTGCGCCACCAGGACGCGATGGACGTGTCGGAGGCGGACGCCTACCAGCTGGTCTGGCTGCCGGCGCCCTTCCTGTCGGAGGCGGCGCTGAGGGCCGCGCTGCCCCGGCTCGTCGATGCCCTGGCCCCCGGGGCGTGGCTGGTGGCGGGGACCAATCCCGTCGCCGACGACGAGCTGCGCCGCTCCGTCGGCCGGTGGATCGCGGTCCGCGGCGGCGGCAACTCCTTCGACACGGCGCGCATGAGCGAGGAGCTCGCAGCGCTCGGGCTGCAGGAGACGAGCACGTTCCCCACGGTTTCGGGCGGTCCCGTCCTCGTCGCGGCCCGGCGTCCCGAGTGCTGAGTCGTGGACCTCGGGGGCGCGGACGGCGGGCGCTTCCCGGGAAAGGATGGGCCGGGCGGGTGCGGCACGGGGGCGTCGCGGTCGGGGGGTGTTCGACGGCGAGGTGGCCGTGTGAAGGCTTCGGTCGTGCGTTTGCGAGGCCGGTGGTGCGTCGTGTGCCGCCGGAAGTTCCGCTCGATGACCGCTCGATGACCGCTCGGTGGGCACCGTGGTGCCGACGCTGGATGAGCGTTCTCCAGGGGCTGGGCCCGGTCGAACGCCCGGTGGACGGTTTCGTGCGATCAGTCGGCCTGTGCTGTGGGGTCCTGGAGCAGGTCCGCGGTCGCGATGTCCCAGTCGAGCTCGGCGAGCTCCTGACCGGCGGGAACAAGCTCATAGGTGTACTCCAGCCACTCCACCAGCGGCGGTACGGGCAGCTCGAACAGGGCCGCCATGTCCCCGGAGGCCAGCTGAAGCCGCGCGGTGGCCCGGTCCTCCGGGTGCGTCGGCCAGATCTGGACGTCACCGAGACCACTCATCGAGTACAGCCCCTGCTGGAGGAGGTCGCGGCCGATCCGCCACAGGACGCACGGGCCGTTCTCGATGAGGAACTCCACGCACACGATCAAGGGGGACTCCGGGTCGAACCGGAACTCCGCCCTGATGGCCTGCCGGGCGGAGACGTCCAGCACGCGCTCGATGTCCAAGGTCAGCTCAGGAACGTCGTACGGCGCCGTTCGGGAGGCCTGTACACCGGGTTGGTTGCCGCTCATGACGAGTGGATCCTTCTCTGAGGCGGAAGCTGGCCCGAGCTACTCTCGCGGCTGCGGGATCGTCGTACATAAGTAACTTGACCGTCAGGCTTCACCGACTTCGACGGTGATCGCGGTGACCGATGCCCGAGGGGCGGACAGCTGTCCGTTTCGGTTCACCCTGTGTGATGCGGCGCCACGGTGCGTTCGGGCCTCGCGGGCGCCGCGGGCTGCCGACATTAAGTCATTCGACTGTCGCCCCTGGCCTGCGCCTGAACGATGCTGAGACGGTCGCCCGCGTGCCGGTGCAGGGTGGTGGTCGTCATGCTCGGAGGAGCCAGCCGTGAACCGTACTCCCGTCGTCTTCATCCATGGTGTGTGGCTGCACGCGCTTTCCTGGGAGTCGTGGGCCGAGCGCTTCGCCAGTCGGGGGTTTCTCGCCTTCACGCCCGGCTGGCCGGGGGAGGGGGCCGCCGCCCGTGAGATGCGGAAGTCGCCCGGGTCGTTCCGCGGCATCGGACTGGACGCACTGGTGGACCACTACACGAAAATCGTGCATTCATTCGATATCGCGCCGGTGATCGTCGGCCACTCGGTCGGCGGGCTCATCGCGCAGCACCTCATAGGCGCCGACGTCGGCCGAGCCGCAGTGGCCATCGCACCCGCCCCCATCAACGACGTCCCTATGCCCGTCCCCCGGTCCGGGCTCTGGACCCCGGACCAGGACGACGCCGACCCACTGATCTCCCTGTCCCCGGAGCAGTTCCACAAGGTCTTCGCGAACACCGTCGAAGCAGAGGAGGCCGACCGGCTCTTCGAGCGGTACGTGGTGCCGGCCCCGCGCCGGCTGCTCGCCGATCTGGGGTGTGCGGGCGCGGTGCGCGGCCCGCACACCGTGGCGGACGTCGACAACGCGGGCCGGGGCCCGCTGCTGCTGATCTCCGGGCAGGAGGACCTGCTGGTGCCGGACTCCGTCACCCGCGCCGCCTACAAGGCGTACGGCGACTCCACCGCCACGACGGACCTCAAGCAGTTCGCGGACCGCGCGCACTCCCTGGTCATCGACAACGGATGGCGTTTCGTCGCCGACTACGTGCTCGCCTGGCTCGACGAGCAGGGCATCCGTGCCCTTCCCCGGGAGGGCTGAACCCAGGGCCGGTCACACGGTCCGGTCACCGGCGAGCTTGCCCAGCGCGTCGCGCAGTGCGGCGCGTGAGGTGATGCCGAGCTTGGGGAAGACCCGGTACAGGTGTGAGCTGACCGTACGCGGCGACAGGTGCATCCGTTCGCCGATCTCCTTGTTGGTCAGGCCGCCGGCCGCGAGATCCGCGATCCGGCGTTCCTGCCAGGTCAGCGCCGCGAGATGCGCCGAGGAGGCGAGAGCGGACGCGCCGGTGGCCCGGAGCTCGGCCCGGGCCCGTTCGGTCCAGGTCGGCGCGCCCAGCCGCTCGAACGTCGCCGCTGCCTGGGTCAGCGACAGCCGTGCCGCTTTCCTGCCCTGGGTGTGGCGGAGGCGGATGCCGTGGGCGAGGTGGATGCGGGCGAGTTCGAAGGGGAAGCCGGTGCCGGCGGGATGGTTTTCGGCGCGGTCGTACATCTCGTCGGCTTCGGCCGGGTCGGTGGCGGTCATGGCGAGGGCGCCGTAGGTGATCAGGGCGAGGCGGGGGGAGATGTCGGGGAGGTCGGCGTCCCGGGCCGCGAGGGCGTGCCTGCGGGCTTGTTCGGCGCGGCCGGTGTGGAGGGCTGCTTCGACGAGGTCGAGGAGGGTGCGGGAGGCCTGGTGCGCGTAGGGTTCGAAGGAGCCCGGGGGTGTGATGCCGATGGCGTGGAGGTAGGCGGCTTCGTAGTCGCCCTCGGCGAGGGCGGCCGCGGTGCCGATGGCGTCGGCGATCTGGGTGAGGAAGCCGATGCCGCGGGGGCGGGCCCAGGCGTCGACCACGGCCTGCAGCTCCCGGGCCCGGTCCACTTGGCCCCGCAGAGCGGCCAGCAGACCCAGATACGCCTGGATGTTATGCACGAACAGCCCGAGCCGGTGCGTTGTCGCCAGCTCCAGGCAACGCTGTCCGGTCCGCTCGGCCTCGTCCCACTCGCCGACCGCGATCTGGTCGAGCATGATCAGGTGCAGCATGAGCATGGCGGTGGACACGGCCCCCGTCTCCACCTCGCGGTCCACGGCGCGCTGGAGATGCGGCCGGTACTGGCTGAGGGTGTCCACGTGGTAGGCGGCGACGCACAGCCAGGTGACATTCCACGGTTCAAGGTCGTGGAGGCCGGCGAAGGCGTGTTCCACCCGCTCGTGCACACCGGCGCCGCGACGCACCACGTCACCCCAGGAGTCCTGGTAGACGCGTGAAGGCGAGGGCACCAGGTCGCCCAGGTCGTCCAGAAGCTGATGAGCCCGCTCCCACGCGGTCTCGTCACTGGCGTACTGGTTGATGGCCAGCAGCAGGTCGACCAGTCGTGAGAGCATCTCGTCCGGCTCCCGCACCCCGTTGTCGCGCATGCTTTCGATCGCCGCGAAGACCTCGCGCTGCGAGGACCGTACGTCCCCGTCCTCGAGGAACGCGGCATAGCACGACATGATCACCGAGGCCGGGGAATCGTCGGTGCCGGGCCCGGTGCCCGAGCGGACCAGCTGCTGCGCCTGGTCCATCTGGCCGGAGTGCCCGGCGATGTACGCCGCGCTGCCCAGCCGCCTGGACCGTTCCTCGTGGCTCTCGCTCAGTTCTGCGGCCCGGGTCAGCCAGGCCACGGCGGCCAGCGAGCCGCCCCGCCGGGTCGCCAGGTCCGCGGCTGCCTCCAGCGTGGCCGCGACCTGCTCGTCGGGGTCGATCGTCGAGGCCGCCAGGTGCGTGGCCCGCCGTTCCAGATCGTCACGGTGCACCTGAGCGAGCACGGCGTGCGCCGCGCGCCGCTCGTTCGGGGTGGCGATCTGGACGACGGTCGACCGCACCAGGGGATGCCGGAACACGAAGTCGCCGCTGAGCGGTTCGATGTCCAGCAGACCGCAGGCCGCGGCCTCGTCGGCGTCCACCATGCGGTAGCGCGTGCCCCTCGTGTGGCCGGCCGCCGCACCGGCGCCGACACCGTCCAGGGCGCCGCGCAGCAGTTCCGCGCGGACAGCGTTGCCGAGGGCCTCGATCCGGGCGCCGTACACATGCTGCAGGCGCAGGGGCAGCGGGATGCCGGTGTACCCGAGCCGTTCCTCAGGAGTGTGTCCCGCTCGGTTGCCGCGTACGTACGGCGGCAGTTCCAGCAGGGCCAGCGGGTTGCCCTGGGCCTCGTCCAGGACCAGACGGCGGATGCGGGGGTCCAGCCCCGGGTGGTGCATGTCGAGCAGTTGCTCGGAGGCCTTCTCCGTCAGCGTGGTCACCGGCAGTTCCGGCAGCGCGGCGGTGTCGAAGCCTGAGGGCAGGTCGGAGCGCAGCACGACGACGAGCTTCACCGAGCTGCCGGTCAGCCGGCGCCCCACGAAGCCGCACACCTCGGTGCTGGAGGCGTCCAGCCACTGGCCGTCGTCGAGGACCAGCAGGAGGGGCTTCTGCGACGCCGCGAGGGAGAGCAGGTCGAGGACGGCGATGCCGAGGGTCATGACCGAAGGGGGTGTGCCCTCGCTCCTGCCGAAGACGACGTCGAAGACTTTGCGGTGCACGTCGTCCAGCCGGTCGATGGAGGACAGCAGCGGGTACAGGAACTGGTGCAGACCGGCGAACGGCAGCTCGGACTCCGCCTCGACCCCGGCCGCCCGGATCACCCTGTACTTCTCGGCCGCCGCGAGGTCGGCCACATGTTCCAGCAGCGCGCTCTTGCCCACACCCGTGTCGCCGCGCAGTACGAGGGACCGGCCGCCGGCGTCCGTCACGAACGCCGACAGCACCCCCTGCTCGCTTTCGCGGCCGACCATCGACCTCGGGATCGAATCCACAGTCCCCCACTTCCTTCACCGCTGAAGCAGCCCGGCCCGGACGCTCTCGCGTCCGTACGGATCGCGCCAGGTACCAATGGCGAGGGTACGTCGTCGTCCTCTTCGCCGTCGCGGCGAGCGATCGAGGGGGTGTGTTGCCGGAAGCCGCACGTCGGGCGGCGATGTGTGGCAGCGCGGCAGGCCCTGCCACACGCCCGGTGTGTGCCCCTCGACAGCAGACGGCCACGCTCGTGACGTGCCCACCGTCCGCCCCCGCACCTTTCGCAGCCTAGATGCCCCGGGGGTTTTCGTCACCTGGTATGGCCGAAAAAGTTCTTGTTGTGCGGACTCTCCGCCCCATACGCGTCGGCCACGGCTGCCGGATGGCGCGACCGGGCCACCCGGCCCGGGTGTGTACCTTCTGCTGCGAGACATGTTTCGTCGCCCCGACGTCCCGGTCCCTCTGGAGGAACACCACGATGAGCCACTCCGCCCGCGCGTTCTGGCTGAGCTCACCGGGCCACGGCGAGATACGTGACGTAGTGCTTCCGGAGCCGGGGGACGGTGAGGTCCTGGTGCGCACACTGTGGTCGGGGGTCAGCCGCGGCACCGAGACGCTGGTGTTCCGCGGCCAGGTGCCCCGCAGCCAGTGGGACGTGATGCGGGCGCCGTTCCAGGACGGCGACTTCCCCGGCCCGGTGAAGTACGGCTACCTCAACGTCGGCATCGTCGAGGAGGGCCCCGCCGGCCTGACGGGCCGGGCGGTGTTCTGCCTGTACCCGCACCAGACCCGCTACGTCGTCCCTGCGAGTGCGGTGACCCCGGTGCCGGACGGCGTGCCCGCCGAACGGGCCGTCCTCGCCGGCACCGTCGAGACCGCGGTGAACGCGCTGTGGGACGCCGCACCCCTGGTCGGCGACCGGATCGCGGTGGTCGGCGGCGGCATGATCGGCTGCTCGGTGGCGGCTCTGCTGGCCCGATTCCCCGGTGTGCGGGTGCAGTTGGTGGACGCCGACCCCGCCCGGGCCCGGATCGCCGCCGTGCTCGGCGTGGAGTTCGCCGCCCCGCAGGACGCGCGCGACGGGTGCGACCTGGTCGTGCACGCCAGCGCCACCGAGCAGGGCCTCGCCCGGTCCCTGGAACTGCTCAGGGCCGAGGGCACGGTGATCGACCTGAGCTGGTACGGCGACCGGCGCATCGCCCTGCCGCTCGGCGAGGGCTTCCACTCGCGCCGCCTCACCCTCCGCAGCAGCCAGGTCGGCACCGTCTCACCGGCCCGCGCGAACCGCAGCTACGCCGACCGGCTCGCGCTCGCCCTGGAACTCCTCGCCGATCCGGCGCTTGACGCCTTGGCCACCGGCGAGAGCCGGTTCGAGGAGCTGCCCGCCGTGATGCCGGGTCTGGCCTCGGGCGACATCGCCGCCCTCTGTCATCGCATCCGGTACGAGGACTGACGCCCGCTCGCTCGGACGGCCGGTCCGGGACGGGTGCGTACCGCGGCGACCCGGCCCGCGGCGACGGCTCAACACATGTGAGTTAAGCTCATACATATCTAGCAACACGTGTGTACGCACGCAGAGGGCGGGCCCGGCAGGCGCACCGCTGGGGAGCGAGGCTGGCATGGACTGGGCCGACCGAGGGCTGTGCCGGGCGCAGGCGGAACAGATGTTCGCCGAGGGCACCGCCCAGAACGAGGCCAAGGTTGTGTGCGTCAAGTGCCCGGTGCGGCTCGACTGCCTCGCCTACGCCCTGGACCACCGCGAGGAATACGGCGTGTGGGGCGCGATGACCGACCGGGAGCGCCGCGCGCTGCTGCGCCGCCACCCGGCCGTGACGTCCTGGGCGGAGGTCTTCCGGGCGCCCCGGACCTACGAGGACACGGAGCTGATCAGCGTCCCCGGAGTGGCCGTGCAGAAGCCCTCGCAGACCGCACGGAGTCCGAGACGGCAGCCGGGCCGGGCGCCCGTGCGGCTCGACCCCTGAGGCCGCGGCCGGTTCAGGGCCGCAGCGCCCGCAGGGTCGGTTCGCCGTACCGGCGCCACAGCGCCGGATCCCGCTCGGCGAGGTTGACCAGCTGCACGGCCGGCCGATCCAGCAGGGGACCGGTGTACGCCGTCGACCGCCCCTCCGCGAGTCCCTCCGACAGCAGCCGGTCCCGGGCGAGGTTCTCGAAGAGCAGGATCACGAAGGTGTCGCAGGCCCGCGCCGTCTCGGCCTCGGCCAGGACGGGCCCGGCGATGCGCTCCCGACGCACTGGCCGCCCCGGCCGCCACCGAGCCGGCCGCCGTCCTGCACGACGAGCGGATGAGCCTGGCCGCGGCCCTGCACGGCGGCCCCTCCGCCCGGCAGGGCCTGCCCGAGGATGTCGACGAGCGGCTCGCCGCGGGCGTCGGACAGGCCGGGAACGCCGTCCGCCATGTGGTCGCGGCGGCGTACGATCACGTGCCGGCGGCGGGCGGGAGCGGCGACGGGCACCCCCTGGTAGACCTGATCGGGGCCGCTTCACCGATACTTCAGCAGGTGCGGTACGCCATGGAGCTTCTGCCGCGCGACGACAGGACCTCCCTCAGGAAGGCTGAACACGGTGACGACCGTCGCATATCAGGGTGAACCCGGATCCAACTCGGCGACCGCCGCGCACGCCCTTTACCCCGGCGCCGACGAACTGCCCTGCACGAGCTTCGAGCAGGCCCTGGACGCCGTGACCCTCGGCACCGTCGACGTCGCCGTGATCCCGGTGGACAACTCCGCGGCCGGACGCGTCGCGGACGTGCACCACCTGCTGCCGGAGTCGGGGCTGTTCATCGTCGCCGAGTACTTCCTCGCCATCCGTTTCGACCTCATGGGCGTGCCCGGCGCGACCCTGGACCAGCTGGAGTGCGTCCGCAGTCATGTGCACGCGCTGGGACAGTGCCGCAAGCTGCTGCGCGAGGGCGGCTGGCGCACCCTCGTCAGCGATGACACCGCCGGAGCGGCGCGCGAGGTGGCCGAACTCGGCGACCCGCGGCACGCGGCCCTCGCCCCGCCCGCCGCGGCCCGGCTCTACGGCCTCGACGTGCTGCGCTCCGAGGTCGAGGACGACCCGGACAACACCACGCGCTTCGTCGTCCTCTCCCGGGACGCCGCGCCGGCCCCGAACACCGGGGAGCCGACGATGACGAGCCTGTTCTTCTGCGTGCGCAACATCCCGAGCGCGCTGTACAAGGCGCTCGGCGGGTTCGCCAGCAGCGGCGTGAACCTCACCAAGATCGAGAGCTACCAGATGGGCGCGGGGCTCAACCCCAGCCGCTTCTACGTCGAGATCGAGGGACACCCCGACGAGGAGCGCGTCGCCCTCGCCCTGCACGAGCTGCGCTTCTTCTCCTCCGAGGTGCGCATCCTGGGCGTGTACCCCGCGCACCCGCACCGCTCGAAGAACAGCTGACCGCACACCCGTACGGGATGCGGTGCGCGGCCCCGCGCCGACGCGGTACGTCCGACGTCCACGTCGCGCGGGGGCCGCTTCCGCTGCGGCCACTGAGGAAGGCAGCCGGTCCGGAGCGGTCCGGAAGAGGGCGGTCTTCCCGGCACCGCATCACCCCTCGGCCGCGCCCGTCGTGACCGGTGCGCCGAGGGGCCGGGCTCCCGCCGCCGTCGCCGTGGCGGCGGAGAACCCTTCACCGGTACAACGCAGGAACCGGCCCCCGCGGTTCACCTACGCGAGCGATTCACATCCGCGGAGCCGCCACATGTGACTATGTGCCCATTCGGGAAGATATGTTCACATATGAGATGTTCGGGCGGGAATGACGGGCCGTGGGTGATCGGAGTGTGCGCCCGCTGCACATGCGCCTGACCGGCGAGAAACCTGACGACCTGGTGGAAATCCTGTGTCGGCGGCCTTCTAGGGTGTGGGTATGACTCAGCACCGCAAGGGCCTCGTTCTCGACTTCGGTGGTGTGCTGACGACACCTCTGCTGCCCGCCGCGCTCGCCTTCGAAAAGCGCGAGGGGCTGGCCGAGGGGACTCTGCTCACCGGCCTCTACCTCGACCCCGAGGGAATCCGGCTCACCGAGCGACTGGAGCGCGGCGCGCTCACCCAGACCCAGTGGAACGAGGCGGCCGCGGGGCTGCTCGGCATCCCGCCGGACAACCTGATGGGCCGTATCTTCGCCGACCTGCGCCCCGAGACCGCGGTGATCGCCGCGACCGCCGCCGCCCGCCGGGCCGGAGTCAAGGTCGGCATCCTCTCGAACTCCGTCGGCCTGACCCCGTGGAACCTGTACGACGGCTACGAGGTCGAGGAGCGCTACGACGCGGTGGTCCTGTCGGAGGTCCACGGCAAGCGCAAGCCCGAGCCGGAGATCTTCCGGCTCGTCCTGGCCGAACTCGGCCTGAGCGCCGAGGAGTGCGTGTTCGTGGACGACACCGAGCAGCACCTGGCGCCCGCCGCGGACCTGGGATTCGCCACCGTCCACGCCGTGGAACCCGCCCGGACGGTCGCCGCACTCGAAACCCTGCTGGGCATCCCGCTGACAGACAAGGACCTGGACCGGGTCGCCCCCTGAAGTGCTGTGTGATGTCGTCAACTGGACAGGTCGACGGCCGCGTTCGCGGCGGGATCGATTCGACCGGAATGTGGCGCCGCCTCCGCTGGTTTCCCAGAACGCCCCCGTCCGACCCCTTGGTGCCGCGCGCGTCGCGCGCCGGGGGGCGCGGCACGTGGAACGCATCGATGGGAGAAGCCTTGAAGCGACCCGACTCCAGCAACGAGCCGTCCCGACTCCGCCGCGTCCGCCTGCCCGGAACCGTCCCCCTGCCCCCGCCGGCACTCGCCCCGCGCCCTGGGGACACGAAGGAGAAACAGGAGGCCTCCGGCACGGACACGGCTCGGCAGGTCGTGGAATGAGCTGAGCGGCGGCGGGGACGTACCTCTGCGTACCGCCGCCGCACAGGCCGACGGCCCTGGGGAACACCTGGACGCAGGTGTTCCCCAAGGCCGTCGGCGTGTCAGGACGCTCCGAGGCCGTGCAGCAGGGTGTCGACGACGACGTCCGCCGCCTGCGCGGGGCTCAGCTCGGGCAGTTGCCGGGACACGAGGTGCATCAGCTGGGGCAGCAGCGCGCTCGCCCAGCCCTCCGGGAGCCCCGGGCGCAGCAGGCCTTCGTCGGTGGCGCGCTCCAGGAAGGTGTCGACCTCGCGGACGGACGCGTTGCGGCGGGCGTGGACGCTGTCGTCGGCGAGCATGCGGGTGAGGTCGACGGGCCAGGTGCGGTTGACACCGATGATGTTCTCGACGTAGCGGTGCAGGGCCACGGCGACGGGTGCCTCGCGCAGCCGCGCGTCCTCGATGGCCCGCTCGATGGCCTCCAGGCGGGACTCGTAGATCGCCGCGAGAAGTTCCTCGCGGGAGGCGAAGCGCCGGTAGACGGTGCGCCGGTCCACGCCCGCCTCGGCGGCGATGCTCGCGATGCTCGCGCCCGGGTCGGCGGCGAGCATGCGCGCCCCGGTGGTCAGGACGGCTTCCAGGTTGCGTGCTGCGTCGGCTCTCACCCCACCGAGTCTAGTGGCGGAATGTGAAGCCTGAGACCTCTATCGCCTCTCGCGAGTGGAACCCTTGCCATTAAGTGCTACAGTGGAGTGACAGATAGCGAAGGTAGTGCCAGGCCGATGAGTCTCATCGTTGGGGCGCGGTCGGCACACCGTCCATGTGCACCACTTCCAGAAAGGCACGTCCCGATGTCGAAGGCACAGCAGTCCACAGCACCCGAGGCGGGTGGTGTCGCCGTCGCGATGAGCGCGCTGGTCCTCGCGGTCCTCCTGGCGGCCCTGGACCAGACGATCGTCTCGACCGCGCTGCCCCGGATAGCGGAGGACCTGAACGGGTTCGACAACATCGCGTGGGTCAGCGCCGCGTACCTGCTCGCCTCCACGGCGGTGACGCCGCTGTGGGGCAAGCTCGGCGACATGTTCGGCCGCAAGCGGCTCTACCTGGCGTCGACCTCGATCTTCCTGATCGCCTCCGTGGCCTGCGGCCTGGCGCAGAACCTGCCCGAGCTGATCGGCGCCCGCGTACTCCAAGGCGTGGGCGGCGGCGGCATGATCGTGCTGACCTTCGCCCTCGTCGGCGACATCGTCGCCCCCAGCGACCGCGGCCGCTACCAGGCCATGTTCGGTTCGGTCTACGGCGTCGCCAGCATCGTCGGCCCCCTGCTGGGCGGCGTCTTCACCGACCAGCTGTCCTGGCGGTGGGCCTTCCTGATCAACCTGCCCGTCGGCATCGTCGCCCTGGCCATCGCCGCCCGTGCGCTGCCCGCCGCCACCCGGGGCGCCAAGGCCCGCATCGACTACCTCGGCGCCACCATCCTGGCCGCCATCGCCACCGGCCTGGTCCTGATCACGTCCTTCGGTGAGCGCTGGGGCTGGGGTTCGCCGGCCATCACCGGCCTGATCGTCGCCACCGTCGTCCTCGCCGTGCTGCTGGTGCCGGTCGAACGCCGCGTCGCCGCCCCCGTCCTGCCGCCGGCCATGCTCGGCTCCCGGACCGTGGTCTTCTCCTCGCTGATCGGCTTCTTCGCCAACGCCGCGATGTTCGCCGTGCTGGTCTACCTGCCGACCTACCTCCAGATCGTCCACGGAGTCTCGGCCACCCTGTCCGGCATCTACATGCTGCCGCTGGTCGCCGGCCTGGTCGTCAGCCAGTCCCTGGCCGGACGCTGGGCCGCACACGTCGAACGGCTGCGGGTGATCCTGCTCGCCGGTCTGGCCGCCAACCTCGCCGGGCTGCTCCTGCTGGGCACCATCGGCGCCGCCACCAACACCCTGGTGCTGAGCGTCTACTTCCTGATCACCGGTGTCGGCATCGGCATGGTGCCCATGGTCGTGCTGACCACCGTCCAGAACAGCGTGCCCGCCGCCGACCTCGGCGCCGCCAGCGCCGTCGTCACCTTCGCCCGCTCCATCGGCGCGGCCTTCGGAGTCGCCGTCTTCGGCACCCTGCTCAACACCGGCTTCGCCGACCGCACCCACGCCCTGCCGACCACCGGAGGCTTCGACGCCGCCCGCCCCGACACCATCGGCCGACTGCCCGGCGCTCTGCGCGACACCGCACTGGACGCCTTCGCCCACGCCACCGCCATGGGCTACCTCTGGATCGCCCCCACCCTCGCCGTCGGCATCGTCCTCGCCCTCTTCCTCAAGCCGGCGCGGAAGACCGACGACAAGGCCGGTGCCCCCGACCCCGACCCCGCCACCAAGGAAGCAGTCCCGGCCGCCTGACCCACCGGACCACGCGACCTCGACCGGCCGACGCCCTCACCGGGTGCCGGCCGGCGGCGTGTTTTCGCACGCCCGCGGCGGTCGACTACGCGCCGCTGTCCTCCGGGGCGCCCTCCGAGAGCCGCTTGAGCTGTGCGAGCCACAGAGTGTTCAAGCGCTGTGCCCACAGCGGGGTCAACGAGTCGAGGGACTTGGCGGCGGGACCGCGGACCACGTTCTCGATCACCACATGCGTGCCGTCCGCGACCGGAGTGAGCAGCCAGGCCTGATACAGCTGCACACCGGCGCCGATGCCCGACCAGCCGAGCCGACTCTGCGGCACGTGCTCGCCCAGGTAGAGCTCGAACCGGTCCCCGTGGAACCACACCTCGAACGTCCGGGTGAGCGGCCCGGCCCGGACCTCGGTGACGCCCGGAACCCACTCCGGCCACCGCATCACATCGGTGAGCAAGGCGAAGGCCGTGCCGGGCGGAGCGTGCACGACGGCCTGCGCCTGACAGAAGCTGTCCGCCTGATCCGGTGAGAAGCCCGACGGCCAGTGGATGTCCGGATGACTGTCCGAGGCGCCGCACATCCGGGTCCCCTCTCGTGGTGCACGGTGGCACCGGGCGCGGCCACCGGGGGAGGACAGCCCGGAGAGGTGTCCTCGCCCCCACTCTGCGCGGGCGCCCGGGACCCGGCATACGTAAAATGACTGAGCCAGGACGAAGCCGTCGGCCCTCGCCCGCCGCGGTCAGTCGCTCTCCTTCGTCTCCAGCTCGGAGAGCGCGTCCCGCAGCGCGGCCCGCGAGGTGATGCCCAGCTTCGGATAGATCTGGTAGAGGTGCGTGCCGATGGTCCGGTGCGACAGGAACAGCCGCTCGGCGATCTGCTTGTTGGTCAGCCCGGTCGCCGCGAGCGTGGCGATCTGCAGCTCCTGGGCGGTCAGCGCCACGAGGCCCGGCCGGGCGGCGGTCGGCGCCGACTGGCCACTGGCCCGCAGCTCCGCCGCGGTACGCGTCACCCAGGGTTTGGCGCCCAGCCGCTGGAAGGCCTCCAGCGCCTGGGTCAGCTGCTCCCGGGCCCCCGTCGTGGCCCGCAGCCGCCGCAACCGCTCGCCGTGGAAGAGCCGCACCCGCGCGACGTCGAAGGGCCGGCGCTCCGGACCGGGCAGCGACAGCGCCCGCTCGAAGAGGGCGAGCGCCGCCTCCCCGGGCGTGGTCAGCGCCTCGCAGGCCACCACCAGCAGCTCCAGCCGGGACGACAGCCCGGCCATCGCGGACTCGCGCATCGCCCTCGCGTGCGCCGCGGCCTCCTTCTCCCGGCCGGTCCTGATGGCCGCCTCGACCAGGTCCATCGCGCCCCACATGGCGATCGGGACGTACGGGGCGACGGTCCCGGGCGGGCTGAGCGTGCTGGCGTGCTGGTAGGCGGTCTCGAAGTCGCCGCTGCCGAGCGCGGCCAGCGCCCTGGCGTGGCAGGCGAAGAACCGTGCGCCGATGGTCCCGCGCGGCATCGCCCACCGGACGATCTCCTCGGTCAGCGCGGCACTGGCCTCCGCGTCGCCCTGCGCCGCGGCCACGGCCGCCTGGATGTACTGGAAGTACCACGCGTAGAACCGGTAGTCGTGCGCCTCGCACAGGGCGAGCCCCTCAGCCGCGAGCTGCGCGGCGTCGTCCCACCGGCCCAGGTGGAAGTAGTCCAGCCCCAGGTGCATCAGCGCACCCAGGTGGCGGCGGACGGGCGCGGTGCCGGCCCGGCCCTGCTCCACCAGCCGGCGGGTGGCCCACCGGAAGTCCCCGAGCCGGTCCGCGAAGACGGAGGCGGTGCCGACGCGGATCACACGCGTGGGGTCGTCCCCCACGGTGGCGATCAGCTCCGTCAGGCGAGGCAGCGCCGCGGCACCGGTGCGTGCCGGGTCGCCGAAGGTCTGGGTGACCACCCAGAGCAGCTCGGGCGGCTCGGGGACCAGCCGGTCCACGAACGCCAGCAGCGGCTCCCACAGCTTTGGGTCACCGCCGTACCAGCACAGCAGCACCAGGACGTGCAGTGCTTCGATGAGGCCGTCGTCCGAGGCGTCGTAGCCGTGCCCCCCGGACTCGATCGCCCCGACCAGCAGCCGGTACGCGGTGTCCATGTCGCCGTCCCTGTTGATCAGCAGGAACGCCGACGCGGCCGCCGCGTGCAGCGACTGCTGCCCGGCTGGATGGGCCTGGGCTCCGGCGAGCAGCCGCGAGGCGTCCTCCAGCTCTCCGCTGGAGTCCACGCCGACATAGGCTGCCTCTGCCATCCGGCGGCTCTCGTCGGACGCCGTGGGGCTGAGCCCCGCGGCGCGGGTCAGCGCCGCCACCGCGCCGAGCGCGTCCCCTCGCCGCAGCCGGCGTCGCGCGGCCTCCTCCAGCAGGGCCGCGACCGTCTTGTCCGGGCCCACCGCCGCCTCTCCCAGGTGCCAGGCGCGGCGCTCCAGCTGGTCGCCGAGCACGTCGGCGAGCGCCTGATGGGCTCGTCTGCGTTCCGCGGCGGTCGCCAGCTCCACCACCGCGGAACCGATCAGCGGATGCCGGAAGGCCAGCCGCCGGTTGTCGGTCGAGATCGTCACCAGCCGGTTCTGCTCCGCGGGGGTGAGGTCGTCGACACCGGCCCGGTCGGCCGCGGCGGCCTCGACGGCGGCCAGGTCACCGGTTCCGTCGAGGGCCGCGAGCAGCAGCATCTGCCGGGTGGGGCCGGGCAGACCGGCCACGCGCGAGGCGAACATGGCCTGCAGCCGCTCGCTCAGGGGCAGCACGGGGGGCACCGCGGCCAGGGTCGAACGCTGCTCGGCGGAGAGCGCAACCGGCAGCTCCACCAGCGCCAGCGGGTTGCCGCGCGCCTCGGCCGCGATGCGGCGCCGTACGGCGGGGGAGACGTCGGGGTGCGCGAGGGCGAGCAGTTCGGCCGACGAAGCGTCGTCCAGCGGCTCCAGCCGCCGCTCGGTCAGGCCGCTGGACTCGAAGAAGCTGTCGGAGCCCGTACGGGAGGCCGCGAGAAAGCCGATACGGCTGCCGACGAGCCGCCGGGCCACGAAGCCGAGCACGGCGTTGGTCGCCCGGTCCAGCCACGGCAGGTCGTCGATGACGAGCAGCAGCGGCGTCCGTACGGATATCAACCGGAGCAGCAGCAGAGCGGCGGTGGAGGTCAGCAGACGGTCGGGCGGCGGCCCGCTGCCGATGCCCACCGCGACCCGCAGCGCGTCGCGGTGGGCGGTGTCGAGGATGTCGAAGTCGTCGAAGAGCGGGACGAGCAGCTGGTTGAGACCGGCGTAGCTGATGTCCGCCTCGAACTGCACGCCGGACGCCCGCAGGACCCGGACGCCGTTGTGCGTGGCGCCCTTCGCCACCGCGTCGAGCACGGCGGTCTTGCCCACCCCGGCCTCGCCGGAGAGCAGCAGGGCCGCTCCGTGGACCTCGGAGTTGCCGAAGAAGGAGTGAATGAACGCCAGGTCCCCGTCGCGTCCGACCAGCCGTGTCGAGGTCGGGCAGACGGTCGAGTCCAGGTCACTCATCGGGCTGCCTCCAACGGCCGACGGAGGGAGGCCCGGTGCTGTGCGCCGACCTGGCTGCGCTTGCACCCGGCTCCGTGCGGCCCATGCAATCACTGCAGTTCAAGGGACGTCCAGATTTCACCGTTGCCGTTATCCGGTTCGGCCCCCGGCGGGGGCTCGGGCCATGTCGGCACCGGCATCCCCAGGCGGCACACGTGTTCCGGGTATACCTGTCTTTCACGATGGCGGAATGACCGACACCGTCAACATGTGAGTACGGACATGTTGATGTGAACGGTGGAGCATGTCCGGCTCGTTTCAGTGGCGTCAGGATTCGGCGCCCAATGCCCGTTCTGTGCCGCTACGTACAGGACCGAGGGTGCTCCATGCGGGTTGAGTGAGGTTGTGATCAGGATGAGTGCGGACGTATCCGATATGACAGGTGTGAACCTGCCGCCCGAGGACGTGACGGCCCTGCGGCAATCCGTGGCGGGACCGGTTCTGGAGCCGGGAGCGGAGGGATACGAGGCGGAGTGCGCCACGTACAACCTGATGTGTGCCCTCCGGCCGGCGGTCGTGGTCGGCGCGACCAGTGAGTCGGACGTCCAGGAGGCGGTCCGGTTCGCCGCGCGCCACGGGCTGCCGGTGGCGGTGAAGTCCGCGGCCCATCAGGTCGTCTCCGCCGCCGAAGGCGGGCTGCTGATCACGACGCAGCGGATGAAGGGCCTCTTCGTCGACGCGCAGCGGCGCACCGTGCGGGTCGAGGCGGGTGTGCGCTGGAACGAGGTGCTGCCCCGCACGGCCGAGTTCGGCCTGGCCCCGGTCGTGGGCTCGGCACCGAACGTCGGCGTCGTCGGGTACACCCTGGGCGGCGGGCAGAGCCCACTGCTGGGACGCACGCACGGCTACGCCGCCGACCATGTGCGGTGGGTCGACCTCGTCACGGCGGACGGGGAACTGCGCCGGGTGACGCCGGAGAGCGAACCGGACCTGTTCTGGGCGCTGCTGGGCGGCAAGGGCAACTTCGGCGTCGTGACCGAGCTCGAGTTCGACGTGTTTCCGGTCTCGCACTTCTACGGCGGCTGCATCTACTTCCCGGGCGAGCACCTGGCCCAGGTGCTCGAGGCCTGGCGCGCCTGGCTGCCGACCATGCCGGAGGAGATGACCTCGTCCATCGGCATCCAGCGCCTGCCCGACATCCCCGTGCTGCCCGAGCCGCTGCGGGGTGCCTTCGTCATCCACCTGCGGATCGGCTACCTGGGGTCGGAGGCCGAGGGTGCCGAACTGATCGCCCCGCTGCGGGCGGCGGCGCCGGTGCTGATCGACCTGGTGGGGGAGAAGCCCTTCACCGCGATCGGCGAGATCCACATGGATCCGGTGGATCCGATGCCGTACTTCGACCGCAGCCTCTGCCTGGAGGAGTTCTCCGAGAAGACGGCGCAGGCGTTCGTGGAGCTCGCCGGCCCGGACTCGGGGTGCACCCTGGCGAACGTCGAGATCCGGGCGCTCGGCGGCGCCTTGGACCGTGAACCGGCGTTCCCCAACTCGGTGCCCAGTCGAGGCCTTCCGTATGTCGTGTTCGGTTTCGCGGTGGGCCCTGCGGACCATGCGGAGCGGCTCCAGGCCGAGCTGGCGCGGGTCGTGGACGGGCTGAGGCCCTGGGCGGCGGAGCGGAACATGGTGAACTTCCTCTCGCCGGACGAGGCGACCGACACCGAGGGCGTGCGCGCGGTGTACGGGGCGGAGCGGTTCGACCGGCTCGCCGCCGTGAAGAAGCGCTACGACCCGGCCAACGTCTTCCGGTTCAACCACAACATCACACCCGCCTGATCCCGGGCCCGGGAAACACGGCGCCCCGTCGCCGAGCCGTCCGACGCCAGGACCGGCGGGCGGCGACGGGGCGGTGACCCGATGGGTACGCGCCCGGCTACCGGACGAGCTCGGCGTACTCCTCGAAGTCGCCTCCGGCGGGCCGCCGGCGAGGTCCACCCATCCGAGATTCACTGCCATGCGGCGGCGCATGTGCGCAATGTCGTCCGGCCGGAACCTGCCGACACACCGTCATACGTATCTGGTCAGACGCAAGTCGAGCGTGAGGCGACGCCTCACGCCAGGGGTGCCACCGCCTGCAGCAGTGCCGTCATGGCCCGGTTCAGCGGGACGTCGATCCCGTGGGCCTCTGCATGGCGGACCACCGCCCCGTTGAGCGCCTCCCATTCCAGCGCGCGGCCCGCGAGCCGGTCGTACAGCATCGACGTGCCGTTGCCCTCGCTGAACTCGCTCATGAACGCCAGCGTCCGCGCCACGTCGGCCTCGGTGAGACGGGCCCCGACCGCCACCGCCACCGCCTGCGTCTCGCGCACCAGGCCCGCGGCGAGGTCGAGGATCATGGGGTCGCCCATGACTTCCATACGGCGCAGGGTGAGCGCCGTCAGCGGGTTCACCGCGGCGTTCAGCATCAGCTTGCGCCACGCTGCCGTGACCAGGTCCTGCTGCGGGCGGATCTCCATGCCGCTGCCCCGGAACAGCCGCACCAGCCGCTCGGCCTCGGGCCCGGCCGGGACGTCGAGGCTGTTGCCGTAGCCGAGGCGGATGTGTCCTGGTGCCTGCCGCTCGGCCTGGATGTACACCAGCGACGGCACGACGGTCGCCTCCGGGGCGAGCGCGTGCACGCCCTCGGCCTGGTCGACGCCGTTCTGCAGGATCACGACGGTGGTGTCCTGGTCGCACAGGGCAGCGAGCCAGCGGGCCGTGCTCGCGGTGTCGAAGGCCTTCACCGCCAGCAGGACCCAGTCCACCGGCTTCAGGTCCTCGGCGTCGGTCACCACGCGCACGGGCACGCGTTCCTCGCCGTCCGAGGTCTGTATCACCAGTTCCTCGAACGGGGTCCGCACACAGAGCGAGACGTCGTGTCCGGCCTTGTGCAGGGCCCACGCGAACACGCCGCCGACCGCTCCGGCCCCGATCACGGCCACCGACTGCCGGGCGTCGCCCTCGTCTGTCAAGATCATGAAGGTTCTCCTCTTCATACACATATAGTCACATGTATGGTGTTTCGGATGTGCGTATCAGAGATAAGTGTCTCTCCGGTGTGCCTCGCGAAGTGAACCGGCGGCGGCCCCGAATCCGTGTGGATGACGGCAGGTTCCCGTGGTAGATCGGCTGCGGCGGGGACGTGGCGGCCGTTCGGCGTGGTGCGCATCCGGGTGATCGCCCCCCGGGCTGCCGCTTCGATCCGTCGTGGGGGCGGACCGAGCGGCGGCCCGGGTCTGTCCGGAACGTGCCGCGACGCGCGGCGGAGGCGGGTTCTGAACTCCTTGACCGGCGACGATCGTTGTACGAGGCGTAGGACATTTCGCACACACGACGAGGTGAGGGTTGCCATGACGAATCTCGCGGCCGCGGTCGAATCCGTGGCGCAGCTGTCCACAGTCTGGCGTGCCATGGTGCTCGACCGGGACCAGGAGGCGGACGTACGGGATCTGCCGGGTGTCGCCGTCCGCTGGGCCGACTGCCGGTTCGCCTTCTGGAACGCGATCACCCTGACCGAGGTCGGGGCCGACGCAGAGCTGCTGGAGAAGCGTCTGCAGCAGGCCGCGGACATCATGCGCGCCAAGAAGCAGCCGGGCTTCCTGTGGCTGTTCGACGACCTGCTCGCCGACGACGCCCGCGCAGCGCTGGAGGACGCTGCCGAGCGCGCGGGCCTGGCCTACGCCTTCCCCGGCACCGGCATGGCCGGCGACCTGCTGCCCATCCCCGAGCCCGGCCACCCTGAGCTGACGTTCGAGCGGGTCACCACCGACGAGCAGCTGCGCGCCTACGCGGACCTCAACTCGCGCGCCTACGGCTTCCCCCTGGAAGCGGGCCGCGACGGTCTGGTCGGCTCCACGCTGTGGAAGCGGCAGGCGTACGCCTACCTGGCGTTGCGGGACGGCGTCCCGGTCGCCTGCGCTGCCACGGTCGAGGCACAGGGCCGGCTCTTCGTCGTGCTCGTCGCCACCGACCCCGACCAGCAGCGTCGGGGGTACGGCGAGGCGGTGACCCGCAAGGCGCTGTACGAAGGCGCCCGCGCCACCGGCCTGACCCGGGCCACCTTGCACGCCACCGCCGCCGGGGCACCCGTGTACCCGCGCATCGGTTTCGAGCCGAACTCCCCGATGCACTTCTACGGGCTCAAGGACTGAGAACCCGAGGCTCACCTCGGATCCCACCGTCAAGTGACTGATGCGCGTGGTTTGTCCGGTCGTGCAGGCTGAAGACAGCCGACACCTCCGGCGAGCCCGTCGGCACCCGGGCACACACACCAACACCGGGGACGCCCCACGCGGACGTCCCCGGCCGACGACCCGGGCGAGACCCCGCCCCGCCGGCCGGCGCGGCCTCGGGTGGCGGTCCGCCCGACACGGAGAAGAGGATCTGGCGTGACACCGGTCGAGCAGCAGCGTTCGTTGACGAGCAGCAACCCGATACTCTCCCGGCCGCAGTTCAGGCGTCGGGGCGGACAGAAGACGGCGGCCAAGGACCCACGGGCGGGAATCGCCGTCGCGCGGGGCCGGGTCGGGGCCGGCGGCCAGGACCTGGACCAGTTCCGCGAGGACGACCACGCGCCGCTGCCTCTCCTCGTCGCCGACCTGATGACGATGGACGACGTCCTGTCCCGTGCGGCGACGGGGCTCGCGGTGACAGCGCTGGCGGCCGCGCTGTCGTGGACGCTGCCGGCGCACACTCCCCTCGGCACGGCCGCGGGCTACGGCATCGCCGCCGGCGCCGGACTGGTCGCCGCGGCACTGGTGGTGATCCAGCGCCGCAGGAACCTGCCGTCGCCGACCCTGACCCTGGCGTTCGCCGCCTTCCAGGGCCTGTTCCTCGGTGTGTTCTCGACCACGGTCTCCAGTCACATCTCACCGGGAGTCCTCGTCCAGACCGTGCTGGGGACGATGGCGGCCTCCGCCGGAGTCCTCCTCGCCCACAAACTGCACTGGACGCGAGCGAACCGCCGTTTCTACCCCTTCGTCGGCGCCGGACTGCTCGGACTCTGCTTCCTCGCCCTCGCGGACTGGATCCTGTTCCCTCTCATGGGCGCGGACGGCCTGGGTCTGCGCACCGCGGGTCTCGGCGTCCTCACGGGCCTCGTGGGCGTCGTCCTCGCGGCGTCCTTGCTGCCCCTGTACTTCAGGAAGGTCGAGGACGGCATCGCGTGCGGCGCGTCCCGTGACCAGTCCTGGACGGCCGCGTTCGGGCTCACTCTGACCCTGGCCTGGCTGTACGTGGAGACCGTACGACTGCTCACCCTCTTCCCGAGCGAAGAGCTCTACTGACGCACTCGGCCTCCGCCTCACCCGGTTCTCCAACGTCTTCACGGCGTTCTTCACGTGAGGCTGACCGACCACACCAGGCAGAACGTCCCGGACACTCGGCGGGGTTCACCCCGCCTGCCGGGCTTCCTCGGGGGCCGGGGCGTCCTGCGCGGCGCCCGACGGGCACAGCCCTCGCAGCAGCACGGTGAAGAGCCGTCCCGCCCGGGCGCGTTCCCTCTCGTCCGCACCGACCCGCCACAGGGGACCGAGCAGCAGGAGCACGTCGTCGGCTGTTGTCCCGGGCACGATGGTCCCGGCCGTCCTGTTGGCCGCCACCAGCGCCGAGAGGGCGTCGAGCAGCGGCTGGTACGCCTGCCGGCACTGCTCCGTCAGCGCGCCGGTGGCCCCGCTCATCGCGTCCGCGAACTCCGGTGTGCACCTGCCGACACTCAGGAGGCGTTCCAGCCACGCGCGCAGCGCGAGCGGCGGGCACAGGGTGCTCAGGAGGGCGGGCACGGCGGACACCAGCTCGTCCACCTCTTCCCAGTACACCTGGAGCACCAGGGACTCCCGGGTGGGGAAGTGACGGTAGAGCGTCCCCTGGCCCACGCCCGCTCTGCGCGCTATGGACTTCAACGAGGTGTCGCCGGGAACGGCGAGCACTTCTGCTGCCGCTTCGAGGATGCGCAGCCGGTTGGAGCGTGCGTCCGATCTCATCGATGCTCCGGTCTCTCCGGTGGTGATGCCACTGGGCGCCGCCCTGCCACGTCCGGCAGGGACTCATGTGTCACACACATATCTGTGGGCCGGTCGACAACGGGGGAGCTCCCCGGGTGCGGCGAGTCGGTGCGGGAGGCGCCAGTGAGAAACGTATTCTGAGTCAAACCTACACTGCCCCGCCGCCTGGCGGAGGCGCGCCCCGCGCCCCGCGGAACCACAACGCCAGCCTGAACAGAAGGCCATCGATTCCCATGTCCCCTGAGACAGTCGCTCCCCTCGCCGCGCTGGAACGGCACACGCCCGCCGTGGCCCGGCTCACCTCGCTGACCTCCGTCTTCGTCGAAGATCTCGACCGGGGCAGCTGGACTCCCGGGCCGCTGGAGCGGACCCTCGCGGCCCGTCTGCTCCTGGCCTGTGCCGGAGACGGGCAGTTCACCCCGTTCCGCGTGCGCGAGACCCTGCTGGACGGCAGCGTCGCCCTGACGTACGCCGGCGGCGGCCGACTCGCCCGGCTCCTCGCCCAGCTTCTCGAGGTGACCACGCACCCGGCGCCGGGCGCCGACTCCGCACTGGACGACGCCGCACGGCTGCTGGAGCGGGCGGCACGGGACATACCCGCCCCCGACGAGGTCTGACGGCACAGGCGATCCTGGGCACTGCCGCCGACGTCAAGACTGAAGGCGGAGTCCTGCGACGGCGGAGGGATTCACACGTGTGTCTCGACGCGCGATGGATGCCATGGCTCGCGCGGGTCGCGTAACACCTGGCAGTCAGATGACGGATGTGCCGAGTACCCCGCCTCCGGAAGACTCAATGCCGCGAAGCTCACACACCGGTACGGAGGGGAGAGAACATGACGAGGTATGACAGACATGACCGGCCGTGCCCTGACCGTTCGCCGGCCATCCAGTCATCGTCGAGGCGGCGGCCCCGGGGCGACGGTGCGGACCGGCCCGTTCTCACCCTGGTACGGGGCTCCGAGGCCGACCGGGCGCCCGTCGAGCTGTCCACGCTGACGCGGACGCCCATGCCGGCCGACGTCCGGGGCGCGATCGTGGCGCCGGTGCACGGCCGGCTCATGGCCACCTGGATGCCGCTGAGCGGACCGTCCCGCATTCCGCAGGGCCGCGTGCTGCTGTCCTGGACGCCCTCGGGCGAGGACCGCACGGACGTCACCGCCCACCTTGGCCTCGCGGGCGCCCAGGTCCTGCTGGCGGTCTGGCCCGGCGTGCGCGGCGACTGGTCCGGTGTCGTGCGCCCCACCGTCGTCGAGGTGACGGAGCTGCACGCGGCGCTCCGCCTCGCCACCGTGGTCCTGGACCGGCTGACCGACTGAGCGGGCGGCCCCGCCGAAACGTGAACGGACCGGCCCGGGGAAGGGGCCGGTCCGCTCACGTCGAGGCTTACGCCTGCTCGTCCACCCAGCTCAAGAGCTGGCTTCACTGCGCAGGCCGCTACGGAGTCGTGTTCTTCCCCGCATTCGCGTCCGCCCGCTCGGCGGTCCAGGAGGTGAGGATGCGCAGGGCGTCGTGGGAGGGGCTGCCGGTCTCGGCGGTCAGGACCATCAGACGCTGCCCGGAACCGTCGGAGCCGGACCAGGTGTCGCAGTCCAGGGTGAGGTCGCCGACCAGGTGGTGGCGGTACTGCTTGGTACCGTACGTCGCGCTGTTGACGCGGTGTTCGGCCCACCAGGTGCGGAAGTCCGTGTCCCGCACGGACAGATCACCGACGAGACGGGCGAGCTCCGGGTCGTCGGG